>PGZL01000050.1 GCA_002840095.1 Gammaproteobacteria bacterium HGW-Gammaproteobacteria-1 | reverse complement strand
ACTGGCCGGCACCGAGTTGGCATTGGCGCTCGGCGAGGCGCGTGATGCGCTGTACCTGTTTGCGCAGGTGCGCGATACCAGCCCGGCACGCGCTGATGCCCATTGGGTCAACGCCGCGCAGCGCGATCATCTGCAACTGCTGCTGGATGGTGGCAACGGCCGCGCCGCCCTGCGCATTGCCAATGCCGCCGACGGCACGCTGGTGGTCAGCGATGACGCCGGTCGTGCGCCAGCGCTGCGGGTAGCCGGGGTATGGCGCGAAACCGGCACCGGTTATCAGCTCGAATTGCGCCTGCCGCAGGGTTACCCGGTGCGCGCCCTGGCGGTGCAGGTGATCGATGCCGATGGCGCCGGCAGGGTGCAGCGCGTGGGCAGCGCCGCCAACACGCCGTGGCCGCTGCGCCAAACCAGCGCCAGCCTCGCCGCAGCGCTGGCGCCGTTGTTGCCGGGCGGTGCCCGGGCGCGGGTAACCGATGCCCAGGGCTGGGTGCTGGCCGAAGCCGGCGCATTGCAAGATGACGGCGTCGCCGAACAAGTGCCGCCATGGCGGCGCTGGGTTTATCGCTGGTTGCTGCTCGATAGCGACCCGGCTGCTGCCGATACGCCCGCTGCTGCGATGCGCAGCCAGAGCGCAGAAACCGAAGCTGCACTCGCCGGCACAGCGGCTGCGACGTGGCGACGGGACCCCGATGGCGAGCGCCTGCTGCTGCGCGTTGCCGTGCCATTGCCCGGCGCAGCCAGCGATCACGGCGCCTCGGTGCCGGCGCGGTGGTGTTCGTGTTCGCCGGCCGTCTGAGTACACGGGTACGGCGCCTGCGCGATGCCGCTGAGCGCGCAATGGATCGCGATGGCCCGGCACAGCCGTTGCCGGGTACCGACAGCCGCGACGAGATTGGCGATCTTTCGCGCAGCTTTGCGCAGTTGCTCGATGAAGTGGCTGCCTACACTGCCTACCTGCGCTCGCTGGCAAGCAAGCTCTCGCACGAAATCAACACCCCGCTGGCGATCGTGCGCAGCTCGCTCGACAACCTGCCGGCAGAAGATGTGCCGGAGCACGCCCGCACCTATCTTGAGCGCGCCCGCAGCGGCGTCGATCGGCTCGGCCTGTTGGTGCGGGCAATGAGCGAGGCCACCCGCATCGAGCAGGCCATTGCCAGCGTCGAGCCCGAGCCCTTCGACCTCGCCGGCCTGCTGCGCGAATGCGGCGAGGCCTACCGCAGCCTGCTGGCACCGCGCCGGCTCGACATCGTGCTGCCCGACACCGAAGTGTCATTGCACGGCGCGCCCGAACTGATCGTGCAGGCGCTCGACAAACTGATCGACAATGCGCGCAGCTTCTGCCCCGACGATGGCTGGGTGCGGATCGCGCTCAGCCACGACGCCGAGCGCAGCGTACTCAGCGTCGCCAACAGCGGCCCGGCCTTACCCGCAGCGATGCGCGACAAACTGTTCGACTCGCTGGTCAGCGTGCGCAGCCGCAACCGCGCCGACGGCAGCGTACACCTTGGCCTTGGCCTGCACGTGGTCAAACTCGTCGCCGAACTGCATCGCGGCTGCGTGCATGCGCACGACCTGCCGAGTGGTGAGGGTGTGCAGTTCGACGTGCAATTGCACGGGTTTGGCCGACGATAAATGTTGTATTCAGCCCCAGCGGACAGCGCTGTGTAACGGCCGTTGGTAACGCGGCTGAACACTCGATCCAAATGCGGCATGATCACGATGCGCTTGCGATTCCGGGTGCTTGCTCGTAGTACCGCAAGGCAGTACCATTCGGCAATGAAGCGGGCCAGCCAGCGAACCCTGGAACTCCTTTTCGCCAAGCCCACGAGTGGCAACGTCAAGTGGCGTGCGATCGAAGCACTCTTCACCGAGCTCGGGGCCGAGATCACGCAACGCGAAGGAAGCCGGGTTACGGTCGTGCTGTTTGGTGAGGTGCGGGTTTTTCACCGTCCGCATCCCTCGCCGAACACCGACAAGGGCGCGCTTGCCAGTGTCCGCAGGTGGCTGGAGCAGCACGGAGTGGTGCCATGAACATGATGAAGATCGATGGATATAGCGCGAGGATCGAATACGACGCGGAGCTTGATCTGTTTCGCGGCGAGATCCTTGGCTTGAATGGCGGCGCCGATTTTTACGGCAAGAACCCGAAGGAGCTGCGCGCCGAGTTCAAGAAGTCGCTTGCGGTGTTCCTTGCGGTGTGCGCAGAAAAACATATCGAGCCTCGCCGCCAGTTCTCGGGCAAGTTCAATCTCAGAATATCGCCCGAGCTGCATGAGCAGTTGGCGATTGCTGCACAGGCCGAAGGTAAGAGCATCAACTCGCTGGCGCAGGAGGCATTGCGCGAGCGGGTTGCTGGCTGACTGCAAGGATCATCGCGTGACGGTTGCCGGGCTCGCTCGCGTTTTTGACGCGCTTTGCGGACTGTGTGCTTTCACACCACCCTTGCCACATCGCGCCACACTGGCATACTCGCTAGCCTATTCCCGCCCGACCTATCGCCGTGATCGACG
>PGZL01000049.1:1902-2518 GCA_002840095.1 Gammaproteobacteria bacterium HGW-Gammaproteobacteria-1 | reverse complement strand
TGCTCATCACTGCATATGCCCACAACGACACCGCGAACACCTCTGCCAGTTGCTGAAGACGATCTTCGATCCACTGCCGGCGGTGCTCGAACGACTGACTGCTGTAACGATCCTTACCGCACAAATAAGCACGCCGCACACAGCGAGAGACGCAGTGGTAGGTGCCGGGCGCGCCGGGCGGAACGAGTTGGCTGCGTGGATACGTCATGGCCACAGCATGACGTGCACACCGCTATGCGTCAGTCAGCAAACTGCTCATGGGCGTGTAGGAATTTTCGGAATCTTGGGCGGAATCTTGGGTGTCCGGGGCCGGTCGCGGGGCCGGTCGCGGGGCCGGTCGAATCTTGGGTGTCCCTGTCTCCTATCCCTGTCTCCTATCTGTCTCCACATCGGCCAAACGGTATTGACACTGGCACGCAAGGCCCGGGCCATGCGTGGCAAGGGCACGAAGGCACCGCGTTTGCCAGCATAGTTGGTGTAGCCTGATCGTTGGTTACCCATCGCCAACTCGCCACGTCCAGGAGCGTATCCGCCGATGAATCAGCAATCACACGACCCAACCCTGTGGAACGCCGATCTGGCGCCCAGCGACGCCAGTCAACGCACGTGGGACTGG
>PGZL01000049.1:0-1795 GCA_002840095.1 Gammaproteobacteria bacterium HGW-Gammaproteobacteria-1 | reverse complement strand
GATCGTACTGTTGCCGATGGTGCTGATCGGCCATGCCGGCGCCAAGCATGGGGTGCCGTTTCCGGTGCTGTTGCGTTCGGCATTCGGCCCCAAGGGCGCGCGCATTCCGGCGCTGGCGCGCGGGCTGGTGGCCTGCGGCTGGTTCGGCATCAATACCTGGGTCGGCGGTTCGGCGATCTATGTGATCGCCAATGCGCTCAGCGACGGCGCGTTCCACGGCGCGCCGTTGCCGCTGCTCGGCATCGATCCGGCGCAGACGGTGTGCTTCCTCGGCTTCTGGGCGCTGCACCTGTACTTCATCAAGCACGGCACCGAATCGATCCGCTGGCTGGAAATGCTGAGTGCGCCGTTCCTGCTGTTGATGGGCCTGGCACTGCTGGCCTGGGCGTACGTGCAGGCCGATGGTTTCGGCAACATGTTGTCCACGCCTTCGCAGTTTGTCGCCGGTGGCGTCAAGGAAGGCCAGTTCTGGCCAACTTTCTTCGCTGGCCTCACCGCAATGGTCGGCTTCTGGGCGACGATGGCGCTGAACATTCCCGATTTCACCCGCTTCGCCAAATCGCAGCGCGACCAGATCGTCGGCCAGGCGCTCGGCCTGCCGCTGCCGATGGCGCTGTTCGCCTTCATCGGCGTGGCGGTGACCTCGGCCACGGTCACCATCTACGGCGAGGCGATCTGGGACCCGGTGCAACTGGCCGGGCGCATGGGTGGTTTCGGCGTGGTGGCAGCGTTGTTCGCCCTCGCCATTGCGACATTGACCACCAACCTCGCCGCCAACGTGGTGGCACCGGCCTATGGTTTCTCCAATCTCGCTCCGGGCCGCATTTCCTTTCGCATGGGCGGCTACATCACCGCTGGCATCGGCATTGCCATGTTCCCATGGAAGCTGATGGAATCGGCCGGCACCTATCTGTTCACCTGGCTGGTCGGCTACTCGGCGCTGCTCGGCCCGATTGCCGGCATCCTGGTCGCCGATTATTTCTTCATCCGCCGTACCGAACTGGTGCTCGACGACCTGTTCCGCCACGACGGCCGCTATCAGGCCAGCAACGGCTGGAACTGGGCCGGTCTCGGGGCATTGACCATCGGCGTGTTGCCCAACCTGCCCGGCTTCGCCCATGCCGCCGGCTTTGTCGCCTCGGTGCCGGCGTTGTTCGATGGCATCTACAGCTACGCCTGGTTCGTCGGCTTTGCGCTGGCGGCGCTGGTGTATCTGGGGTTGGCGCGGCGGGGATGATGGGGCTCCTGGCCGGCTCAAGCCGCACCGCGGTGGAGCCAACATCGCGACAAGCCACGACGCCGTGGCGGTGTCGGGTCCGCGCCGGTGGCGCTTGACCCGACCTACATGCCAACGCGTTCCAGCGGTTCGCGCGGCGCACTCGTAGGTCGGCTCAAGCCGCAACGCGGCGGAGCCGACGGCATGGTGCGATGATACATTTCGGTGGCGTGAGCGATGTCGGGTCCGCGCCGGTGGCGCTTGACCCGACCTACATGCGCAATCTTCCGCCAGTTCGCCTAAGCTTCCGTTTTCGACACGCAAACGACGAGGCCCAACATGTCACTCATCATTCGCGGCGGTACTGTAGTCAATGCCGACCGGCAATTCCGTGCCGACGTGCTGTGCGCCGATGGCGTGATCAAGGCCGTCGGTGAAAACCTGGAAGTGCCGGCTGGGGCGCAGGTGATCGATGCCGGCGGCCAGTACGTGATGCCGGGCGGGATCGATCCGCATACGCACATGCAGTTGCCGTTCATGGGCACGGTGGCGTCGGAGGATTTCTACTCGGGCACGGCG
>PGZL01000048.1:1377-5001 GCA_002840095.1 Gammaproteobacteria bacterium HGW-Gammaproteobacteria-1 | reverse complement strand
TGATGAGCCAGGTGTCGATGATTTTCGGGCTGGCGCCAGCGATTGCGCCGGTGATCGGTGGCTGGCTGCTGGGCTGGGCCGACTGGCGTGCCATCTTCTGGTTTCTTGCCGCATTCGGTGCGCTGGTGCTGCTGGCGGTGCTGCTGGCGCTGCCGGAAACCCACCCGCACAGCGCGCGCAAATCGATGCGCGCCAGCGATCTGTGGCATGGCAATGTCGCCATGCTGCGCAACCACACATTTGTGCAACTCAGCCTGATCGGCAGCTGCAACTTCGGCGCGCTGTTTCTCTACATCAGCTCGGCGCCTGCCTTTGTGTTCAATATCCTGCATTTGAACGCGCAGCAGTTTGGCTGGTTCTTTGCGCCCATGATCAGCGGCATGATGCTGGGCGCGTTTACCAGTGGCCGCCTCGCCGGGCGGGTCAGCGGCACTGCACTGGCAAATACCGGCTTCATCGTGTGTACCAGCGCAACTCTGGTCAATCTGCTCTACAACCTGCTGACCAGCACCCCGACATTGCCGTGGGCGGTGCTGCCGTTGATGCTCAACGCCTTCGGCGTGGCGCTGGCATTCCCGATCATCACCCTGCTGATCCTCGACATGTATCCACGCCAACGCGGTGCCGCATCCTCGCTGCAGGCCTTCATCAGCCTGGGCTTGAACGCATTTATCGCCGGCGTGCTCGCTGCCGTGATCGGTGCCAACGCGGTGCTGCTGGCCGCCACCACCGCAGCATTCAGCGTCTGCGCCGGATTATTGTGGTGGGGTTACCTGCGCCGCACGACAAGCCTTTCCGGCAAGGTCGCAGCACCGATGACGGCCGATTCCGGCGAAAGACTTTAAGCATCAGCTGCGCGGCAGCGACTTCACATGCACGATGCCAAACAACAGCGTGTTCAACACATGGCCAAAACGCGAACCGGGTGCCTTGCGCAAACGCGGCCAGAACACGACACATTCAATCACATGCGCACCCAGCAGCACCCAGAACAGCCAGCGGCCAACGGTGGCCAGCGGATGCACGATCGGGAACAGCACGGCGGCAAGAGCCAGCAGCCAGATAACCAGTAATACAATACGTGTGACGGACATGGCAACCTCAATCAAGGACGATCTGCGAGACTGACCGCAGCACAGGCTGGCGTCAAGCACCACTCCAAATGCTGGCGCTGTAACCGTGCCTGTGGGTACAGTAAACCCCGAACCTACCCTTGCCGAGGCGCCAATGACACCTGTACGCATCATTTTCGCGTTTTTATTGTCGCCTGCTCTGCTGCCATGGGCAGGCACGGCAGCGGCACAGTCATTGGATGGCCCGGCTCAACCAAGCCAGGAGGCGCCCGCCGCACCGCAAGTGGAACGCCTACCCGGCGACATGACACTGGCCGGGCTGGTGGAACTGGTACTGCGTATCGACCCGGAAGCAAAAGCCAATGGCAGCGCCACCCAGTTTCGCGTGCAAGATCGCACCCTGATCCTGGTCGGCGACGAGAACGCCGGACGCATGCGCATCATGACCCCGATTGCGCGCACCGATGCGCTCGACGGCGAGATCGTGCAACGCATGTTACAAGCCAATTTTGATGCCGTTCTGGACGCCCGCTACGCAGTTGCCAACGGCATCGTGTGGAGCGTATTCATCCACCCGCTGCCACCGATGGACGAGGCTCAATTGGCCAACGCCATCGCACAGGTCTCTCGGGCGCAATGGTATACGGCGGTGGCGACAGCAACGAAGAACACCGCAGACTGCTGGAAGCAATCAAAAAGCAGATCGCGCCGGAGATTTAAGCGCGCTCAATTGCGCCCTCAACGCTTGTCCTTGAGCAGCCCGGCCAACCCGGCAAACGGGTTGGCCTTCGCACCCTCGACCTTCGCCTCGGCATTGGCAGCGCTTTCGCCAGTGTAATCGACATAGCGCGAATGCTCGTTGTCGTGGCAATACACGCACAACAGTTCCCAGTTGCTGCCATCGGGCGGGTTGAAATCGTGATCGTGGTTGCGATGGTGTACGGTCAATTCCTGCAAGTTGGCGCGGGTGAACTCACGCGCGCAACGGCCACATATCCACGGGTACATTTTCAACGCGCGCTCACGGTAGCCCTTGTCGCGCTGCTCGGCGTCACGCCTCGCCTGGGCCACGATGCGATCAAGCTTGGCCTCGTCGATACCGGGTGTTTTGCCTGCCATGACACCATCATCAATGAAAAATACCAGTGATTACGATAGCGCAAGAGCGGCGCGCTGTGTTGGCTGCGCTTCACCCTCCAACCGCCGTCACTACCATGCCCTCATTTGATGTGGTTTCCGAAGTTGACAAGCACGAGCTGACCAATGCGGTGGATACCGCCAACCGCGAGCTCGGCAACCGCTTTGATTTCAAGGGCAGCGATGCCCGTTTTGAGTTGAATGACGGGGTGGTAACGCAGATCGCGCCGAGTGATTTCCAGCTCAAGCAGATGCTGGACATTCTGCGTGGCCGCATGGTGGCGCGCGGTATCGACATCCGTTGCCTCGATGTCGGCGAGCCGGAAATCAATCTGGCGCAAGCGCGACAAAAGATTACCGTCAAGCAGGGGATCGAGCAGAAGATTGCCAAGCAGATCATCGCCGCAATCAAGCTGGCGAAAATCAAGGTCGAGGCGCAGATAAACGGCGACAAGCTGCGCATCAGCGGCAAGAAGCGCGACGACCTGCAAGCGGCGATGGCGTTGCTCAAGGGCGGCGAATTCGAGCTGCCGTTGCAGTTCGAAAACATGCGCGATTAACTCACCCGAACCAAGTCACCGTGGGGCGCAAGCCATGCGCCAAAAATGCGCCAACACCCGCGCATCGCCGCGCCCTGGCCGGGTGCTGTGTGCCAATGCACCAGCAACGTAGGTAATCGCATCGGCACAGGCCTGCGGCAGGGTTTTCCCGAGCACGCACTGCGCGGCAATCGCTGAAGCCAGCGTGCAACCGCTGCCGTGGCCTTCGATCGGCAAGCGCGGATTGCGGAACGCGATGCGCTCACGACCATCGCTGAAGCGATCAGTGACTTCGGCAGCATGCGCGTCGCCCGGATCGCCCGCCGGCAGATGCGCGCCCTTGAGCAATACCGCGCCGGCACCCAATGCCAGCAACGCATCCATTGCCCGCTCAGCCGCAGCATCATCGGCAATCGTTTCAGCCAACAGCCACTCGGCTTCGGGGATATTGGGCGTGATCAGGCTGGCATGCGCAATCAGGCGGCGCAGTGCGTCCAGTGCGTCGGCATCGAGCAGGCGCGCACCGGAAGTGGCCACCATCACCGGATCGAGCACCACGAACGCCGGCTCGTGGGCTTCAATGGCGTCGATCACGGCATCGATCAATTCGGCGTTGGCCAGCATCCCGATCTTGATCACACCGACCCGAAAATCATCGAAGCAGGCATCGATCTGCGCGCGCAGAAAACCGGCTGGCGGCACATGCACGGCGCTCACGCCACGGGTGTTCTGCGCGGTCAGCGCTGCAATTGCGCATAAGCCATGCACGCCATGCGCGGCAAAGGTTTTCAGATCCGCCTGAATGCCAGCGCCACCACCGGAATCAGAACCGGCGATGGTGAGCGCGCACAACGGACGCGGATCGATGGTCATCG
>PGZL01000048.1:0-1222 GCA_002840095.1 Gammaproteobacteria bacterium HGW-Gammaproteobacteria-1 | reverse complement strand
CGTGATATGTGCGCTGTGTGGCCACGCCTTGAAGCGATCGACCGCGTAGGTCAGGCCCGAGGTGGTTTCGGTGAGGTACGGGGTATCGATCTGCTCGACGTTGCCCAGGCAGATGATCTTGGTACCGGGCCCGGCACGGGTGATCAGCGTCTTCATCTGCTTGGGCGTGAGGTTTTGTGCCTCGTCGATGATCAACCAACGGCTGAGGAAGGTGCGGCCGCGCATGAAGTTCATCGCGCGAATCTTGATACGGCTGGCGAGCAGGTCGTTGGTGGCGGCGCGGCCCCAACTACCGCCTTCCTGGGTGTGGGTGAGCACCTCCAGATTGTCGGTCAGCGCGCCCATCCACGGTGTCATTTTTTCTTCTTCGGTGCCGGGCAAAAAGCCAATGTCCTCACCTACTGAAACCGTGGCGCGGGTCATGATGATCTCGCGGTAACGCTGCTGGTCCATGGTCTGTGCCAGCCCCGCAGCCAATGCCAACAAGGTTTTCCCGGTACCAGCGGTGCCGAGCAGGGTAACAAAATCAATCTCCGGGTCCATCAACGCGTTGAGCGCGAAATTCTGCTCGCGGTTGCGCGCGTTGACACCCCATACCGCGTGCTGTGAGTGGCGATAATCATCAACAATCTGCAATACCGCGCGCGCGCCATTGATGCGCACCACTTTCAGCTCGACCTCGTCATCGCCGGGTAGATACAGGAACTGGCTGGGCTGCCACTGTTCGCCGGGTTCGCAGGTAAGCTCGTAATAGGTGCGGCCTTTGTCGGTCCACGAGCGCAAATCGGCTTCGTGGCGATCCCAGAAATCCTCCGGCAGCGCAGTCGCGCCGGTGTAGAGCAGGCTGAAATCATCCAGCGCGCGGTCGTTCTCGTAATCCTCGGCACTCACCCCGACGATTGCGGCCTTGATCCGCAGATTGATGTCCTTGGACACCAGGATGACTTCAGCACCCGGATGTTCTTCGCGCAATGCCAGGATCGAGGCCAGAATCTGGTTGTCCGGCAACACGTTGCCAAAGCGCTGGCTGCCATTGCTGGGATGGCTCTGGAACAGCAGCTTGCCCGGTGTGCGCGAGACATCCAGTTGCAGCGACTGCGGCCGCACCAGCCGCAGCCCGGTCGCCACCTTGTCGGCGCCGTTGGCTTCCAGCAGATCGTTCAGCAGGCGGCTGGCCTGACGCACATTGCGGCTGACCTCGGACATGCCTTTTTTCGCGGCG
>PGZL01000047.1 GCA_002840095.1 Gammaproteobacteria bacterium HGW-Gammaproteobacteria-1 | reverse complement strand
AACGTCGGTCGAGGCGGCGTTGATGGAGTCGATCAACAAGAGCGACGAAAACCTTGGTCAGAAGCTACAAGAGCTGATGTTTGTATTTGATGACTTGTCGCGTCTGGATGACCGAAGTATGCAAACCTTGTTGCGCGAAGTGTCATCGGACAACTTGGTGATTGCATTGAAAGGTG
Organism: Gammaproteobacteria bacterium HGW-Gammaproteobacteria-1; assembly: GCA_002840095.1. Classification (GTDB taxonomy): domain Bacteria; phylum Pseudomonadota; class Gammaproteobacteria; order Thiohalomonadales; family Thiohalomonadaceae; genus Sulfurivermis. The sequence goes on along the minus strand of PGZL01000047.1, from coordinate 1,717 downwards.
CTGACACCGTGTTGCGCGACAAGATTTTCGCCAATATGTCCAAGCGTGCGGCAGAAATGTTGCGTGACGATCTTGAGGTGAAGGGGCCGGTTAAGCTTAGCGAGGTCGATGGCGCACAAAAGGAAATTCTGCTGATCGCCAGACGCCTTGGCGATTCCGGCCAGATCAGTCTTGGCGGTGGTGGCGAAGAATATGTCTAATTCCTTTGGCCGTGATGAGCTGAGCGAAGCTTCGCGCTGGCAATTGCCGGAGTTCGAATCACCCGCCTCGGCAAAGCGTCCGCGTACGACGGCGAGCGTACATCACTTGCAGGATCTGGAAGCGCAAGCGCGCGAAGAAGGTCATGCACAAGGGCTTCTGGAAGGGCAGGCAGCGGCAAAGCTGGAACTGTCACGGCAGGTTGCAAACTTGACCGGGATACTCAATGCGCTGGCCAAGCCGCTCGACGATGTGGATATCGAGATTGAACAGGACATCGCCCATCTGGCGATGGCGGTGGCACGGCAGTTGATTCGGCGCGAGCTCAAGACCTCGCCCGATGAAGTGATCGCTTCGGTGCGCGAGGCATTGGCCGCATTGCCTGCGGCGGCACGCGAGGTACGCGTCTCGGTGCATCCCGACGACGCATCGCTGATTCGCAGTCATCTGGGTGAATCTCATGCAGCGAGCTCGTGGCAGTTGCTGGATGATCCGCTGGTATCGCGTGGCGGTTGTTTGATTCAGACGGAACATTCGCGCATCGATGCCAGTGTGGAAACGCGGCTCGCACGTGTCGTTGGCGCTGTACTTGGTGGCCAGCGGCTTGCGGACGAAAAGCCGGAGTCTGAGAATATCGCTATGGATCAAGCGAAGGCGGTGGATGGTGACTGAGGTGATCGCCCCTCGTCGCGCGCATCGTCGCAAGGCGTGGCGCGAGCGGCTGGGTGAGCGCACGCGCATTGCCAATGAGCGCATACCGCTGGTCGCAGAAGGCATGTTGACGCGTGTTGTTGGATTAGCGCTGGAAGCGGTGGGATGCGAGGCCGCCATGGGTGGCCGCTGCGTGGTGGCGGGTGCCAACGGTCGTGAACTGGAAACCGAAGTGGTCGGATTTTCCGGTGATCGTCTGTTCTTGATGCCGGTCGGCGATGTGCAGGGCATCATTCCCAATTCGCGGGTGATCCCACGGCCAGGACATTCCGAGATCGCGGTTGGTGACGCGTTGCTCGGGCGTGTAATCGATGCCAGCGGCAATCCGTTGGACGGCCGTGGCACGTTGCGTTGTGACGCGCGGATTGCATTGTCCGGTGCGCCTATCAACCCAATGGACCGGCACCCGATCAGCGAACCTATTGATGTGGGTGTGCGTTCGATCAACGCCATCATGACCGTCGGTAGAGGTCAACGCATGGGCCTGATCGCGGGCAGCGGTGTCGGTAAAAGCACGCTGCTCGGCATGATGACTCGCTATACCGATGCCGACGTCATCGTGGTTGGGCTGATCGGTGAACGCGGCCGCGAGGTGAAGGAGTTTATTGAGCATACGCTGGGCGAGAGCGGGCGAAAGCGCGCCGTAGTGGTTGCTGCGCCAGCCGATAGCCCGCCGCTGTCGCGCTTGCGCGGTGCCTGGGTGGCAACGGCCATAGCCGAGTATTTTCGTGATCGTGGGCAGAAGGTGTTGCTGCTGATGGATTCGCTGACCCGCTTTGCGCAGGCACAGCGCGAGATTGCGCTTGCC
>PGZL01000021.1 GCA_002840095.1 Gammaproteobacteria bacterium HGW-Gammaproteobacteria-1 | reverse complement strand
CCGTCAGGGCCGCGGTCAGCGTCGTCTTGCCATGGTCCACGTGACCAATCGTACCGACGTTTACGTGCGGCTTTTTACGCTCGAATTTTTCCTTGGACACGGTCGTTACCCTCTAATAGCTGAATACTGGTTTGATTGGTTCATCAGGCGGACTTTTTGATGACCGCCTCGGTCACGTTCGCCGGTGCATCCTGGTACTTCTTGAATTCCATCGAGTAGGTTGCACGGCCCTGAGTCTGGGAACGCAGAGAAGTCGAGTAACCGAACATCTCGGACAGCGGCACCTCGGCCTTCAGGACCTTGACGCCGGCGTTGTCTTCCATGCCGAGGATCATGCCGCGACGACGGTTGAGATCACCCATGACGTCGCCCATGTACTCTTCCGGCGTTTCCACTTCCACACCCATGATCGGCTCCAGCAGGACGGCGCCGGCCTTGATCGCGCCTTCCTTGAAGCCCATGGAACCGGCGATCTTGAACGCCATTTCATTGGAGTCCACGTCGTGGTAGGAACCATCGAACAGGGTGACCTTGACGTCGACAACCGGATAGCCGGCGATAACGCCATTCTTCATCTGTTCCTGAATGCCCTTGTCAACGGCGGGGATGTATTCCTTCGGAACCACACCACCGACGATACCGTTGACGAATTCATAACCCTTGCCGGCTTCCTGCGGCTCCAGCTTGAGCCACACATGGCCGTACTGGCCGCGACCGCCGGACTGGCGCACAAACTTGCCTTCCTGTTCCACCGACTTGCGGATGGTTTCGCGGTAGGCCACCTGCGGCGCACCGATGTTGGCTTCAACCTTGAATTCGCGACGCATGCGGTCGACGATGATTTCCAGGTGCAGCTCGCCCATGCCGGAGATGATGGTCTGGCCGGACTCTTCGTCGGTACGAACACGGAACGACGGATCTTCCTGCGCCAGCTTGTTCAGCGCCAGGCCCATCTTTTCCTGGTCCGACTTGGTCTTCGGCTCCACGGCGATGGAGATGACCGGCTCGGGGAACTCCATCTTCTCCAGGATAACCGGCTTGTCGATGGCGGACAGGGTGGTACCGGTGATGACGTCCTTCAGGCCGACGCAGGCGGCGATGTCGCCGGCGCGCACTTCCTTCAACTCATCACGCTGGTTGGCATGCATCTGCAGCATGCGGCCGATGCGCTCCTTGCCGCCGTTCTGCGAGTTGTACACGCTGTCACCGGAATTCAGCACACCGGAGTATACGCGAATAAAGGTCAGCGAACCGACAAACGGATCGGTCATGATCTTGAACGCCAGGGCCGCGAACGGCTCGTCATCGGACGACAGGCGCTCAATGGGCTCGCCGGAATTGGCATCGGCACCCTTGATGGCCGGGACTTCCGGCGGCGAGGGCAGATACTCGATGACGGCATCCAGCATGGCCTGCACGCCCTTGTTCTTGAAGGCGGAGCCGCACAGCATCGGGACGATTTCGAGGTTGACGGTACGCTTGCGGATGGCGCGCTTGATCTCGTCCTCGGTCAGATCGCCTTCCTCCAGGTACTTCTCCATCAGGTCTTCGTCGGCCTCGGCAGCTGCCTCGACCATCTTTTCGCGCCATTCCTGCGCGGTTGCCTGCAGTTCCGCCGGGATCTCGCCGTATTCGAAGGTGGTACCCTGATCGGCTTCGTTCCAGATGATCGCCTTCATCTTGAGCAGGTCAACCAGCCCCTTGAAGTTGTCTTCCGCGCCGATTGGGATCTGCAGCGGCACCGGATTGGCGCGCAGGCGCTCCTTCATCTGGCGCACAACCTTGAAGAAATCGGCACCGGCGCGATCCATCTTGTTGACGAACGCCAGGCGCGGTACATGGTACTTGGTGGCCTGACGCCATACCGTCTCAGACTGGGGCTGTACGCCGCCCACGGCGCAGTACAGCATGCAGGCGCCGTCGAGCACACGCATGGATCGCTCCACCTCGATGGTGAAGTCCACGTGACCCGGGGTGTCGATGATGTTGATGCGGTGCTGCGGGAACTGCTGGCTCATGCCCGACCAGAAGCAGGTGGTAGCCGCGGAGGTGATGGTGATACCACGCTCCTGCTCCTGCTCCATCCAGTCCATCGTCGCAGCGCCATCATGCACTTCGCCAATCTTGTGGCTGACGCCGGTATAGAAGAGCACGCGCTCGGTCGTGGTGGTCTTGCCGGCGTCAATGTGCGCGGAAATACCGATATTGCGATAACGCTCGATGGGGGTGTTACGGGCCACAGCTCGTTCCTCTTAAACTTACCAGCGGTAATGGGCGAAGGCTTTGTTGGCCTCGGCCATGCGATGCGTGTCTTCACGCTTCTTCACGGCGGTGCCCTTCTGCTCATAGGCATCCATGATCTCGCCGGCCAGACGCAGCCCCATGGACTTCTCGCCACGCTTGCGGGCGGCATCCACCAGCCAGCGCATGGCCAGAGCCACGCCACGGTCATTACGCACTTCAATGGGTACCTGGTAGGTAGCGCCGCCGACACGGCGGGACTTCACCTCTACCATCGGGCGAATATTGCCCAGGGCCTTTTCGAACATGGCAAGGGGTTCGCCCTTGCTCTTCTCGGCGATGCGGTCCAGCGCGCCGTAGACGATCTTTTCGGCGACGGCCTTCTTGCCGCTCAGCATGAGGATGTTGATAAAGCGGGACAGCATCTTGTTGCCGTACTTCGGATCCGGCAACACATCGCGCTTGGTGGCACTCGTTCTTCTGGACATACCCGTAATTCCTTAAACGATTAGGACTTCGGACGCTTGGCGCCGTACTTGGAACGACCCTGCTTGCGATCCTTGACGCCGGAGGTGTCGAGGGTGCCGCGCACGGTGTGGTAACGCACACCCGGCAGGTCCTTTACACGGCCGCCGCGAATCAGAACCACGGAGTGCTCCTGAAGGTTGTGGCCTTCACCGCCGATGTAAGTAGTCACTTCGAAGCCATTGGTCAGGCGCACGCGCGCAACCTTGCGCAGTGCCGAGTTCGGCTTCTTCGGGGTGGTGGTGTACACGCGGGTGCACACGCCACGCTTCTGGGGACAGCTCTCCAGGGCGGGCACCTTGCTCTTCTCTACCGGGCGTACCCGCGGCTTGCGTACCAATTGGTTAATCGTCGCCATTTGTCTCTTCGACTCCAGCCAAAATAAGCAACAGGCCGGCAAAGCACCGGCCTGTGAAAAAGAAGCGGGATTCTAAGAACACGGGAGGGCTATGTCAATAGCAACCCCCGCCTTCTCGGGTGATACCCGCAGGAAAGTTACTCGCCACCCCCGGCTTCGGCCGCCACCTCAGGGGCAACCTCCTCCTTCAGCGGCTCCTCAATGCCAAACTGATGGCGCTTGCGGCGACGCTCATTGTGGTAGGCCAGGCCGGTACCCGCCGGAATCAGGCGGCCCACAATGACGTTCTCCTTCAGGCCGCGCAGCTCGTCCATCTTGCCGGTTACCGCGGCGTCCGTAAGGACACGGGTGGTTTCCTGGAACGAGGCCGCCGAGATGAACGACTCGGTGGACAGCGATGCCTTGGTGATGCCCAGCAGGTCGCGCTCGTAGGTGGCAGGCATCTTGTTCCCCGCCATGACCACCTCGTTCTCCTCCTGAACCCGGGCCAGTTCCAGCTGTTCACCCTGCAGGAACTTGGTTTCGCCGCCTTCCTTGATGGTGACCTTGCGCAGCATCTGCCGGACGATGACCTCGATGTGCTTGTCGTTGATCTTCACACCCTGCAGACGGTAGACGTCCTGCACTTCGTTGACGATGTAGTTAGCAAGCGCTTCCACACCCTGCAGACGAAGGATGTCGTGCGGAGTCGGTTCGCCTTCGACGATGACCTCGCCCTTTTCGACGTGCTCACCCTCGAACACCGTGACGTGACGCCACTTCGGGATGAGTTCCTCGTGCTGGTCGCTGCCGTCGGTCGGCGTAATGATCAGACGCTGCTTGCCCTTGGTTTCCTTACCAAAACTAAGGGTACCGGAGATTTCCGCCAGGATGGCAGGCTCCTTGGGCTTGCGCGCCTCGAACAGGTCGGCCACGCGGGGCAGACCGCCGGTGATGTCACGGGTCTTGGACGATTCCTGCGGGATACGGGCCACAACGTCGCCCACACCCACCTCGGCGCCGTCCGCCAGGTTGACGATGGCGCCGGCAGGCAGGAAGTAGTTGGCCGGCAGTTCGGTGCCCGGAATGAACACGTCGTTGCCCTTGTCATCCACCAGCTTGACCATCGGACGCAGGTCCTTGCCGGTCGAGCCACGTTGCTTGGGATCGGTGACCACCAGGCTGGACAGACCGGTAACTTCGTCGGTCTGGCGGTTGATGGTGACGCCATCGACGAAGTCGGTGAAGCGCACACGGCCGGTAATTTCCGTAATAACAGGATGGGTATGGGGGTCCCAGGTAGCGACCACCTGGCCGCCCCTGACCGCATCGGTGTCGCCGACGCTGATCACCGCACCGTAAGGCACCTTGTAGCGTTCACGCTCGCGGCCGCTCTCGTCCAGCACGGTCAATTCGCCGGAGCGGGATACCGCCACCCGGTTGCCGGAGGCATGCTGCACCAGCTTGATGTTGTGCAGACGCACCGTACCGTTGCTCTTGACCGCAATATTGTTGACGGCGGCCGAACGGGATGCCGCACCACCGATATGGAAGGTACGCATGGTGAGCTGGGTACCCGGCTCACCGATGGACTGGGCCGCGATGACACCCACCGCCTCGCCGACGTTGACGCGGTGGCCACGGGCCAGGTCGCGACCGTAACAAGCGGAGCAGACACCATAGCGGCTTTCGCAGGTAATGGGCGAGCGCACGTACAGGTGGTCGATGGACATGTCTTCCAGGCTCGCCACCCACTTTTCATCCAGCAGGGTGCCACGAGGAATGGCCACTTCATCGGAGCCCGCAACAAACACGTCCTCGGCCGTGACTCGGCCCAGCACGCGCTCGCGCAGCGGTTCAACCACGTCGCCGCCTTCGATCAGGGACTGCATGGTGACGCCGTGGACGGTACCGCAGTCCTCCTCGGTCACCACCAGGTCCTGGGCCACGTCGACCAGACGACGGGTCAGGTAACCGGAGTTGGCGGTCTTCAGTGCGGTATCCGCCAGACCTTTACGTGCACCGTGGGTGGAGATGAAGTACTGCAGAACCGACAGGCCTTCACGGAAGTTCGCGGTAATCGGCGTCTCGATGATGGAGCCGTCCGGTTTGGCCATCAGGCCACGCATGCCGGCCAGCTGACGGATCTGGGCGGCGCTACCACGTGCGCCGGAATCGGCCATCATGAACACCGAGTTGAAGGAAGGCTGGCGCACCGTGTCACCTTTGGCGTCCACCACCTCTTCCGTACCCAGCTTGTCCATCATCGCCTTGGCGACCTGGTCATTGGTGCGCGACCAGATGTCGACCACCTTGTTGTAGCGTTCGCCGTTGGTGACCAGACCGGAAATGTACTGGTTCTCGATCTCCTTCACTTCGGCGTCGGCACGGCCCAGGATATCGGCCTTCTCGTCCGGAATGACCATGTCATCCAGGCCGAAGGAGACGCCGGCGCGGGTCGCATAGCGGAAACCGGTGTACATCAGGTGATCGGCGAAAATGACGGTGTCCTTCAGGCCGAGGCGACGATAGCAGGTGTTGATCAACTGCGAAATCGCCTTCTTCACCAGCGGACGGTTGACCAGCTCGAACGGCATGCCGTCGGGCACCACGTCGAACAGCAGCGCACGGCCGACGGTGGTGTCTTTCAGGCTGATCTTCTCTTCCCGCTGGCCCTGCTCGTCGAGCAGGACTTCACGGATACGCACCTTGATACGGGCCTGCAGCTCGACGTTGCCGGTCTGATAGGCGCGCAGAACTTCGGCGGTATCGGCGAACACCATGCCTTCGCCCTTGCCGTTGACGCGATCGCGGGTCATGTAATACAGACCCAGCACCACGTCCTGCGACGGGACGATGATCGGCTCGCCGTTGGCGGGCGACAGAATGTTGTTGGTGGACATCATCAGCGCACGCGCTTCCAGCTGAGCTTCCAGCGACAGCGGCACGTGGACGGCCATCTGGTCACCGTCGAAGTCGGCGTTGAAGGCCGCGCAGACCAGCGGATGCAGCTGGATGGCCTTGCCCTCGATCAGCACCGGCTCAAAGGCCTGAATGCCCAGACGGTGCAGGGTCGGGGCGCGGTTCAGCAGCACGGGATGCTCGCGAATGACTTCCGCCAGGATATCCCACACTTCCGGACCTTCGCGCTCGACCATCTTCTTGGCCGCCTTGATGGTGGTGGCCAGGCCGCGGCGTTCCAGCTTGGAGAAGATGAAGGGCTTGAACAGCTCCAGCGCCATCTTCTTGGGCAGGCCGCACTGGTGCAGGCGCAGGGTCGGCCCCACCACGATGACGGAACGGCCGGAGTAGTCGACGCGCTTGCCGAGCAGGTTCTGGCGGAAACGGCCCTGCTTGCCCTTGATCATGTCGGCCAGGGATTTGAGCGGGCGCTTGTTGGAACCGGTGATGGCACGGCCGCGGCGGCCGTTGTCCATCAGCGCATCCACCGCTTCCTGCAGCATGCGCTTTTCGTTGCGCACGATGATGTCCGGCGCCGACAGGTCCAGCAGGCGCTTGAGACGGTTGTTGCGGTTGATGACGCGACGATACAGATCGTTCAGGTCGGACGTGGCGAAGCGGCCACCTTCCAGCGGCACCAGCGGACGCAGCTCCGGCGGCAACACCGGCAGCACGGTCATCACCATCCACTCCGGCTTGTTGCCGGACTCGAGGAATGCCTCGATCAGCTTCAGGCGCTTGGTGTACTTCTTCAGCTTGGTCTCGGAGTTGGTGGTCGGCAGCTCCTCACGGATCTTGGTGGCCTCGGCCTGCAGATCCATGCTGCGCAGCAACTCATAGATGGCCTCGGCGCCCATGCGCGCGTCGAACTCGTCACCGTATTCCTCGATCGCGTCCAGGTAGGCCTCGTCGGACAGCAGCTGGCCGCGCTCGAGTTGGGTCATGCCCGGGTCGATAACCACGAAACCTTCGAAATAGAGCACGCGCTCGATATCGCGCAGGGTCATGTCGAGCAACAGGCCCATACGGGACGGCAGGCTCTTCAGGAACCAGATATGGGCGGTGGGGCTGGCCAGCTCGATGTGGCCCATGCGCTCGCGGCGCACCTTGGCCAGGGTCACTTCCACGCCGCACTTTTCGCAGATCACGCCGCGGTGCTTGAGGCGCTTGTACTTGCCGCACAGGCACTCGTAGTCCTTCACCGGGCCAAAGATCTTGGCACAGAACAGGCCGTCACGCTCCGGCTTGAAGGTGCGGTAGTTGATGGTCTCCGGCTTCTTCACTTCGCCGAAAGACCAGGAGCGGATCTTGTCCGGCGACGCCAATCCGATGCGGATGGCGTCAAAGTCTTCAATCGGGCCTTGCTGCTTCAGAAGATTCAGAAGGTCTTTCACCGTGTGTCTCCTCAGTTGTCCGTCGCTTGCCGTTCGCCAAAGGCGCCCGGCTTACCGGGCGCCGCTTGCGTCGGACTATTCTTGTTCCAGCTCGATGTCGATACCCAATGCGCGAATTTCCTTGATCAACACATTGAAGGATTCGGGCATGCCGGCTTCCATCCGGTGATCGCCGTCCACGATGTTCTTGTACATCTTGGTACGGCCGTTCACGTCGTCGGATTTCACCGTCAGCATTTCCTGCAGGGTATAGGCGGCGCCGTACGCCTCCAGCGCCCACACTTCCATCTCACCGAAACGCTGACCGCCGAACTGGGCCTTACCACCCAGCGGCTGCTGGGTAACCAGGCTGTACGGGCCGGTGGAACGGGCGTGCATCTTGTCGTCCACCAGATGGTTCAGCTTCAGCATGTACATGTAACCCACCGTGACCTTGCGGTCGAAGGCATCACCGGTACGGCCGTCGTGCAGCGTCGTCTGACCGGTTTCGGGCAGGCCGGCGAGGCGCAGCATCTGGCGGATTTCCTCTTCGTGCACACCGTCGAATACCGGCGTTGCCATCGGCACGCCCTTCTTCAGGTTCATGCACAACGCGATGATCTCTTCATCGCTGAAGCTGTCGAGGTCTTCCTTCGTGCCGCTGGTGTTGTAGATCTTGCCCAGCAGGGTACGCAGCTCTTCCACCTTGGATTTGGCTTCCAGCATGCGGCCGATCTTGAGACCAAGACCGCGCGCGGCCCAACCCAGATGGGTCTCCAGCACCTGACCGACGTTCATACGCGACGGTACGCCGAGCGGATTCAGGACGATATCGACCGGCGTGCCGTCGGCGCTGTAGGGCATGTCCTCGACCGGTACGATCATGGAAATAACACCCTTGTTACCGTGACGGCCGGCCATCTTGTCGCCGGGCTGGATACGACGCTTGACGGCGAGGTACACCTTCACCATTTTCAGCACGCCCGGAGCCAGATCGTCGCCCTGGGTCAGTTTGCGCTTCTTGTCCTCGTACTGTTCCTCGAAGTCCTTGCGCAGCTGCTTGATCTGCTCGACCACCAGCTCCATCTGGGCATTGGCGTCCTCGGCCTTGAGGCGGATCTCGAACCACTTTTCAGTGGGAACCTCGGCCAGATAGGCCTTGGTGATCTTGTCGCCGGCCTTCAGCTTGTTGGGACCACCCGCGGCGACCTTGCCGAGCAACATCTTTTCCACACGCTGGAAGATGTCGTCTTCCATGATGCGGCGCTGATCCATCAGGTCCTTGCGTACCTGGGCCAGGCCTTCTTCCTCGATGGCCTTGGCGCGGCTGTCTTTCTCCAGGCCGTCACGGGTGAACACCTGCACGTCGATGACGGTGCCGTTCATGCCGGAAGGCACGCGCAGCGAGGTGTCCTTAACGTCGGAGGCCTTTTCACCGAAGATCGCACGCAGCAGCTTCTCTTCCGGAGTCAGCTGGGTTTCGCCCTTCGGGGTGACCTTGCCGACCAGGATGTCGCCGGAGGTCACTTCGGCACCGATATAGACGATACCGGCCTCGTCCAGACGCGCCAGAGCACTTTCACCCACATTGGGAATATCGGCGGTGATTTCCTCGGGGCCGAGTTTGGTGTCACGGGCCACGCAGGTCAGCTCTTCGATGTGGATGGTGGTATAGCGGTCTTCTTCCACCACCCGCTCGGACACCAGGATGGAGTCCTCGAAGTTGTAGCCGTTCCACGGCATGAATGCGACCAGCATGTTCTGGCCCAGCGCCAGTTCGCCCAGATCGGTCGCCGAGCCGTCGGCGAGGACATCGCCGCGTGCGATCACGTCACCGGTGTTTACCAGCGGGCGCTGGTTGACACAGGTGTTCTGGTTGGAGCGGGTGTACTTGGTGAGGTTGTAGATATCCACACCGGACTCACCCGCTTCGGTCTCGTTGTCGTTGACGCGCACCACGATGCGGCTGGCGTCCACCGAGTCCACCACACCGCCACGGCGTGCCACCACGGTGGTGCCGGAGTCGATGGCGACGGCCCGCTCCATGCCGGTACCCACCAGCGGCTTCTGCGGGCGCAGCGTCGGTACGGCCTGGCGCTGCATGTTGGAACCCATCAGCGCACGGTTGGCGTCATCGTGTTCCAGGAACGGAATCAGAGAAGCGGCCACCGAGACGATCTGCTTGGGCGAAATATCCATATAGTTCACCTTTTCGCGCGGCGACAGGGTGAACTCATTCATGTGACGGCAGGAGACCAGTTCGTCGACCAGGCGGCCCTGTCCGTCGACGACGGCATTGGCCTGCGCGATCACGAACTCGCCTTCGTCGATGGCCGACAGGTATTCGTACTCATCGGTCACCTTGCCATCGATTACCTTGCGGTAAGGCGTCTCGAGGAAGCCGTAATCGTTGGGGCGTGAGAACACGGCCAGCGAGTTGATCAGGCCGATGTTCGGACCTTCCGGCGTCTCGATCGGGCACAGACGGCCGTAATGGGTCGGGTGCACGTCGCGCACTTCGAAGCCGGCACGTTCGCGGGTCAGACCGCCGGGGCCCAGCGCGGAAATGCGGCGCTTGTGCGTAATTTCCGACAGCGGATTGTTCTGATCCATGAACTGCGACAGCTGGGAAGAGCCGAAGAATTCCTTGATCGCCGCCGAAACGGGCTTGGCATTAATCAGTTCCTGCGGCATCAAACCTTCGGATTCCGCCAGGGACAGGCGCTCCTTGACGGCACGCTCCACGCGAACCAGGCCGATGCGGAACTGGTTCTCAGCCATTTCACCCACGGAACGAATGCGGCGGTTGCCCAGGTGGTCGATGTCGTCAACCACGCCGTTACCGTTGCGGATGTCGATCAGCACCTTGAGGACATCGGTGATGTCTTCCTTGGTCAGTACGCCGGCACCTTCAACTTCCTTGCGGCCCACGCGGCGATTGAACTTCATGCGTCCAACGGCAGACAGGTCATACCGTTCTTCGCTGAAGAACAGACCCTGGAACAGGTTCTCGGCGGCATCCTTGGTCGGCGGCTCACCGGGGCGCATCATGCGGTAGATCTCGACCAGCGCTTCCAGCTGGGTACGGGTCGGGTCGATACGCAGCGTGCTGGAAATGAACGGGCCGTGATCCAGGTCATTGGCAAAAATCGTCCGGAACGCCGTGACACCGGCCTGACGCATCTTGTCCAGGGTATCCAGCGTCAACTCGTCGTTGGCCTGGGCCAACACTTCGCCGGTCAGGGTGTCCACCACGTCATGGGCCAGCGCCTTGCCGGCCGCATATTCGAAGGGGACATCCAGGGTCGAGATTTCCGCCTTGGCCATCTCGCGCGTATGACGCGCGGTGATGCGCCGGCCGGCCTCCACCAGTACCTTGCCCTTGATGGTGATGTCGAAGTCGACGGTTTCACCGCGCAGACGCTCCGGCAGCAGGTCCAGAACCAGGCCTTCTTTGCCGAAAGTAAAGGTATCGGACTCGAAGAACAGTCCGAGAATTTCTTCGTTGGAGTAGCCGAGCGCACGCAACAGTATGGTCGCCGGCAGCTTGCGCCGGCGGTCGATACGGACGAATACGCTGTCCTTCGGGTCAAACTCGAAGTCCAGCCAGGAACCGCGGTAGGGAATCACGCGGGCGGAGAACAGCAGCTTGCCGGAGGAATGGGTCTTGCCCTTATCGTGTTCGAAGAACACGCCGGGAGAACGGTGCAGCTGGGAAACAATGACGCGCTCGGTACCGTTGATGACGAAGGTGCCGTTCTCGGTCATGAGCGGCAGTTCGCCCATGTACACTTCCTGTTCCTTGATGTCCTTGACCGGCTTGGTACCGGCCGGAGCGTCCTTGTCATAAATGACCAGCCGCACCTTGACGCGCAGCGGCGCCGCGTAGGTCATGCCGCGCAGCTGGCATTCCTTGACGTCGAATACGGGGGTGCCGAGACGATAGCTCACATACTCCAGCGCGGCGTTGCCCGAATAGCTGGTAATCGGGAAAACCGAACGGAAGGCGGCATGCAGACCCTGCTCGCGCAACTGTTCCGGAGCGGCATCAGGCTGGAGAAAGCTACGATACGATTCCAGCTGAATGGCCAGGAGGTAAGGTATATCCAGGATGCTGGGGCGTTTGCCGAAATCCTTACGGATGCGTTTCTTCTCAGTAAACGAGTAGGCCATCAGAGTTCCTCAGCTTCGCACATGTGAGTCCAACAACCGCGCCGGAGACATATCTTCCAGGCACCGCGGTCACCGGTGGTGTTCACTTCCGCTGCCCAGCGGAAAAAGGCCGGTGGCATATCAGCCACCAGCCGGTGTTTCTTCAAACAAGCAGCGCCATCCCTGGCGTTACGAATGAACCCATCAGGTTCTCCGTTGCTATTCCGATAATGTCAGGTACTCCCGACAGACACCGCCTGAAATGACGGCGCTTACTTCAGCTCGACCTTGGCGCCGGCGTCTTCCAGCTGCTTCTTGACGTCTTCGGCTTCGGCCTTGGAAGCGCCTTCCTTCACGGTGGAGGGAACGCCTTCGACCATGTCCTTGGCTTCCTTCAGACCCAGGCCGGTGATGGCGCGAACGGCCTTGATCACGTTGACCTTGTTCTCGCCAAAGCTGGTCATGACGACGGTGAACTCGGTCTGCTCTTCAGCAGCGGCGGCAGCGCCGGCACCCGGAGCGGCGGCCACGGCCACAGCAGCGGTAACGCCGAACTTCTCTTCCATCGCCTCGATCAGGTCCACGACCTCCATAACGGTCATGTTGGCAACGGCTTCCAGGATGTCTTCTTTGGTAACGGCCATGATACTAACCTCTGTAATTTCTGTTCATAGCTGCTATTACGCAGCGAATTGAATGGTTTCCGGACTGTTCCGGCTTAGGCGGCAGCAGACTTCTGATCGCGAACGGCGGCCAGCGTTGCAGCAAGCTTGCCCACCGGAGCCTTCATCACGGCCATCAGCTGACTGATCGCCTGCGGCTTGTTCGGGATACGAGCCAGGCGCGCCAGTTCGGCAGCCGGCAACAGCTTGCCGCCGATGGAAACAGCCTTGACCACCAACTTGTCGTTGCCTTTTACGAAGTCGCTGATAACGCGACCGGCACCGCCCGGATCTTCCTGCGAAAACGCCACCATCAGGGGACCAACCAGGGTCTCCTGCAGGCAGGCGAATTCGGTGCCTTCAACGGCGCGGCGGGCCAGCGTGTTCTTGACCACGCGCACATAGACGCCTTCCTTGCGCGCCTTGGAGCGCAGGTCGGTCATCTGTGCGGCGGACAGACCGGCATATTCCGCCACAACGACGGAATGTGCCTTGCCAGCAACTTCGGCGACTTCGGCTACGATGGTCTTCTTTTGTTCAAGATTGAGAGCCACGCGAAATCACCTCTTCTCGTTACATAACGTGTACGGGAGGGGATAAACAACTCCCCACCACGCACCACCCCTGATGGAACCGGCGAACTCCCCCGGCTCCGCTTCACGGTGGCCCTCACAGGAAAACCTGACAGGGTGACACCGTCTACGCAGGCGTTCTATACGAACATTAGGCAGCTGCACCTGCGGTCTTCGACGTGCACCGGCATTGCTGCCGGCGGTCAAAAGTCGATAACAAACTCGCGCCGCGCATGCGGCACGCCGGATCAGGCCAGCGACGCCTGATCCAGCACGATCCCCGGGCCCATGGTGGTGGACACGGTGATCTTCTTCATATAGCTGCCCTTGGCGGTGCTGGGCTTGGCCTTCTGCAAATCGGCCAGCAGCGCCTGCAGGTTTTCCTTCAGCGCGTTGGGCGCGAAGCCAACCTTGCCGATGGAGCAGTGGATGATGCCTGCCTTGTCGGTACGGTAACGCACCTGACCGGCCTTGGCGTTCTTCACCGCATCGGCGACGTTGGGGGTCACCGTGCCGACCTTGGGGTTCGGCATCAGACCGCGCGGGCCGAGGATCTGGCCCAGCTGGCCGACAACGCGCATGGCGTCGGGCGAAGCGATGACCACATCGAAATTCATGTTGCCGGCCTTCACCTGTTCGGCCAGGTCATCCATGCCGACGATGTCGGCACCCGCGGCCTTGGCGGCCTCGGCGTTGGCGCCCTGAGTGAACACTGCAACGCGCACGGTCTTGCCGGTGCCGTTGGGCAGGACGGTGGAACCACGCACAACCTGGTCGGACTTGCGCGGATCGACGCCGAGGTTGACGGCGACATCAATGGACTCGGCGAACTTGGCCTTCGGCAGTTCGTTCAGCAGAGTGAAAGCCTCATCGGCGGCATAGAGCTTGCCAGCCACCAGCTTCTCACGCACAGCCTTCATACGCTTGGACAGTTTGGCCATGATTTATACCCCTTCCGTCTCGATACCCATGCTGCGGGCGCTACCGGCGATGGTGCGCACAGCGGCATCCATGTCGGCAGCCGTCAGATCAGCCATCTTGGTCTTGGCGATCTCTTCCAGCTGGGCACGGCTCACCTTGCCCACCTTGTCACGGTTCGGCACCTTGGAGCCGGAGGTGATGCCGGCGGCCTTCTTCAGCAGAATGGAGGCCGGCGGGGTCTTGGTGACAAAGGTGAAGCTGCGGTCGCTATAGACCGTGATTACGACGGGGATCGGCAGACCCGGCTCGACACCCTGGGTCTGGGCGTTGAACGCCTTGCAGAACTCCATGATGTTCACACCGCGTTGACCGAGAGCCGGGCCAACCGGGGGGCTGGGGTTGGCCTGACCGGCCTTTACCTGCAGCTTGATATAAGCGTCAATCTTCTTAGCCATGAGCTACTCCTAAGTGGGTGCAAGCGCCTTGCGGCTCCCCTGTTACAAAATGCAGAAACGACGTCAGCCGCCCTTTACGACGGCATACATCGTTCCTACGTTACTAACCTTTCTCTATCTGGCTGAACTCCAGGTCCACCGGAGTGGAACGGCCGAAGATCAGCACGGCAACGCGCAGGCGGTTCTTGTCGTAATCGACCTCTTCCACCACACCGTTGAAATCATTGAACGGGCCGTCGATGATGCGCACAACTTCGCCCGGTTCGAACAGAACTTTCGGCCGCGGCTTCTCGGTGCCTTCCTGTACACGGTCGAGTATGGCCTGAGCCTCCTTCTCCGTGATCGGGGCCGGACGATCCGCCGTACCGCCGATGAAGCCCATGACGCGCGGTACATCCTTGACCAGATGCCAAGTCTCGTCGGTCATTTCCATCTGCACCAGCACGTAGCCGGGGAAGAACTTGCGATCGCTCTTGCGCTTCTGTCCCTCACGCATCTCGATCACTTCCTCGGTCGGAACCAGGATCTGACCAAACTGCTCCTCGAGGCCGGCGCGCTTCACGCGCTCTTCCAGCGAGCGCTTGACCTGGTTTTCATACCCGGAATAGGCATGGACTACATACCAACGCAAAGCCATTCCTCTACTCCCTTAACCCGTCAGCGTACGCACCATCACGGCGAGCAGGGCGTCGAAGGCCCACATCAACAGGCCCATGACAGTCACCATCGCCAGGATCACCAGGGTGGTCTGCATCGTCTCCTTACGAGTCGGCCAGACCACCTTGCGCACTTCAACCAGCGCACTGCGCAGGAAGCCCAGCCCACTGGCCCCGACTTCAGTTTGCGCGGCGATAGCTGCGGCGATACCAACGGCGACAAGCAGCCCCACCACACGCAATACCAGCATGAGGTCCGCAAAATAATAGAAGGCTGCGACAGCCCCAATAAGGACCACCGCCGCCAGTAGCAACTTGATTTTATCCGCCATTAACTGTCCACGCCGTCTGGTAGGCCGGCACTAAATAATGGCAGGCCAGGAGGGAATCGAACCCCCAACCTGCGGTTTTGGAGACCGCCGCTCTGCCAATTGAGCTACTGGCCTGTGACTCTGAAAAACAAGGAGGCGGATACAAGGCTTACCCTGCACCCACCTGTTGTCCTTGTCGCTGTTTCCTTACTCGATGATCTTGGCAACCACGCCGGCGCCGACAGTACGGCCACCTTCGCGGATTGCAAAGCGCAGACCTTCTTCCATTGCGATGGGAGAAATCAGCGATACCTTCATGTTGACGTTGTCGCCCGGCATCACC
>PGZL01000046.1 GCA_002840095.1 Gammaproteobacteria bacterium HGW-Gammaproteobacteria-1 | reverse complement strand
CGCGGCAAGGGCATCGAGCTTGAAGCACGCTATGTGGTCAGCGACTGGCTCAGCCTGATCGGCAACAGCGCGTGGCAGGATGTAATCAATACCAACATCCCGGCCGGCGGCCAGTTCGCGTTCTTCAACCCGGCCGACAGCGGCATCGCCCCGGAAAACAGCTTCGGCGGCACCGTCTCCGGCCTGATCGACGGCCGCAACAAGCGTTCCGGCATTCCCGACCGGGTCAGCAGCCTCACCGCCATCGTCAAACCCGCCGACGCGCTGGAAGTGTTCGCCACCGTCACCGACGTGGCATCGATGCCCTCGGGTTTTTCCGGCGTGGTGCGCCTGCCCGGCTACACCGTGGTCAACCTTGGCTCCAGCGTCAGCATCGGCCGGTTCGAAGTGCAGGGCTTCATCAACAACCTGTTCAACGAGCGTTACTTCCGTGCCAATGCCTCGGACCTGTTCGGCTCCAACCTGGTGCTGCCCGATCCGCGCCAATGCCTCGGACCTGTTCGGCTCCAACCTGGTGCTGCCCGAGCGCCCGCGCAGCTGGACCGTGCGCCTGCGTTATCGGTTTTGAGCGCTGCACAATGCCTAGCAGCCTGCCCTGAGCCGGCACCGCCGGCCGGCGCAGGTATCTGGCAGATAATGCCGCTTTCCCGACACGGAGCGCACCATGCTCACCCTGCATATCGGCAACAAGAATTACTCGTCGTGGTCGCTGCGTCCGTGGGTATTGATGCGGGCGCACGGAATTGCGTTTGAGGAAGTGCCGCACCGCTTCGGGCGCGACAACCTTGACGACGGATTCCGTGCGTTTTCACCCAATGCCAAGGTGCCGTGTCTGGTCGATGACGGGCTGGCAGTATGGGATTCACTGGCGATTGCCGAGTATCTGGCTGAGCGACATCCAGGGATCTGGCCCGACGCGGCTGAGGCGCGCGCATTTGCGCGTTGCGCGGCAGCGGAAATGCATTCGGGCTTCACCACCCTGCGCGGTCAGTTCGGAATGAATGTCGGGGTGCGGGTGCAGGTAAAACAGCATTCGCCGACGTTGCAGGCCGACATCGACCGTGTACTGGCGTTGTGGAACGAGGGTCTGGCCCGCTTTGGCGGGCCGTATCTGGCGGGCGACACATTCACTGCAGTGGATGCCTTCTACGCACCGGTGGCGTTCCGCTTCCAGAGCTTCGGTGTGGCTGTGGCGGGTGCGGCGGCGGATTACCTGCAACGATTGCTGGCGCATCCAGCGATGCGTGACTGGGAGGCACAGGCGCTGGCCGAAGACTTCCGCGACCCGGAACACGATGCCGAACTGACGACTATCGGCACGATAACTGCTGATTTGCGGGCGGTAGTGGCTGGCGGTGGCCTGACCGCGTAGTGCTTGCCCACAGGGCTTTTCTGTGACCGGGCTAACGCTCGCAATCTCGAACACCGCACAGTTCATGCCTGCCCAGAGCAAAAACACTAGACAAATCAGGTACCTTTATTTCCACTGTCAAGTGCCTGCGTTCAGCGCAGGTTGCGCATCGGCTCACTAAGGTGCCGCCAGCTTGGCAGCCTGCCGCATGGTGCAGCAGGGGCAATTCCAACCGGATCACGAGCCATTGGGCAGGCCGGCACCGCATCCGAGGATGCGCACATATACCACCGGGTGAACTTCCCGGCCAGGTTTTTGCACAAATCACGTTGTTTCAGGTGAATGACGACAATTTGGCACCTGGGAGGCATCACCCCATCCGTCGCTGAGGCACAGGCTGTGCCGCTGAAGTTGTGCATGGAGCACGCAGTGACCAAGGAGATAGACCATGAAACTGGCCTTCATTCTTTGGCTGGCATCTGTTTTACCACAGCCAATCGCTGACCCGCTGTGCCTGACCACCACCATTTACCTTGAAGCGCGTGATCAGCCGGTTGCCGGCCAGCGTGCAGTAGCCGAGGTGGCGTTGCGCCGCGCCGACAGCGGCCTGTGGGGCAACTCGGTGTGTGCGGTGGTTACCGCCCACAAGCAGTTTGCTCCGGGTATCGTTGACCCACGCATGCGCCTGAAAAACCCGATCGCCTGGGCCAAATCGGCACGCATTGCTTTCGCCATGCAGGCGGATTGGGCATTGCCGATTGACCAGCGCATCGAGCAGGTGCCCGGTGCCAGCCATTTCGTGGCATTGGACAAGGCCAGCCCGGCGTGGGCCACCGACACCCCGGTGGCGACCATCGGCGACCACACCTTTTATCGCATCCAGCGGTTGGCGCCATGATGGCGCGCGGCATGTTGCTGGCGTTGCACGCCTGGCTCAACACGCCACGCAAGTAGCGTTGGATTCACCGCTCCGCCAACCGCGCGCGGTGTAATCAGCCGCGCTTTTCCAGCGGTACAAAAGCGCGATCTTCCGGCCCGACATAATTGCGGTACGCCCATCATGTGATACGCCGAGGCCGAGAACCAGTCGAGGTTCGGGAACATTTTCTTCATGTCCCACATCAGCGTCTCGATCCGCTCGCTGATGTTGAACAGCGCCTCGTTGCCGCCCTCCTTGCACAGCTTGCGGCTGATTTCCTTGATGATCGGATTGCGCGGATCGCCGATGGTGTACACCGGGTGGCCGAAGCCGATCACGATTTCCTTGCGCTCGACCCGCGCCCGGATATCGGCTTCGGCGTCATCGGGATTGTCGTAGCGGGCAATGATCTCCATCGCCACTTCATTGGCGCCGCCATGCTTGGGCCCGCGCAGCGCGCCAATGGCACCGGTGATGCACGAATACATGTCCGAGCCGGTGCCGGCGATCACCCGGCCAGCAAAGGTGCTGGCGTTGAACTCATGTTCGGCATACAGCACCAGCGAGGTGTCCAACGCCTTGGCATGCAGCTCGCTCGGCGGGCGGCCGTGCAGCAGGTGCAGAAAATGCGCGGCAATCGATTCGTCCTCGGTACGCACCTCGATGCGCCGGCCATTGTGGGTGAAGTGATACCAGTACAGCAGCATCGAACCCAGACTGGCCATCAGCCGGTCGGCAATGTCGCGCGCGCCCGGCGCGCCGTGGTTGTCGTTCTCCGGCAGCACCGTACCCAGCACCGACACGCCGGTGCGCAGCACGTCCATCGGGTGCGCGGAGGCCGGGATGCGCTCCAGCGCGTCGGTCACGATCAGCGGCAGGCCACGCAGTGCCTTGAGTTTGCGCCGGTAGGCGCCGAGCTGGCTGAAACTGGGCAGGTTGCCATGCACCAGCAAATGCGCCACTTCCTCGAAACTGGCACCGTTGGCCAGATCCTTGATGTCATAGCCACGGTAATGCAGGTCGTTGCCGCTGCGCCCGACCGTACACAGCGCGGTATTGCCGGCGGCGGTGCCGCTCAGGGCGACGGATTTCTTCGGTTTTGGCAGGGTGTTGGCACTGGGATCGGACATGACGGCTCCTGGGTTTTACACGCTGTCGCGTGACAATCGATTGCGGTTCGGCGACGGAAGGGTCACGACTTCCTGGAAAACAACGCGTCGAGCTTGTCCTCGTAGGCGTGGTAATCGAGAAAGTCATACAACTGGGCGCGCGTCTGGAGGGTATCGA
>PGZL01000045.1 GCA_002840095.1 Gammaproteobacteria bacterium HGW-Gammaproteobacteria-1 | reverse complement strand
CGCAGTGATTTGCAGCCGCCACAGCCAGGCCGCGATCTGCCACGACAACCGCGGGCAGCACGCGTTCCATGGCGTGGTAATGCGTCAGATTGGGGGCGGCTTCATCATGCTGCGCAAGGGGTGATTGCTCGACAAACGATCACGCAGCTACAGGCCGCCGCAGTGTCACCTACGTGGCTATTCGAGATACCCATGCACGGCCGTGGAGGGCTTGATGTGCTGCAAGTGCGGCTGTTTCCAACGGCTTCCGGCACGGGCAATGGTCCGGGCTGGTTGATACAAACCGCTATCGACTTACCGTCATTGGGGGCCATCGGTGCAGATATCCGCATCGTCGAAAATCGGGTGCGGGTGCAATTCTGGGCCGAAATCGCTGCCGTCGCACGGCGTATTGAATCTTCGCTCACCAGCGTCGCTGACCAATTGCACCGGCGCGGACTGGTCGTTGAGCATGTTGCTTGCCGTTATGGCTACCCTGCAGCCTCGCCGGGCGTCAGTGGCAGTCTGGTGTCGGCAACAGCATAAGGACGGCTATGAGCAACCCACGCGAAGCCCTGTTGCACTTGCCTTCTGATCACCGCGAGGATGCACGTTCCGTGGTGATAGAAGGGCTTGTTCCGCATATGCAGCAATTAGCCGGGCAGCATGGCATAACCCTCACCTCCGATGCTGCGCTGCTGCAATGGCTTACTCAGGCCAACGTACCAGAACAGCTCGATGCGTCAGCATGCGCGGCAATTGCTGTGGTCATTCAACAGTTCTACGCGCTCTCATCGCCCGGCAGCGGCGATGGTGGTGGCCGCTGAAAACATTTCGCGCAACCTGACTTGGTTTTCAGGCGTTATCGCGGTGAAGACGCACGATCAACTCGGCTTCTTCAAAGCTCAGCCCGCAATCCAGCGATACCTGCTCGACACTTGCGCCACGGCTGGCCATGCGATGCGCCAGTTCATACGAACGCCCGGCATTGCCAGCAGTGTCGTACATGCGCAAATGCGACATGCGCTCAATGCCCTGGCCGATTTCAACCAGTCGGCGCTCCATATGTTCAAGCTGGCGACGAAACGCATCACTTGGTGTGTGATCCTGCGGCGGCGGCGTTTGTGCTCTTTGTCGAAACAGCGCGATCAACAGCGCCAGGTTGACCAGACCGACAATCAGTGCAATTGCCAGCAAAAATAATGCACCTGCAGTCATGGGGGTCCTCCAACATCGTTGTGAAAATTACCGACAATCGCGTCCGGATCACACAGGCGAGTCACATCCAGCAACGCCGTAAAGCCCGATGCGCTACGGATTACCCCGCGTACCGGATCATGGACGCGCGTCGTTCGGCCAGATGGGGGTGGACCAATTGCGTTTTCATCAAACCGGATCAACTCGCCGACAGCGTCAACCAGCAATCCGGTTTTTTCGCCCTCGCTATCAAGTACCAGCACACGAACGGCGGCATCGTCACAGCACACATCGCCACGAAGCGCGAGACGCATTCGGCCATCAAGCACCGGCAGCAAACGTCCGCGCAAGTTCATCAGGCCGCGCATCGCAGCCGGTGCGCCCGGCACTGGGGCAATATCCTGCGGTCGGATCACTTCCTGCACGCGGCACACTGGGGCCGCATAACTCTGACCGGCCAGGGTAATGCCGATCCATGATTCGCTATTGCCCTCGGTTGACGGCAACGCATCGATGGTTTCATCTTGCGTCACGTTGCAACTCCCGGGAAAGCGACTCAGTCAGGCCCCTCACATTCAGCACGGCGCACAACGGTTCGCTTGCCATGCCGGCCAACCACGGACGGCTTGCCGGGTTATCACGCCAGCGCACACTCTGCGCATCACCGGGCACAATAATGCGTGCAAGATCGACCACGTGGCAAACGCGTCCATCGTGATCGCTGTTGCCCAACAACCACGGCAGCGATAACTGTGAACTCGCCAATGGTTCAGGCACCGGCCCGACCCAATCCACTGCGCTCTTGGCAACCGCAAGCTGCAAGCCGGAAACATTGCACAGGTAATACGCGTTCGCAGCATCGGCGACGCGTTGCTTCGGCTCCTCGCTGCAAGCGAGCGTTGCCAGTTCCTTGCCTTGCGCGCCATCCGTCACAACCACTCCATCCGCGGATTCGGGCTGCGGCGTGACATCAAGCAATGCCGCTATGTATTGATCAACCGCGTCATCACGCGGCGCCATGCCGGCACTGGCAGCGCGTCCAATCATGCTGCACCTGCCTGTGCCACTGCTTGTTCAAACTCAAGTAACTCGCGCAGCAATTCACGATATGCCTCACCGGCTCGGCGCGCCGCCGGCCACGACCCCACTGGCAGGCCGGCACGACTGGCTTCGCGTACCTGGGTGTCGGTGGGTACCACGATACGCGACACCGTATCCGGGTAATCGGCCTTGAGTGAATCCAGACATGTTTGCGAAGCGCGCGTGCGGCTGTCAAACAAGGTTGGCACGATCAGGCAAGGGATGCGCATGCCGCGCGAGCGCTCCACCATGGCCAGACTACGCAGCATGCGCTGCAAACCACCCAATGCCAGAAACTCGGTTTGCGTCGGTATGATCAGACGCTCGCAGGCGACCAATGCATTGATCATCAGAACACCAAGCATCGGCGGACAATCGATTACCACGCGATCAAACCGACCGTGCAGACGCTGCAATGCTTCGGTCAACACCAGGCCCATGCCTGCACGCGCTCCCAATTGGCGATCCAGTGTCGCCATGGCCGGAGAGGACGGCATCAACCAGAGCTGATCGACTGCGGTCGTGCGAATCAGCGCGTTATCATCTGTCAGTGGCGCATCGCCTACTTTTGCACGGAACAGTTCATACACACCGGAACCGGCAGCCTCGGCATCAAAGCCCAGATAGGTCGTCAACGAACCGTGTGGGTCCATGTCTACCAGCAACGTGCGCGCCGATTGCTCTGCAAGCAAGCCGGCCAGCGCTGCGGCGGTGGTAGTTTTGCCCACCCCACCCTTCTGATTGGCAACAGCCCAAATCTGCATGCTCACGTGCCACTCTCCTGCTGCACTACCGGGTTATCGGCAGCTTGCGCAGTTTCTTCAGTCGCTGCAGCAGGGGCATCGTCAGATACTTCCATCTCACCCGTATTTTCCGTTCCGGAACTGCTGCCCGTGCTTGCAGTATCCTCCCCAGAAATTGCATCCGAAGGGTTTGCAACATGATTCGCAAGATCACTGATGGTGCGCTCATGACGATCACTGCCCAGCACCACGATCAAAACGCGTCGATTCTGATTGCGACCCTCGGCACTGTCATTGCTGGCAGCGGGGCGCTGTTCACCCCAGCCGATGATTCCGAGCCGATCCGGTGCCACCCCGTGCTCGGCAAATCGCCGTACAACGCTGGCAGCTCGCGCTGCCGACAGCTCCCAATTGGAAGGAAATACAACCGTGTTGATCGGCCGATCATCGGTGTAACCTTCCACCCGTATTGAATTGTTGAATCGCGAGAAAATCGCGGCCAATTCGTCAAGCACTACCTGTGCGCTGGGTGCGATGTCAGCTACGCCGCTGGGAAACAGAATGTCGGTCCTGATTTCAACTTCCAGCCATTGCTCATTGCGACGTACCATGATCAGCTTTTCTTCAATCAGTGTAGCCATAGCTGTTTCGATGGCGCTCGCCAGTGCGCGCAACTCACGCATGGCGCGGCCGCGCGCTTCACGCTCATCAGTAGCAACACGCTCCGGGTTCATGCCTGAGCGTGACATCTGCGGAATGCCCGGCGTTGCCGA
>PGZL01000044.1 GCA_002840095.1 Gammaproteobacteria bacterium HGW-Gammaproteobacteria-1 | reverse complement strand
CCGCCGTCATGCCGGATACGCCTGATCGAGTCCGAGGAAATCGGTATCGTCGGCGTTGGCGAGGCGACGATACCGAACATCAAGCACTTCAATGCGGCACTGGAGATCGATGAGGACGAATTCCTCAAGGCCACTCAAGGCACCTTCAAGCTCGGCATCGAGTTCGTCAACTGGGGTCAGCTCGGTGATCGTTATATCCATGGTTTCGGTAAGGTCGGGCCAGACACCTCGCTGGTCGGCTTTCACCATTACTGGCTGCGGCTGAAACAACTGGGCAAGGCCAGCGGACTTGACGCCTATTCGATCAATACCGTCGCGCCGCGGCAGGCGAAGTTCATGCGCTATCGCAAGGATATGCCGGGCTCGCCGCTTGGCGACATCGTGCATGCGTTCCATTTTGACGCGAGCCTCTACGCGCGCTGGTTGCGCGGGCTCGCCGAGAAGCGCGGCGTAATGCGCACCGAAGGCAAGGTAAAACAGGTGTTGCGTCGTGCCGAGGATGGCTATATCGAAGCGCTGGTGATGGAAGGCGGCGAGCGGATCGATGGCGAGTTCTTCATCGACTGCTCGGGCATCCGCGCACTGCTGATCGGCGATGCACTCGGCGTCGGTTACGAGGATTGGTCGCACTGGCTGCCGTGCGATCGGGCGCTGGCAGTGCCCAGCGCTCCAGTGAAACCATTGCTGTCGATGACTCGCTCAACAGCGCACAGCGCCGGCTGGCAGTGGCGGATTCCCTTGCAGCACCGGGTCGGCAACGGTCATGTGTACAGCAGCCTGTTCATGAGTGATGACGAAGCGACATCGATTTTGCTTGCCAACATTGACGGCGAGAAAATGGCCGATCCGCGCCTGATCCGTTTTCGTACCGGCATGCGGCGCAAGCTGTGGGAGCGCAACTGTGTCGCGGTAGGCTTGTCCAGCGGATTCCTCGAACCGCTGGAATCGACCAGCATCCATCTGATCCAGACCGCGGTTTCGCGTATTGCCACATTTTTTCCTCATCAAGGGTTCGATGCGGCCGACATCGATGAATACAACGCGCAGGGCAGGCTTGAGTACCAGCAGATCCGTGACTTTCTGATTCTGCATTACAAGGCGACCGAGCGTACCGATTCGGCGTTCTGGAACTACACCCGCACCATGCCGATCCCGGCGACACTGCAACGCAAGATCGATCTGTACCGCAGCAACGGCCGGCTGTTCCGTGATGGCAACGAGCTGTTTGCCGAGCCGAGCTGGTTGCAGGTGATGGAAGGCCAGCGCATCCATGCGCAGGGCTACCATCCATTTGCCGGATTCATGCCAGAGAGTGAGTTGTGCGAGTTCGTCGGCGGTGTCGAGGCGGTGATCGGTAAATGCGTCGGGGTGATGCCCGACCATGCGCAGTTCATCGCCGAACATTGCGCGGCGCAACGCTGAGCGGCTACGCTGCCATTTCAGCAAGCACCTGTGCGTGGTCGCGGAAGTTGAGCGCGCAGCGGCTGCGGAAATCGTCGATCGCTGCCATGTCCGCTTTACCGATGCCAGGCTCCGGCGCGCGCAGTTTCGCCACGTCGGGGAACTGGCCGTAGCCAGCGAGCAGGCAATGCCATGACATGGCTGGGTAGATGTCGGCGATGCCCTGGCGCGCGATTTCATGCTCCAGATTCTGGCCGGTAAACCAGCAGGTCAAAATCGCCTTGAGCGAATCCGAGAGCTGATCGTGGCTGGCATTGGCGCGCCAGTATTCGGTATCGGTGCGCCGATTCATCCGGTAATGACAGACGATGTAATCGCGCACACCGTCGAAATCGCGGGCGATGCCGTCGTTGAAGGATCGCCGCCGGGCGTCCAGATCACCGTCACGCTCGACATGCTCGATGAAGCTCTCGAGCGTGGTCTGCACCAGATGCAGGGCGGTTGCTTCCCATACCTGTTCCACCCGGCCAACGCGCATCTGCAAATGGCGCGCGCCGACTGGATCATCGAGCAAACCGAGGTGTTCGCGCAGTTCCTGCTCGGCTTGGTCCGGCGTGCAGAAACGCGAACTGTAGACGTATCCATTGCCGTGGCGATGGCGCAGCGGGATGTTCCATACCCAGCCGTTGCGCAGCGCGGTCGAGATCGTCTGGCTGTTGGTGCCGGTTGGGTCGGTCGGCGTTGGCAGCACGACCGCACGATCATTGAACAGATTGTCGGAAAATGGTTTGAATGGCACAGCCAACGCCTGCTGCACGATCAGTGATCGGAAACCGCTGCAATCGACGAAAAAATCGCCCTCGATGCGGCGAGCATCCTCGGTGATAACGGCAATCACCGCACCGTCTTCGTCACGCTCGACCGCCACCACCTTGCCTTGCCGGTGATCGACGCCATTGCGTTGTGCAAACTCGCCCAACAGCGCGCCGACCAGATGCGCGTCGAAGTGGTAGCCGTGAAGTATCCGGAACGGAAAATGATGCGCCGCCAGCGGAGCGAGGCGTTGGCGCGCCAGTTCCGCTGCGAGGTAAAATCGATCCGGATTGGCGGCTACATCGTAGCCATTGCGCCGCATTGCGCAATGCATGAAAAAGGCGGCTTGGCCATGGATGTCGATGGCCGATGCGAACGGATGAAAGTAGCTCTCATACCCTTTGACCTGCGACCAGCCGCTGAAACGAATGCCGTTCTTGTAGGTCGCGTTGCACTTGGGCATCCAGTCGGAATCGGCGATGCCCAGGGTCTCGAAAAACGTGCCCAGCAATGGCGTTGAACCCTCGCCGACACCGACGATGCCGATCTCCGGCGATTCCAGCAGTGTGATATCCACGTTGCGTTCGCGCCAGCGGTGCGCCAGCAGGTTGGCCGCCATCCAGCCGGCGGTGCCGCCGCCGAC
>PGZL01000043.1 GCA_002840095.1 Gammaproteobacteria bacterium HGW-Gammaproteobacteria-1 | reverse complement strand
CGAGGAAAAGCTGGCGCGCAAGGTGGGCACCATGCAGCGCGTTCTGGTAGACCTGATCGACGGCGAGCTGGCGATTGCCCGTTCCATGGCCGATGCGCCTGAAATCGACGGCCTGGTGCAGATTCAAGATGGCGCCGAGGCCGGCCTCAAGCCCGGCGACTTTGCCGATGTGCGCATCATGGGCAGCGATGAGCACGATCTGTATGCGCTGGTGAACGACGAGGTGGATTGAGCCGCATTACGCGCCGGCGTAATGTTTAGCAATGTTGAACTTGGCGATACTTTGAGAGTTGCGCTGCTCACAGCAGAGCATCGGTATGCGGCGGGTCAGGCGTCAATCACGCCTTCGAACAGCCAGCCCAGGGTCTGTCCGGCATGGAACGGCACCAGCTCGCCGATCCGTTCGGGTACCGGTTGCGGCGTACGCCGCAGGCGCACCTTGCGCGGATTCAGCTGCAGGCCGTAAAAGCGCGGGCCGAACTCGGAAGCAAAGCCTTCAAGCCTTGGCAGCGCCGATTCTTGCTCAAACACCGTTGCGTAGCTTTCCAGTGCCATCGGCGCGTTGAAAATGCCGGCGCAGCCGCAGGCACTTTCCTTGGCATCACGGGCATGCGGTGCGCTGTCGGTGCCGAGGAAAAACTTCGGGTTGCCGGAGGTGGCAGCACGGCGCAGGCTTAGCCGATGCCGTTCGCGCTTGAGCACCGGCAGGCAATACAGGTGTGGGCGGATACCGCCGGCAAACAGCGCATTGCGACTGATGACCAGATGGTGCGGGGTGATGGTGGCGGCGACATTGGCCGCAGCGGCGCTGACAAATTGCACGGCGTCATCGGTGGTGATGTGTTCCAGCACCACCTTGAGTGCGGGAAAGTCGCTTAGCAGCGGGCTCAATACGCGCTCGATGAACACTGCCTCACGATCAAAAATATCGATATCGGCGTCGGTGACCTCGCCGTGGATCAACAACGGCATGCCGAGCGTCTGCATCCGTTCCAGCACCCGATGAATCTTGGCGATCGCGGTGACGCCACGTTCGGAATGGGTGGTGGCATTGGCCGGATACAGCTTGCAGGCAGTGAACACGCCTTGTTCGAAGCCGCGCGCGATTTCATCGGCAGCGATGTCGTCGGTGAGGTAGGCGGTCATCAGCGGGGTGAATGCGGTGGTCCCGGCTGCGGCCTGAATGCGCTGGCGATAGGCTTGTGCGGCCGCGATGGTGGTGATTGGCGGGCGCAGATTGGGCATCACGATGGCGCGGGCGAACTGGCGCGCGCTGTGGCCGACCACGGCGCGCAGCATGTCATCGTCGCGCAGGTGGGTGTGCCAGTCGTCCGGCTGGCGCAGGATGAGGGTGTCGGGTGGCATCAGAGTGTGGCGTAGGCGCCGTAACCGCGCAGGCGCTGGTAGCGTCGTTGCAGCCGGGTGTCGGGGTCGAGCGCTTCCAGCGCGGCGAGCTCGTTGAGCAATACCGCCTTGAGCCGGATCGCCATCGATTTGGGATTGCGGTGGGCGCCGCCGATCGGCTCGCGGATTACCTTGTCGATCAGGCCGTGGCCGAACAGCCGACGCGCAGTCAGGCCCAGCGCATCGGCGGCATCCTTGGCCTTTTCCGCCGACTTCCACAAAATCGAGGCGCAGCCCTCCGGCGAGATCACCGAATAAGTGCTGTATTCGAGCATCAGGGTGCGATCGCCCACACCGATGGCTAGCGCACCGCCGGAGCCGCCTTCGCCGATTACGGTGCAGATTACCGGCACCTTGAGCTCGGCCATTTCGATCAGGTTGCGGGCGATGGACTCACTCTGGCCGCGTTCCTCGGCGCCAACGCCAGGGTAGGCGCCGGGGGTGTCGATAAAGGTGAAGATCGGCAGTCGGAAGCGTTCGGCCATCTTCATCAGCCGCAACGCCTTGCGATAGCCTTCCGGGCGCGGCATGCCGAAATTGCGGCGAATCTTGCTTTTGGTGTCGCGGCCTTTCTGATGGCCGATCACCATCACCGAACGGCCGTGGATGCGGGCCAGACCGCCAACAATGGCCGCGTCGTCAGCATAGGCGCGATCACCGGCCAGCTCGGCCGAGGTAATCCAGGGTGTAGGGCCGCGCCGGGTGACGCGCCAGTTGCGCGATCTGCCAGGCACTGAGGTTGCGGAAGATTTCGGCCGACCGGATGCGTAGCTTGTTGCGCAGGCCGCGCACTTCGGCTTCCACGTCCAGCGCCGGGCCATGGCTGGCATGACGCAGATCCTGGATCTTGGCTTCCAGTTCGGCGATAGGTTTTTCAAAGTCGAGATAGGTTGCGTTCATGCGCGGGCGATTTCCAGGCGACGTGCAAGTATAGCGTCACATAACCGCAACGAACCCCATTGCGACAGTCGCCCACAGGGTGGGCTCCCACCAAGGCACCGGCCAACCGGCAGCGCCACCGCCATCAAGCGTATCGCAATCGTGCTCAGTGCTGCCACGGCCTTGGCAGGTGCAGGCTGACCTCGCTGATTGCCGGCAGGGCGCGCAACTGATCGATCAGCTCGGGCTCGCAGCGTACGCTGTGTGCGCCGTTGATTTCGATCACACCGCAGCCGGCGGTGGTGGTGACCAGAAGACGCAGCGGGGTCGTACCAGGCCGGTGGGGGTTTAGTGTTGTTTCCAGTTGTTCCAGGGTTGCACTGTCGCGCAGGTCGATGCGCAGGTCCAGCCGTTGACCACCTGCACACAACTCGCGGTAATCCCAGCAGCGTTTGGCGCGCAGGCTGAAGCCGCCGGAAAAATCGTCGTCGCTCAGACTGCCCTCGATCACCAGCACCCGGTCGCGGCTGAGCATGGCACCGTATTCGATGAATGCATCGCGAAAGAACAGGCATTCCAGTTGACCCTTGCCGTCCTCGATCTGCACAAATGCCATGGTTTCACCGCGTTTGCGGATGGCGGTGACCATGCCGGCGATCACCACCTGGGCTTCGCCGCGGCGATCACGCTTCTGTGACAGCACCCGCTCCAGTTCGCCCAGATCAAAGCCGGTCAGGGCATTGAGCTCGCTGCGCCACGGATCGAGCGGATGGCCGCTGAGGTAGTGGCCCAGTGTTTCGCGCTCGCCGGCCAGCTTCTGCGCCAACGGCCAGTCCTCGCAGTGCGCCAGCTCGATGCTCAGCGCCGGTTCCGGGCCGCCACCGAACAGCGACACCTGGCCGGCAGCGCGTTCGCGCGCGGCCTGCTCGGTGGCACGTAGCACATCCGGCAACTGCGCCAGCAACGAAGGCCGGTTGCTGCCGAGGCTGTCGAGGGCGCCGGCGTGGATCAGTGCTTCAAGCACCCGCCGATTGAGCCGATTGCCATCAACCCGGCCGAGAAAGTCCGGCAGGTCGCGGAACGCGGCGCCGGATGCTCGGGCATCGACGATGGCGATACAGGCGCCGTGCCCCACGCCCTTGATTGCACCCAGGCCATAGCGGATCGCCTTGGCATCGGTCGCGGCGAAGGCATAGCCCGAGCTGTTGACATCGGGCGGCGCGATGGCAAGCCCAAGTGCACGAGCCTCGTTGAGAAAGTTCACCACCTTGTCGGTGTTGTCCATGTCCGAGGACAGGGTGGCGGCCATGAACTGCGCCGGGTAATGCACCTTCAGCCAGGCAGTTTGATAGGCCACCAAGGCATAGGCGGCCGAGTGCGATTTGTTGAAGCCGTACTCGGCGAACTTCTCCATCAAATCGAAGATGCCACTGGCAACCCGTGGATCAACATTGCGCGCAGACGCGCCGGCCTCGAACTTGGCACGCTCCTTGGCCATTTCCTCGGGCTTTTTCTTGCCCATCGCGCGGCGCAGCAGGTCGGCGCCACCCAGCGAATAGCCGGCCAGCACCTGCGCAATCTGCATCACCCAGATCGTGGGCGTAAGTAACCTCCGCTTCGCCGTGCTTGCGCGCGGTCCAGTCCTTGTCCATTCCCGAGCCCAGCGGGCCGGGGCGGAACAACGCGGCCAGCGCAATGATGTCCTCGAAGCGGTCCGGGCGCGCGCGCTTGAGCAGTTCGCGCATGCCGCGCGATTCAAACTGGAACACCGCCACCGTGTCGCCACGCGAAAATAACGCGTACGTTGCTGGATCATCCAGTGGCAACGCGGTCAGATCGAACTCGGCCTCGCCGTTGCGCTGGCGTTCGGCATTGATCGCCTTCACCGCCCAATCCAGGATCGTCAGCGTGCGCAAGCCAAGGAAGTCGAACTTGACCAGGCCGGCGGCTTCGACGTCGTCCTTGTCGAACTGGGTGACCGGGCTGGTGCCGCCCTGTTCGCAGAACAGCGGGCAGAAATCGGTGAGCGGGCTGGGTGCAATCACCACGCCGCCGGCGTGCTTGCCGGCATTGCGGGTGAGGTCTTCGAGCTTGCGCGCCAGGTCGATCAGATCGCGCACATCGTCTTCGGATTGATAGCGCGCGATCAGTTCGGCGGAGGCGAGGTTGTTGTCCTTGCGCGCCGCCTCGCTTTCGCCGAGCGCGTCGTCGAGGCTGATGCCCAGGGTCAGCGGAATCAACTTGGCAATCGAATCGACGAAGCCGTACGGGTGGCCGAGAATGCGACCGGTATCGCGTACCACCGCCTTGGCCGCCATGGTGCCGTAGGTGATGATCTGGCTGACCCGGTCGCGGCCGTATTTTTGCGCGACGTAATCGATCACCTCGTCGCGCCGATCCATGCAGAAATCGATGTCGAAGTCGGGCATCGACACGCGTTCGGGATTCAGGAAGCGCTCGAACAGCAGGTCGTAGGGCAGCGGGTCCAGATCGGTGATGCCCAGCGCCCAGGCCACCAGCGAGCCGGCGCCGGAGCCGCGCCCGGGGCCGACCGGGATATCGTGTTGCTTGGCCCAGTTGATGAAGTCGGCCACGATCAGGAAGTAGCCGGGGAAGCCCATCGTGATGATGACGTCCAGCTCGATGGCGAGACGTTGCTGATAGCTTTCCGTGGTGTGCCCGGCGGCCACGGGACTTTTCTTGAGCCGTTCGGCCAATCCCTGCTCGGACTGCGCGCGCAACCAGCTCTCTACCGTGTGTACCGTGTGCCCGTCCGGCACCGGAAAGTCGGGCAGGTAGTAAGTGCCCAGTTGCAGTTCGAGATTGCAGCGCTGCGCCAGCTCGACCGTGTTTTCCAGTGCCTCGGGCAGATCGGCGAACAATTCGGCCATTTGTTCGGGCGATTTCAGGTATTGCTCGGGGCTGTAATCACGCGGGCGCTTGGGATCGTCGAGCACGCGGCCGCTGGCAATGCAGACCCGCGCCTCGTGCGCTTCGAAGTCGTCGGGCAGCAGGAATCGCACATCGTTGGATGCCAGCAACGGCAAATCCATTCGATCTGCCAGTTCCACCGCTGCCATGTTGAAGGCCTGCTCGCCATCGCGACCGGTGCGGGTGAGTTCCAGATACAAGGCATCGGGGAACAGTTCGCGCCAATCGTGCAAAATCCGTGCGGCGGTATCGTTGCGACCACCCGCGAGATGCTGACCGAGCAGGCTTTGCCGCCCGGCGATAACCACCAGTCCGCTGCGTTCGTCGTATAACCAGGCGGGCTTGACGCAGACCAGATCGCCGCGATGGCCTTCCTGATAGGCACGCGACAGCAAACGCGACAAGCCCAGATAGCCATCGCGGTTGCGGCACAGCAAGCTCAGGCGTGAGGGCGGTTGGCCCTCATCGGCCAGCCAGATGTCGGCGCCGGCGATCGGCTTCAAACCTTCTGCCTCGGCCGCCTTGTAGAACTTCACCAGCGCAAACAGGTTGCTCTGGTCGGTGATTGCCACCGCCGGCAAGCCCAACTGTGCACAGCGCTTCACCATCGGCTTGATGCGGATGGTTGAATCGGTCAGCGAAAACTCGCTGTGCAGATGCAGGTGGACAAATCGCGGTGTCATGGGCGTCGGCGTGGCACGGTCTTGGCCCGGTCAGGTTAAGTGGTGGCACTACGATACCCGTTTCAACTGCGGGCAAAAGGCATGATGCAGGGTAAGCGGGCCAAGCGGTCATCACAAGCCTTGACGGCAATCACTTGTGGCGCTCAGCGCCGGCGCAGGCGATAAACCACTGCACCAACACCTATGGCAGCGGCTCCGGCAAGCAGGTTTGCGGTGGTTGTGGCCAGCAACAAGACCAGCGACACCGCCAGCGCCAGCAGCGGAATCAGGCGTCCGCCGGGCAGAACCAGCGCGCCGGGCTTGTCGGCGTAGCGTTTTTGCAACACCAGCAGCGATGCCGCCGTGCCGATGTAGGTTGCCAGCCGCGCCACCACCGACAACAGCGCCAGTTGCACGAAGTCGCCCGACAGCGCCAGTGCCAGCGCAATCGCGGCCGGCACCACAATGGCCGCCACCGGGGTATGCCAGCGCGGGTGGACGCGCGCAAACAGTGCCGGGCCATAGCCGTCAACGGCCAGAGCGTACAAATAGCGCGGCCCCATCAGCACGCTGTTGCCGATGTTGCCGAGAATCGATACCACCGCGCCGAGCGTGAGCAACAGCACGGCCGCCGGACCGGCGAAACGGCCCGCGGCTTCGGCCAGCGGCGCGGTTGATGTCGCCAGATTCGGCAGTGTGCCAAGCGCAACCGCCTGGATCGCAACATAGGTGAGCGTGACCACCGCGATCATGGTCAGCATCGCAAACGGCACATCGCGTTTCGGGTTTTCATACTCAGCGGCTGCGGCTGGGGTGTTCTCGAAGCCGGCGTAGGCGAACAGCAGCAGCAGTGCCGCTTCGGTGAGGTTGGCGCGAACCGGTACGGTCGAACCGCTGAGATTCCCCCAATCTGCCAATTTGGCCAGCGTAAGCACCACCGCCATCTGCGCGCCGGACTTGACGCCGACGACATTGACCCAGGTGACCGCGCCGATGCCGAGCACGATCACCGCGGTGTGCGCCGGGCCGTGCGCCGCAGCCGGCCATAGTGCCGACATCGCCAGCGCCAGGCCGTTGGCCAGGGCGGCGATCGATGCGATGCGGGTCAGCCAGGCCATCCAGCCAACCTCAAAGCCGATGAAGTCGCCGAACGCCTCGCGGGTGTACAGATACGCGCCGCCAGCCTGATCGAAATAGCTTGCCGCTTGCGCGTAACACAGCACCAGCAGCGAGGCCGCCAGCCCGGCCAGCAGCACCGCCCACAGACTGGCCGGGCCGAGCAGCGCCGCAGCCGCTGCCGGCAACAGATAGATGCCGCTGCCGATCACGTCGTTGATCGACAGGCCGACGATCTGCCAGCGCGAGACGGCGCGAATCAGGGTCGGCGCGTTGTCAGTGGTTTGACTCAATGTGTGGGGTCCTGCGAGCAACGATGCCGGCGTGCTTGCGAACTTTCGCCACCACCTCACCATCGGTACCGTGAACGGCAACCTCGAACCAGTGTCTGACCCGCTCGCCGCGATCAGCGGCGGCGCGCAGCGAGGCGACGGTGTCGGCATCTAGATAAAAGTCAGCGGTTACCGTGCCACGCCCGGGCTTGACGAACTCGATATGCGCGGCTTTGTCCCAGACGATGTAGTCGCTACCGAGCTGGTGCAGCAACATCATCATGAAAAACGGATCGGTCATCGCAAACAGGCTGCCGCCGAAATGGCTGCCAACATAATTACGGTTGTACCAGCGCTGATGCAGTGCGACCCGCACCGCGCTGAAATCGTCCGCGATCCGCTCCACCCGGATGCCCGAGCAGGCAAACGGCGGCCACAGGTTCATCAGCAGCCGTAACCGCGATGCCTTCATTGTCAGAACAACAATGACGCCATCTTGCGCCGGTAGCGCGATACCAGTTCGGCATCATCGAGGATCAGGAACGCATCGATCAGGGCTTTGCGCGGCAGGCCGTCGGCATAACTGCGATCGCGGCGGAGCAGTTCGATCAGCTGATCCAGCCCGGCCTGCGGCTGCGCAGCGAGGATCAGGCGCACGCCCAGCAGGTGGCGTGCCTGCGCATCATCGGGATTGCTGGCGACCCGCGCTTCCAGCGTGGCAATGTCCGGCGCGGTGGCGACAAGCGCAGCAAACGCGAGGCGCGCACGCGCCTTGCGGGCGCGATCATCGGTGCCTAGATTGGCGGGTAGGGCGTCGAGCAGGCGCAGCGGTTCGTCGGTTTTGCCCAGCCGGGTGAGGGCCAGCGCAAGGTCGAGCTTGAGTTCGTCATTATCCGGCGCGGCGGCGATTTCCGCGCGCAGGCGGATCTCCGCAGCTTCCGCTGTTTCCTCGGGTGCATCGGCGTCATCTTCCGGAGCCGCACGCGGCACAATGCCATGCTTGCCCAGAAACTCGCGCAGCTTGGCTTCGGGCAATGCGCCGGGGAAACCATCGACCAGTTGCCTTGCTTGCACGGCTCACACCAGGTGGCCCAGAAATCGACCAGCACCGGCACCTTGACCGAGCGCATGATGACATCGCGCTCGAAGTCGGCTGCGGTGGTTTCGAAAATCAGCGATTCGGGCGCTGGCACGGTGGCTGGCGCGGGGCGTGGCGTGATGCCTGGGGTAATCAGGGTCATGGGAATATCTCGAAAGCGTCAAGTCAGAAACATGATGCCGCTGCCGTCAATTTCAAGACAATGGCAGCATGCAGGCAGGTCGCCCACAGGGTGGACTACAAAAAGGCAGTTGCGCGCACCTGCGGAGCAATGGTGTTGCTCGCTGGTGCCAATCGGTGCTGTTGTGGGTGCCGGCCTGACGGCGAACCCTCTTGCGACAGCTTCGCGCGCAAGGCGTGCTCCCACAGGTGCGGCGTTTGTTGAGCACCCTGTGGGCGACCGAGCGAGCCGCGTAGCGGCGAAGTGAAGGCATAGCAAGCGCAGCTTGCGCTGTCGCACAGCGACTGACCGAGTGAGCGCTCGACGGAGGGATGGGTCAGGGCTGACGATAGACCACGCCGTCCTTCATCACGAAGTCCACTTGCTTCATCAGCGCGATGTTTTCCAGCGGATTGCCGGGCACCGCCACCAGATCGGCCAACTTGCCGGCATCGAGGCTACCCAGTTCATCCCAGCGACCGAGCAACTGCGCGGCGTTGCGAGTGGCCGATTGCAGGGCTTCGTTGGCGGGCATGCCGGCCTCGGTCATCAGCTCGAATTCGCGGGCGTTATCGCCATGCGGGTAGACGCCGGCATCGGTGCCGAAGGCGATCTTGACGCCCGCCTTGTAGGCGGCAGCGAAGGTTTTCTCTCATCGGCCATGAACTGCGGGTTGTCGCCGCTTTTGGCGAAGCTGAGCACACCGCCGGTGGCGGTGATCTTGATCACGTCAGAGCCTTCCTTGTAGCGTTGGCGTACCGCGCGTCGGGCCTCGATCGGGCCGCTGATCACGCCGTCTTCCGGGCCGGGATAACCGAACGCGTGCAGGATGTCGCGGTTGACGCCATTGAGCGGGTCAGCATGGCCGCCGGTGGTGGCGATGGATTTGCCGGCAGCATTGATGCGTGGACCACGCACCAGACCCTGATCGATCGCATTGCGTAGCGACAACGCCACATTGCCGCCCAGATCGCGCACGCTGGTGAAGCCGGCGAGCAGGGTGCGTTCGGCATAGCCAACCGATCGGAACGCAAAGTCTTCCGGGTTCAGGCGAAAGCCTTCCGAGTAGGCTTGGGCACTGGTCTGACTACCCAGATGCACATGCATGTCGATCAGGCCCGGAAGGCAGGTCTGCTGGCTGAGGTCGATGGCGGTGGCACCTTCGATGACGACGTTGCCGGCGTGCAATTCGCGGATGCGATTGCCCTCGATCACGACGGTGTGCGCGCCGAGCAACTTTGCGTTGCTGGCATCAAATACATGGCCGCATTGCACCGCCGTAACCTCGGCGGCGGCGGCGGGCAGGCTCAGGGCAATGGCGGCGGCAATCAGCACAAGCTTGGGCATCGCGGTTCTCCAGCGGGCAATGGGGCAATATACATCGGTGCGTGTGCAGGTCGTTACTGCCAAGTCCCGATATTCGAACCACTTCTGGCGCCAACAGGTTTCAGTGCGATAATCTGGCGCATT
>PGZL01000042.1 GCA_002840095.1 Gammaproteobacteria bacterium HGW-Gammaproteobacteria-1 | reverse complement strand
GCAGATTTATTCGCTCAGCCGCGCTGGCTACTTCCTGCCGTGGCTGTCGATTACCCACGGTGGGCGCAAGACCCCGCATGTGGCGATGGTGATGGGCAGTGTCACCGCGTTGGCGATCATGTTCGGCCTTTGGTTTGGCTTCGGCGCGGAAAAAGGCGGCGCGTTGATCGGCGGCACTCTGCTGAACATGGCGGTATTCGGCGCGATGTTCTCGTACTTCATGCAGGCGCTGAGCTTCATCCTGCTGCGCCAGAAAATGCCGGACATCGACCGCCCCTACCGCAGTCCGCTGGGTGTCGGTGGTGCCGCGCTGACCATGCTCATCGCGGTAGTGACGCTGTACTACCAGCTCACCGGCGACCCGGCGTACACCCGCGGCGTGTTGTGGGTGGCATTGTGGTTCGGTGTATGCATCGTCTACTTCGCGCTGGTCGGCCGGCATCGGTTGATCCTGTCGCCGGAAGAGGAGTTCGCGCTGGCGCAACGCGAGAAGACCGGCGCCTGAGGCTGCCGATAGCGGGCGCGCGGCCAATGGCTGCGCGCCCTTCACGCAAACGGGACATCATCATGACCGCACCACTGACACTTTCCGCGCTGCGCCAGATGGCAGCCGACGGCAAGATCGACACCGTGCTCGCCTGCCTGGTCGACATGCAGGGGCGGTTGATCGGCAAGCGCTTCCAGGTCGAGTTCTTCCTCGATAGCGCACACGAAGAAACCCACGGCTGCGATTACCTGCTGGCCAACGACATCGACATGGAGCCGGTTCCCGGCTACGCCGCCGCCAGCTGGAACAAGGGCTATGGCGATTTCGTGTTCAAGCCCGATCTTTCGACCCTGCGCGTGGTGCCGTGGCTGGAAGGCACCGCGCTGGTGCTGTGCGATGTCCAGGACCATCACCACCACGACCTGCCACACAGTCCGCGCGGCATTCTCAAGAAGCAGGTGGCACGGCTCACCGATCGCGGCATGCTCGGCATGTTCGCGTCCGAGCTGGAGTTTTACCTGTTCGACGAAAGTTACGAGGCGATCCACCAGCGCAATTACCAGAACCCAAGAACCGCTGGCCGCTACATCGAGGATTACAACATCCTGCAAACCACCCGCGAAGAACCGGTAATGCGGGCGATCCGCACGCAGTTGCAAGCGGCCGGCATCCCGGTGGAAAACTCCAAGGGCGAATGGGGACCGGGCCAGGAAGAAATCAACGTGCGCTACTGCGACGCGCTGAACATGGCCGACCGCCACAGCATCATCAAACACGCCTGCAAGGAGATCGCGCTGCTGCAGGGCAAGGCGATCACCTTCATGGCCAAATGGCGTTACGACCTCGCCGGCTCCAGCAGCCACATCCACAATTCGTTGTGGAGCCTGGACGGCAAGCAAGCGTTGTTTCACGACCCCAAGGCCGAGTTCACCATGACCCCGCTGATGCGCCAGTGGGTGGCCGGGCAGCTGAAGTACGCGCCCGACATCACCGTGTTCCTGGCGCCGTACATCAACTCCTACAAGCGCTTCCAGGCCGGCACCTTTGCGCCAACGCGCGCGGTGTGGAGCCGCGACAACCGCACCGCCGGCTTCCGCCTGTGCGGCGAGGGCGGCAAGGGCATCCGCATCGAATGCCGGATCGGTGGCGCCGATTTGAACCCGTATCTCGCCTTTGCCGCACTGATCGCCGCCGGCCTGGCCGGCATCGATGAAAAACTGGAACTGGGCAAGCCATTCGAAGGCGACGCCTACAGTGGCAAAAAATTACCCGAAGTGGCAAAAACCCTGCGCGATGCCATCGCCGCACTGGAGCGCTCGAAAATGCTGCGCGCCGCGTTCGGCGATGAAGTGGTGGAGCACTATCTGCATACGGCGCGCTGGGAGCAAATGGAATACGACCGGCGCGTCACCGACTGGGAATTGCAACGCGGCTTTGAGCGCTATTGATCGATTCAGTGCATTGTTGGTTCCGCGAAGGACGTAAAGCACGCAAATGACGCAAAAGCATCAAAGGTTGTGAGCAAGCTTGTCTCGGATGTGAATCACGCAGGGGAATCGCTTCTGCCCTTCCCTTGATCTGTTTTGGCTTCACCTTTGCGTGCTTTGCGTCCTTTGCGGACCCTCCTTTTCTGACAGACCAATCGCTTCAACGAAACGCTGTAACGGAGCCCCATGACCAAAACCATCCAACTCATTTCCCCAGTCGACGCCAGCATTTATGCCGAACGCCACTGCGCCAGCGATGCGCAGATCGCGGCCGCGCTGGCTGCCGCCACAGTCGCGCAACAGCAGTGGAAACAC
>PGZL01000041.1:953-5129 GCA_002840095.1 Gammaproteobacteria bacterium HGW-Gammaproteobacteria-1 | reverse complement strand
CGCCTGGATTGGCTACATGAGCAAAGCGCTGGCTGGCCGGCCCGAAGTCGTGCCGTCGCTGCCGGCCGGTGTCGTTACTGCCTGGATCAACCGCGATAGTGGCTTGTTGGCACAACCAGGAAGCCCGGACGCCATCGCCGAGTTTTTCAAGCTGGAAGATATTGCGCGGCTGGAAGCGAACACCGCCAATGCCCAGCCAAAAACCAGTGACCGCGAGGCATTTGATATCTTCTGAGCGTGTCCCTTTCTGAAAGCAGCCTCAGCCAATGGATCGCCGCGAGCGAATTGCATCGTCTGACACCGCCCGACAGCGCCAGCGAATTACCGCCGACGCCGTTCGCTTGATGCGTGATTCGGGCATTGCTGATGTTGCAAGCGCGCGGCAACGGGCCGCCAAACGTCTGGGAATCCGCGATCCTCGCGCAATGCCCGAACTGGATGAAATCGTTGCGGCGCTACGCACTGAGCAACGCCTCTACGCAGGCATGCAGCACGCCTGCCATCAGCGACATCTGCGTGAAGCGGCCCTGGAGGCAATGGCGTTTTTCAGCCACTTCGCGCCCCGCTTGGTGGGCTCCGTGCTGGATGGTTGCGCCGAACCACACAGCGCAGTGTGTTTGCACCTTTACACGGACGATTGCGAAGCGGTTAGCCTCTTTCTTGATGAACAAGGCATCACCCACACACGTTCCACACGCACGATGCGGCTTGATCGCGAGTACACGACCCAAGCCGACGCACTGGAGTTCATTGCCGGCGATGTGCCGTTTGCGCTGATCGTATTGCCACGCAGCGCGCTTCGGCAGGCACCGCTGGCACCCGGCAGCGACGCCCCTATGGCGCGCGCATCACTGGTGCAACTCAGGGCACTGCTGCAACAGGGAGGCCCGGAAACGGGCCAGCCCTGATTCGCCACAAACGGCTCAGCGCTTGTCGAGCGCGACGTAATCGCGCGCTGCCGCACCGGTGTATATCTGCCGCGGACGGCCGATCTTGGCCTCCGGGTCGATCTGCTGTTCCAGCCAGTGCGCAACCCAACCAGCGGTGCGCGCAATCGCAAACATCACCGTGAACATCTCGGTAGGGATGTTGAGCGCCTTGTAAATCAGCCCGGAATAGAAATCGACGTTTGGGTACAACTTGCGCGACACGAAGTACTCATCTTTGAGCGCAGCCTCTTCCAGGCGCATCGCCACTTCCAGCATCGGGTCGTTGACCCCGAGCTCGGCCAGCACCTTGTGCGTCATCTCGCGGATGATCGCGGCGCGCGGGTCGTAGTTCTTGTAGACACGGTGGCCAAAGCCCATCAGCCGGAAACCGGAGTTCTTGTCCTTGGCGCGATCAATTGCACTGGCGACATCCTCGGGCCGGCCAATTTCTTCCAGCATCTTCAGCACCGCTTCGTTGGCGCCGCCATGCGCGGGCCCCCACAGCGCGGCAACACCGGCCGCCACGCAGGCATAGGGATTGGCACCGGTGGAACCGACCAGACGCACGGTCGAGGTGGAGGCATTCTGCTCGTGATCGGCGTGCAGGATGAACAGCAGATCCAGCGCCTTGGCCGCTACCGGATTGAGTTCCAGTGGCTCGGACGGCACTTCGAACATCATGTGCAGGAAACGATTGACGTAATTGAGGTTGTTGCGTGGATAACGCCCCGGCCAACCGATCGAATGACGATAACAGGCCGCAGCGATGGTTGGCACTTTCGCCAACAGGCGGATCGCAGCCATGCGCCGCTGCTCGGGATCATCCAGATTCAGATCATCGTGATAAAACGCCGCCAGCGAACCCAGCATGCCGCACAGCATGTGTGGTCGAATGCATCGAGCTCGGCGGTAGTCGGCAGCTCACCGTTAATCAGCAGATACGCCACCTCGGTGAAATTGGAGTGCTTGGCCAATTGCTCGATCGGATAACCACGATACAAAAGTATGCCGGCATCGCCATCGATGTACGCCACTGCACTCTTGCAACTGGCAGTTGCAGTGAAGCCGGAGTCATAAGTGAAATAACCCAGATCTTTCGGCACCTTGCTGATATCCAGGCACGGTGAGCCCAGCGTGCCGCGCAAGATCGGCAGCTCTGTGGTTTTGCCAGCAACAGTATCGGTCAGGGTAAGGCTCTTGTTATCGGACACAACGATCTCCTCGATCAACGATTACAGGGCGTGGCCATAACAGACCTGCACCTGCGGCAGGGGTTCCAGCGCGCACTCATGACAGGGCACGGCGCGAACCACGATGCGGCCATTATCGCATGTCGTGTCATCGGTTCGGTCGGCGCAGATCGCATGGCCGCGAACGCGGCACGATGCGGCCGGTCGGCGCTTGGGTGGGAGCCGGCCTGCCGGCGAACGTGTTGCGGAAGCGATTCGCGCGCAGAGCCTGCCCCAGACTTGATCTGGGGCGCGCTCCCACAGGTGCGCGGCACGGTGGTTTTGTGGGAGCCCACCTTCGGTGGCACAACAGGTTTCGAGCGGCTCCCAGCCGGCTTACTTCAACTTGCCAAGCGCAGCCAGGCCGTTGTCACGGGCGCGCTGCACCACGATCTTCTGCGCCGCCGCGAAATTGCCAGCCATATCCTTGGCCCACAACTGCAATGCCGCCGATTGCATGGCGCGGCCATACGAAAAACTCAGCGGCCATGGCTGCACACCAATCTGGTTGATTGCGTTAAGGTGGGCGGTGGCGTCAGCGTCGGACTGACCGCCGGAAAGGAACACGATACCAGTCAGCGATGCCGGTACTGCCGAACGCAGGCAACGCACGGTTGCCTGCGCAACATCGTCAACGCCGACCTGCTCCGCGCAATCCTTGCCCGGCACAACCATCGAGGCCTTGAGGATGGTGCCTTCCAGTTGCACATTGAAATCGTAGAGCGCGCCAAACAGCGAGCGCAGCACCACTTCGGTGACTTCATAGCAGGTTTCGATGTCGTGCTCGCCGTCCATCAGCACTTCCGGCTCAACCATCGGCACCAGGCCCTGCTCCTGGCACAGCGCGGCATAGCGCGCCAGCGCGTGGCTGTTGGCTTCAATGCAGGTCCCTGTCGGGATGTCCTCGCCGATGGTGATGACCGCACGCCATTTGGCAAAGCGTGCGCCCAGCGCGTAATACTCTTTGAGCCGCTCGCGCAAGCCATCAAGGCCCTCGGTGACCAACTCGCCGGGATTGCCCGCCAGCGCATGCGTGCCCTTGTCGACCTTGATCCCGGGGATGATGCCGGCATCGCGCATCACCTTGGTAAACGGCACCCCGGCCTTGGTTTTCTGGCGGATGGTTTCATCGTACAAAATCGCGCCCGAAATGTGCTCGCCCAGGCCCGGCGCTGTCAGCAGCATCTCGCGGTAGGCGCGGCGATGCTCCTCGGTATCGATGATACCCACCGCATCAAAACGCTTTTTGATCGTGGCGTTGGATTCGTCGATGGCAATAATGCCCTTGCCCGGGGCGACCATCGCCTGCGCGATGTCTTCAAGCTGTTCGATGCTCATGGTTGATCCTCGTGTGGTGTTTCGGGCGAGCGGCGCGTTCAGCGAGTGTTCCTGAACGGCTCGCTGGGTAGCCTTGCATTATAGCCGCGCCGACCGACCCGTGGCGGACAGGGAACCCGTTGAAACCGTCGCGATCAGAACCTTGTCGCCCACAGGGTGGGCTCACAAATGCGCCTTGAAGCAACCCTGTGGAGCCCAGCCTGTGGGCGACCGAGCAAGGCGAAACCAGTGTTGCGAAGCAGCCGACAACTAACGCACCACCGCGACACGATGGGCAGCGCAACCGTTTTCAGGAGATTACCTACAGCGAACCCAGCCCCTCGGCTGTACCATCCGCCCCCACCCCGAGCAGGCGCAGGGTATTGGTGGCGCCACGTGCTTCCATGCTGTCGCCACTGGTGAAGATCACCCGATCGCCGGCTACCAGCAAGCCATGCTGGAACAGCTCGCGGATCGATTCGCGGGCAGCCACGTTGGCGGCCTGGCCCCGGCTGTCGAAGTCGATCGGGAACACCTCGCGCATCAGCGCCATCTGCCGCCTCGCACTGGCGTGCCGCGACAGGCCGTAGATCGGAACCGAAGAGCGGAAACGCGACAGATAGCGCGCCGAACCACCGGATTCGGTGAGTGCGATGATCGCCTGTACCCCGATATGCTCGGTCAGAAACATGGTCGCCATC
>PGZL01000041.1:0-826 GCA_002840095.1 Gammaproteobacteria bacterium HGW-Gammaproteobacteria-1 | reverse complement strand
GCGCACCATCGCCTCCACCGCCTTCACCGGATACTGGCCCGAAGCGCTCTCGGCCGACAGCATCACCGCATCGGTGCCGTCGATCACCGCATTGGCCACGTCCAGCACCTCGGCGCGGGTCGGGATCGGGTTATCGACCATCGATTGCAGCATCTGGGTGGCGGTAATCACCACTCGGTTGTGCAACAAGGCTTCACGAATGATTTTTTTCTGCAGGCCGGGCAACTCGGCATCGCCGATTTCCACCCCCAGATCACCGCGCGCCACCATCACCACGTCGCTGGCGATGATGATTTCCTCCAGATTGGTGATCGCCTCGGCGCGCTCGATCTTGGCGACCAGATGCGGAGACCAGCCTACGGCCTTGGCCAGTGCGCGGGTTTCATCCATGTCGGCGGCACTGCGGCAAAACGACACCGCCAGAAAGTCGGCGTCGATCGCGGCGGCATGGCCGATATCGGCGCGATCCTTGTCGGTGAGCGCACCCAGCGACAGGCCGCCACCGAGCCGGTTCAGCCCCTTGCGGTTCGACAGCACGCCATCGGTCAGCACCCGGGTGTGGATGCGATCGCCATCGAGCGATTCCACCTGCAATGCCATCAGGCCGTCATCAAGCAACAGGGTGTCACCCGGGCCGACATCGTTGATCAAACCGAGATAACTGACCCCGACGTGGCTCTCGTCGCCGGCAGTGACGCCCTCGCGGCAGATCAGGGTAAACGCGGCGCCGGCGCGCAGTTCCACCTTGCCGGCAGTGAACGTTTCAATGCGAATCTTCGGGC
Organism: Gammaproteobacteria bacterium HGW-Gammaproteobacteria-1; assembly: GCA_002840095.1. Classification (GTDB taxonomy): domain Bacteria; phylum Pseudomonadota; class Gammaproteobacteria; order Thiohalomonadales; family Thiohalomonadaceae; genus Sulfurivermis. The sequence continues at coordinate 44 of PGZL01000041.1, read as the reverse complement.
CTTGCAGATCGGCCAGGATACCCACCTCGGTGCCCAGACGATGC
>PGZL01000020.1 GCA_002840095.1 Gammaproteobacteria bacterium HGW-Gammaproteobacteria-1 | reverse complement strand
CAGGATGGGTACGGCGTCCGACCTTCCTCTCGGGCGAACCCAAGTACAACAATTGCTCGGTTACAATACAAGGATGGGTAGAGCGCAGCGAAACCCATCAGGAATACTGACATGAAACCGATGGGTTTCGCGTAGCTCTACCCATCCTGCATTTAGGAGCAGACGCGCCGGGCGACGTGCAGACTTCCGGGGCAGGCGCGCGTATCCGCGTATAATGCCGGTCCCGGTTCCACCCGCTCACGCCCGCAGGACGACTCATGACCACAGAACATTTCATCGCCGGCAAGGACGCTTCGCTGGAGGCCTCCATCAATTCGATGCAGGCGCGGCTGGCCGCTCTCGGCTTTGCGCTGGAGGAGCGTTCCTGGCTCAATCCGGTGGAGGGCATCTGGTCGGTGCATGTGCGCGAGGTGGAGTGCCCGCTGTTGTTCACCAACGGCAAGGGCGCGACCAAGCTGGCGGCGCTGGCCAGCGCGCTGGGCGAGTTCTTCGAGCGGCTGGGCACCAACTATTTCTGGACCCATTACTACCTCGGCGCGGAGTACGCCAATGCCTCCTATGCCCACTATCCGCGCGAGCGCTGGTTTGCGCTGGACGGGTCGGGCGACTGGCCCGATGAGCTGCTGACGCCGGAACTGCGCGAGTTCTACGACCCGGAAGGTTCGCTCGACGTGAACGCCCTGGTCGATCTCAATTCCGGCAACGGGGCGCGCGGCATCTGCGCCATTCCCTACGTGCGCCAGCGCGACGATGCCGGCGTGTGGTTCCCGGTGAACATCATCGGCAATCTCTATGTCAGCAACGGCATGTCGGCGGGCAACACGCCGCAGGAGGCGCGCACCCAGGCCCTGTCGGAAATCTTCGAACGCCACGTCAAGTTCCGCATCATCGCCGACGGGCTGTGCCTGCCCGACGTGCCGCCGGAAGTGATCGCCCGCTATCCGCGCATTGCCGCCGGCGTCGCGGCCCTGCGCGCCGCAGGCTTCGGCATCCTGGTCAAGGATGCCTCGCTGGGCGGCAAATATCCGGTGATGAACGTGACCCTGCTCAATCCGCGCGATCAGGGCTGCTACGCCAGCTTCGGCGCCCACCCGCGCTTCGAGGTGGCACTGGAGCGCGCCTTGACGGAGCTGTTGCAGGGGCGCGCGCTGGATGCCCTGGAGGGCTTTCCGCCGCCGTCGCACGATCTCGACGAAGTGGCCGGGCCGCAAAACCTGGAAGCGCATTTCGTCGACTCCAGCGGCAGCATCGCCTGGGAATTTCTCGGCGCCGCGGCCGATTACGAATTCAGCGACTGGAATTTCAGCGGCGACACCACACAGGAATACGACTGGCTGGTGGAGCGCGTGCATGCCGCCGGGCACGACGTGTACGTCGCCGACTTCACCCATCTCGGCGTGTATACCTGCCGCGTCCTGGTGCCGGGCATGTCGGAGATCTACCCGGTGGAGGATCTGGAATGGGAGAACAACAGCATCGGCAACCGGGTGCGCGATGGGATCCTGCACCTGTCGCAGCTGGACGATGCCGGCTGCACCGAACTGCTGGCCACCCTCGATGAACTGGGCCTGGACGATCACCGTCCCATTGCGCCGCTCATCGGCCTGGCGGCCGACGCGGGCACGCTGTGGGCGGAGCTGCGCGTGGGCGAGCTGAAGCTGCTGCTGGGGCTGGCGCTGGGCGATGATGAGGTGATCCGCGAGGGCTGCGATTGGGTGCGCCACTTCGGCCAGGCGAGCGACGAACGGCAGCGCGTGTACCGCTGTGTGGAAACCCTGCTCAACCTGGACGGCGCCGAGGGTTATGCCGCCGCCTTGCAGCAGTTGTACGGCGTGGGGACCCTGGATCAGGCACAGGCGCTGCTGTCCGGCGAACTGCGTTTTTTCGGTGTGACGGCACCGGGCGCCGTGCTGGCGGGGTGCGACATGCACCAGCGTTTGCTGGCGGCCTACGGCAAGGTGCGCGCGGCGCAGTGATATGTGCCGCCGCCATCCGGAGCGATGGCGGCGGTGTGCGGAAGTTTTGCTGAACTGCGCCCGGGGTGGGCGCGGGGATCAATGGACGAGCAGGAACTCGAGCAGCGCCTTCTGTGCATGCAGGCGGTTTTCCGCCTGATCCCACACTTGGCTGTGGGGGCCGTCGATGACCGAGGCGGCCACTTCCTCGCCGCGGTGGGCGGGGAGGCAGTGCAGGAACAGGGCGTCGGGTTTCGCCGCGGCCATGATGGCGTCGTTCACCTGGTAGGGAGCGAAATCGCGCAGGCGCTGTTGCTGTTCGTCTTCCATGCCCATGCTGGCCCACACGTCGGTGGTGACCAGGTCGGCGGCGTGCGCGGCCTCGAGCGGATCGCGGAACAGGCGCACGCTGTCACCGGCGGCGGCGACGATGGCCGCATCCGGCTCGTAGCCCTGCGGCGTGGCGATGTTGAGGCGGAAGCCGAACTGGCGCGCCGCCTCGATGTAGGAATTGCACATATTGTTGCCGTCGCCGATCCAGGCCACGGTCTTGCCCTCGATACTGCCGCGGTGCTCCAGGTAGGTCTGCATGTCGGCCAGCATCTGGCAGGGGTGGAAGGCGTCGGTCAGGCCGTTGATCACCGGTACGCGCGAATGGGCGGCGAAGCGCTCGATCTGTTCGTGGGCGTAGGTGCGGATCATCACCACGTCGACCATGCGCGACAGCACGCGGGCGGTGTCCTCAATGGGTTCGCCGCGGCCGAGCTGGGTGTCGCGCGGCGACAGGAAGATGGCGTGGCCGCCGAACTGCACCATCGCCACTTCGAAGGAGACGCGGGTGCGGGTCGAGGATTTCTCGAACACCATGCCCATCACCTTGCCCTGGAGCGGCTGATAGACGGTGCCGGCCTGTTGCATGGCCTTCAGTTCGATGGCGCGGCGGAGGAGCTGGTTCAGCTCCGCCCGGCTCGCGTCGTGTAGGTTGAGGAAGTGTCGTACAGCCACAGCGCTATCTCTTTTAGGCGGCGTTTTCCCGCAGGAAATCATTCACCAGGGAACTTACCTGCTGCACGATCTGATCGGCTTCGGCGTCGCTCAGGATCAGCGGCGGCAGCAGCCGGACGGTGCGCTCGGCGGTGACGTTGATGAGCAGGCCCTGTTCCAGGGCGCGCTTCACCAGTTCGCCGCAGGGGCGATCCAGTTCGATGCCGATCATCAGGCCCTTGCCGCGGATGTCGGTGACGTGGGCGTTGCCGTTCAGGGCTTCGGCCAGGCCGAGCAGCATGCGCGTGCCGAGGTTTTCGGCGCGGGTAGGAAGATCATTCTGTTCCAGCACGTCGAGCACGGCGAGGCCGGCGGCGCAGGCCAGCGGATTGCCGCCGAAGGTGGAGCCGTGGTTGCCGGGCTTGAACAGTTCGGCGGCGGCGCCGCGTGCCAGGCAGGCGCCGATGGGCACGCCGTTGCCCAGGCCCTTGGCCAGGGTCATCACGTCGGGCAGCACGCCTTCGTGCTTGCAGGCGAACATCTCGCCGGTGCGGCCCATGCCGGTCTGGATTTCGTCGAGCATCATCAGCCAGCCGTGCTGGTCGCACAGTTCGCGGATGTCGCGCAGATAGCCTTCCGTCGGCACCTGCACGCCGCCTTCGCCCTGAATCGGCTCGACCAGGATGGCGGCCACGCCGACGCTGTTCTTGGCGACGGTGCGGATGGCCTCGATATCGTCGTAGGGCACGCGCACGAAGCCGGTGACCAGCGGCTCGAAGCCGGCCTGCACCTTGCGGTTGCCGGTGGCGGAGAGCGTGGCCAGGGTACGGCCGTGGAAGCTGCCCTCGGCGACGATGATCAGCGGGGTGTCGATGCCCTTCTGGTGGCCGTGCAGGCGCGCCAGCTTGATCGCGGCCTCGTTGGCCTCGGCACCGGAATTGGAAAAGAACACGCGATCCATGCCCGCGGCGCGCACCAGGCGTTCGCCCAGCGCCTGCTGGTTGGCGATGCCATACAGATTGGAGGTGTGCACCAGGGTCTGCGCCTGGCGGCACAGCGCCTCGGCGACCTTGGGATGGGCATGGCCCAATCCGCACACCGCCACACCGCTGACGGCATCGAGATATTTCTTGCCATTGCTGTCCCACAACCACGCGCCCTCACCTTTTTCGAAGGTGACCGGCAGGCGGGCGTAGGTGGTCATCAATGCATCGGACATGATGTGTTACCTGAAAAATATGCAACCCAGAAAAACAAAAAAGGCAGCCTCCTCGGAGACCGCCAGTCGTCCACTGGGAACCGATTCTACTGACTCTGCGGGGAGGGTGCAAATCCCCCGGAAGTGGTGCGGAATTGCGTTTTATGGAGCCGGGGGCGGCGCCTGCCGCCCCCGGTCCGTGACGTGGCTCAGGCGAGGTTCTTCGCCACGAAGTCCCAGTTCACCAGGTTCCAGAAGTTTTCCACGTATTTCGGGCGGGCGTTGCGGGTGTCGATGTAGTAGGCATGCTCCCACACGTCGCAGGTCAGCAGCGGCTTCTTGTCCGTGGTCAGCGGGCAGCCGGCATTGGAGGTGTTGACGATCTCGACGGCGCCGTCCTTGTTCTGCACCAGCCAGGTCCAGCCGGAGCCGAAGTTGGTGACGCAGGAGTTGGTGAACTTCTCCTTGAAGGCGTCGAAGGAACCGAAGGCCTTGGTGATGGCGTCGGCCAGGGCGCCCTTGGGTTCGCCGCCGGCATTGGGGGCCATGCAGTTCCAGTAAAAGGTGTGGTTCCACACCTGGGCGGCATTGTTGAACACGCCGCCGGCCGGCGCCTTCTTGACGATGTCTTCCAGGGACAGGTTCTCGAACTCGGTGCCCGGGATCAGGTTGTTCAGGTTGGTGACGTAGGCCTGGTGGTGCTTGCCGTGGTGGTATTCCAGGGTCTCGGCGGAGATGTAGGGTTCCAGGGCGTTCTTGGCGTAGGGCAGTGCGGGCAGTTCGTGTTTCATGCGGGGAGCTCCTTACAGTTCGAGGTTATTAGTCCTGAGATCACAAAGTAGTTCGTGCCGGAGGATCTTCCAAAAAAAAACCGCGCCGGCGCGGTCAATACCTTACATGTTTGGTAAAGATTACCGAGTTTCAAGGTCTTTGTATAGGGCCATCAGGCGGACTGTTCAAGCGGCGCCGTCTCAGGGGCAATGGGTGTACTCGTCGGCAAATTCCCTGGCGATGGCGATGAAGCGCGGTTCGCTGGCCAGGAAGGCGTCCACCACGTCGGGATCGAAGTGGCTGGCGCGGCCATCGACGATGATCGCCCGTGCCTGCTCGTGGGGAAAGGCCGGCTTGTATACGCGCTTGCTGATCAGCGCATCGTATACGTCGGCCAGGGCCATCAGCCGCGCCGACAGCGGGATGGCGTCGCCGGCCAGGCCGTGGGGGTAGCCGCTGCCGTCCCAGCGTTCGTGGTGGCCCTCGGCGATCTCGCGGGCATAGCGCAGGAAGGATGAGTCTTCGCCCAGTTCCGCCTCGGCGCGGCGCAGGGCGTCGGCGCCGAGGGTGGTGTGGGTCTTCATGATCTCGAATTCCTCCGGCGTGTGGCGGCCGGGCTTGAGCAGGATGTGATCGGGGATGCCGATCTTGCCCACGTCGTGCAGCGGCGCCGATTTGAACAGCAGCTCCACGGTTTCGCCGTCGCGCAGCAGGGCGAAGCGCGGGTGATCGCGCAGCTGTTCCGCCAGTGCCTCGACGTAGCGCTGGGTGCGCAGGATGTGGGCACCGGTTTCGTAGTCGCGCGTCTCCGCCAGGATCGCCAGCGAATGTATGGTGACGTCGCGGGTCTTGCGCAGTTCTTCGGTCAGGCCGCGCAGGCTGCGCACCATGGCGTTGGTGCGGTCGGCCATCAGGCCGAACTCGTCGTTGCTGCTGACCGGCACCTGGCCGTCGAGGCGGCCGTTGCTGGCCGCATGGAGCACGCCGTTTTCGGCGTCGAGGAACAGGCGCAGGTTGCGCGCATAGGCGACGATGGTGTTGATGATGTAGGGCAGCATCACTGCCATGACGAAGGCCAGCTCGCCCAGTATGGCCCTGCGCGCATCGCCCAGCGTCACCTCCTGCCGGCTGTCCACCAGCCAGTCCAGATCCTTGTTGATCACCAGGAACACGATGCTGAGGATGGCGACGACGCTGATGGAGGCGAACCAGGCGACCTTGCGCGTGAGCGGCATGAACTCGGTGTCGGGTTCGATGTGGATGCCCTGCGCCCGCAACATGGCGGCGATGGCGCGCTCCCGCTCCAGGGCCAGATCGATGGCGATGAAATAGCCCAGCACGGACAGGCCCAGCACCACCTTGAGGCCGCTCTCCAGGGGGAAGTCGAACACGATGCGGTTGAACAGCATCAGGATCGCGCCGGAGGTGAAGAACAGCGCCAGTTCGCTCTGGAACACCCGCTGCGCCTGGTACTTGAGCGGCACGCGCTGTTCGATGCGCCGCTGCCAGCCGCGGTGCACCAGGTATTGCAGCGCCAGCATGGTGAGGATCGGCCCCAGCAGCTGGGCCGGGGTGAGGGTTTCGAGAAACGGGCAGACCTGGCCGCCGTAGATGGTCAGCGCAATCGCGGCCAGTGCATAGTGGATGGTGCTGCGCATTGCCCCTCCTGGGTTGCGCGCCCCGGTTGCCGGCGTTTTGCCGGCAGCAGGCGCAGTCCGAGCAGTACGGCGAGTATAGCCCCATAGATCAGCGGTTCGCGCAGGTCGGCCTTGACCATCAGCGCGTAATGCAGAACGGCCAGCACGGCGGCCGGATAAATCAGGCGGTGCAGCCGCTTCCAGTGACGGCCGAGGCGGCGCATGGCGTATTGGCCGGAGGTGAGGGCCAGCGGCAGCAGCAGCAACAGGGCCAGCATGCCCACGGTGATGAACGGCCGTTCGACGATGTCTTCCCAGATGGCGTCCCAGGCGAAGAACTGATCCAGCACCGCGTAGGCGAGCAGGTGCAGCACGGCGTAGAAGAACGCATACAGCCCCAGCATGCGCCGCAGACGCAGCGGCCAGACCCAGCCGCTGAACCGGCGCAAGGGCGTGGCGAGCAGGGTGAGCAGCAGCAGGCGTAGGGCCCAGTCGCCGAGGCCGCGGATCACCGCCTCGATGGGATTGGCGCCGAGCCAGCCGAGCAGGGTGCCGGCCAGCAGCCAGGCCGCGGGCAGCAGGCAGAGCAGGAATACGCCGCGCTTGAGATGTGTCAGAACCATTTGCCCAAATCCATGCCGTTATAGAGCGAGGCCACCTGTTCGCCGTAGCCGTTGAACGGCAGGGTCTCGCGCTTGCGCAGTTCGCCGATGCGCCGTTCGCGCTTCTGGCTCCAGCGCGGATGATCCACCGCCGGATTGACGTTGGCGTAGAAACCGTACTCGTGCGCCGCCGAACGGTTCCAGCTGGTGGGCGGCATCTGCTCGGTGAGGCTTATGCGCACGATGGACTTGATGCTCTTGAAGCCGTACTTCCACGGCACCACCAGGCGCAGCGGCGCGCCGCTCTGGTTGGGCAGCGCCTGGCCGTAGAGGCCGACGGCGAGCAGGGTGAGCGGATGCATGGCCTCGTCCATGCGCAGTCCTTCCACGTAGGGCCAGTCCAGGATGGCGCGGCGCTGGCCCGGCATCTGTTCCGGATCGTGCAGGGTGGTGAAGGCGACGTATTTGGCGCGCGAGGTGGGACGGAAGCGCTGGAGCAGATCGCCCAGCGGAAAGCCCACCCAGGGGATCACCATGGACCAGGCCTCGACGCAGCGCAGGCGGTAGATGCGTTCTTCCAGCGCGTGGGGTTTGATGATGTCCTCCAGCGTGTAGCGGCCCGGCTGCTCCACCTCGCCGTCGACGGTCACCGACCAGGGATCGGTCTTCAGCATGCCGGCATAGCGCGCCGGGTCCTCCTTGCCGGTGCCGAACTCGTAGAAGTTGTTGTAGCGGGTGACGTCCTCGTAACTGTTGGGCGTTTCGCCGCTGGAGTAGGGGCCGGGACGCAGATTGTCGAAGCGGCCGGGCAGGGCCGGCAGCGCCGGGCGCGGCAGCAGCAGGCCGCCGGCCGTCGCCGCGGCGAGGCCCGCGGCGGCCAGGCCGAGAAAGCGGCGCCGTTCCCGGTACACCGACTCGGCGGTGATCTCGGAGGGTTTGATGTCAGACGGATGCCTGATGAGCATGGCCCGCTCCCGTGTGTTGGCGTTGCAGCTTGAGAATAACGGCGTGGTGTATCCAGTGGTCGAGACTGAGGTAGCGGCCGCCGCCGTGGAAGAAGAGGGCCAGCAGCATGAAGAAATAGGTGGCGGCGAACTCGATGCCGTTGTTGAGCATCACCGGCGTGCCCAGCTCCGTGACGTAGTCGTAACGGCCGGGGTGTTCCCGGCTGAGCCAGTCGAGCAGGCCGGCGAGGCGCCGTGAAGATTCCATGCCCTGATCGGCGATGGCGAGCCAGCCGTAATCCCAGTGTACGGTGAGCGCCGCCACCACCATGGTGACGAGCAGCGGGATCGATATCCAGCGCACCGCGAGGCCTGCGGCCAGCAGCACCGCGCCGCCCGCTTCGCTCAATGCCGCCAGCCAGGCGAGCAGGGCGGGGAAGGGCAGGCCCAGTCCCCACTCCGCGTTGCCGAACCATTCGATGGTGCTGTCCATGTGTTGCAGCTTCATGCTGCCCGACATCCAGAATACCGGCACCAGATACAGGCGCAGGGCCAGCGGCCAGAGAAAGTCGAGGCGCCGGGTGCGATCCAGCAGGCCTTGTGCCATGAGCAGATAGTTCATGATGGTATCTCCCTGAGCGTTACAGCAGCACATCAAGGCTGTGCAGCTGGTGCAGCAGTTGCGCGCCGCCCTGCACCACCACCGCCGGGTCCGGGTGTTGCAGTTCGGCGGCGATTTGTTGCAGCAGCTGATCGCCGTTCTGCGCCGTGTCGGCGCCGATCAATTGCAGCAGGCGGGCGCTCACCGGATTCAGCTCCATGAAACGCACTTCGTCCTTGCGGTTGCGATAGACCAGCAGATGGGTGGCCTCCGGCTGCTGCGGCATGTAGTTCACGCCGATGCGGTGCACGTCATAGCGGTAAGCGAGCGGCCAGACCAGGGGCGACAGTTGCGGGACTTCATGCAGCGGATCGGCGTCGCGCGGCGGCGGCAACTCTTCCTCGGCCTGGGCCAGGGCCAGCTCCACCCATTCATAGTGGGCCAGTTCCGCCAGGAACGGCGGGTCGTCGTCCTGCGCTGCGCGTTCCTGTTGCAGATAGACGACGAATTCATGCGGCAGGCGGTGGAACAGCGGCGAACGGCAATAGTGTGCGGCGAAAAACTCTTCCACCAGCCGGTCCCAGTAGTCGCTGCCGCTGATGCGCCGCAGCACCGGAAAGGCACCGGCCAGTTGTCCGGCGAAGTTGTTGCGGAACAGCTCGCGATACAGTGCCATGGCGCGGGTGGGCACGTCATGCGGCGCAGGCCGGCGCAGCGGCGTGCGCAGGTGGGCGCAAAAGGCTTGTTGCACCTGGGCGCAGGTGCGGGACTCAGGCGTAGCGGCGGACATGGCGTTCCTCCTCCCGTTGCAGCGCGGTGATCTGCGCCAGTTCGGCCAGCAGCCCGGCCAGGGGCGGCAGGTTGAAGTCGCGCTCCAGCAAGGTCGGCAGCACGCCGTGGCGGCGGTAGGTGTGTTGCAGCAACTGCCACACCGGATCGATGACGGCGGCGCCGTGGGTGTCGACGATGAGGCCGTCATCCTCCACGTGATGACCGGCGACATGGAGATAGGCGATGCGTGCCGTGGGCAGCACGTCGATGAAGTCGCGTGCGTCGTAGCCGTGGTTGACGCTGTTGACGTAGACGTTGTTGACGTCGAGCAGCAGGTCGCAGTCCGCGTCCTCCACCACGGCCCGGATGAAGTCCAGCTCGCTCATCTCCCGCCCCGGCGCGGCGTAGTAGGAGATGTTCTCCACCGCGATGCGGCGGCCGAGCTGATCCTGCACCTGGCCTATGCGCGCGGCGGTGTGGCGCGCCGCCTCGGCGGTAAACGGCAGCGGCAGCAGATCGTAGAGATGGCCGTCGTCGGCGCAATAACTGAGATGCTCGCTGTAGCACGACACCTGGTGCAGGGCGAGGAAGGTGCCGACGCGGGCGACGTAGTCCCGATCCAGCGGCGCCTGGCCGCCCAGGTTGAGCGCCAGGCCGTGACACACCAGCGGCGTGCGTTCGCTGAAGGCGCGCAGCCGGCGGCCGACGGCGCCGCCGACACCGATCCAGTTCTCCGGCGCGACTTCGAGGAAGTCGGGCAGGGACGCGCACTCGCGCAGCGGTTCCAGCAGGCTGCGGCGCAGGCCGAGACCGGCGCCGTGCAGGGTGTCGGCGGCGATCATGATCACAGCCTCCGCTTGTTGGCGCCGCACTTGGCTTCGCCGCATTTGGCCTCGTTCAGCTGCTCGGGCCGGGCCTGTTCGTTGCCCGCGCCGCACTTGGCCTCCTGCGCGGCCTTGGCCTGATCGGCGCCGCACTTGGCCTCCGCCGCGGTGCGCGGCGGCATGGCGCCGCCGTCGGCCAGCTGATAACCGGCGGCGAGCGGCGTGGCGGCGAAGGGATTGAGCGCGGCCGTCGCCGGAGCCAGGGCGAGTGCGGCGGCCAGGGCCGCGCCGGTGGTGAAGAGCGTCTTGTGGTTCATGGTCAGGCTTCCTGTGGTTGTGGGGGCCGCCGCGGCCTTCCGGCCGCGGCGGCGGGGGGATCAGGACTTCGGCTTGTCGGCGCCGCACTTGGCCTCTTTCATCTCCTTGATCGGTGCCGCCTTCTTGTCGGCACCGCACTGGGCTTCCTGGGTGCCCTTCATGGGCTGTGCCTGCCTGGCCTTGTCGGCACCGCACTTGGCCTCTTCCGTCGACTTCATGGGCGTGCCCATGCTGTCCGCCACCATGTAGCCGCCGTGCAGGGCGGTGGCGGCGAAGGGGTTGGTTGCGGCCGAGGCGGCGGGCGCCAGGGCCAGGGCGGCAATCAGGGCGGTGCCGGCGGCGGCGGTAATCGTTGCGGTGTGAGTCTTGCGTTTCATGTCGATTCCCTCGTGTTCCGTTGGTGGGTGATAGCGCCAATGTTCCTGGCGTCTGGGAACAAGCATGGGGGAGCGGGATCACGGCGGCCTCACGCAAAAATCACATTTTCATCACGGCGCCTGTTCGCTGTGGGGCGATTGGCTTACCATGCGTGCGGGATATGTCGAGACGGACCGATACGATGAATGCGGAACTGGAACAACGGCTGCGCGGCGCGTTCCCGCACCTGTTTGCCGATGACACGCTGTTCATGCAGCGCATCAGCCAGGGCGCGGTGGTGAAGAGCCTGCCGGCGGGGCAATACGTTTGTCATGAAGGCGACAATTGCGGCTACCTGCCGCTGCTGATCAGCGGCCGCGCCCGCGTCCACAAGGTGGCGGAGTCGGGACGCGAGATCACCCTGTACCGCATCGAGCCGGGCGAGAGCTGCGTGCTTACCGCCTCCTGCATCATGAGCGATATTCCCTTTCCCGCCCTGGCCATCACCGAAACCGAGGTGGAGGCGCTGCTGGTGCCGGCGGCGGCGGTGCGCGGCTGGATGGCCGAGTCGCCGGCCTGGCGCAACTACGTGTTCCGCCTGGTGGCCCACCGCCTGGCCGACGTCATTGCCGTGGTGGAGGAGGTGGCCTTCCGCCGCATGGATGCCCGCGTGGCGGCGCGGCTGCTGGACATGGGCGGCGCCGACGCGGCGGCGCACATCACCCACCAGGAGCTGGCGGTGGAGCTGGGCAGCTCGCGCGAGGTGGTGAGCCGCATCCTGCGCGATCTGGAGAACGAGGGCATGATCCGGCGCCAGCGTGGCGAAATCATGCTGCTCGATGCCGCCGGTCTGCGCCGGGTGGCCGCTGCGTGACATAGTCACAGACAGCGACGGGCGCGGCGGCTAGGATGGCCCGCAGTGTGACACAACCAGGAGAAAGTTCATGAAGCAGAACGTTGGTACCGCAGACAAGATCGTACGCATTATCCTCGGCGTGGCGCTGATCGGCTGGGGCGTCGTCGCCGGCAACTGGCTGGGCGCCATCGGCATCGTGCCCCTGGCCACCGCCCTGATGGGCTTCTGCCCGCTCTACCCCCTCGTCGGCATGAACACCTGCGGCAAGAACGCCGCCTGATTCAGGTCGCCGTACGAGGCCGCCCGCGGATCGCGGGCGGCCTTTTTTTTTGCGAACCTGAAAACCTTAATCAGTCCGCAAATGAACGCGAATGGACGCAAATCAAGATGAACCTGAACACATCAATTGAATCTCGCCAAGACGCCAAGTACGCGAAGAAAACCGCAAGCAAGGCATAGATGGCAGAGGGGCATGGTTTCCTGCCGCCCGCCAAATACCACCCATCCATGGACATCGTCGCTTCTGCGCATCCACCGATCGCGCTGGGTGCAATTGTTTTTCTTGGCGTGTTTGGCGTCTTGGCGAGAGTGAAAGTCTTTAGATTTGCGTCCATTCGCGTTCATTTGCGGACTTCATTGCTGTGGCTTGAACCGGCCGGAGTCTGAAGCTCGACCGGGCGAGTAGTTACTTCTGCACAACAGCCACGGTTCAGGTCTTCGGGGTTTCCCACCGCGGCAGCGTGAAACAGAAGCGGGTGAGGCCGCCGGCGCTGCTGTCCACGCGCAGGCTGCCGCCGTGCAGTTCGACGATGCGCTTGACGATGGCGAGGCCCAGCCCGGCGCCGCCGCCGTGGCGTCGTTCCGGCGCCTGGTAGAAACGCTCCCACACATGGGGCAGATCCTCCGCCGCAATGCCGGCGCCGGGATTGGCTACGCACACCTCGACGCCGTCCGCCGCCGCCGTCATGGCGATGGTGATCTCCGCGCCCTGCGGCGTGTGCTGCAAGGCGTTGCCGATGAGGTTTTCCAGCACGCGGTTGAGCATGGCGATGTCGGCGCTGACGAAGGGCAGCCCGCTGCCGCCCTCGGTCCGCAGGGTCACGCCCTGCTGCTCTGCGCGCAGCTGGAAGTGCTGTGCCGCATCCTGCACCAGTTCGCCCAGCGCCACCGGTTCGCGCTGCGGCTGCGCCTCGTTGGCCTCCAGTTTCGACAGCTCGAACAGCTCGCTCACCAGCCGGGTCAGGCGCTCGCCGTGGCGGAAGGCGATCTCCAGATAGTCGCGCCGCTGCGCATCGTCCAGATCGGATTTCAGCAGCAGCGTCTCCAGGTAGCCCTGCAACGAGGCCAGCGGCGTGCGCAGGTCGTGCGACACGTTGGCCACCAGGTTGCGGCGCAGGCTGTCCTTCTGTTCCAGCCGTTCCACCTGTTCGATGATGGTTTGCGCCATCTGATCGAAGGTGGCGCCGAGCACGTCGATTTCGTCGCCGCGGCTGATGAGCTGTGCTGCCTCCGCGCTGCCTGCGTAGGGCTCGTGCTGCTTGAAGGCGCTGGCGCGGAAGTGTCCCATCAGGCCGGTGAGGCGGTGCAGGCGGCGGGTGAGCAGGTTGAAGGCATAGAGGCCGGCGAGCAGGCCGAACACGATGCTGCCGACGACGGCGGCGATGCTGAGCTGGAGGAAATAGCTGTCGTGCAGCAGCGCCTCCATGTTGTCGTAGTCCTCGCCGGCGAGGACTACGTAGAGATACTGGCGCGGCTCGCCCTGCAGGGGATAGGGCGCGGCGGAGAACACCTTCTGCCGCGTCTCGTCGCGCGGATCGTCGCCGAGGATGGGATAGTGATCGTCGCTGCGCAGGAAGCGGCGGATCGGTTCCAGGTCCACGGCGCGCCGCTTGATCTTCATCTGCGGCGCCTCGAAGGCGAGGATGTTGCCGGCGGCATCGAGCAGGTAGATCTCGATGGCGGGATTGATGTGCATGTAATAGGAGAAGATCGCCTTCACCTGCCGCTCGTCGAGCAGTTCCTCGCTGCCGAGATTGCGCTGCACCAGCAGCTGGCGCGCCAGGTCGCGGTTGAAGCGCTGGTTCAGCTCTTGCAGAAAGACCTTGGTGGCGTAGAGATTGAACGCGCCGTACAGCAGGCCGAGGGTGCACAGCAGGGCGAGCAGGACGGCGGCCAGCTTGGCGTACAGGGTTCTCACGGCTGCTCCGCAAACTTGTAGCCCACGCCCCACACGGTGAGCACGTAGCGCGGCGCCGCCGGGTCCTGCTCAATCTTGTTGCGCAGGCGGTTGATGTGGGAGTTGACCGTGTGCTCGTAGCCCTCATGGCCGTAGCCCCACACCTGGTCGAGCAGCTGGGCGCGGCTGAACACGCGGCCCGGATGGTGGGCGAAATGCAGCAGCAGATCGAATTCGCGCGCGGTCAGTTCGATGTCGCGGCCGTCGACGCTCACCTGGCGCCGGTCGCTGTCGATGCGCAGGCCGCCGCTGCTGATCACCGCGCCGGCCGGTGCCGGTGCCAGCGCCGCCTGGCGCCGCAGCAGGGCCTTCACCCGCGCCACCAGCTCGCGGATGCTGAAGGGCTTGGTGAGGTAGTCGTCGGCACCCAGCTCCAGGCCCAGCACGCGATCCAGCTCGGAGGACTTGGCGGTGAGCATGAGGATGGGCAGGTAGCGCTCCTGTGCCCGTATCTCCCTGCAAATACTGAGGCCATCGAGGCCGGGCAGCATCAGATCCAGCACCAGCAGGTCGAAGGCGCCGCCCTGTGCCAGGGCCAGGCCGGCGCGGCCATCGTCGGCCAGGGTGACGGCATAGCCCTCGTCGCGCAGGTGCAGGGCCACCAGTTCGGCGATATCCCGGTTGTCCTCGATGACCAGTACGGATTGAGCCATGGCGTTCCCGCAGTGCATTCCCGTTGAGTATGGGCCGTAGCATAACGGCGATTGATCACGAAAGTGTCACGTCCTTGCGCCAATTCAGTCGGTGCCGCTTATCCGTAATTGGATATATGGAATGTGAGCATATCCGTATATGGTGACCCGCTGATAAATAAAACATACAGCCGGCAGCACAGCCGGCGGCTGACTCAACTACAACCAAATCGGTGGAGCATGAATAAAAAACAGATGATTCGGGCTGCGTCCGCGGCCGTCCTCGCCCTTCCCGTCACGGCATTTGCCACCAACGGCTACCAGCTGATCGGTGTCGGCGCCTACCAGAAAAGCCTGGGTGGTGCGGTGACCGCCAACCCCGGCAGCGCCATGACCGCGGTGGCCAATCCCGCCGGCGCCGCCCGCGTCGGCAATCGCGCCGATTTCTCCATGGAAGCCTTCATGCCCAAGCGCGACGTGGATTTCACGGCTCTGGGCGGCGCCAGCAGCACCAGCGCGGTGGACATGTACGGCGTGCCCGCCATCGGCTGGACCGCACCGGTGGATGACGGCAGCAACGTCTATTTCGGCGGCGGCATGTACGGCACCTCCGGCATGGGCGTCGATTACGCCCAGGGCTCCATGATGCCGGCCATGAACATGAACTGGGACGGCTACAGCAACATCTCCTTCTGGCAGATGGCGCCGACCGTGGCCTGGAATCACAGCGACACCCTCAGCTTCGGCGTGTCCCTCAACATCGACTACCAGGCGGCCTCGTTCAAGCAGCGCGTGATGAACAGCAGCACCAACGCCATCATCTCCAACTTCGATCTGAGCCGCGGCGCCAGCGGCTTCGGTTACGGCCTGTCCCTGGGCGTGCTGTACGACGTCAACGATCGCGTAACCGTCGGCGCCTCGTACAAGAGCAAGCAGAATTTCGCGCCGCTCAAGTACCAGCTCGCCACCGGCGACATCACCGACGCCGTCGGCGGCGCCATGCCCGGCGGCACCTACACCCTGGACCTGGACTTTCCGCAGCAGGCGGCCCTCGGCGTGAAGTGGCGCGCCACCGATGCGCTCACCGTTTCCGCCGATGCCAAGTGGATCAACTGGTCCGACACCATGGACAAGTTGACGGTGAAGGGCGCGGTGAACGTGCCTATGGATCCGGGCTGGAACGATCAGACCGTCTATGCCGTCGGCGTGGCCTATGCGGTCAGCCAGCGCATGAACCTGCGCGCCGGTTACAACTACGCGGCGGCGCCGTTCGGTGCCGAGCAGGTGAGCCACAACCTGATCCTGCCGGCCCTGACCGAGACCCACTACACCGTGGGCATGGACTACAGCCTCAACAAGCGCTGGCAGCTGGCGCTGCACTACATGTATGCGCCCAAGGTGACGTTGGCCGCGCCGGCCACCGACCCCATGGCGCCGGGGGCGCAGATATCCCTGTCGGAGACCTCGTTCGGTGCCAACATCGGCTATCGCTTCTAGGCGCGCGTTGCTGTCGTAGCAGAAAGGGGCGGCCTCAGGGCCGCCCCTTTTGTTTTTGGTGCCTGCTGTTACTATTCAAACAGCGGACGCATCGCCTGCACCCCCAGGCTGATGATCGGCGTTCAGGGAGATGACGCATGACGCAGTACGTGGCGTTCGACGGGCGGCTGGTGATGATCGGCTGCGGTGCCATCGGTCTGGGCGTGTTGCCGCTGCTGCTGCGCCATATCGGCCTGCGGCCGGAGCAGATCACCATCATCCGGGCCCATGCCAACGGCGACGGCGTCAGCCGCGAGTACGGCGTGATTGAGCATGTGGAGCCGCTGCTGCGCGACAACTACCGCGTGATACTCGATCGCCAGGTACGCAGCGGCGATTTCGTGCTCAACCTCGCCATCAATGTCTCCAGCCTGGCGCTGATCGAATACTGCCGGGAGCGCGGCGCCCTCTATCTGGACGCCTGCATCGAGCCGTGGAACGGCGGCCACGTCGACACCACGCTGCCGCCGGCACAGCGCTCCAATTACGCCTACCGCGAAGCGGCGCTGGAACTGCGCCGCCGCTTCGGCCGCGGGCCCACCGCCGTGATCAATCACGGCGTCAATCCCGGCCTGGTGTCCCACTTCGTCAAGCAGGCCCTGCTCAATCTCGCCGCGGACAGCGGCCTTGCCGCGGTGCCGCCTGCCGCGCGTATAGACTGGGCCCGGCTGGCGCAGCGCCTCGGCGTGAAGGTGATCCACGTGGCCGAGCGCGACAACCAGTACTCCCTGCAATGCCGGCAGCGCGGCGAGTTCGTCAACACCTGGTCGTGCGAGGCCTTCGTCGACGAATCCTGCCAGCCGTCGGAGCTGGGCTGGGGCACGCACGAGCGGCACTGGCCGGCCGCCGCGCGCCGCTACGGCTTCGGCAGCGACTGCGCCATCTATCTCGATCGTCCCGGCGCCTCGGTGCGGGTGCGCAGCTGGACCCCGGGCGAGGGGCCGTATCACGGCTTTCTCATCTCTCACGGCGAGTCCATGTCAGTGGCCGACTACCTGTCGCTGCACGAGGACGGCACCGTGGTGTACCGGCCCACGGTCAACTATGCCTACCATCCCTGCGACGATGCGGTGCTGTCGTTGCACGAACTGGCCGGCAAGAACTGGCAGATGCCGCCGCGGCAGCGGCTGCTGATGGACGACATCGTCGACGGCATCGACGAACTGGGCGTGCTGCTCATGGGCCATGGCCGGGGGGCCTACTGGTACGGGTCGCAACTGTCGGCGGCGGCGGCGCGCGCCCTGGTTCCGCACAACAGCGCCACCACCCTGCAGGTGACGGCCGGCGTCCTGGCCGGCGTGGTGTGGGCCATGCGTCACCCGCAGGCCGGCATCGTCGAACCCGACGAAATGGATTTCCGCGAGGTGCTGGATATTGCCGCGCCCTATCTCGGGCCGATGGCCGGCGTGTATACGGACTGGACGCCGTTGCAGGATCGCGGCCGGCTGTTCGAGGAGGATCTGGATCGCGACGATCCCTGGCAGTTCACGAATTTCGTCGTCGCCTGAATCAGGCGTCGGCCGCGGCGGGCGCCGCGAGATCTTCTTCCCGGGTGAATTCGATGCGGTTGCGGCCCAGCGCCTTGGCGCGGTACAGGGCCCGATCGGCGCAGGCGACCAGCCGCTGGCTGGATACGCCCTTGCCCGGCGTCATGGTGCAGACGCCGATGCTCATGCTGACGATGTCGCGGGTGGCCGACGCCTGGTGCGGAATGGCCAGGGCGGCCATGGTGCGTTGCAGTTTTTCCGCCACCCGGCCGGCGCCCGTCGCATCGGTGTCCGGCAGCAGCACCACGAATTCCTCGCCGCCGTAGCGTGCCACCAGGTCGGTGGGACGCTGCACCGCCAGGCTCATGGCGTTGGCGATGTTTCTCAGGCAATCGTCGCCGGCCTGGTGTCCGTAACAGTCGTTGTATTGCTTGAAGTAGTCGACGTCGACCAGCAGCAGGGAGATGGCGGCCTGCTTGCGCTTCGCTCGCAGCCACTCCCGCTCCAGCGCCTGGTTGAAGGCGCGGCGGTTGGCGATGCCGGTGAGGCCGTCCAACGCGGAGAGACGGTGCAGCTCGCCGATGATTTCGCGCACCCGCGCGGTCATGGCGTTGAAGGCCGCCGCCACCACGTGCACCTCCTTGATGCCGCGGCGGGTGACCAGCGTATTTTCCGCATCGCGCAGGGTGTGTTCCATTTCGCCGATCATCCAGTGCACCGGCTGGAACAGATGGCGGTTCAGCAGCCACAGCGCGAGCGCCAGCAACGCCCCGGTCAGGCCGAAGAAAGACAAGCTGGTGACGATCTGGGTGCGGTGCATGTCTTTGTAGAGCAGGTCGACGTCTTCGTAGGCCACCAGGCGCAAGGCCGTGGTGCCGTCGAGGCCGCGCAGGGAATACTCCACCGCGGCATAGCGCGCAGCGTCCGTCCCGATCCCGTCCGGGGGCAGCAATTCTTCGCCTTCGGCGCCCTGGATGCCGAAGGGCATGTGAATCATTTCGCCCACACCGCGCAGGTTGAACAGCGGGTTGAACACGATTTCCAAATGGCCGTCGAGGTGCAGGCCTCCCACCGGCACCAGCACCGAATAGTAGGGTCCGTGCGCGGCGTGCCACAGGCCGCCCGCGGCCTTGAAGCGATCGACGCCCTGGCGTTCGCGCACCTGCGCCGCGAGCATGGCCGGCAATGGCGGCACGGTGTGCGGTCCGCTGGCGGCGAGCAGGTGCAGCTGCGGGTCGTACAGGCGCAGCTGCACCAGGTCCAGATAACCGGCCTCGACGTAGCCCTTGCTGAAGGGTTCGTCCAGCTGCAGGCCGAGGCTGGCGGCGTCGGAAAGAATCAGCCGCTGCTGCAGCGAACCACCCAGCGCGACGGCGCGGCCGCGCGCCTGGCGCAGCACTTCCTGCGCCGCCACTTCGATGACGCGGGACAGGCTTTGGATGCGGTAGTCCAGTGCGGCGCGGCGGAACTGGTATTTGGCGACGATGGTATGAATGACGGTGATCAGCACCACCGCCACCAGCAGGCCGGTGATCAGGCTGCGCAGGGAGATGCGTTCGATGGCCATGGTGCGGCGTCAGCGCGCCACCGGCAGTTCCTGGCGCAGCCATTCCTGCCAGCCGCCGCGGAACCAGTACACGGTGCCATAGCCCCAGGAGGCCGCCTGGGCAGCCGCGTTGCTGCTGCGCAGGCAGCGTTCGCCGTTGCAATAGAACAGCAGCGGGGTGGCCCGGTCCGGCGCGATGCGGGACAGGGCGGCCTCGGTCATGTCGGTGTCGAGCAGGTTGATTGCGCCGGGGATGTGGCCCTTGGCGTATTCCTCGCCGAGGCGGGAATCGATGATCACCATCTGCGGCGTGGTCTGGACGGTCACGACGGCCTGTTCGGCGCTGACCAGGAGGGTGCCCGGCACCGTGTCCGGCGCTAGCGGCTTGTCGGCGGCGGCCGGCATGGCCGCGCACAACAGCAGAACGCATGCGAGATAACGCATGGTGCCTCTCCTCCTTCATGTGTAAGTTATGCCGCGCTGCGGCCGGAACTACGCTGGTTCCTTACGTAGAAGTTACTCCTCGGTGCGGGGGCGCGGCAACCATACTCTGTACTCGGGCATTCATGGCAGCCGGTTGCGGGGAATATTTTGCGGCAACGCAAAAAAAAAGCGGGGCATCGCTGCCCCGCTTCGGATACTGCACGAACTGCCGAACGGTGTTAGCCGATATCGGTTTCGGTGGAGTCCTTCTCGCCCTTGTTGTCGACCCAGGAGAGGGAGACCTTGTCACCCTTCTTGGCGCCGGCGAACTCGATGGAGAGGTAGGGGTTCTTGGAGATGGCTGCGCCCCAGGCGGCGTTGAGCACATTGCTGCCGTTGTGGGTGCAGTTGACCTCCTGGATGAAGTGGGCCGGGATGACCTGGCCGGTCTTCTTGTCCTTGCGCTGTCCGGTTTCCATCTCGTGCTTGATCAGTGCCTTGACGGTGCACACGTCGCCCTTGAGGGTGGCGCGGATCTTGATTGAATCTGCCATGTTGAATAGTCCTCTGTCTCTTTCGCTGCGT
>PGZL01000040.1 GCA_002840095.1 Gammaproteobacteria bacterium HGW-Gammaproteobacteria-1 | reverse complement strand
TCGATGATGCGGTGATCGTAACTGATCGCGATGTACATCATCGGCGCCGCCACCACTTGACCATTCTCGACGATGGCGCGTTCCTTGATGGCATGCATGCCCAGGATGGCGGACTGCGGCGGGTTGACGATCGGCGTGGAGAACAGCGAGCCGAAGGTGCCGCCATTGGTGATGGTGAAGGTGCCGCCCTGCAGGTCGTCCATGGTCAGGCCACCTTCGCGGGCTTTTTTCGCGTAGTCGGCGATGGCGTGCTCGATATCGGCAAAGCCCATGCGCTCGGCATTGCGCAGTACCGGCGTCACCAGACCCTTGTCGGTGGATACCGCCACCGAGATGTCGGCATAGCCGTGATAGATCACGTCATCACCATCAACCGAGGCGTTGACCACCGGGTAGCGTTGCAACGCATTGGCGGCGGCCTTGACGAAGAAGCTCATGAAACCGAGCTTGATGCCGTTGGCACTGGCAAACGCCTCACCCTGCGCTTTGCGCATGGCCATGTCATCGGTACCCGCTCTTCGGGCCGCGCGCCGCCACCCTTGACCACGCGCACCAGGTCTTCCTTGGTGACCTGGCCACGGCGGCCGGTCCCTTCGACCGATTTGGCATCGATGCCGTGCTGCTCGGCGACACGCCGCCCAGCCGGCGAGAGCTCGGCGTTGTCGGCCGGCTTGGCGGCAGCGGCGGGCTTGTCGGCAGCTTTTGGCTCGGGCTTTGCCTCGGCCTTGTCGGCGGGCTTGGTTTCGGGCTTGGCATCGGCGGCGGGTGCAGCGCCTTCTTCGATCACCGCGATGATTTCATCGCTGGTCACGGTGTCGCCGCTCTGGCGCTTGATTTCCTTGAGCACGCCGTCCACCGGCGAGGGCACTTCCAGCACCACCTTGTCGGTTTCCAGATCGACCAGGTTTTCATCGCGGCTGACGCGGTCGCCGGCTTTCTTGTGCCAGCTGGCGATGGTGGCGTCGGAAACCGATTCGGGAAGAACGGGTACTTTTACTTCGATGCTCATGAACGATGTCCTTGCTCGGAAGGCGTAACGAAATGCGGAGGATTTAGTCGGCGCTTTCGCCGTGATTGGGGGAGCCGGTGAGTGCGTCTTCAACCAGCGCGGTCTGCTCGCTGACGTGGAGCCGGCGCCGGTGAGCGCGCACGGCCAGCGTAATGCAGCGCCTGTTTGGGTTGCAGGCAGGCGCGCAGATGGTGCTGGATCTGGTACCACGCACCCTGGTTCATCGGCTCTTCCTGACACCAGACCAGATCAGTGGCGGCCGGATAACGCTTGATCTGCTCGATCAGCAGCGGCCGCGGGAACGGGTACAACTGCTCGACACGGATAATTGCCACATCATCGATGCCGCGCTTTTGTGCTTCTTCGATCAGATCGAAATACACCTTGCCCGAACAGGCGACCACGCGCTTGACCTTTTTTGCGTTGCCGGCGGTGCTGTCGGCGATCACGGTCTGGAAACCACCCTCGGCGAGCTCGGCCAGCGACGACACCGCCAGCTTGTGGCGCAGCAACGATTTGGGGCTCATCACCACCAGCGGCTTGCGCGTGCTGCGCTTCATCTGCCGGCGCAGCAAATGGAAGATCTGTGCTGGCGTGGTCGGTACGCAGACCTGCATGTTGTCCAGCGCCGAGAGTTGCAGGAAGCGCTCCAAGCGCGCCGAGCTGTGCTCCGGGCCCTGGCCTTCGTAACCGTGTGGCAACAGCAGCACCAGCCCGCACAAACGGCCCCATTTGGCTTCGCCGGAACTGATGAATTGATCGATCACCACCTGCGCGCCGTTGGCGAAGTCGCCGAACTGGCCCTCCCAGATCACCAGCGAGGCCGGGTCGGCGGTGCTATAGCCGTATTCAAACGCCATCACGGCTTCTTCGGACAGCAACGAGTCGATGATGGTGACCCGCT
Organism: Gammaproteobacteria bacterium HGW-Gammaproteobacteria-1; assembly: GCA_002840095.1. Classification (GTDB taxonomy): domain Bacteria; phylum Pseudomonadota; class Gammaproteobacteria; order Thiohalomonadales; family Thiohalomonadaceae; genus Sulfurivermis. The sequence goes on along the minus strand of PGZL01000040.1, from coordinate 6,560 downwards.
CGGGATTCTCGACCAGTGCGCGCAGCGGCATCACGGTTTCGCCGGTTTCCTGATCGTGGAGCACCGCGTGGCGGTGGAAGAAGGTGCCGCGTCCGGAATCCTGGCCGACCAGGCGCAACTTCACGCCTTCGTTGATCAGGCTGGCATAGGCCAGGTTTTCGGCAAAACCCCAGTCGCCTTCGAGCTTGCCAGCGGCCATTTGCATGCGGTCGGCGTAGATCTTGGCCCTGCAATGTGTCGGGCACAGTGTTGATCTGCTTGGCCAGCTGCTTGAGCGTGGCCAGCGCAATGCGGGTATCCACCGGCGTTGCCAGGGTGCCATGCAGGTACGGGTGCCAGTCCACTGCCAGCGCGTCGGCGGCCGGCGGCGCCAGATCGACATCGATATCACCGCGATCAAGGCCGTCGCGCACCCCATCCACAATCGCCTTGGCCTCGCCATCCTTGAGCACGCCGGCCTTGAGCAGTTGCTCGGCATACAGCTCGCGCGTGGTCGGGCGGCTGCGGATATTGCGGTACATCAATGGCTGCGTCGCCGATGGCTCATCGGCTTCGTTGTGGCCGTGGCGGCGGTAGCAGACCAGATCGATGACCACATCCTTGCGGAATTGCTGGCGGAAATCGAAGGCAAGCTCGGTGCAAAACGCCACCGCTTCGGGATCATCGCCATTGACATGCAGAATCGGCGCGCCAACCATCTTGGCGACATCGGTGCAGTACAAGGTTGAGCGAGCGTCATCCGGGCGGCTGGTGGTAAAACCGACCTGATTGTTGATGACGATATGCACGGTGCCGCCAACGTCGAAGCCGCGCGCCTGCGACATCTGCAACAATTCCATGCCCACACCCTGGCCGGCGAATGCGGCATCGCCGTGGACCAATACCGGCATCACCTGATTGCGCTCGACATCACGGCGGCGGGTCTGCCGCGCGCGTACCGAACCGGCAACCACCGGGTTGATGATTTCCAGATGCGAGGGGTTGAAGCCCAGCGCCAGATGAATCTGCCCGCCTGCGGTTTTCACATCCGAACTGAAACCCATGTGGTATTTCACATCGCCCGAATGGGTCGGTGATTCGTGTTCGAACTTGCCCTCGAACTCGGCAAACAACAGGTGCGGCGGCTTGCCCATGATGTTGATCAGTACGTTCAGGCGGCCACGATGGGCCATGCCGATCACCACTTCTTTCAAACCAGCGCTGCCGGCGCGCTGCACCAGGGTATCCACCAGGGGGATCAGGCTGTCGCCGCCTTCCAGCGAAAAACGCTTCTGGCCGGTGTATTTGGTGTGCAGGTAGCGCTCAAGCCCTTCGGTGGCACTGAGTTTGGCGAGGATGCGACGTTTCTGTGCCTCGGTGAAATCGAACTTCCCGGCGGTACGCTCCAGTCGTTCATACAGCCAACGCCGTTGCGGCGCGTCGGTGATATGCATGAACTCGGCGCCGATGGTGCTGCTGTATGTGGCACGCAGGTGCGCCAGCAGCGCCTTGAGCGGCATCCGCGCCGGGCCACCAAATACGCCGGTCTCAAACTCGGTGTTGAGGTCGGCATCGGACAGCCCGTGAAATGGCAAATCAAGATCTGGTGCATCGGGCTTGGCCGCCATACCCAGCGGGTCGAGATCGGCGCGCAAATGGCCGCGTGAGCGGTAAGCGGTGATCAGCTTGAGTGCGCCACCCTGTTTGCGCGATACCGTCGCATCCGGGCAATCGAAGCCACGCGCCGCATCGGCGGCGGCGCGCTGTATGCCCGCCATCACTGCCGAGTGCGGTACGTCGCCGGCCTCGCGGCCTTGCAGACCGTCAAAATAGGCTTTCCGAAGCTGGCGTTGCTACCGGAAATGAAGGAGGTTTGCGCGAACTGCTTGATGAGGCTTTGCACGGCGTTGGCCCGGGCCTTTGGGTTGTGAGTTTAACCGATTGATTGGTTTATGAAAAAAAATATTGCCGCGACATTACGCGGCAGCGCAACATTATAGCCATTGTGCGCCGGGTGTTCACTGGGGGAATCTTGCGATTTGGCGTGCCGCTGTGACCGGCGCCACACGCAGAGGTTCAATCCCGGACTCGGGACTCGGGACTCGGGACTCGGAAGTAGCGAATGGTCCGCAAAGGACGCAAAAAACGCAAATAACGGCGTTGGGTGGGTGACAGTCCTGTTTCGCCGCGCTCTACCCATCCTTCCACTGGCTCGGCTTAGTGCTTTCCTTTGCGCACTTGGCGTCCTTTGCGGACCCCTGCTTTTTCATATTCAGATTGCCAGCACCCGAAACTCGTTGCACAACCGGCTGCGTTCCCATACCGGCGCGAAGGTGTTGCCCAGTTGCCGCGCACGGGCCGGGGCGCAAGCGCTGGCCTCGCCTTCGTAACGCGAGCCCAGCGGCCGATGGTAGAAGCCGCCCTGGTCGGAATACAGGTACGCACCGGCATATTGGCGGTCAACCGGATCGCTTGGCGAGCGGAATGCAAAACGGCTGGGTAATCGCTGCGCGAGTGTCAGCAGCGGATGGCCGGCCTGCACCACTTCGATGGGATCATGCACGATCAGGCGTACTTCGGCGTGTGGATAGGACGTGGCGAAGCGGCGCAGCGCTGACAGCACTTCGGTGTGCGCCAGCAAGTCGGGGTCGAGATCGCGGCTGTAAATGCCCAGCTCGCTGCGCGCGCCATTGATGATCGCGCAGGTAATTTCGATGGCCTGTGCCAGTGAATCCACGGCGCTCGCCGGGGTACTCGTGGGCCTTGGCGTACTGCTACTGGCGAACCGCGTCATCGGATCGAGTGCCTTGCGCATGGCCTGATGGTGGATGCCAGCTTCGATGAACGGCTCACCGTAGGCAACAAACCCGGCGCGTTGGTAGAGTCGATCAGGTTTTGCAACAGCGCGTCGCCGACGCCGCGGCCACGCCACTCGGCGACCACTGCCATCCGCCCGATTTTGCGCTCCGGGGTGAGGCGCGCCGTGCCGATCGGCCGCTGCGCGTTGTCGCGTGCCAGCACATGGCTGCTGAGCGGATCGAGCGCGTCCCATTCTTCCTCGATGGGTACTTGCTGTTCCAGCACAAACACCGTCTCGCGTACCGTTCGCAGCGCGTCAAGGTCGCTGTGGTAATCGGCGGGGGTGATGAAAAAATCGCTTTCGATCATGGGCGGGGTCTTGGCTTTGGTTGTAGTTGATACCAGCCGCGGGCCAGCAATTGGCTCAACGCGGAGCGTGCAGCGTCGTCGAGCGCGGCAAACACGGTTGCGTCGATTGCGCGTGTTGCCGACAGTACGCTGGCGGAACGTACGCCCATGGCCCAGCTTTCACCGGCGATGAACAAGCGAGCGCGGCGGCCAATGCGCGTCCAGGCGCTGCGTGCAAAAGGATGGCGCGTCAGTACACGGCCCTCGTTCAACAGCTTGGCCAGTGATTCGCTGGTTTTCGCTTTGCCGCCGGCATCGGGGAGCGCTGCGCTGCGGTAGCGGGTGATGAACTTGCCGAACCAGTCGCGCAACGCGTGTTCATCGAGCGATCCCAACGGGCCCAGCGCGGTGCGCAATCGCGCGATCGCCGCTGCGTCGATTTCAAAGGGGTCTTTGGCCGGTGCCAGATCCGAGTCGCGGTAGCGCTCGCTTTCCGTCATCGCTTCAGCCAGATGTTCGGCCAGATCGCTGATCAATTCACCGGCCGCCGGTGCGCGCATGCCCACCGAAATCGTCAGGCAGGCGTCCACCGCCTCGCCGTGGTGCGGCATGCCCGGCGGCAGATACAGCATGTCACCGGGTTGCAGCAGCCAGTCGGCATCGGGCGTGAAGTGCTGGAGCAGCTTGAGTTCACTATCGCTGCGCAAGCGGGTGTCGGCATTGGCACGGCTGTCGATTTGCCAACGGCGGCGGCCGTGCGCTTGCAGCAGAAATACATCGTATTGATCGACGTGTGGCCCGACCGAGCCACCGGGTTCGGCAAAACTGATCATGATGTCGTCGATTCGCCAGCGCGGCAAAAACGCGAACACATCGAGCAGTGGCGCCACATCGGCATCCCATTTGTCCACATCCTGTACCAACAGGCTGCAATCGCGCTCGGGCAAGCGGGTCAAATCGCTTTCGTCGAACGGCCCGGACTGCAGATGCCAACGCGACTGCGCCGGGTCATCGCCAGCGGCCAGTCGCTCGCGGCGTACGATGCGCGCCAGCGCCGCCGGCTCGCAGGCCAGTCCGGCCAGTTCATCAGGCGAAATGGGCGACACAAAACCGGGGAACGCATTACGGATCAGCAGCGGCCGGCGCTGCCAGTAGCACGCGAGAAATTGCGCTGGTGACATGCCCAATGGCGATTGGCCACCGGCGTCAACTTCAATTGGGGGTGCTGAGTTCATGCCGGTATTGTAGAACGCGGATGGGCGAAGCATGGTGCCCGCAAATGCGCCTCAAAGCACCACTGTGAGCAACAGTGTTGTACGCCGGTGCGATTCAGTGCTTCTGTGGGAGCCAGCCTGCCGGCGAACGAGCTGGCGAAAGCGCTTCGCGCGCAGAGCCTGCCCCAGACTTGATCTGGGGCGCGCTCCCACGAAAGCGGTGAACGCTCCCTGTAGCTGTCGCCCACAGGGTGGGCTCCCACAGAAACCGATTGCGGCAGCCGCGAAGCGATTGCTGGCAGGCTTGGTCCGCAACAGCGATACGACGCGCCGGATCAATCCGCCTTTTGCAGTGCCAGCAGCAGGCCACGGCAACAGCGCAGGCGCTCGCTGGCGCCGGGCAGTTCCAGGGTGATGCGCAGTTTTTCCGGGCCGTCCATGCGGTAATGCCGTGGCTGTGACTGGATCAGGCGGATCACGCTCATCGGATCGACGTTGGGCTGGCTGTCGAACTCGATGCGACCGCCGCGTTCGCCGAGGTCGAGTTTGCGGATGCCCAACTCGGTGGCGCCAAGCTTGAGTTCGGCCATCGCGAACAGGTTTTTGGCCGGCTCCGGCAACAGGCCGAAGCGGTCGATCATTTCGACTTGCAGTTCGCGCAATGCCGCGCTGTCGCGGGCGCTGGCAATGCGTTTGTACAGGGTCAGCCGGGTATGCACATCGGGCAGGTAATCGTCCGGAATCAAGGCCGGAATATGCAATTCGATCTGCGCGCCATGTGAGTGGCTGGCATCGAGGTCGGGGATTTTGCCCTGCTTGAGCGAGCGCACCGCACGTTCCAGCAATTCGGAATACAGCGAGAAGCCGATCTCGGCGATCTGGCCGCTTTGCTCCTCGCCCAGAAGTTCGCCTGCGCCACGGATTTCCAGGTCGTGGGTGGCATCGCCGGTCATTGCCTTGCGATCTGCTGGCACCAGCAGGTAGGCATAAGCGCGGTGGTGGCTACGCCCGACCCGGCCACGCAACTGGTGCAACTGGGCCAGGCCGAAACGGTCGGCACGGTTGATGATGATGGTGTTGGCGCTGGGGATATCGATGCCCGACTCGATGATGGTGGTACACACCAGCACGTTGAAGCGCTGGCGGTGGAAATCGAGCATGGTCGCTTCCAACTCGCGCTCGGGCATCTGGCCGTGGGCGATGCGGATGCGGGCATCGGGCACCAGTTCGCCCAGTTCGCGCGCCATGCGCTCGATGCTGCTGACCTCGTTGTGCAGAAAATAGACCTGACCGCCACGCGCCAGCTCACGCGCAAACGCCTCGCGCAGCACTGCCGAATCCCAGGGTGCAATGAAAGTTTTCACCGCCAGCCGGTGCGCCGGTGCAGTGGCGATCAGGCTCAGTTCGCGCAGGCCGCTCATCGCCATGTTCAGGGTGCGCGGAATCGGGGTGGCGGTGAGGGTGAGCAGATGCACTTCGGCGCGCAGCGCCTTCAGTCGCTCCTTCTGGCGCACGCCAAAGCGCTGTTCTTCGTCAACGATCACCAAGCCAAGATCGTGGAACTTCACGTCGTTCTGCAACAGCTTGTGGGTGCCGACCACGACATCGATGCCGCCGCTGGCCAGTTGATCGAGTGCGGCGCGAGTTTCCTTGGGCGACTTGAAACGCGACAGCACCTCCACCCGGATCGGCCAATCGGCAAAGCGATCGCGGAAATTGCGGTAATGCTGCTCGGCGAGCAGGGTGGTTGGCACCAGCACCGCCACCTGTTTGCCGGCATTGGCGGCGACGAAGGCGGCGCGCACTGCGACTTCGGTCTTGCCGAAACCGACATCGCCGCAAACCACCCGATCCATCGGCGTCGGTCGGTCAAGGTCGGCAATCACCGCTTCGATCGCGGCCAGCTGATCCGGCGTTTCCTCGAATGGGAATCCGGCGGCGAATGGCTCGTACATCGCGCGATCCAATGTCAGCGCAAGGCCCTTGCGTGCTTGTCGACGCGCCTGGATTTCGAGTAGCTCGGCGGCGACATCGCGTACCTTTTCGGCGGCACGGCGTTTGGCTTTTTCCCATGCCTCGCCACCCAGTGTATGCAGCGGCGCCAACTCCGGTGCGGCACCGCTGTAGCGGCTGACCAGATGCAGTTGCGCCACCGGCACGTACAGCTTGTCGCCCTTGGCGTAGAGGATTTCCAGGAACTCGGCGGTCTGGCCGCCGGCA
>PGZL01000019.1:23149-54455 GCA_002840095.1 Gammaproteobacteria bacterium HGW-Gammaproteobacteria-1 | reverse complement strand
CGCCATCGCCGCCGCGGCGCCGCGCGAGTCCGCCGCCCACGGCACCGCCTCCGGGCTGGCCAAGCTGCTGTGGCTGCTCCGCCAGCCCGGCGCGGAACGGGCCGCCCGCGTGCTGACCCAGGCCGACTATCTCAACGGCTTGCTCGGCGGATGTTGGGACGTGAGCGACGCCAACAACTGTCTCAAGAGCGGTTGGGACGCCCGGCGGCAATGCTGGCCGGACTGGCTCGACGCCCTCGACGTGCCGCAGCGGCTGCTGCCGCGGGTGGTCATGCCCGGCACGCCCATCGGCGCGTTGCGGCCCGAGCTGGCGCAACGTCACGGTTTCGTCCCCGGCACCCTGCTCGTCGCCGGCACCACCGACAGCACCGCCGCCTTTCTCGCCACCGGCGCGTCCCGCCCCGGCGAGGCGGTCACCTCCCTCGGCTCCACCCTGGTGCTCAAGGTGATCAGCGAACAGCCGATCTTTGCTCCCGAATACGGCATCTACAGCCAGCCGCTGGACCAGTTGTGGCTGGTGGGCGGCGGCTCCAACAGCGGCGGCGCCGTGCTGCGCCAGTTCTTCAGCGACGCACAAATGGCCGCCCTGACGCCGCACCTGGAGCCGGGGCGGCCCACCGGCCTCGATTACTATCCGCTGCCCGCCCCCGGCGAGCGTTTTCCCGTCAGCGACCCGGCCTTCCCGCCGCGCCTGACGCCACGCCCCGCCGACGATGCGGTGTTTTTTCAGGGGCTGCTGGAAGGCATTGCCCATATCGAGCGGGACGGTTACCGCCTGCTGGCCAGCCTCGGCGCACCCTGGCCAAGCAACGTGCGCAGCGTCGGCGGCGGCGCGGGCAACGCCCCTTGGACCCGCCTGCGCGGCGCCCTGCTCGGCGTGCCCATGCTCGAACCGCGCTACCCGCAGGCGGCCTGCGGCGCCGCCCTGCTGGCGCGCCGCGCCCTGATGGTGGAATGATCCTCGAAAAAACATCGAGTCCGCCAATGAACGCGAATGGACGCAAATTAATGTGAATGCCCAAGGTCGTAAGACAATCGCGCCTCGCCCCGACGATGTTAATGGGCCATCCTTGTGACACCGTGAATTTGCGTCAATTTGCGTTCATTGGCGGACCGACTGAGATTTAACCAAAAGGACTCCATGATGGAACCGTTACGTCAACCGCTGTCCGGTTTCGGCTATCTGCCGGCAGGCTTCAAGTTGCTGCTGCGTCCGGCGCTGTGGCCTTACCTGCTGCTGCCGTTGAGCATCAACGTGCTGGTCTTCGGCCTGCTGCTGTGGCTCGCCGCGGACCAGTTCGGCGCCCTGGTGGACACACTGCTGCCGACCCTGCCCGAGTGGCTGGCCTGGCTCGCCTGGCTGCTGTGGCTGCTGTTCGTGCTGGTGGCGGCGATGATCATCTTCTTCACCTTTTCCGTGGTGGCCAACATCATCGCCGCCCCCTTCAACGGCCTGCTGGCCGAGGCGGTGGAACGCCTGCTGACCGGGCAGGCGCCGCCGCCCGGCGGCAGCCTGTGGCAGGCCCTGCGCGAGACCCCGCAGGCCGTGGCCGACGAACTGCGCAAGCTGGGCTATTACGTGCTCTGGGCGCTGCCGCTGCTGCTGCTGTTCGTGATCCCGGTGGTCAATCTGGCGGCGCCGCTGCTGTGGGCGCTGTTCTCCGCCTGGATGCTGGCGCTGCAATACCTGGACTATCCCCTCGGCAACCATGGCCTGCGCTTCAAGGCCCAACGCCAGCGCCTGCGCAGCAAACCGATGCTGGGGCTGGGCTTCGGCAGCGCCGTGCTGCTCGCCACCCTGGTGCCGCTGCTCAACCTGATCGTCATGCCCGCCGCCGTGGCCGGCGCCACCCGGCTGTGGGTGGAGCAATTGCGTGACGGTGCGGAGGCGGGGTAGTGAGTTGAACGGGTGTAAGCCGGTGGGCTTTGTGTATGGTTTGTTTGAAGGGGGTGTGCGCTGTCGCGCGCTGATTTAGGCGAGAGATTCCGTCCCCTTACTACGGGTTGGTTGCGCGCTATCGCGCGGGTGTATTGGGTCGGGGTTCCGCCCCCGAACGACGTGTTACTTTCTTTTGCGCGGCCAAAAGAAACTAACGAAAGCGTCGCTCCTGCGCATCCATGCGCCCGCGACATTAGTACGTCCCTGTACGTCAAAGGCCGCCCCGATGTCTCGCCGCTATCGCGGTCCCCTGCGCTACTCGCCCGGAGCGGGTGCACTCGGTACATCCATGTACCTCGCCCTTCGGGCAGCCTGCGGCTGTGCGATTCGGCAGTCCTGCCGAATCGTCTTCCGACGGCACGTCCATGTGCCGACGGAAGAATGCGCGCCATCCATGGCGCGCCCCCTGCGGGCTATTCCGCCCCGGGCTGCGTTGCTCGGCGAGACAAAGGGGTTGAAAGTCAAAGACGGCTCGCCTGACGGCATTGCGCTGGAAGGTGTGCGCTGCGCGCACGCAAAAATGTAGGGTGCGCATTGCGCACCAACGCCTGCCTGCCGAAAGAATGGTGCGCGGTGCGCACCCTACGGAAACGGAGCGGTTTTGATTTTGGGTTTGTCTTTTTTTCTTTCCGCCTCCTCCCCGTCTGCCGCGCCGAGCATCGCAGCCCGAATCGGGAGAAGCCCGAAGGGGACCCGCCAGGGAGGGCGGGTCCTCGCCTTCGCCCCGAAGGGCGCGGGAGTCGGGCCCGCCTTTCTTTGGTTACTTTCTTTGGCGGAGCAAAGAAAGTAACACGTCGTTCGGGGGCGGAACCCCGACCCAATCAACCCGCGCGACAGCGCGCAACCTCCCCCCTGCTCACCATCCACCGTTTTGCGCTAAATTACCCGCCACCCCGCTCCCTCCAGGATGCCCCCTTGAACCTCCCCCTCATCATCCTGCTGATCGTTTTCGTGCTCATCGCCGCGCGCCGTATCGGCCGCTTCCGCATCGCCATCTGGCAGGCGATGCTGGGCGGTGCCGTGGCGGTGCTGCTTACCGGGCAAATCACGCCGGCGGCGGCGCTGCACGCCATCGACTGGGACGTCATGCTGTTTCTGTTCGGCGTCTTCGTCATCGGCCAGGCGCTGATACAGAGCGGCTATCTCTACGCCCTCGCCTATGGCCTGTTCAGCCACGCCCGCAGCAGCGACGCCCTGGTGCTGCTGATCCTGTTCGGGGGCGGCCTCGGGTCGGCGCTGCTGATGAACGACACCCTGGCGATCATCGGCACGCCGCTGGTGCTGCGTCTGGCGCGCGAACACAACATCGCGCCGCGCCTGCTGCTGCTGGCGCTGTGCTTTGCCGTCACCCTGGGCAGCGCCATGAGCCCCATCGGCAATCCGCAGAATCTGCTCATCGCGCTGTGGAGCAACATGGACAGCCCTTTCCTCACCTTCGCCCGCCATCTCGCCCTGCCCACCCTGCTCAACCTGCTGCTCACCTACGGCCTGCTGCGGGTGATGTTCCGCGCCGAGTTTCACCGCACGCCCCTGGTCCACGCCGTCGCGCTCCCCGGTGACCCGGCGCTGACGCGGCGGGTGCAGATCGCCATGGCCTTGCTGCTGATTCTGATCGGATTGAAGGTGGCCCTGGCCCTGCTGCCGACTGCGCTGACCCTGCGTCTCAGCCACATCGCCCTGCTCGCCGCCCTGCCCCTGCTGCTGACTCGCCACCTCGGCACGCGCCTGCGCGGAGTGGACTGGCCGACGCTGATCTTCTTCGTCGCCCTGTTCGTGCTGATGGCCGCCGTGTGGCAGAGCGGTTTCATTCAGCGCCAGCTCGCCGCCGCCGCCGTCGACCTCCACGCCCCCGGCACGGTGCTCGGCCTGAGCGTGCTGCTCAGCCAGCTCATTTCCAACGTGCCCCTGGTCGCCCTGTACCTGCCGCTGCTGCAAACCGCCGACACCGCCACCCTCATGGCGCTGGCCGCCGGCAGCACGGTGGCCGGCAATCTCCTCCTGCTGGGCGCCGCCAGCAACGTCATCGTGGTGCAGAGCGCCGAGCGCCACGGCGCCGGCCTCGGCTTCATGCAGTTCGCCCGCGCCGGCATCCCGCTGACCGCGCTCAACGTGCTGGTCTATTGGCTTTTCCTTTTGTGACTTACGTCAATATAAGAATACCCCTACAGAAACTATGGTGAGGGTCTGCCAACCTGTGTGACACCTAATAACAACCAACAACCGCATGGAGTAGCCGCCATGGATGCACACCTCGTATACCAGGAATTTCAAGCCGGTCTTGCCCACCTGAAAAATCAGTTGGAACGGGAGTTGGACCACCTGCACGAAGGCCTCGCCGGCCTCGACCCCTTCAGCCACGACGAAACCGAGAAATGGGCGCATGAGCTGTACCAGCGCGTAATCCAGCGCCGCCGCGCCACCCTGGCCGTACTCTTCACCACTCACTGACCACTCCCCGCCGTCGCCCGGTCCAGTCACCGGGCGGCGGCGTTTTCCCTGTCCCGGCAGTTTGTTCCGCCCCGCCCATCCGCTTGCGCCGGGCATGGGAGTCCGCTAGCATCGCCCACTGACTGACCGGTCGGTCAGCAACAGCGAAGCCACCATGCCGACATCCAGCGACAAGCCCGATCCCTCCGCCGCGCCGCTCCCCAGCGAAGGCGCCCGTGCCATCCTCGTGGCGGCCGAAACCCTGTTTGCCTCCCGCGGCTATGACGCGGTTTCCATGAACGCCATCGCCCAGGCAGCCGGAGTAAGCAAGGCCAACATCTTCCATCACTTCAGCAACAAGAAGGCGCTCTACCTCGAGGTACTGCGCTCCGCCTGCAGCCATGAATCGGCGGAACTGCTGCGCGAACTGGAGCAGCAGTCGGGCCCGGTCATCGAGAGGCTGCGGCATTTCGTCGGCCATCACCTCGACTCGCTGCTGCGCAACGAACGCAGTGCCCGCCTGATCCAGCGCGAGGTCTACCAGAGCAGCGACGCCCAGGCCAAGGAACTGGCGGAACATGTGTTCGGCGCCAACTTCGAGCGCCTGGTCGAACTGATCAAGGCCGGGCAGGCACAGGGCGAACTGCGGGCCGACATCGAGCCGGCACTTATTGCCGTGCTGCTGTTGGCCGGCAACATCCTGTTCTTCGACACCCGCCGGGTGCTGCGGCACCTGCCGGGGGCGGACTTCGCCGCCGATCCGGCCCGCTTCACCCGCATGGCCACGGATGCCCTGCTGCAAGGCATACAGCTGAACAAATAACCGAATGCACGGAACACCCATGAACCGATACACCCTCGTCACCCTTGCGGCGCTGGCCGCAGCCGCCCTCACCGCATGCAGCAAATCCGACGATGCGGCTCCCGCCGCCGCCGCGGGCCCGCGCCCCACCCTGATCACCGCCACCTTGGCTGAGGCGCGCCTGATGCAACGGGTGGAGCATTCCATCGGCAAGGTGGAAAGCAAGTCGGCGCCGCGCGTGGCGGCCGAGGTCGACGGCCGGATCGTGGCGGTGGCGGTGGACGTGGGCCAGCACGTGGCGCAGGGAGACGTGCTGGCGCGCCTCGACGACCGGGACTTCCGCCTCAACCGCGACGCCGCGCAGGCGGAAACGCGGCGCCTGCAGGCGCTGATCGGCAGCCAGGGCCGCCAGGTGGAGCGCCTGCGCGACATGGTGAAGAACAACTTCACCACCGAGTCGGTGCTGGAAGACGCGGCGGCGCAACTGGAGGCGCTCAACGAGCAGCTGAAGGCGGCCCAGGCGCGGCTGGAAGTGGCGCAGCGCAACCTCGATCGCACCGTGGTCCGCGCGCCGGTGAACGGCCAGGTGGAACAGCGCTCCGTCGACGTGGGCGACTACGTGAAGTCGGGCACGCCGGTGTTCCAGCTGGCCACCCGCGACCTGCTGCGGGTGCAGATACCGTTCCCCGAAACCATCGCCGCCCAGCTGCGCACCGGCCTGGCCGTGGAGCTGGTCAGCCCCACGGCGCCCGACGCCGTGGTGCACGGCACGGTGCGCGAGATCCTGCCGATGATCGGCAGCAACAGCCGCGCCGTGCAGCTGGTCGCCGAAGTGAGCAATCCCGGCGACTGGCAGCCCGGCTCCAGCGTCAACGCACGCCTGATCCTGGAGGAGTATCCCGACGCCGTCGCCGTGCCCGAGACCAGCGTGGTGCGCCGCCCGGCGGGCGAAGTGGTGTACGTGATCCGGGACGGCAAGGCCGGGCAGCGCGTGGTGACCACGGGCATCCGCCGCCAGGGCGTGGTGCAGATCCTGGACGGCGTGGCCGCCGGCGAGACCGTGGCCGTGGACGGCGCCGCCTACCTGACCGACCAGGCCCCGGTGTCGGTGCAGGAGCCGCGCTGAGATGACGCTGCCCGAGCTGTCCATCAAGCGCCACGTGCTGGCGTACATGCTGTCGGCGGTGCTGGTGCTGTTCGGCATCGTCGCCTACGACCGCCTCGGCGTCGATCGCTTCCCCGACATCGAGTTCCCGGTGATCTCCATCACCACGGTGATGCCCGGCGCCAATCCGGACATCGTCGACGCCAGCATCACCAACGTCATTGAAACCGTGGTCAACAGCATTCCCGGCATCGACCACATCCAGTCGGTGTCCTCGCCCGGCGTGTCCATCGTCGCCATCACCTTCAACCTGAACAAGGACGTGGACGTCGCCTTCAACGAGGCCCAGGCCAAGGTCAACCAGGTGCTGCGCCAGCTGCCCGACGACTCCGAGCCGCCCATCGTGGCCAAGGTGGAAATCGGCGCCGCGCCCATCATGTGGCTGGCCTTGCAGGGCGACCGTACCTTGCAGCAGCTCAACCAGTACGCCCGCAACACCATCAAGAAAAAGCTGGAAACCGTCGACGGTGTCGGCGAGGTGCGCCTGGGCGGCAAGCGCGACCGCACCATACGCGTCAACCTCGACCTGGCGCGCATGGCGGCCCACGGCGTCACCGCGCAAGACCTGCTGGTCGCCTTCAGCAACGAACACCTGCAACTGCCCGGCGGCTTCCTGGTCAACCAGCGCAGCGAGGACATGATCAAGCTGGACCTGGAGTTCCACAGCATGGAGGCGCTGGGCCAGATGCTGGTGAGCTGGCGCGACGGCGCGCCGATACGCCTGCGCGACATCGCCCAGCTGGAGGACGGCCTGGAGGACTACCGCCAGGTGGCGCGCTTCAACGGCGAGCCGGCCATCGGCATCGGCATCGTCAAGATTGCCAACACCAATACCGTCGCCATCGTCGATGAAGTGAAGCGGCGCCTGGAGACCGAGATCATCCCGCAGCTGCCGCCGGGCATGACCATCCGCATCGCCTCGGACCAGTCCACCTTCATCCTGGAAATGGTATTGGCGTTGCAGGAACACCTGATCCTCGGCACCCTGCTCGCCGCGCTGGTGGTGTTCGCCTTCCTCAAGAGCATCCGCTCCACCCTGATCATCGCCGTGGCCATCCCGGTGTCGCTGCTCGGCGCCATCGCCGTCATGTACTTCGCCGGCTTCACCTTCAACACCATGACCCTGCTCGCCCTACTGCTGCTGGTGGGCGTGGTGGTGGACGACGCCATCGTGGTGCTGGAAAACATCTACCGCCACCGTGAGCATCTCGATGCCGACCCGCACAGCGCCGCCATCAACGGCACCAACCAGGTGGTGTTCGCGGTGCTGGCGGCCACCCTGGCCCTGGTATCCATCTTCGCCCCGGTCATCTTCCTCGGCGGCATCATCGGCCGCTTCTTCCAGTCCTTCGCCGTGGTGGTCACCTTCGGCGTGCTGGTGTCGTGGTTCGTGTCCATGACCCTGACGCCCATGCTCTGCTCCCGCTTCCTCGACGTGAAAAAGAAGCATGGCCATATCTACTATGTGTTCGAGCGCACGTTCGAGGCCATGGAGTCGGCCTACCGCAGGGTGCTGGCGCTGTCGCTGGATCACCGCTGGCTGGTGGTCCTGATCACCGCCGCCATCGTGTTCTCCAGCGGCTTCTTCTTCAGCCGGGTCGGCAAGGGCTTCGTGCCGGAGGAGGACGAAGGCCGCTTCATGGTGGTGCTGAAGACCCCGCTCGGCTCCAACATCGACTACACCGTGTCGCGTTTGCAGCAGGTGGAGGCGGTGCTGGCGCGCCAGGACCAGATCGCCACCTACTTCAGCGCCGTGGGCCTGGGCCAGGCCGGCCAGGTCAACCAGGGCATGGCCTTCATCACCCTGAAGCCGCGCGAGGAGCGCAGCCTGCACCAGAACGAAATCGTCGCCCAGGTGAGGCGCGAACTGCTCCAGATCCCCGGCGCCCAGGCCTTCGCCATGCAGGTGCCCATCATCGGCGGCCAGCGCGGTGAACCCTTACAGTTCGCCGTCACCGGCCCCAACCTGCAGGAAACCGCCCGCCTGGCCGATGCCCTGCGCGAGCGCCTCAACGTGATCCCCGAACTGGGCCGCCTCGACCTCGACCTGCAACTGAACCTGCCGCAGCTGGAGCCGCGCATCGATCGCCTGCGCGCGGCCGATCTCGGCCTGTCCACCCGCGACATCGCCAGCGCCGTGTTCCTGCTGGCCAGCGGCAGCGACATCGCCAAGTACAACGACATCCCCGGCGACGGCGAACGCTACGACATCCGCATCAAGGCCCGCGAGGGCGCCCTCACCGATGCAGAGGATCTCAAGCGCATCTACCTGCGCAACCGGCAAGGCGCCATGGTGCGCCTGGACAGCGTGGTGGACTTCGAGCGTACCCTGGGCGCGGCCACCATCGGCCGTCTCGACCTGCAATACTCGGCCATGTTTTACGCCTCGCCGACCATCCCCCTGGGCGAGGCGGTCAGCCGCGTGCGCAACGAGGCGGCGCAGGTGCTGCCGCTGGGCTATACGGTCCGCTTCGTGGGCCAGGCGGAGGAATTCGGCAAGACCGTGGGCTACATGCTGCTGGCCTTCAGCATGGCCATCATCCTGCTGTACATGGTGCTGGCCAGCCAGTTCAACTCCTTCCTGCAACCGCTGATCATCATGATGGCGCAGCCGCTGGCGATGATCGGCGGCGTGGCCGGGCTGTGGCTGCTGGGCCACACCCTCAACATCTACTCCATGATCGGCCTGGTGCTGCTGCTCGGCCTGGTGGCCAAGAACTCCATCCTGCTGGTGGACCTGACCAACCAGCTGCGCGATGAAGGCCGGGACATCGACGACGCCCTGCGCGAGGCCTGCCCCATCCGCCTGCGGCCGGTGCTGATGACCTCGCTCACCGTCATCCTCGCCCTGCTGCCGGCGGCCACCGGCCTGGGCGCCGGCGCCGACACCAACGGCCCGCTGGCGGTGGCCGTCATCGGCGGCATGCTCACCTCCACCCTGCTCACCCTGGTGGTGGTGCCGGCGGTCTATTCCCTGGCGGAGCACGGCGTCGAGCGCCTGCGCCGCCGTCTGCGCCTCACCGCCTGATCGGGGCGGGGGAAAAAAAATCCGTTTCGCGCCCCCCTGCCCCTAGTAGCGACTGGCATCAGAACCTAGAATAGCGCCAACCTTTATCCCGGCGAGGCCCCAGTGATGCCCTTCAAGCTAGACGACTATTTCGACCGTGAGACCTTTGCGCGCATCAAGGCCTTTGCCGATACAAAGGACACTCCCTTTCTGGTGGTAGACACGGCCACGGTCAGTCGTCAGTTCGATGAACTGGTACACGGCTTCCCCTTCGCCAAGGTGTATTACGCGGTCAAGGCCAACCCGGCACCGGCCATCATCGAGCTGGTGCGCGACAAGGGCGCCAACTTCGACATCGCCTCCATCTACGAGCTGGACAAGGTGATGGGCCTGGGCGTTACCGGCGATCGCATCAGCTACGGCAACACCATCAAGAAGAGCAAGGACATCCGCTACTTCTACGAAAAGGGCGTGCGCATGTACGCCACCGATTCCGAGGCCGACCTGCGCAACATCGCCAAGGCCGCGCCGGGCTCCAAGGTCTATGTGCGCATCCTCACCGAAGGCACGCAGACCGCCGACTGGCCGCTGTCGCGCAAGTTCGGCTGCCAGACCGACATGGCCATGGACCTGCTGATCATGGCGCGCGATCTGGGACTGGTGCCTTACGGCGTTTCCTTCCATGTCGGCTCTCAGCAGCGCGACATCGGCACCTGGGACGCCGCCATCGCCAAGGTCAAGGTCATCTTCGAGCGTCTGCGCGAAGAGGACGGCATCGAACTGAAGATGATCAACATGGGCGGCGGCTTCCCCGCCAACTACATGTCGCGTACCAACACGATGGAAACCTATGCCGAGGAAATCATCCGCTTCCTGGTGGAGGACTTCGGCGACGACCTGCCCGAGATCATCCTGGAGCCGGGCCGTTCCCTGGTCGCCAACGCCGGCGTGCTGGTGAGCGAAGTGGTGCTGATCTCGCGCAAGGCGCGCACCGCCCTGAACCGCTGGGTCTACGTCGATGTGGGCAAGTTCTCCGGCCTGATCGAAACCCTGGACGAATCGATCAAGTTCCCCATCTACGTGGAAAAGAACGGCGAGCTGGAAGAGGCCGTGATCGCCGGCCCCACCTGCGACAGCGCCGACATCATGTACGAGGATTACAAATACCCGCTGCCGCTGAACCTGGCCATCGGCGACCGCCTCTACTGGCTGTCCACCGGCGCCTACACCACCACCTACAGCGCCATCGAGTTCAACGGCTTCCCGCCGCTGAAGGACTATTACATCTGACTTCAGCGCAGGTAGAAAACAAAAGCCCCGGCACTGAACGTGACCGGGGCTTTTTGTTGCGCAAGCGACTCGTCTCCTGGAGCGGCACCTTCGTAGGCCCGACAAAGCGCAGCGGTATCGGGCGTTGCGCCGGACACCGCTGTCGCCATGTCCGGCCTACGGTTCTCCCGTAGGAGCCCGCTCCGCGGGCGAATGCGTCGGCGCTGTCGCCAACGCCTTCGCCGAGAGGGCTCGGCTCCTACAACGGCACCTACCTCCGGAAAAGAAAAAGCCCGCTCACCGTGAAGTGAGCGGGCTTTTTTATTGGCGTCCCCTAGGGGAGTCGAACCCCTGTCGCCGCCGTGAAAGGGCGATGTCCTAGGCCTCTAGACGAAGGGGACAAAAACACTGTCTAGAAAAAAACCGGGACTGCTTATGGCAGTCCCCGGAATTTGGTGGAGCTAGACGGGATCGAACCGTCGACCTCTTGCATGCCATGCAAGCGCTCTCCCAGCTGAGCTATAGCCCCGAAAGAGAGCGCCATTTTAATGAAATAGAGCTCTCTGTCAAGCGTAGATTTCACTACCGTTTCAATCGCCCTGCTGTTCGATCTTGGCCCAGGAATCGCGCAGGGTCACGGTGCGGTTCCAGATGGCGCCGCCATTGGCCGAACGCTGCGCATCGAGGCAGAAATAGCCCTCGCGCTCGAACTGGAACAGCTCCCCGGCCCCGGCTTCACCCAGCGCCGGCTCCAGGTAGCAGCGGGTCAGGGTGCGCAGCGAATCGGCATTGAGGAAATCCTTATAGTCCTTGCCCTCCTTCGCCGCCGCCGCATCGGGGCTGGGCACGCTGAACAGGCGGTCATACAGGCGCACCTCGGCCTCCACCGCATGGCGCGCCGACACCCAGTGGATGACGCCCTTGATCTTGCGCCCTTCCGGATTCACGCCGAGGGTGGCCGGGTCGTAGCTGCAACGCAGTTCGATGACCTCGCCCTGCGCGTTCTTGATCACCTGGTCGCAGCGGATGACGTAGGAGTTGCGCAGACGCACCTCGCCGCCGGCCACCAGGCGCTTGTACTTGGGCGGCGGCACTTCGCGGAAGTCCTCGGCGTCGATGTAGATCTCGCGGCAGAACGGCAGCTGGCGGCTGCCCATGGATTCGTCCTGCGGATGGTTGGCGCAGTCCAGCTGCTCCACCTGATCCTCGGGATAGTTCTCGATCACCACCTTGAGCGGACGCAGCACCGCCATGCGGCGCGGCGCGTTGACGTTGAGGTCTTCGCGCACGCAGTTTTCCAGCAGGCTCATCTCCACCGTGTTGTCGGACTTGGTGATGCCGATGCGATCGCAGAAGTCGCGCACCGAGGCGGGCGTGTAGCCACGGCGACGCATGCCGGCGATGGTGGGCATGCGCGGGTCGTCCCAGCCCTCGACAAAGCCTTCGTCCACCAGCTGGGTCAGCTTGCGCTTGCTCATCACGGTGTATTGCAGGTTGAGGCGCGAGAACTCTATCTGCTGCGGGTGGCAGGGCACGCTGATGTTGTCCAGCACCCAGTCGTACAGCGGGCGATGATCCTCAAACTCCAGGGTGCAGATGGAATGGGTGATGCCCTCCAGCGCGTCGGAGATGGGGTGGGTGTAGTCGTACATCGGATAGATGCACCACTCGGCGCCGGTCTGGTGGTGGATCACGCCGTGGCGGATGCGGTACAGCGTCGGATCGCGCAGGTTGATGTTGGGCGAGGCCATGTCGATTCTGGCGCGCAGCACGCGGGCGCCGTCGGCGAACTCGCCGGCACGCATGCGCTGGAACAGGTCCAGGTTCTCCGCCACGCTGCGGCTGCGGTAGGGACTGTCCCTGCCCGGCTCGGTGAGCGTGCCGCGGTAGGCGCGCGTCTCTTCCGCCGTCAGGTCGCAGACGTAGGCCAGGCCCTTCTCGATCAGCTCCACGGCGAAGCCGTACAGCTGCTCGAAGTAGTCGGAGGCGTAATACACCTTGCCGCTCCAACTGAAGCCGAGCCAGCGCACATCGTTCTGGATCGACTCGACGAACTCCATGTTTTCCTTGTGCGGATTGGTGTCGTCGAAGCGCAGGTTGCAGGTGCCCTTGTAATCACGGGCGAGGCCAAAGTTCAGGCAGATGGACTTGGCGTGGCCGATGTGCAGATAGCCGTTGGGCTCGGGCGGAAAGCGCGTCGCCACGCGGCCGCCGTTTTTGCCCGCAGCGATATCCTCATCGATGATGTGGCGGATGAAATTGGAGGGAGCGCTGGTTTCGTTACTGCCCATGCTGGCGTATTCCTTGTTTGATTCTTCTGTAATCAGTTGTCTTCGGCGCGGGCGCGGATGAAGTCCACGGCACGGTCGATGCGGCGCAGGCAGGCCTCGCGGCCGAGCAGCTGCAGGGTCACGTCGATGCCCGGCGAGGCGGCGGCGCCGACCACCGCCACACGCAGCGGCTGCGCCAGCTTGCCCATCTTCAGCTCCAGCGCGGCGGCGGCCTGCTCCACCGCGGCGTGCAGGGCCTCCGGCTCCCAGGCCGGCAGCTGGGCCAGCACCTCGCGCACCTTGAGCAGCGGCTCCAGCGCCACCGGGCGCAGGTGCTTCTTGGCCGCGTCGGCCTCGTATTCGTCAAAGTCGCGATACAGCCAGGCGCTCTGCGCCGCCATCTCCGCCAGGGTCTTGGCGCGCTCGGCATAGGCCTGCACCACCGCCACCGGATCGGGACCGCTGCTGGGGTCGATGCCCAGCTTGCCCAGCTGGTAGCGCAGATGGTGCGCCACGTGGGCCGGGTCCAGCGTCTTCATGTAGTGCTGGTTCAGCCATTGCAGCTTGCTCATGTTGAGGGCCGAGGCGGAGTTGTTGATTTCGGAGATTTCGAACAGCTGGATCAGCTCGTCCAGAGTGAAGATTTCCTGGTCGCCGTGGGACCAGCCCAGGCGTGCCAGGTAGTTGAGCAGGGCCTGCGGCAGGTAGCCCTCCTCGCGGTAATCGGTGACGCTGGCGGCGCCGTGGCGCTTGGACAGCTTCTGGCCGTCCTCGCCCAGGATCATCGGCAGGTGGGCGTAGGTAGGCGGCTCCACGCCCAGGGCGCGCAGGATGTTGATCTGGCGCGGGGTGTTATTGAGGTGGTCGTCGCCGCGAATGACGTGGGTGATGCCCATGTCCATGTCGTCCACCACCACCACGAAGTTATAGGTGGGGCTGCCGTCGGTGCGCTTGATGATCAGGTCGTCCAGCTCGCTGTTGGCGAACACCACCTTGCCGCGCACCTGATCGTCCACCACCACCGCCCCCTCCACCGGGTTGCGGAAGCGGATCACGTGGGGTTCGCTGGGGTCGACGTGCTGGCCGCGGCAGCGGCCGTCGTAGCGCGGCTTCTGCTTGCTGGCCATCTGCTCCTCGCGCAGCGCCTCCAGGCGCTCCCTGGAGCAGCTGCAACGGTAGGCCAGGCCCTTGGCCAGCATCTGCTGGATCACTTCCTCGTAGCGCTCGAAGCGGTGGGTCTGGAAGAACGGCCCCTCGTCATACTCCAGGCCCAGCCAGGTCATGCCCTCCAGAATCACGTTCACCGACTCCGCCGTGGAGCGCTCCAGGTCCGTATCCTCGATGCGCAGCACGAACTGGCCGCCGTGGCGGCGGGCGTAGAGCCAGGAGAACAGCGCGGTGCGGGCGCCGCCGATGTGGAGATAGCCGGTCGGGCTGGGGGCAAAACGGGTCTTTACGGTCATGGGGCTAGGATTTCGTCACGATATGGCGGGCGGCCCGGCGCCGGTCCCGCGTCAAAGGCGGGGATTATAGCGCCCGCCCCCGCAAACCGGAAAAATGTTTGACGCTGCCGGGAGCCCTGATTATCATAGCCACCCTCTCGACGGGCGGTTAGCTCAGTGGTAGAGCACTGCCTTCACACGGCAGGGGTCACAAGTTCAAGCCTTGTACCGCCCACCAATAAAATCAAAGGCCTAGGTGAATACCTGGGCCTTTTTTATTTCCCGTGCGGAAACAGGACGGGACGCCGGATCCCCGGCCGTCCAACGGCTAACGCCTATGCTTCAGTTCTCAACGCTTCCGTCCCATGGGATTCGCTCGGGAAGCCTGCTGCCCGAGCTCTTGGGCGAGTCCGATGAGAATTCCTTCGGGCCCCCGTATGTAGCAGAGCCGATACATGTCTTCATACTGGGCCACTTCGCCGACGAGCTTGGCGCCACGTTGGCCGAGCCGGGCGAGCGTATCGTCGATATCCTCCACGGTGAACATGACGCGCAGGTAGCCGAGTGCGTTCACTGGGGCGCTGCGGTGATCGGCGACCACGGGGGGCGCGAGGAAACGGGAAATCTCGAGCCGGCTGTGACCGTCCGGCGTCCGCATCATGGCAATCTCGACGCGCATGTCGCGCAATCCAGTGACTCCGTCTGCCCAGTCGCCTTCGACGGGGGCACGCCCTTCGAGCTCGAGACCAAGTTCGGTGAAGAACTCAATGGCGGCATCGATGTCTTCCACAACGATGCCGACGTTGTCCATACGCCTGACCGTCATGATGTCTCCTTGGTGTCCAGATAAGTGTTTCGAATTGGTATCCACCTCATACCGGTACTCCATAGGGCGGGCCGTGCCCGCCGCAGCACGGCGCCCATGGGGCGCCCTATGTATCGATACTGTTCCGGAGCACATATTTAGCGTTCGCCATAACCGGCAGGCAAAGCATAGCGGAGCGATGCCGTTGCCTGCCCGTGTGATTGACGCTGTTGGACGAACCGACTCGGGACGAGGTATTCACGGCACTCGTTGATAGCGAAGAATCACGCAGCCCGTTGAAAGCGGGCGTGATTCGAGCAGCTTCAGCTCTTGCGGTTTTAATCCATCACCGAACAAGAGCCGGCCTTTGCCATGAATGACCGGTGCGATACCAAGGCGATACTCGTCAAAGAGTCCCGCACCCATAAGAGTCTTCGAGAGATTGGCGCTTCCGAAGATGTATATGTCCCCATTTCCCTGTTGCTTCAGCCTGGCCACCTCCCCCACCACGTCGTCCTTTACCAGTGTCGTGTTGTTCCAGGCGGCAGTCTGAAGAGTGCGCGAACAGACCACCTTCGGGAGACTGTTCATGTAATCCGCAATCTTTCCCTGCGCGGTCTGCCAATATGCGGCCATGCCCTCATAGGTCACGCGCCCGAACAGAAGCGCGTCGGCCGACTCCAACTGCTCAAGGGAGAATCTTTCGAGCTCCTCGCCCCAGACCTTTTCGTGCCAGGGCAAGTCCCAGTGCTTCTCGCCCTCGAAGTAACCATCGAGGGTGATGAGGTTCCACATGATTAGCTTTCGCACGGCAGATATCCTCCGTGTTCGGTCGTCCAACCTAAACAAGTGTTCCGAAATAGCATCCCGTTTGTTGTGGGTCGGGCTTTAGCCCGACATCGGTGCTCAACCAACGCACAGGCTGTCGGACTAAAGTCCGACCCACAAAATTCGCGTAGGCTGATCTGGTTACCATTTCGGAACAGCCATTTTAGAAGTGAGCGGGCAGGCGCGGCTTGATGCATCAAGTCCGCTCGACGCCGACAGATGGGCGCTATACAAGAATAGAAAATGGGGCGACAAAGCGATATCGAATTCCTGGACATTTGGGGTACGGAAACCCGGATTCCCTTTCACTCCCTGCGGCCATATGCCGGCCCCCAAAAAAGCAAAGGCCCCGAACCTTACGCCTCGGGGCCTGTATCCAAAGTCCGAAGAAGTGTTACGCCGCTGCACACCAACCGCGATCACACTCCTCGAACTCAATACGCTCCTGCCTATGGTTATCGCGGTTCATCTGATTGTTCTCGTCAATCATGCTGCGAACCTTGCCATCCCCCGTCGCAAACTCCTTGTATAGCGCTCGCAAAAGGCGTTCCGCAGGGCCTGGAATCTTGACGCGTCCGTTTTCCCAATTGCGAATCGTGGTTTCACCCACGCCCAACAGCCTTGCCATATCGTCTTGCGACAGATTCATTTCAATGCGAAAAAAACGAATCTCCGCTTCCGACAGTTTCGGTTTCCCGCCCACGATCTGCAAACCGATGAGCTTGTGCAGTTGCTCCACATTGTGGATCGACACAGCCTTGCCATAAGGCGTGTCTTTCTCGATGTACCCGTTTTTCAACCACACATTGCCCAAACCACACTCTGTGTAGTGGTACATAACAACCTCCATCAGCGACGACGATATGAGCGTTCTCCCGCCATGCTCGCTACGATCGCCAAGCCAGACAGGCTGCCAGCATCCTTTCCTTGGCATGCTGCGAAAAAAACACTCTGGATGAATCGGCGATTGTTTCTTTGACTACCTCAAGGGCCGAGTGAGCGGTAAGCTCCTTGAGGAGAACGTTGCACCTACCGGTAGCGTCCAGCATGGCTGGAGTTGCCCGCACTTCGACCCTTGACGCCGTCAATTATTGACGCCACATCCCTCACCGTCAATGTGGGTTAGCGCCCAACATGGGGAAACCACGGGATGAGGGGTAAAGCGCAGACCCGACCTGTACCTCCCCCTCCTCCCGCAGAAACCCCGGCTCTCCTGGGTCAATCAGCGCCGGTAGGTGGCCTCGATCTCCGCCACCGCCAGCTTGTGCTGGTTCAGCATGAAACCGACCAGGGCCGCCGAACTGTCCGGCGCCAGTTCCAGGCGTTCGACGTCCAGGGCGTACAGGCGGAATTGATAGCGGTGCGGCTTGTCGCCGACCGGAGGGCAGGCGCC
The DNA here is from genome assembly GCA_002840095.1 of Gammaproteobacteria bacterium HGW-Gammaproteobacteria-1. Classification (GTDB taxonomy): domain Bacteria; phylum Pseudomonadota; class Gammaproteobacteria; order Thiohalomonadales; family Thiohalomonadaceae; genus Sulfurivermis. The sequence continues at coordinate 37,108 of PGZL01000019.1, read as the reverse complement.
GCCGAAGCCCGGAGTGCCGTAGTCGGTGCGGCTCTGCACGCTCTGCCCCGGCGCCACGCCCTTGGACGGATCGCCGGCATTGCGCGGCAACGCATGGGCGTCGGCCGGGATATTGAAGATCACCCAATGCCACCAGCCGCTGCCAGTGGGCGCATCCGGGTCATACACGGTCAGGGCGAAGCTCCGTGTTCCCTCGGGCGCGCCGGTCCAGAGCAGTTGCGGCGAGGTGTTGCCGCCCTGGCAGCCGAAGCCGGTGTATTCCTGCGCCTTCGCCATGGCGGCCCCGTGGCGGATGTCCGGGCTGGTCAGCTGGAAGGGCTCGGCGGCAAAGGCGGCGCCGGCGAGCAGCAGGCAAAGGGTCAAAGCGAATTTCATGTTCCGTCTCCAGTGAATGATTGGAGACATGAGGGTATGGGCTCCGTCCTCGCCCTGCTCGCCTCAGACGCTCAGTTTCTCGCCGCCACCGCTCATGCGCGTCAGCTTGAGCTGGGTGGGCGTGAGCCCGAAGCGCAGCTTGAAGCGCTCGGCGAAACGGGACGGGGATTCATAGCCCACCTCCGCGGCGATGCGCGCCACCGGCCAGAAGGTTTCCTGCAACAGGCCCAAACCGGCCACCAGCCGCGCCTCTTCCAGCACCTCGCGGAAACTGGTGCCCTCCTCGCGCAGATAGCGGCGCAACGACGACTCGCCCACCGCAAGGCGTCGGCTCACCGTCGGCACATCCCAGCCATGGGACAGATCGCAGCTGACCAGCTGCGACACGCGCTGGCGCCAGCCCAGCCGGTTATCCAGCAGCAGGTTGCCCGCGCAGCCGGCCCGCACCAGCAACAGAAGCAGCTCGGTATGCCGGTGCAAGGCCAGCTCCGGATCCGGGGGCGAATCCACGCACCACGCCAACCACTGCTGCAAGGCACGCGCGAAATCATCGGGCGCCGCCGCCGACCACACCGCCCGCTGTTCGGTGCTGCCGATACTTGCGCCATAGAGACGGCGGAAATGCTCCAGCGTCGCGGGCAGGAACGACACGGCAAGGGCAAGATAGGAGCCGATGGCCGGATCGGGAATGTTGCCCAGGTGCAGGGACGAATTGCCCGGCACCAGCAGCAACTCCCCGGCCTGGATTTGCCGAGTAGCGGCCGCCACATGCAATTCCTTACGCCCGGCAATAATCATCACCACCGTGGGATGATGGATCGGCACCGCATGGAGCGATTGCGGGGTGTGGCTATGGAAGACGCCGACACCGCCGAGAGGCCGGGTCGTCGCGTCAGCCCCGGTGAGGCGGGACAGGAGGATCGAGCGGAGATTGGTGATGTGGTTGGTCATGACTCGTCGGGGCCACCGTTCGGAGCGGGGATGTTTATGCATTATCAGACGATATCCTACCCTAATAGCAGGCGGTCATTCCTTCATAGATTTCGCGTTGTGGTTTTTACTCTGATCCAGAATATCCCCAGCAGGCAATGGGCCTATCAAATAAATCTGTAACCCTTTCTGGATGACTAAATAAATCCGTCATCTTTTCTCCGCCAAACATCCCTGACCTAAACATCCCTTCATCGTAAACAAGCGCCAACCTCTTTGTATATCGACTGCAAATTGCTCAGTTCGGCCCGCAGATTATGCCTTGATGCATCATCAATATAAGTTTTTTCTAGCTGAGTCTTGACGTTAGTAATGTCACTTTTCACAGCATTGTACGTTTCAAACAAGCCGCCCATATCCTTAATCAGCTGTCCTAAATCAAAATCAATGTACTTTCCATCGTCCCCCATAATGACGATGGATTTATTGCATGCAGGGTTGGTAATTCGATGAACATTCCCGAATGTATTAGGGGTATCCCATGTATAGCCAGCCTCCGGTACAAACTCCCCCTCTTTCGTGCTAGAGACAACGTGCGGAAATCCAGGGTACGCCAACCCTGGCTGCCAGTGCACCGGACCGTATGTATTGGGGACGTCCCATGTGTATCCGGGACGTGATCGCCAATAGCCTTCATCCGGACTAGCAACAACATTTGGTACATCCGGATTAGCTTTTCCAGGCACCCACACGACGGTGAAGTCATCCTTCAAATTATTCACATAGGCGTAGCCGGGCGAGGGAACAATCGTCCCATCCCGTAGAGCAGTATGTGGCGGAAGTTCATCGCGATATGGCTCGCTACCACACGCGGTGACCAATTTCAGAACAATGACTATAATGGTTGCCCAACCAACTCGTCTAACGACATCCATAACTCACCCTCTATTTCGCCAAATATCGAACACCACAGCCCTCCGTAGGACACCGAAGTGTTTGCAACGCCGGCCTCGTCCCAGGTCTCGTGCGGTATACAACGTTCAACATTTTTCTTACCAATGCGACGTTCACCTGAAGCCCATACGTCCCTGGCGTCACGTCGCCTCCAGCTCTTAGCCTACCTAGCACAGTTGGCTTTCCATATATCAAATCCATAACAGGCTTACTCACAATCGTTCGCAATGTAGTTATTGGAATATCAGCAATCATTGCACCAGGCGCCCCCCCCGGACAATCGGCTGACTATGTCCGCATGCTCATCCGCTATTGCCTCAAACACGACAGCAACGTCACCATATTTGGCGGCTTCAATTGCCCTGTATCTGTTTTCACGCATGCTTTGTGTACGTCCAGATAACGCTTTTATTGGAAGATGAAAATCACTTCCCAAGCTCCATAAAACAGCAAATTCGTCTTCCTGTATCTCTTTAATCCACAGATCCAGCAACTTCTCCGCCTGCTTCATCTCATCTGGCGCAAAACTTTGCGACAGTACGCGATCAATCTTTCTTTTGCCGTCTTCAATATCCATCTGAGTCCAGTATGCTTTTTCCGCTTTGGTTATCGTCCCGCCTCCTACTGGCGTGTCTCTCTCACTCGGAGTATCTCTCCCATGTGCAGGCTCCGCTTTCCGCCCTACACCGCTATGTTCGATAACACTCGCCCGACCATCTTCCGTCCCCTGTTCATCCACATCACTTCTTCCTCCCCCACGACCATCCCTCGTCAAGGCTCTCCTTCGCGCACTTTCGGCTGTTGCCGTACCGTGATGAAGGGTATCCTCAAGCAGCGAGCGTTCCGGATTGCTCGGAAAAGGCGAGCTCGTGATAGGCGGCGGCATGTATGGCTCAGGTTGCTTGTATGGTGGAGGGGTATATATCGGAGTTGGGGTCCATACTCGCGGTGGTGGCGTTGGTACCGTCGTATCATGTTGAATAGGTTCACGCGGCTCGCGATAAGTGTGTGTTGGACGATCAGGCATCGGCATTTCCACAGTAGGCAGCTCTCGATTTTCTGGTGTCGGCACAACCACGTATTCCGACCAAGCAACTCCGCAAGAACAGAATGACAACATAACGCCAGTGAACACAGATAACCGCAACGGAGTCATAGAACCGCCTCAAAAATGCATATTCATAACTTAGGGAATTTCCGCAAAAGTCCCCGCTCTGATCCTGCAACCGCATGATCGGAGCCGAGGACGGGAATAATGAAACAACTAAGCATGACCACGGGTTTCGATAAATACACCAAGGCGACCAGACGCCAGGCGTTTCTGTCCGACATGGGCCGCCTATCAACAGAAAGAACAGAAAGGTGACGAAGGAATTTAACTGTGAGCGGTTGGTCATTTATTAATCCCTCCGCCCCTTTTTGTTCTTTCTACTTCTCCGTCTTTATCCGAGAACCAAGCATCCTTGCAAACTCTTCAGATTCCTGCTTTATCAGCAAGTGCTCCTTCTTCAGTTTTCGGATCGCCTCATCTTTGCTCCCGACGTCCTTGCCATGAACGACGCTACTTTTGTCCATCTTCTTTATCCTCGATCTCTTTGAGCATCCGTTTACGCTCAAGCGCACCCCTAGGGCCTAAAATATCCGCGCCATCCAAGCCCGCCCCATTTCCTTTTTCCGCCTCCATATTCTTCTTCAGGTTCGCCTCTAGTTGCCTTCTTTGACTCTCAAGCAATTCCTTGACCCGCTTCTTACTCACAGCCCAACCCTCGGCGTAATAGCGCCCATTGACGAGCTATTCCTCTTCATCATCCGGTTTTACCAGGTTGTCCGGATTACCAATGGACTGTTCCTTTTCTAGCTCATCCTTTACGTCATTTGGCTTCTGCTTAAACAACTCTCTGGATGCTTCCTTTGCCTTTTCTCTGACATGCTTTAGACGCTCGTTCTCTGTCATAACTTCTTCTCCAGATAGTGCGGATTGCCCTGTTTTCTAGCAACATACCGAAACCCGCCATCTTTAGATGTATAGTAAGCAATCAGTTTCTGATTCATCGGCTCTATAAGGCGAATATGTTCCGCCCCCACCAGCCGTCCATATGTCTCATAAGCTAGCAGAGATACCGCAAACAGGTCGCCAGCAAACAAGCAGTTCTCTGGGCGTCTCTCAACGAAGTCCATGCGCATACTAGTCCCCTTGTACGTGGGTCGACCAAGAGTCAAGGACAAGAGCGTATTTCCATGCCACACTGAGAGATCAAAGGCTTTTGGATATCTGGCACAGTATCTATACGCAAACATCCAATCCCAATCGACTTTTCTTCCTGGCATTTGTTGCCAAGTACGAAATGCGTTAATCGCTCGAAGGTCAATCTTCGACAGCACCAATCTTTTTAGAAATGGCGGCAAACTTTCCTTGGCGATCTTCCTCGCGTCATTTCTAATCAAATCATATCGCTGTATCGCAACGGCATGGCTTGCCTTCATTTTTACCTCCTTGTTTTACGCTCCGTGAAATATCGTCGTCCTACTTACAAGCCATTATCTGCCGTGCGCAGCACGGCGGATAAATATCTGTCGGGCTAAGCCGCCCATCAGGGTTGCACGGTATATAGAGGGGACTGAGTTGCGCGGCTCGGGGCGGCGCGGGTATCGAGGCGCCAGTCGGCGGTATGGGGGGGGTAAGAGTCAGTCCTTCGATGTCCATGCGCCGGTCCTTCGGATGGGGTATGGGCCTAATCTACCTCCATTGTTGGGCAAATCCAACCGCAGGCGCAGGAGGCCGAACAAGAAACCCCACGGGGTACGCCTTATCAGGCTGAACCAACCTGCATTACAGCGTGTAAATTCATGCTTGACATTAACTGTCTATTCATACACCTTAAGGCATTAAGAAAAGGCGCCACCCGGCGGTGCTCTAACACCAACCGGGCGGCTAACCCCAAGACTGACCGAAGCAGACCTTGGGGCTGCGCGAGAGTATATCACCGGGCCCGTAAACCGGGGCCGTTTTCGTTTGCGGCCCCACAATTGAGCCAGGAGGGCTTATGAACGGGACCGCCGATCGTAGTGGAACCATGTTTGATCCCCTCTCCCAGTGGGAGAGGCAGTACACCGGGGGGCGGAATATGCCTGCCCAGGCCCGCAGCCCGCGGCCTGTCGTCCCCAAACCCCCGCCGCCATCCCCCTTTCCACCATGCCATGCCGGCCTCACGGGGCCGGGCGCCCGCAGCTTGCTTGCCGGTACAAGCCAATGAACGCCGCCATGGCTGGGGGTACGGCACGGAAGCTGTTGGCACAGAACGTCCGCGTTCTGCGGTTGATGCGGGGCTGGTCGCAGGAGGTGCTGGCCGAGGCGGCGGAGCTGGATCGCTCCTACGTCGGCGACATCGAACAGGCCCGGCGCAACGTCAGCCTGGATAGCCTGGAACGGCTGGCGCGAGCCTTCGGGATGGTGGTGCCGGACTTGTTGCGCGAGCCTGACCCCACCGAACTGGGGGCGCAGCTGCTGCGCAGATTTTCGAGCGATATAGGGAAAGGCAATAACGGCCCCTGAGAAGGGATATTTGTGGTCAGATGAAAACTACCCGGCCGGACCGTTCGCTATCGGCGAGTTTTTATCTGGCTCCAGCGGGTAGTTTGGGCTGACGGAGGAAGCCCAAACTACCGCGCTCGCGCTATGAGAGGGCCGGAGCGCCGTGTTATGTGGTTCCTCGCTTATAAATCCCGTAGCCCCAAAATCCTTTTCCAGGCTTTGACGGACCAACCCAGCCGATCTTCTGTAGCTCCTTCGCGATGAAGTGGTTAATGAACCCATGACCAACAAGCAACACATTGTGATGCTCCTCTGCAAGCTCAACCAGTCGTTCCGTCGCTTGCCTTGCACGCTTTCTTGCCTCGTTCAGAGACTCACCGTTTCTCGAGAAGCCAAATAGCCACAGAATCCTTAGAACGACGACCCAGACGCTGATTGGCAGAGAGATAGAACCGCTACTGAAGTGCGGTATTGCCGTTTCACAAAACAGTGGATCTGTTACGTGTACTTCGGAACAACCAAGTGCCTTGGCCGATTCAACAGAACGCATAAGATGACTGCATACCACAACATTGCTTCCCTGGGCGGCCATAACAGCTTCATTTGGAGGGCTACCCACGATACCCGACAGGTCATATGACCTTGCAATCATGCCAATATCCCGACCTCGGACATTCCCTTTCAATTCGAACTCTGGCTTTCCGTGGCGTAGCAAGGTTATTCGCATCATCATCTCACCGCATGACGTCGAAGATCAGGAGCGCTGCGGGGAATTAGACCAGGCGGCCGGCATCCAAGCTAGGCAGCGTGTTTTTCAGCGTCCGCTTGAACTTTTGTCATGCATTTTTTGCACAACAAAAAGATCGCGACAGTTGACACTATAGAAATAGCCAAATACCCACCAACCACATACGACATAATAAATTCCGCATTTTCCATTCTTTGCTCTTCGTGCAAGAACGGAGTCGCAACCTTGTTGTACGCAAAAACAAAAAGCAGAAAATTCAATAGGGCCGAAACAACTCCAGCCATTGAGGCCAACGCATATTTTTTCATATTATTTGACCTCCCAAAACCAGATCTCTTTGCTCATATTCAAGTCTGAGACAAGCCAAACAGCTCGATTGCGGAACGATGGAATGATGGTTTGGGCCATCTTTAACGCTCTGAATCGTTAGTTCAGGGTGTCCACTAAACCGAAGGAACTATCGCGTCGGGTTTACCGAGTTGTTATGCAATTTTTCTCTCCATGTCCAATTGGGTAACCGGACCGCCGAGAGGACTGACATGGTTTGGCGCAATTGCGCGCCTTACGACATCGAACCCGAGGTTCTTGAATATCTCAGCATTTCCGGTTTCTTCTATAGCGCACAAGGCTAAAGCCCGCAGCTTCTCTGCCTTTGCAATTTCTTCCACACTGTTCACAAGGGCACGACATACACCTCGCGACCGATATTCCGGGTGAACAGCAATACCTTGAACGTAGATTTGATCTTGTTTCCGAATGTACTCAGCCGTGCCTACGACTACGTTTTCTTCTACGGCAACAAGAACACCACTCGGCGCCCCGCCACATGGGGGCCTACTATCGCGTGGGCGATACGTGCGACGGAGCTCCCTTGTAGCTGCCTCCACGATTTTACGAAGGGCCGCTTCATCACCTTCATATGCCTCCCGTACTATCAGCTCCGCCATCAGTGACTCTCTACGCATAATGATTAAACGACGATGCTAAAACTGGCCTTCCCCGCTTGCTAACAAAACACAAGACCTGACCGTTCCCGCCCCCATCGTCCAGGCTCGGTGCACGAAAGACGAAAGATAAGACCTGCCCCTCCCCTTTCGTTGAATTCACTGCTGTATTTGTACGTCGTCCTTGGGCCTGTCTTCGGCATTGTTAACACCTCTGACTCGTTAGTTCAGGGTGTCCACTAAACCGTAGGAACTATCCCGTCCGGCTGGGGCGCCTGGTTAGATTGCAAGTCCATCACGACATCAAATTCCCGCAAAAAGCGGCAAGCGCCACAATATCGATGCGAGCCTGTTGCCACCGTTGCTTATCGCGAGGCAAACAGACAAGAAACGGCTTGTTCTCGATCGTAAAATCCCACGAGAAAGTAGCTGAATGAATGATTTTGTTCGCCACCTCGCGCAAAGTAAGTCGCTCTGTTGACCCGTCGGCACAAGTCACTTGGCCAAAGGCACGGCCACTGTTTTCCCGTAACCAAGTGGACATTTTTTCTTCATCATCGAGCGCACGAAGATAGATGGCTAGTTCTATACACGCTTTAATCGCATGCTCTTCTGCGATTTCAAATACAAACTTGCGCAAGTACTTCCATTCACCCTCGAATTTCTCATCGACAAGCTGCTCAAGGTGTCCGCGAGAAAATGCGAAGGTCATGACGACCGAGAGGTTCTCGTGGACCAGTTTCGTTAATGGAAGCGGAAACGTTGCCATTGCAATTTAACGCCCTTCTTCACCCGCGCCCGCCCGCGGAGGCTTAAGCGAGAGGCGCGACGTCCTGGGCGTCGGGTGAAAGAGATTGTTGGGCGATTCTCGCCTAGCGCACATACACCGTTGCGACATCCGTGAGGTCACCTGCCTTTAAGAACCGAAAGCCATCTGGCGTTTGCCCGGCCATAGGCATCCACACGAATCGGTACTCGCGCTGATAGGCGAACTTGAAATCCTTCGACATTGATGGACTGAAGTACTCGTTCCGGGTTCGCTCATATGGGTCGAAGTACTCCACAGGGTTATGATGGAAATACCACCCAGGTAGCTCGGATGCTGACACACGTTCAATGCGCCTCGCGAAACTCTCGACATCAGTAATTGCCAAACAGGAGTTCGCGCCATCGAATGCCTCGAACAGATCTCGGTCCCAGTCGCAAGCGACGCAGAAAAGATAGTAATTAGGCGCACTCACGGACCTCTGAATATCTCCACGCACAGGAATCGGGCGACCGTCACTTGTTGTGACCCGAGTGTGCGCGCCTGACATAAAGTGCCGCTTTGTAGCTTCATCGTCTTGGCGCGCAAGATCGCCGGTCATTTTTTCGAACTCTGATGCAGGGCGAATGCGAATCTTTCCTTCCGCTGCTATCTGGCGGATGTACTTTTCCTGATCGTAACGAAAAAGCACATCACCAGCATTTGGGCTGCGCGGACGAACAGGAGCTCCCTCGGCTATATTATTGAATACTACGTCGAGCGGCGGTTTAACCGTTGAGGGCACCGAGCGTAGCACAAGCTCCAATCTTGTTTGGTGTTCTTTCCTAAACCAGTACCATGAGCTCAGAAAGCTTTGAATCGGAATTACATCCCTCTCGCGACAAACAATTGCCTGTAAGTTGCGGAGGATGCCTTCGTAACGCTCTACCAACTCACGGTCTGGGATCCGTCCCAGATACCGATACGATAGGTATTCCACTTCCCAGAACTCCGGCTCGTAGTTCAGTGCGGTATTCCCGAACGACGATATCGCCTCCGAAGATGGCAAGACCGGCGGAAGCACAAGGTGTGGCACTCGAAGCATGGCTGCCTATCGCCTCTCCGCCCAACGTCTTAGCTCAGGGGCGTTGCGCGGCTTTATCGCGCAGCGTCCCTTGGAGCGCATTGTTAGCCCGCATCGGCAACGGCGTCGTGAAAATCGTTTTCATGAACAAGCAGGACGCGCACTCCGCTCTTGCGCAGTTCGACGGCCTTCTCGACCTTGCGACCGTAGCAGGCGTATGCCCAGCATGGGTTGCCGTCAGCGCCAATGATCAAGTACTTAACGCTCTTCGTGACATTCGGAGCGAAGGTGCCTCCCAAGCGTTCGACTGTCGCGGCAAGCTCTTTTCGGGTGTATCGAGAAGAAGCGCCCGTGAAGCAAAAAGTGGACGCAGAGAACTCAATCTCTGGACAAACCGCGCAGAGACCTACGATATTCGCGCCCTCCGATATGACCGGGCTGGTGATGGTTCGGTCGTCCATGACCGCAGTGAACTCTGAGAAGAAGGCCTTGAGCAGAGTGTGTTCCTCGGGGTCGATCTTCTGGTCTTTCATCACGCCGACGATCAGGCTGTCGATCTCGTCGTACGGCCAGCAAGTCTTCAGGTGTTCATGATCCTGCAGCCAAGCAGAAAGGCCGCGAAGTTCGTCTTCGGTGACTTGTCCATCCGAGACGATGCCGCCGAGGATCGCATGTAGCCGCTGCAAATCGGCAGTGGTTTGATCAAAGTATTCGGCTGACCGGAGTCGCTCACAGAGCCAAACGATATCGTCGTGCTCGTCTTGCGTGAGGACGCCATCCGCGACTGCCGCCTGCACGATGGGAACCAACTCACTGTATGGATGGCGGTTCCGCACGTCGGCATGTTCAGCAAGCCACAAGTTCAGGAAGGAAACTTCTGACTGATTGATTGAAGAGTCAATTGCGATCCCTTCGATGAGCCCGAGAAGGGAGTTCACTGACTTCTCCAGACGCGCTCGGGATGTAAATTTTGCGTATTCAAGATGGTCTGGATGCATGTGGTCTCCGAATATGCGGGCTAACAGTTATTTAGGCTGACGCCGTCGTAATGGTAATAGTACCGCTGCGGCCTATTGCATGAATTAGTGCTGCTGCTTAGCACGCGTGTGGATTCTGGATTTTCAGGGCTGGATGCCCGTAGTGAAGACAAGGAGCAGTCATATGTCAGATCCCTCTCGCGCCCATTCCGATCCTGCCGCCAGGCTTTTAGATAACTACCTGAATCTATTACACAAACACGCCATGCCCGAGAAGCAGCGCCGCTGGTATGTGAAGCATGTCGAGGCGTTCATTAAGGCGCAAAACGGGCACAAGATCAAGGCTCTCTCCGGCGTCGATATAAAAGCCTATCTGGACGTGTTAGGCCGCGAAAATCTACTGGTGGGCTGGCAGTTTTTGCAACGTAACACCATTACATGGGGTCAGCAGCCTCTCGCCACGACGCTAGGATAATGACGTGAGTGACTTTCTTGGCGCTCTTGGCGTCTTGGCGAGAGTTCTGTTTTTCCATGCACCTGAGTTGCACTGTCCCCTCAGTCCCGCATCAATTCGCTGGCCCGCAGCACATAGTCGCGCAGATGCCTGGCTTTGATGTCTTCCACCGTCCGCAGTTTGATGTGGCGGCGAAATTTGCCTTTGCCCTCCAGTACGCCCAGGGGGTCGTCCAGTTCGGCGCCGGCGCCGAATTCGACGGAGACGTGCTGCGCGTAGACGAACACGCCGCAGAAGTCCTGCGGGGCGGCGAACATGAAACCGCCGTACATGACCCGTTCGGTCGTGTCGGGCACGGCGGCGTGGATGGTGCGGCGAGCCCGTTCGGCGATGGCGTACATGGCCGGGCGGGTCTGGCTCAGGTCGTCGATGAGGCGGGCGAGTTTGTCTTGATCGCTCATGCTGAATGGATATCCCAATAGATCACTATTAACTCCCCTCTTCCCTGCCTTCTCCCTGGGGGAGAAGGAGACAAACGTAACCGGCCTGTTGGCAGCTCAGCGGCCCTTCCCGCCCAATTGCTTGTAGCGGAAGCAGGATACGGTGTGGTCGTTGACCATGCCCACGGCCTGCATGAAGGCATAGCAGATGGTGGAGCCGACGAACTTGAAGCCGAGGCGTTTCAGTTCCTTGCTCATGGCGTCGGAGGCGGCGGTGCTGGCCGGCAGTTCCTTCATGTCGCGCCAGGTGTTGATGATTGGCTTGCCGTCGACGAAGCGCCAGAGAAATTCATCGAGGCTGCCGTGTTGCTCGCGCACCTCCAGTGCGGCCTTGGCATTGCCTATGGTCGCGGCGATCTTGAGGCGGTTGCGCACGATGCCGGGGTCGGCGAGCAGGCGCGCCGTGTCGCGGGCGCCGTAGCGGGCGATGCGCTCCATGTCGAAGTTGTGGAAGGCGCGGCGGTAGTTATCGCGCTTGCGCAGGATGGTCAGCCACGACAGGCCGGCCTGGGCGCCTTCGAGGATCAGGAATTCGAACAACGCACGGTCGTCGTGCAGCGGCACGCCCCACTCCTGGTCGTGGTAGGCCACGTACAGGGGATCGTCGCCGCACCAGGCACAACGGACAGGTTCTTTCATCAGAAAAGCCTCCGCCGGAAAATACGGACTTATCATGTCAGAAGGCGTGTTTGGGCGCATCATGAACCCGACACGCCGCCGAACGGCCCCCTCAACCACAAACCCGATACTCTCGCCAAGACGCCAAGTACACCAAGAGAACCGCACGGAGCATTACCCCTTTGCGTGCTTGGCGTCTTGGCGAGATCACCTGTCTTGCTTGTATCGACGGCCCCGCCGATAAACTCCGGCACTGGGGCGGGGCGCATCGGAGCGCCTCCTCAACCACAAACCCGATACTCTCGCCAAGCACGCCAAGTACGCCAAGAGAACCGCACGGAGCATTACCCCTTTGCGTGCCTGGCGTCTTGGCGAGAGTCAGGCTTTCCTACTTTCCCGGCGACTGATTTTCCAGATACCGGGGGACTGCCGGGATAGGCGCCACCGCAAGACTCAGTGCATGGAGTACAGGCCGACGTGGTTGCCTTCGGTGTCTCGCAGGACCGCGAAGTAGCCGATTTCGTCGCTGATCAGGGTCTTGGGCACCAGCACGGTGCCGCCGGCCGCCGTCACCCGCGCCAGCGGAACGCTCAGATCGTCGCCGCCGTTCAGGTAGACCAGGGCGCCCGACGGGCCGGGGGGATTGCCGCCTTCCATGTGGATCACCGCACCGCCGACCGAAGCTTCCTCCTCGCGGGGAAACAGGGCCAGGCGCATCGGTCCCATGTCTTCCCGCTTCAGGCTGAGGCCGAGGACGGTTTCATAGAAGCGGATGCCGCGCTCGAAATCGGCGGTGGGGATTTCGAACCAGCTGATGGCGTGTTGCATGACGTATCACCTCTCGGGTTGGGATGGGAGGCCGCATCATGCCCCTGCCCTCCTGACAGCATGCTGTCAGCAGTCTGCGTTATGCTGTGCGCCTTCTATCGGGGAGACCACCATGCGCCGTGCCGACCGCCTGTTCCGCATCGTCCTGCGCCTCAACCGCCGCCGCGCCGTCACCGCGCGCGAGCTGGCCGAGGAGCTGGAGGTTTCGGAGCGGACCATATATCGCGACATCGCCGATCTCTCGCTCTCCGGCGTGCCGGTGGCGGGCGAGGCCGGCGTCGGCTACCTGCTGCGGGGCAATCACCAGATCCCGCCGCTGATGTTCGATCCGGAGGAGCTGGCCGCCCTCGCCCTCGGCGGACGCATGGTGCAGGGCTGGTCCGATCCCGAGCTGGGCCGCGCCGCCGAGCGCGCCCTGCTCAAGATCGAGGCGGTGTTGCCTGCGCCGCTCAAGGCGCGCATGGAACGCGAGCACATGCAGGTGCCCGATTTCCACGTCCCTCCCGCCATGGTTGCGCCCCTGGGCCTGCTGCGCCGCGCCATCAGCGAGACCCGCAAGATCGATTTTGCCTATACCCGCGCCGACGGCACGCCCAGCGAGCGCCGCGTCTGGCCGCTGGGCCTGTTCTTCTGGGGCGACACCTGGACTCTGGGCGCCTGGTGCGAACTGCGCGCCGCCTTCCGCAGCTTCCGTCTCGACCGCATGGAGGCCGTCGACCCGGCGGACGAGTGCTACGACGCGGAGGGAAGAAACCTGCTGGACGAATACATCCGGGTGGCATCCGGCGGCGAGTAGCCCTGCCCGATACCGCTGCGCTATATCGGGCCTACGAGGCAATCCATAGGGCGGGCCGTGCCCGCCGCTTTTGAAGCTTCGGCCACAGCACGGCGCCCGCGGGGCGCCCTATGCCTGAGTCAGGAGCATAGCGGTGTCCGGCACTCCTGCCCGATACCGCTGCGCTATATCGGGCCTACGAGGCAATCCATAGGGCGGGCCGTGCCCGCCGCTTTTGAGGCCCGAACCACAGCACTCAACCACAAACCCGATACTCTCGCCAAGCACGCCAAATACACCAAGAGAACCACGGAGCATTACTCCTTGGCGTGCTTGGCGTCTTGGCGAGAAATCAGCTGGTGTTTCCTGAATCAGGTGTAGGCCGGACTGAGCATAGCGGTGTCCGGCACTCCTGCCCGATGCCGCTGCGCTATATCGGGCCTACGAGGCTGGCGGCGGGTGCTTTGGCGCGCCCCCTCAACCACAAACCCGATA
>PGZL01000019.1:0-23139 GCA_002840095.1 Gammaproteobacteria bacterium HGW-Gammaproteobacteria-1 | reverse complement strand
CACTCCTGCCCGATGCCGCTGCGCTATATCGGGCCTACGAGGCTGGCGGCGGGTGCTTTGGCGCGCCCCCTCAACCACAAACCCGATACTCTCGCCAAGACGCCAAGTACGCCAAGAGAAACCGCACGGAGCATTATCCCCTTTGCGTGCTTGGCGTCTTGGCGAGAAATCAGCTGATGTTTACCGAGACAGGTGTAGGCCGGACTGAGCGTCGCGGTGTCCGGCAGCCCTGCCCGATACCGCTGCGCTATATCGGGCCTACGAGGCAATCCATAGGGCGGGCCGTGCCCGCCGCTTTTGAAGCCCGAACCACAGCACTCAACCACAAACCCGATACTCTCGCCAAGACGCCAAGTACGCCAAGAGAACAACGGAGCATTACCCCTTGGCGTGCTTGGCGTCTTGGCGAGATCACATGTTTTTCATGCAACTGCTCAGGGCACCACGTCGACACGCACGGTGGCGGGGTTGGATGCGGCACCGGCGTCGTCGCGCACGGTGTACTGGAACTGATCCTGGCCGAGGAATCCCGGCGCGGGCTTGAAGGTGATGGTGCCGTTGGCGTTGGCCGTGGCGGTGTTGCCGGGCTGGGCCGGTGCGGCGGTCACCTGTATCGAGCCTGTGTCCAGGCTGCCGTCGGCGTCGGCGTCGTTGCGCAGCACCGTTATGATCCCCTTCCATTTGGGCTTCATCAGTTTGTAGTCGTCCGCCGCGGTGGGCGGCTGGTTGGGCAGTGCCGCTTCGACGGTGATGGTCACCACGGCCTCATTGCTGATCAGGTTCAGTTCGTCGCGCGCGGTGTAGCGGAAGCTGTCGCTGCCGCTGTAGCCGGGGTCGGGCGTGTAGATGAAGTAGCCGGTGCTGTAGATGGTGAGCGTGCCGTGGGACGGCGGGGTGACGAGGTTCTGCCGCACGCGGATCAGGGTGCTGTCGGCGTCGGTGTCGTTGGCCAGCACGCCGGGCGCCGCCACTTTCAGTTCGCTGCCCGCATAGGCGGTATAGGCATCGTCCACGGCGACCGGCGGCACCGGCGCAAAGTCCTGATCGACGAGGGTCAGCACAGCATTCACCGGCCAGCCCAGCTGCGCGCCGCCGCCGGCAAAAGCGAGCGACAGCGCCACGGTTTCGTCTCCTTCCACCAGGGTGTCGTCCAGGATCGTCACGGTGAAGCTCTGGCTGGTTTCGCCGTCGGCGAAGTTGAGCACGCCGGACGCGGCGGTGTAATCGAAGCCGGCCAGGGCGCTGCCGTCGGCGGTGGCGTATTCCACGCTGACCGCACCGCTGCTGCCGCCGACGCGGTTGACGGTGATGCTTACCTGCGTGCCGTTCTCCGCCACGCTGTAGTTCTCGGCGGAGAATTGCAGCGTGCCCGGCTGCGGCGCGGTCAGCTGCAGCAGGCGCTGATAGGCCGCGGCCACGTCGACCACGCCGTTGCCCGCATCGTTGTCCGCACCCGTCGCACCGATGTCGACGGCGCTGTCGCGCAACGCGGTTTCGATCTGCGCCGCGCTGGCCTGGGGCACGGCGTTCTTCAGCAGGGCCATGCCGCCTGCCACGTGGGCCACGGCATAGGACGTGCCGGAGACGTCGATATAGGAATTGGGAAACAGGCCGCCGAAGGTGAGGTCGCTGGTGTGCACGTTGACGCCGGGCGCCACCAGGGCGGGATACAGGGTGCCGTCGCAGGCGGAGGGACCGCGGCTGCTGAAGTTGGCCACGGCGAGCAGATCGTCCACCGCGCCCACCGACACGTTTTGCGCATAGTTGGCGGGACTGAGACTGGTGCCGGATGCCGGGCCGCCGTTGCCGGCGGACAGGGCCACGGCGATGCCGGCGGCGCGCAGCGCCTCGATGTCAGGCTCGAACTCCAGCTCGCACACACCGATGGCCTGTGACAGGCCCCAGGAGTTGTTCACCACCTGGGGCGCGTCATCCACCGCCGGATTGCCGTCCGGGTCCAGCACCCATTGATAGGCCTGGTGGATGGCGCTGTAGGTGGCGGTACCGCTGTCGTCGAAGATCTTGGCGGCGATCCACTGCCCGCCCGGTGCCATGCCGATGGAGCTGCCGCCGGCGTCGCCGCCGACGATGAGTCCCAGGGTCTGCGTGCCGTGACCGTGGGCATCATGGGGCGTGGCGTGCTGGCCGTAGGGATCGAACCAGCTATTGCCGCCGCCGCGCCAGCGCGGCGCGAGATCGGGATGATTGATGTCGACGCCGGTATCCAGCGTGGCCACCACCACGCCGTCACCGAAATAGCCCTGCTGCCACAGCTGCGGTGCACCGGCCAGGACCAGGTTCCATTCGGCCGGTGCAGTGGATGCGGGCGGTGTCGACGGCACCGCCAGGGTCGCATCGATGCTGATGCTCTCCACCGTGGGCAGTTGCGCCAGCAGCGGCACCAGCCGCGCCGGAACGCGCAGGCTGGCGCCGTTGATGAGCCAGAGGGAAGTGAGTTTGCGCACCGCCTTGCTGCGGGCAAAGTTGCGCAGAGGGAGTTCAGCCTGGTCCGCGTGCTGGCGCAGGGCGTTGATGATCTTGCTGCGGCGCAGGCGCAGATCGGGGTCCTTCAGCTGGCGCAGATCGGGCCGTCCCTTGAAGCGGACGATGACCGCCACTTCCTGCTCCGGCGGCGCCGCCTGCAACATGCCGTCGAGCGCGGCGCTGATGCGGGCCGGCTGTGCCAGCCCCGGCATGGACAGTAGCAGTCCAGCGATGGCACCCAGCCACGCCCACTTCATTCCTGCCTCCTGCGCTTACATGACGACGAGCTGGCCCGTGGCGAATTCGCCGATCACGATGTTGACCCGGTCGCCGGGTTGCACGTGGCGTCCGGGGTTGCCGAACATCACGAAGTAGTTGCGGTCCGGTTTGACGTTGCGCGTGGTCTGCCGCATGGCGCCGATCTTGGCGGACACCGGCACGGCCATGCGCACCTGGCTCTTCTCCACCACCAGATAGGGCTTGATGCGGCGATCCAGCAGCGGCGCCGCCTTCTCCGCATCCAGCACGCGGTAACGGAAGTCCAGCATGTAGCCTTCCGCCGAAGTGCGCACGCCGAGCACACGGATGCCCCACTTCTCCTCGGCGGCAGCGGCACTGAGCGCCGGGCCGCTGCCCTGCACCGGCTCGCTGCCGCGGCTGTAACCGCCCTTGTCGTCCTGCATCATGCCGTCCTGGTGCGCGCATGCCCCGAGCACCAGGGCCAGCGCCGCCACGGCCAACAGGCGCACACCGTGCGCCTGTCGCTGTTCAGTCTTCAGTTCACATGTGTTCATCGCTATCCCTCCCCGCCGGAGCCGAAACGGCTCCGGCGGAAACTTGCCGTCAACGCACCACGTCCATCCGCACCGTCGCGATGTTGGACACCACACCGTCGTTGTCACGCACCGTGTACTCGAAGGTATCCGAGCCGCGGAAGCCTGCGCCGGCGGTGAAGGTGATGGTACCGTTGGCGTTAACCGTCGCCGTGTTGCCTCCCTTGGCGGGCGGCGTGACCAGGGTCACCGTGGACGGGTCGAGGGTGCCGTCGTCCGTGTCGTTGGCCAGTACGTAAACGATGCCGGCCCAGTTGTGCTTCATCCACTTGTAGTCGTCGACCGCCACCGGAGCCTGATTGCCGGGCGCCGGGTCGACGGTGATGCTGACCACCGAGGCGTTGCTGACCGCATTGAGGTCGTCACGCGCCGTGTAGGTGAAGCTGTCGACACCGGTGAAGCCGGGATTCGGCGTGTAGATGAAGTAGCCGGTGCTGAACATCTGCAGCGTGCCGTTGGTCGGCGGAATGACCTGGGTGTTGCGCACCCGGATCAGCGTGCTGTCGATGTCGCTGTCGTTGGCCAGCACACCGGGCGCCGCCACGGACAGCGCCGTGCCTGCGGTGGTGGTGTAGCTGTCCGCCACCGTCACCGGCGGGTCGTTTACCGGCGTGACGGTGATGGATACCGTGGCCGGAGCGCTGGTGTCGGTACCGTCCGTGGCGCGATAACTGAACTGCGCGGTGCCGTTGAAGTTCCCCGTCGGCGTGTAGCTGAAGGAGCCGTTGCCGCCCAGGGTGAGCGTGCCCTGCGTCGTCGTCTCGAACAGCGTGGCGCTGAGGCCGGCCCCGGTGTCGTTGCCGAGTACGCCCGGTGCACCGATGACCAGCGTGCCGTCCTCGGCCATGCTGTAGCTGTCGTTCACCGCCGCCACCGCACCGGCGCCGCCCGCCGTTTGCAGGAAGCTGTACTGTCCGCCTGCTCCGGTGGCTGCGTTGGTCAGGTTGAGGCTGCGATCGAAGATGGCGTAGTCACCGGCCGCCGCCGGCGTGAAGATGGCATCGCGCGTCTTGCCCGCCGCCAGCATCACCGAATACTGCTGCCGCGCGTAGGGATACGCGCTGCCGTCCTCGGCCACCAGCGACAGATGCTGGCCCAGCAGGGTGGGAATGATGGTGCGCAATCCCATGTTGTGCATGCGCAGCAGCGTACGCTGGCCCGGTGCGGCGGTGGGCAGCGGTGCGCCGGTGCCGTCGTAGGCAGCGCCGTTTACCAGGAAATACTTGGGCTGGTAATCGATGGTGCTGGAGGGGCCGGTGGAACCGTAACTGCCGTCATCCACCGCAGCGTGCAGCGCCGGATCGATCTCGCTGTAGAACAGGCTCACCTCCTGATCGTAGGGCACGCCGGTGTAGGCCGTTCCCGCCGCCTGATCCTTGCGCAGGGCGCCGTACAGGCCCATCTGCACCTGCACCGCCATGTGCGTGCCGCTGTGATAGATGTAGCTGCCGGGCTGCACGTCGCCCCAGGTGTAGGCACCGGTGGCACCGGCGGCCGTTTCGTGGGTCATGGACTGCACCCGCGAGCGACCCTCGCCGTCGACGAAGAACGTCGGCGTCATGGCCGCCGCCTGGCCCGGTATCACCAGCGACGTCGCCGCCGGCAGATCGTTGCGCAGGTGGACCGTCAGATTGGGATCGCCGACGGGCACATCCAGTATCGGACCCGGCACCTGCAGCGCATTGCCGCAGCCGTCGGCCAGATTGTCGTTGTCGTCCTGGGCATAGCCCCACATCGGAACGGTCACGCCATCGGGCAGGGTCACCGCGGTTGCGCCGGCGCACAGATACACGTCGACGGCACCGGCCGTACCCCAGGCCATGGCCAACCCCAACGCCACTGCGCGACGCAACAATTTTCTCGTTTCGAAATTCCTGTCCACAGTCGTTTCCTCCCTCGTTAGGGGGCCAGATTCAATCGATCGGCACGCCGGCCGGTTCAATGATCAGCATCGTCATCATTCCACCGGGGAAGATGTCGTTGTTGACCAGCTCGCGCTCCGTATGGGAGTGCCACATAAAGACCAGTCCGGCATTGGGATTCAAACCTCCCTCGCCCGGCGGCAGAGTGCCCATGGTGCCGAGGAAGGGGCTGCCGCTCCAAAAGCCGCCGAAAGTGAGGTCCTGGTTTTCCGGCAACACCACCGGCAGCGGCTTGCCGTGATCGGCCGCCGGTTCGCCGGGGACCAGCGGATCGCCCGGCGCGTGGCCGTAGATGTCCCAACCCAGGCCCTCGCCGCTCCAGCTGAACAGGGCGTCATAGGTGGCGCCGGGCAGCACCTTGACGGTGAAATCATCCTGCGACAGATCCGGAGTGACGCCGTCGCTGGACAACATGCGTCCGTCGCGGCCCACCTGTCGGCTGTGATTGCCGTGGGTATGGAAGGGATGCAGCTCGCGCCCGGCGCCGATGAGACGCAGCAGGATGGTGTCGCCGGGATGGGCGCGCGGCAGGCTGTTGTACGGCTGGTGCGGCATCCACGGCAGATTGTTCGCCGCCAGGGTGTCGGGGCCGTTGCGGCCGTTGATGAACCACAGCACCGGGGTGTATCCGGTGGTGTCGATGGCATCGAAGTCTGCCGGCGTCGTCGCCATTTCCGCGGCGAAATGAATGTTCGGATCCATCTCGGTGAGAAGGAACAGGTATTCATAGTCGAACGCGGTGGCGGCGTGGCCGTAGGCCTGCTTGGGCGCGCCGGCCGGACGCACGATCAGTGCGCCGATCAGGCCCAGTTCAATCTGCAGGTCGGGACGGGTGCCGCTTTGATAGATAAACGTGCCGGGGTGGTTGGCCACGAAGCTGTAGCTCACCGTATCGGTCGGGCCGGTGCTTTCGTTGGTCAGTATGCCCGGCGTGCCGCCGGTCACCGTCACCCCGTCCTGCCCCGGAAACACGATGGATGCAGGCATCGGCAACTGGCTGGTGAGATTGACCGTGACGGTATCACCCTGGTTGACGATCAGCGTCGGCCCCGGATACTGCATCACCCCGCCCTGCTCGCCGTAGCCCCACACCAGCAGGCTGCCGCCGTCCGGCGTGTCGATGTAACCGGACGACGCCGTGAGGTTGAAGGTGGGACCGGTGATCCCCTGGATGGCGGCACCGGCTTCGGCGGCGGCGAGCAGCAACCCCAACACCGCTGCCGTGAGCCATCCCGTTTTTGAATTTTGCCTGTTCATGGAATTCCTCCTGATCTCACGCCATAGCCGTCGTCAGTTGATACGGATCTCGGTCATCATGCCGCCGAAATCCTCGCCGTCGTTGCTGAGGAAGTTGAGGTTGGTGGTGTAGAGAAAATACGTTCCCGGCGAGACACCGGCAGTATCGATAATCACGTCCACCGACTCGCCGCCGCCCAGGGTGATCGAGTTGGTGTCGTAGGCGGTATCCTTGCCGTCCGGGCCGCGCAGCAGGCGCGCCCCGGTGCCCACCACATGCATCTTCAGACCGTTGGTCGCCAGGGTGTAGAAGTTGGTGACGTTGAGGTTGGAGATGCGCAGGAGGACCTTGTCGCCGACGTTCGCGCTGACCAGCGAGCTGACCGGCTGCGGCGCCGGGCTGCCGCTTTCAGCGGGCGGCGTCAGCGGCAACGGGTCCACCGTGTCCGGATAGCCGCGCCCGTTCAGCATCGGGTAGCGATCCTTCATTTCGGCAAACGGCAGCGGCTGTACGTTCATGCTGGCGTCGTGGAACACCGGATCGAAGGAACCGATCTGGATGGGGACTTCCACGTCGTAGCGGGTGGAACCGTCGCCGTCGTTATAGACGTACTGATAGCCGGCCTGGTGGGTGAAGCCGTTGAGGTCGGTGCCCGCCGGCAGATTGTTCTGTGCCGGCAGCACGTACAGATTGCCGAGCATGCCCATCTGCATGTGCTCGGTGGCCTCCACGTGGCAGTGGTACATATAGGTGCCGGGCTCGACCAGGTTGTAGTAGTAGGTCAGCGTCGAACCGCCGTTGATGGATATCGAAGCATCCGGTACGCCATCGAATACCGACGAGGCGTTGGGGAAGCCGTGGAAGTGCACCGTATGCGGGTCGAACAGATCGGGCCGGATCGCCATACCCACGTTGGTCAGGCTCAGATAGAACTCCTGTCCCTGCTTGAGCACGATGGTCGGCGCCGGGAAGTTGGCCGCCAGCGTGCCGGTGGTCATGATCTGGTCCTCGGTCAGGCCGGTGACGTCGGCAAAGCCGAACATGTATTGCAGCTTGCCGTCGGCCATGGAAATGAATCCGTCACCGGCGGTGAGATGCATGCATTGCAATGCGTTCGGGTCATAGGCGCCGTCCGGTATTGCATCGCCGTTGGTATCGCCGGGACACTGTACGAACACCGCGGCGTCCGCCTGGGGGATATCCATTCCGGTGGCCAGCATGACCGCCGTCACCAACAACCCTTTTACTATTTTGCTGCTCATGGCTGAGTCCTCCTCCACTGGCCCCGGCCGCCAACGCGGCCGGGGCACGGGTCTGTTGGCTTAAGGCACCTGCACCTCGTCGGCACCGATATCCGCCGCCGCACCGCTGGGACGCGGTTCGCCGTCGTAGTCCACGCTCAACTCGACGATGCTGCCGGTATTGGACGTGTTGGCCGCATCCGTGGCACTGGACGGTGCGATCACGTGGTAGTCGCCGCCCGGGGTCAGCGGACCGAAGCTGACGTCGATGAAGTTGCCACCTTCGTCAAAGGCCGGCTGCGCCTGGGCCGAGGTCATGATCTCCTGCTGCAGGATGGTCTGGCCCCGATCGCCGTTGAAGTACGGCAGGACGAAGTTCGGATCACCCGCAGTGTTGCTGTTGTGATAACCGGTGGTATCGGTCAGCACGCAGAAGCGCGGGTTGAGCGAACCTGTCACACCCAGCACGCCGAGGTCGTCGAATACCGGCGCATCTCCCGCTCCGATGTTGGGCACCAGACCGAAGCTGCTCGGTTCCGGGTTGTTCACGTTGCCCTGGAAGGACCAGTAGAACGAGCGGTTCTGCCAGACGATGTTGTTGAGCAGCCACGGATTGGAGAAGTCGCGGTACTGGTTGAAGCTCGCACCGGCCGGAATCAGGGCTGCCAGTTCCGGACTGTTGGCCCGCGCCACGATACCGGCCGGCTGCGGCACGGTCTGGTTCGGGTTGCCGGGGATGAAGGCCTGACCGGCGGTCGCGGTGCTGTCGTTGTGCGCGACCGTATTGTTGAGGATGCGCGGCCGCAAGGTGTCCACCAGCGCGATGCCGCCGCCGGCCAACCCGGTCATGTTGTTCACCACGATGTTGTTGCTGATCAGCATGGTGTACCACTGGTTCGGGTTGTTGGGACGGCGAATGACGTCCTCACCGTTGGCGTTCTCGATGCGGATACCACCGCCGTCGCCGGCACCGGCCTGGTTGCCCTGGATCACGTTGCCGTCGATGACCACGCTGCCCGTACCGGGCGATACCGTGCCGTTGACGCCCACGCCCACCTGGCCGCCGATGTAGACACCGCCGCCGGAGACCGACAGCCCCTGATTGAAGGACTGGTTGAACAGGATGGTGTTGCCGGCGATACGGCTTTCGCTGTTGAGGCCGAGGTGGCCGATGCCGCCGCCGTTGCCGGTGGTGAAGTTGCCGCAGACGTAGTTGCCGGCAACGTTGTAGCCGTAGGCACCGGTATAGAGGGCGATGCCGCCGCCCACGCCGCCGAGGCTGCCGTTCATCGACACATCGTTGTGATGGATGTTGGGCGCATTGTTGGTGGCATTGGTGTATTCCGCACCGTTGGCACCCTCGCTGATCAGATCGGCGTGACCGATACGGATACCACCGCCGAACCAGCCCTGGTTGCCGACGATGCGGTTGTTGCTGATCTCCAGGAAGCGGACGTAGCCGTTGGCGAAGATGCCGCCGCCGTGATCCGCACCGGTGATGGTCAGGCCGTCGATGCGGGCGTTGTTGACGGCACGGAAGCGGAAGCGGGCCGGGCCGGTGTTCTTGCCCAGCACGGTGATGCCTGCGCCCTCGCCGTCGAACAGCAGTATCGGCTCGTTATCGTTTATCGCAAAGCCGGCTTCCTGGCCAGGCAGGATCTCAAAGGCTCCGGCCGTCAGCAGGTTGTTCACCTTGGTGCGCCACTGCTGCAGCTTCTCACCCGGCGCCTTGCGGGCGTTGATGACGGTGGCATGGGCACCCCAGCCCTGCAGACGCACCGGCTTGTACATCACCACCAGTTCGTCGTAGGTGCCGGGAGACACCAGGATCAGGTCGTTGGGACCGGCCAGATCGATGGCGTCCTGGATCGGAGTGGCTGCCGGGTCGGCGCTGGGGAAGACCTGATGCACCGCAATACCGCTCGGCAGGGGACCGACCGTCACGGTAACGCCGGACGGCGAGGTACCGGCGGCGCTGCTGACCAGCAACTGTCCGGTGGCCACGCCGCTCGCCGGCACGGTGGCCGTGATCATCTCGTCGCTCCAGGAGTCGATGGTCAGCGCCACGCCGCCGACGGTCACGCTGCTGCCCGGTCCCTGGGTACCGAAGCCGTAATGGCGTACCACGGTCGGGCTGTTGCTGCCGTCGTAGTCAGGGTTGGGGACAGTCATGTCGCCCACAGCCACTATCGTCAGCTGCTGACCGGGCAACACGTAGGGACCGCTGCCGCTGGGGCCGGACACCGTGTAGATCAGGGGCAGCTGATCCGGCTGCTCGCAATCCAGCGGCTTGCCCGGACCGGCGAAGGCGGCGATGGGCAGCACCGGCGTATCCAGATAGGTGGTGCCGCCGGGCATGTACTGGAACGTGTAGCAGAACTGGCTGAAGCGCCGATCGAAGAACGGATCGATGATGGTCTGCGGCGCGGTCGGATTGGTGTCCGGATCGTAGGCCGGGTTCGGCACCGGACCGGCATCGTTCATGCACGCCGTAACCATGTTCGGCGACACGCCCGAAGGCATCGGGATGTGTACCGAGTAGGTGGACGGCAGCATGGCGTTGAACAGGCCGTACTGATCGGCGTGGACACGGACGATTTCCTTGCCGGTCCAGTCACGGAACGACACCGGCACCCACGACGGCGCGTGCTTCTCGCCGAAGTTGGGCGAATTGGGATCGAACTCGTTGCCCAGGTCGTTGAGGATCATGCCCTGCACCATGGCTGCCTTGGGCGCTTCCGTGAGCAGGAAGAAGTCGGATGCGGCATTCTGGCCCTGGCTCAAGTGCACCTGCTTGCGATCGCACAGGGGACGGCTGTCGCCGGCATAGGGTGCATCCACCAGGTCGGCGACGTCGATGCCCGGATACGGGGTGCCGGCGTCGTCGGTCTGCATGCTGATGTAGGCCGGCACCGTGTGCGGGTCACCCACGCAAACGTTGGGCAGCAGCAGCGGCGAGGGAATATAGGCGTCGCCGAGATCGACGTTCTTGTCTTCTTCCTTGAGGATCTTGTAGCCCGGCGGCGGAACCACCTCGACGATATAGGTGCCGGCCGCCAGCGGCGGATCTTCCGGATCGGTCAGGCTGCCCGGACCGAAGGCATAGCCGCCGTCGAACACGCCGGGGCGCGCCTGGTTGTAGTTGCGCAGGCCGTCATAGCAATCGGTGGCGTGGGTACCGACCATGAACACGTCGCCCTGGCAGCCGCTGGGCAGACTGTCGTCCCAGCTGTCGGTGTGGGTGACGCGCAGGGCATCGCCCAGATCGAAGCTGCCGTTGCCGTTGTGGTCCACGTCTTCCGGCCCGAAGGCGCCGGTACCGTCGGACCAGCCGAGCGGATGGTTGTCCACGTCGGGAGGCGTTACCGCACCGCCCGCCGTGTCGATATTGCCGTCACCATCGGCATCGGCATACAGGTTGACCTGGACACGGGGTATGCCCGGCTCCCACTCCTCGCCTACCGCATAGCGCGGATCGTTTTCGGCGCGGGTGATGGCGTAGAACACCACGCCGGAGATGCCGCCGTTTTCACCGGGACTGTAGTTGGTCTTGCCCCATTCGAAACGGTTGGTCTGGCCGAGGAAGCCCTGGAAGGCCTGAGTCAGCACCGGACCGGTTTCGGTACGCGACAGGTTGTCGCCGGTGTTGGGATTGATCAGCGGATCGCCCACCGTGGTGCAGGCGCCGGCATCGACGTCGGCCTGGGTGCAGTTCTGCGGCTGCGGCGTCAATACCTCGCCCAGCGCCACCGGTCCGCCGGCATCGACGGTGGTGGTCAGGCCGGTAGCCTTCAGGGTGCCGAAGCTGACCTCCGCCACCAGCCAGTTGAAGAACGGGAACACTTCCTCCAGCGGTGCCTCGCCGACAATGTCGATGGGCATGGCCTGGTAGATGCGTCCGTCGCGGAAGCGCAGGTTGATCGCCGCCTGATCCGCGCCCAGACCCACATCATCCAGCATGGGGTCGTCGCATTCCGCCGTGAGGCAGTCGCGGAAGCCGTTTTCGTTGCGGTCGAAGAACACCGTGTGCTCCGAACGATGGAACCAGTTGAACACCGGCACCTCGCCCAGGGCCAGCTCGCCGCCGCCTTCCGGCACCGTCAGCTGCACCGTGGCGAAGATGATGTCCAGGGCCGCGTCCCACACCACCAGCTCGTAATCGCCCGGCGGAACGTTGCCGATGTTGAAAGTGCTGTCCTCGCTGCACAGCCCGGCGTATACACCCTTGCCGGTCCCGGCCGGGGCATCGTTCAGGCCGATGCGGCAATTGGGGAAGGGATGGCCGTTGTACATGGCGTAGTCTGGCGGACGCGACATGTGCATGTTCACGATCTTGCCGCGAATGGTGCTGCTGCCCGGCGCGGCCGCGCCGTCGCAGTAACCGGCAGGCGCACTGCCGGGGGCGCCGAAGCAGTCGAAGGTTTTGACGAAGCCGACGAATACGTGATGGCCCGGCGGACCGAACTCGGTGAAGTAGCGCGGCTCGTTGGCCTTGACCCAGGCATCGATGGTCTTGCTGCCCTCGATGGTGTGGGTCTGGTGCCAGTCCTGGCCGGCCGGCGGCACCAGCTGCACGCCGTATTTGCCGGGCGCCAGGCC
The DNA here is from genome assembly GCA_002840095.1 of Gammaproteobacteria bacterium HGW-Gammaproteobacteria-1. GTDB lineage: Bacteria > Pseudomonadota > Gammaproteobacteria > Thiohalomonadales > Thiohalomonadaceae > Sulfurivermis. The sequence goes on along the minus strand of PGZL01000019.1, from coordinate 10,823 downwards.
GCGGATCACCGCGATGCCGTCGGCATCGGTGAGGATCACGCCGTTGCCCATGGACGCCACGCTGCCGTCCGGGTTGTATACCGTACCCAGCGGATTGCCGAAGGCATCCTGGGATACCTGGCCACCGGCGGCGCCATACTGGCCGGCGGCATCAAACAGCAACACGCTGACCCCGGGCAGGCCGACTTCCTGCGGCAGGTCCGGGGCGTTGTTGATGGGGTTGGTGTCCTCATAGGCGAAGATGGAAATCTGCGCCGTGGGGATGGGGTATTGCGCCACGGTCACATCCACCGTCGGCGTGGCCGAAGCGGCGAATGCCACCTGCGCACCGCCGTTGGCGTAGCCCGCGAACGGCAGCACCGAAATGAAATAGCGCTTGTCCGTATCGACGCCACCGATGACCGCACTGGTACCGGCGGTCTCCCCCTGGCTTACCAGCGGGGAATGGCTGATATGGAAGCCCAGTGCCAGCGTATCAGTATTAGGCACGCCGGGCTCCACCGCATAGGTCAGGTCTTCCTCGAGCGTCCAGCGGAATCCGGATACCGGGTTGCCTGCATGATCCTTTACCTGCACCGTGAATGTCGTAGGTGCCGCCTGCACCGGTGCCAATGTGATCAAACCGGCAAGCAGGATCGCTACCCACAGGAATTGCAGGGCTGTGCGGCCCGCCTCGTTCCAGGACACGCGTTGACTGTAACTATTCATCTCGGCTCTCCCTCATGCTTTACAGGACACACCGTTCGCGAGATGGACGAAGCGACCGGGCCGAAGTTAAACAACCGCCGCCTCGCCTGCACCGGGGAACTGCGACGGTGGAATGAAAACGTTGTACTCGGAGTCAATAGTAGAGATCGGCGTCACGTTTACCGGTCGGTGTACCCCCCATATGCGGAGCATTGCCACCCCATGGGGTTGGGTAGTAGCCCACCTGATTTCCTACCCTGGAGAAGATGTGACGGAGGCGGGTGCAGCGGCGGCGCAGGGTCATGGTGCCTGGCCGGGATGGGGCTTCGACGGCGGGAGAATAGTTGAAGGGGTAATCGGAAAACCGCTGTTGCTCTCGCCAAGACGCCAAGCACGCCAAAGGAAGAACGCACCAAATAGACGGCAACTAATAGTTGTGTTCTAGACGGCAACTAATGGATGTGTTCGTTGAGCATCGCGCCCTGGATCAGGGCGACGATGTCGCCGGGCGAGGCCGACTCCTTGCACATGAAGCAGCTGGCGCCGTTGCGGAACGCCGCCTGGCGGTATTCGGGCAGGTCGTAGCTGGTGAGGATTACCACCGCAATGGTGGCGTCCAGTCCCTTGATTTTGCGGGTCAGCTCCAGGCCGTTCTCGTCGGGGAGTTTGATGTCGACAAATACCAGGTGCGGCTTGAGCGCGGCGACGGCGACGATGGCGTCATGTCCGCTCCCCGCCTCCAGCACCTCGAGCGTAGGAAAGTTTTCCGCCAGCATGGTTTGCAGCATGTGCCGGAATCCTTCGTTGTCTTCCACCAGGAGCGTCCGAAACATCGTGAGCCACTCTTTTCCTTCGTGGCGCATGGCCACTCATTCAGTTAGGCAGCGGAATGGACGCGACGCGGGTACGCCGGCATACGCGTGAACCACGGCATCAGGTATATGGAGCTGAGTCTAGCCATGGGCCCGACAGCGGCCTGTTGGGTGCGCACCCCAGTTGCCTGCGGTGCTTACCCCAAGGTGTCTTGCGGTGTGCAGAATTTCCCCTATGATTTTTCGTACGTCGTCACAATCCCGAGACTTGGAGTAGGATGTGTTGACCGCGGCGCAATAATTGAGCAACATCGGTATGGGAGCCTCATACACGCCCGCGGACATCGATTTCAACAGGTGAGGCTGCTCTAAGGTAGGTATAGACAGTAGTTGGATATAAGGATTTACTCAGGGGGAGTGTCATGCAAAACCAAAACTACCGTGTACTCATCGCCGACGACCACGCCATCCTGCGCGATGGTCTGCGCGCCCTGCTCTCTGCATCACCCGAATTGGAGATCGTCGGTGAAGCCTCGGACGGACAGGAGGCCATACGCCTGGCCGGAGAACTATCGCCCAACCTGCTGCTGATCGATCTGTCCATGCCGCGCATGAACGGCACCGAAGCCATACAGGTCATCCGCGGCCGTCACCCCAACCTCAAGATCATCGCCCTCACCGTACACCGCACGGAAGAATATGTGCGTGCCGCGCTGGATGCGGGGGCCAACGGCTACATACTGAAGGACGACACCCACGCCGAACTGCTCACGGCGATACAGGCCGTGCTCAAGGGCCAGACCTACCTCAGCCCCTGCATCTGCGGCCACGTGGTCAGCAGCTATCTGGATCAGCGTGAAGGCGGTCGCGTGACCACTTCGTGGGACGTCCTGACCCTGCGCGAACGCCAGGTCATCAAGCTCATCGCCGAAGGGAACAGCAACAAGATGATTGCCCGCGCGCTGTCGATCAGCGTCAAGACGGTGGAGAAACACCGCGGCAACCTGATGAAGAAACTGGACCTGCACAGCGCGTCGAAGATTACCGCCTACGCCATCGAGCACAGCCTGATCGGCGCCTGACGCTTATTCCGCCTGCGGCCAGAGAACGGATATCGCCGTTCCCCGGCGCGGGTGGGAGTCGATGGTGAACGTCCCCCCGGTGAGCTCGGCCCGCTCACGCATGCTCTTCAGCCCCAACCCCGACCCGACCGCCGCGGTCTGCGCGTAGTCGAAGCCCTTGCCGTCGTCCTGGATGGAAAGCTCCAGGCCGTCGTCCTGGTGGGTCAGCTGCAGGCTCACGTTGTTCGCGCCGGCATGCTTGGCGATGTTGTGCACCGCCTCCTGGGTGATGCGGAAGATCACCACCTTCAGCAATTCCGGTATATCCGCCTCGTTGACGGCCACGTCCTTGCTGATACGGATCCCCTGATAGACCTGGCCGAATTCGCGGCAGAACCACCCCAGGGTGGCGACCAGGCCGAGGTCGTCCAGGATCGACGGCCGCAAATCCATGGACACCCGCCGTATCTCTTCGATGGAATCGCGGATGCGCTCGACGATACTGCCCAGGCGTTCCGCCTGCGCCGTGTGCCCCAGATCGGCCTCGCTGCGCAGCACGTCCTCGACGGTGAACTTGATGGCGCTGAGACGCTGGCCGATGCCGTCGTGCAGTTCGTTGGCGATGCGCTTGCGCTCGTTTTCCTGTGCGGCAATCAGCTGCGATGAAAGCGCGCGCAACTCGCGTTCCGAGGCCTTGAGCCGCTCCTGCACATCGACCTGCTCGGTGATGTCGATGACGTTGCCGAGCACATAGGAGGTGTCGCCGCTATCGAAGCGTGCCCGGCTCAGCTTGAGCCATTTCTTCTCGCCGCTGCGGGTGACCACCTCGACGATCTCTTCGCGGCCCATGTCCTGCGCCAGCTCCTCGTCGGGCTGCACCACGCCGAGAAACGACAGGTCCATGCCGCACATTTCGTCCTGCCGGTATCCGAAGATGCGGGCGAAGCGCTCGTTGCAGAAGGACATCCGGTTGCCCTCGCGCATGTAGATGCCGGTCAGCGTATTTTCCACCAGCATGGTGTAACGCTGCTCCGAAGCTTCCAGCGCGGCACGGTCGCGCTCATTCACCTCGATCTTGCGCTTGAGCATCTCGATGGCCAGACCCAGCTGGCGGGTCTTGCGGTTGACCGCACGCTCCAGCCGCTTCTGGTATTCGGCGGCCATTTCCTCGCCGCGCTTGCGGGCATGGATGTCGCGCATGATGGAGACGATTTCGGTGGAATTGCCACCGTTCACCATCATCTGGCTGTTCATCTCCACCCACAGGTAGGTACCGTCGGCACAACGCATGCGGCAGGTGACGGTAGCGATTTCGCCGTCCTGCGTCACGGCGCCGAACTTCTCGCGCAACGCTTCCTGATCGTCGGCGTGGATCAGCGTATAGATGTTTTTACCGGTCAGCGCGTCGGGCGCATGGCCCAGCAGGCCGCTGCAGGCCGGCGACAGATACAGCAGGGTGCCGTCGGCTTTCTGCCGCATGATCACGTCGGAGGCGAATTCCACCAGCAGTTGCAGCTTCTGCTCGCGCTCCGCCGCCTTGGCCTCGGCGTCGATGCGGCCAGACACATCCTCGAACACCATCATCACCAGCGGCTGCATCGCATGCGGCTGCGCGGGATGGGCGATGAAGGGCGTGATCTGCAGGCGCAGGTGACGTTGCAACGTGGTGTCGAAGACACGTTCGATGGCAAAACTTTTGGCCGCGGGACTCAGGGCCTGGGACAGGGCATGTTCAAGATAACAGTTTTCGTCGCTGCAATCGGGGTGCATCAGGGCATGGAGCCCCATGCCTTCGACGCGGGTGACGTCGCCCAGCCCCCAGCTCTTCAGGGTGCGGTTGGCCCGCACCACCTTGCCGCGGGGGTCCACCAGGCAGACCAGTTGCGGCAGCGAATCAATCGCCGCCTCCCACTGGGCCTTGGCGCGCGCAACACTCAGCTGCTCGTCGGTCACAGGTTTATCCATCAATCACCATCCACCCGGCGCATCATGACTGCTCCGCCCCGCGGCGGAAACCAAGCACATCAAAGCGCACATCGATTTCCTGCAGATTGGCGCTGCCGCGCCAGCGTGCCGTCGCACCGCCGGGGCGCGCGCCGATGTGTACGTTTTCGAGTACCAGCACGGGAGGCTGCGCCTCCAGGGTATGCAGCACCCGTGCGAAGGTCTCGATACCGGTACGCATCGTGACCCGTAACGCGAGCTGCCGCAATCCCCCTTCGTCTTTCTCGCCCAGCACCTGGCTGCTGACCACGGTCCCGCCCTGCTGCTCGATGACCTGTTTCACCCGGCGCTGCAGCTCCGCCGCCGCCAGCGTCGGCTTGTCGCCGCTGAGGTAGTAGCCGTGGCTGCGCTCCAGCCGCGTCAGCACCCGTTGCTGCTCCCTGGCACCGTCGCCCTGCTGCACTATAACGCGATAGCGCTGCAACTTTTCCGTCAACCGGCCGAGCCTGTGCTCGTAGCTGCCGGCCACGGCCAGATAGGGCCCGGCCAACAGACCGATGCCTGCCGCCAGCACCAGCGCCAGCAGCGCCAGGGCCGTGATCCGTTGCGCCCGGAGGCTGTACTGTTCAATCCGCACGGGATTCCCCCTTCACCGCAAGGGAGATGACGAAGCGCTCGCGGCCGTTCCTGGGATTCTGCGTCAACGGCGCCTCGAATTTCGGGTCGGCGAAATAACCGGAGGTCGTGAGCGTCTGCACCATTTCCGAAGCGGCGGCGGCCTCGCCGCTGAGGCGCACCCGGCCGTCCCTGATCTCCACCTGTCCGGCCCAGGCCTCGTCCGGCACCAGGCGGGAAAGTTGCTGCAATACATCCAGCACCGGCGGCGTCGCATACTTGCGCTGGTGTATCTGCCGGATCTGCTCCAGCCTGTCGCCGGTCTCCGCCTGCAACTGCTCGGCGCTGCGCACCTGGGGCAGCAGGTTCGTCACCTCCTCCTCCAGGGCCGCCAAGGCCTGGTGCCGATGCCACAGCGGCACCGCCAGCACCAACACCAGCAACAGGCCCGCGCCGGCCGCGAGGGCGGTGTTGAGCCGCGCCTTGACGGTGCCGCCAGCGGCAATCGCCGGCAGCAGATTGATGCCCATACGATCGCCGGGGGTTTCGGCCGCCGTGGCGACGTCGACGATTACCGTGTCCAGTCCGATTTGCGCCAGCCGTCCGATTACCGGATCCACGGCGGTGCGCGGCGCGGCATACAGCATCACGTCGATTTTGCGGTTGACCACGTCGCGGCCCGTGACGCGAAAGGTGAAATAGACATCGTCCGCATCGAAGGGCGTGTAGCGGTCCATGGAGAAGGCGAGAACGCGGCGCAGGTTGCGCTCCGCTTCCAGCGGCAGAGTGAGGGCGGTCTCCAGCAGCAGGGCACGATCGAGGATCACGTCGCAGCGGCTGTGCGCGGCGCCCTCCGCCGTGTCCGCCGGCCGCGTCGGCCCGAGCAGCAGCACGCGATCGAGCAGGGTCTTCTGGTCGGCCTGATAGATGCACACTTCCCGCGCCGAGGCCTCGGCGCGCAAATGAGGTTCGGCGATGAGATGCCGCAGCCGCGGCGGCACCATGGCCAGCAGGGTGCCGCGCCACCAGCGCAGAAACTCCCGCGCCGAGGCCAACAGCGCGTCCATGTGCAGCCGCCCCGCCCAGTCTCCGGGGCCGGGCGCCGGTTCCGCGGGCCTGGGCTGTGATTCCATCAACATGGCAGGGCGATTTCCTTGTTATCCACCGGTTTATATCGTTCAAAAAACTATAGTTCACCCCCTGTTTCACAGAGGTAGGTCAACACCGTAACCCTGCTGGAACGACACCCTATCCCCCTAGGAATGCGACGGCTTATGGCTAGCCTGATACTCACGGCGCCTTGGCCCGCGATCCTTGCGGCTGCCCGTGCGCCCAGCAGGAAGTAACCATCAACAGACACAGGGAGCCACCATGAACACCACCGACCACACCACCCGCCTTCACCTGCGCACGCTGCTCTGCGCGCTCGGCTTCGGCATCGCCACGCTGGCACACGGCGCCGACATGGGACATGACCACGCGATGCACGATCACTCCATGCACGATCACGCCATGCATGCAGCGGCGCCGCAGGCCGCCTCCATGGAGAACCATGAGCACCACATGCAGGCCATGAACCAGACCGGCTACCAGCGCGCCGTGGTGCGTTATACCCTGCCGTCGCTGCAGCTCACCGACAGCCGCGGCCAACCGGTGGACGTGGCGCAACTGCTCGATACCGACCGGCCGCTGGCGGTGAATTTCATCTTCACCTCCTGCACCACCATCTGCCCGATCATGAGCGCGACCTTCGCCCAGGCGCAGCGCCAGATGGGCGTCGATGCGCGGGACATCCAGTGGATATCCATTTCCATCGATCCGGAATACGACACGCCGGAGCGCTTGAGCGCCTATGCGCAGCAGCTGGATGCCGGCGCCAACTGGCACTTCCTCACCGGTGATCTGGACAGCATCATCGCCGTGCAGAAGGCCTTCGCGGTCTATCGCGGCGACAAGATGAACCACGCGCCGACCACCCTGCTGCGCGCCGGCCGCCATCAGCCCTGGGTCCGTCTCGACGGACTGACCAGCAGCGCCGAACTGGTGCAGGAATATCGCCAGCTCGCCGCCGCCACGCATTGATGCGCCGCCCGCCCCTGACGGCAGCCGGCGGCTGGCTCGCCGCCCTGACGGCGGCGCTGTTGCTGCTCGCCGTGCTGCCGTCCAAGGCGGCCCCCCTGCCCGACGTCTCCGCCGAACAAATCGCCGCCGGCAAACGGTTGTACCGCGAGGGCCGCACCGGCGACGGCACGCTGCTGCGCGCGGCGGTGCGCAGCGACGTGGCCATGCGGGGTGCCGGCCTGGCCTGCACCAACTGTCACCGCCGCAGCGGCCTCGGCTCCAGCGAGGGCGGCATCGGCATCCCGCCCATCGCCGGCAACACCCTGTTCATGGCGCAAAGCAACAATCTGGTCCGCAACTACAGCCAGGGCGAACTGAGCAACATCAGCCGCCCGGCCTACACCCTGCAAACCCTGGCGCGCGCGCTGCGCGAGGGCATCAACTCCTCCGGCGCGCCGATGTCGCCGCTGATGCCGCGCTTCGATTTGTCCGACGCCGACATCGCCGCCGTTGCCGCCTATCTGCGGACCTTGTCCGCCGCACCTGCCGAGGGCATCACCGAACACGAAATGCATTTCGCCACCGTGCTGACGCCGGATGCCACGCCGGCCGAGCGCGAGGCGATGCTGGAAGTGATGAAAGCCTACTTCGTGCGCAAGAACGCCGGTACCCGCGGCGAAACCCGCCGCGCCGAACGCGCGCCGTTTCACAAGGAGTGGACCTACTCCGCCTATCGCAAGTGGGTGTTGCATGAATGGACCCTGAGCGGACCGCCCGCCACCTGGGCCGGGCAGCTGGACGCGCTCTATCGCAAGCAGCCGGTGTTCGTCCTGCTCGGCGGCATCGGCCGCGGCGACTGGCAGCCGGTGCACGACTTCTGCGAACGGCGCGAACTGCCCTGCCTGTTCCCGCATCTGAACGCACCGCCGCCCCACGCCGAGCGCGACTTCTATTCCGTCTATTTTTCCCGCGGGCTGCGGCTGGAGGCGGAGGCCCTGGCGGCCCACTGGCGGCGCAACGGCCACGACGGCGAAACCCTGTTGCAGGTGTATCGTGCGGGTGCGGACCGCGAGGCCGCGGTCGCCCTGCTGCGTGCCGCCGTTCCCGGCGGCGAGGATCACCGCATCGCCGCCGGCGACACGCCCGACGCCGCCTACTGGAAGCGCCTGCTGCGGCGCGTGCAGGCGGATCGGGTGGTACTGTGGCTGGAGGCACAGGATCTGGACGGGGTCGCCGCGCTGGAAGACGGCGCCCACGCCCCGGCCGCCATCTACGCCTCCTCCACCCTGCTGCCGGACCCCGCGCTGCTGCCCGCCATGCAGCGGCTGCATCTGCTGCATCCCTATCAGCTGCCGGGCCAGGAGCGGCAACTGGCGCGGTTACGCGTCTGGGCGAAGCAGGCCGGCATCCAGCCGCGCGAACTGCGGGTACAGGCCGACGCCTATTTCGCCGTCACCCTGGCCGGCGAGGCCCTGATGCACATCCGCAGCAACCTCTCGCGCGACTACCTCATCGAGCGCATCGAGCACATGACCGACAGCATGCTCTACACCTCGACCTATCCGCGCCTCAGCCTGGCGCCGGGCCAGCGCTACGCCGCCAAGGGCGCCTACATCTGGCACCTCGCCGCCGATGCGGACACGGCGCAGTGGGTGGTGCCTTAGCAAGGCGTCATAACGACATTCACATAAACCGATTGATCTCGCCAGGAACGCCAAGACCACCAAGAAAGCGCTCAAAGGTTTCCTTGGCGCACTTGGCGTTCTTGGCGAGAGAAACATTTTTCCGTTGGTTAGACACCACGCCAGGTCGCTCCTCCCCAGCACAGCTCGCCCACTGATTGCGATGCCAGCGCTACGCCGCCAAGGGCGCCTACATCTGGCACCTCGCCGCCGATGCGGACACGACGTGCCTTAGCAAGGCGCCATAACGACATTCACATAAACCATTGATCTCGCCAAGAACGCCAAGACCGCCAAGAAAGCGCTCAAAGGTTTCCTTGGCGCACTTGGCGTTCTTGGCGAGAGAAACATTTTTCCGTTGGTCAGAGCCGCCCCGGTCACAGCTCGCCCACTGATTGCGATCAGCGTTGCAGGCGGAATTGCTGGCCCTGGTAGCTGAGCACGATGTCCTGGGCCCGGATGGCTTCCACCATCACCCCTTCCACCGTCTGCTCGCCCTCGCCGTACTTCTTCATGTTGATGATCACGAAGCGCTCCTCCACGGCGTTGGCGTAGGCCTGGGCGTTGACCACCAGCTTGGGCACCATGCTCTGGAAGCGGTACGGCAGGGTGCGCAGCAGGGGCACGGGATCTTCCGCAGGCGGCGCCTCGGCCACGGGCGCCGGGGTGAGACGCAGGCTGTGCTGCGGTGCCTGACGGGGTGGCGGCGGCGTAAACGGATCGCGGATCATGGCCAGCTCCTGCCGCGCGGGTGCATCGACGGCGACGGCCTCCGGCGGTGGCGGTGCGGCGCTGACCGGCAGCATCGGCGGCTCCGGTGCAGGTACGGCCGGAGCAGCCGCGGTCGTGACGGGGACAGTCGGAGCAACCGGAGCCGCTATGGGGACGGGACGCGTGACCACCTCCTGTGCAGGATCCGCTGCCGCCTCCTCCCCGCCATCCGCTGCGGCGGGTGCGACGACGGCCGGCGCTGCGGCCAGGCGCGGACCGGGAGGACGCAGCGCCGGGCGCGCGATGGTGCCGTTGTCGGGCACCCCATCGTTGTTCGGCGTCGCCGCCGTTTCCATCATGCTCCCGCGTCCCGCATAGGCCGCCAGCAGCCAGGCGCTGGATACGCCCAGCACGAAGGCCGCCGCGGCGCCCCACAGCCAGCGTGCCCGCTGGGTCGAGGGCGCCACGGCGTAGTGCTGCTGCGTCGACAGGCCCGGGCCGCGGGCATGTTCCCGTTGCAGTTCGGCCTTGCGTAATGCGTCGAGTATGTCGGACATGCCTGGCCTATAAGTACGGTGGTTCCGCGTCCAGCAGCGGGCCGCGCGGTTCGCCCGAAACGTTGAGCAGATGGGTCAGCGTCTGCATGCCGGCGATGCCGTCGGTGACCAGGCCGCGCCGGGCCTGGAACGCCTTGAGGCGCGCCTGCAATGCGTGATCGAAATAGGTCTTGCCGCTGTCGGGCGAGGTGATCCCTTCGGCGCGATCGAGGGCATGGCGCAGCCACTGCACCGCCTGCGGCGGCGAGCCGGCGCTGATGACGAAAGTGCCGTCCAGGGGCGGCCCCCACAGCAGCATGAATTCGCCGTTCCAGTAGCGCTCCAGTTCCACGGACGAGACGCGGATCATTTCGTCGCCGAACTGCAAGCGCGCGCCCTCGCCGTCCACCGCCAGCAGCGTGCCGTAGCTGTAGCCGCCGTCCGGCTGCACCAGGGTGAGGATCGCCGGCCGGTTGTAGGCGCGCAGCGTGCCGAGACCGGCGATTTCACGGCGGCAACGCAGGCCGTTGCCTGCCGCCACGTCGCACAACCGCGTGTCATCATCGTAGGAAGCGGCGATGCGCCACTGCCGCAGCAGGGTCTGTTCGGCCTCGCGGCGGCTGGCCGGGCCCGCCGGCTGGGCCGGCAGTACGTGCCCCAGGGTGCGCGGCGCAGCCTCGTCCGTCTGCGCGCTGTCGGCGGCGGGCGGCGCCG
>PGZL01000039.1 GCA_002840095.1 Gammaproteobacteria bacterium HGW-Gammaproteobacteria-1 | reverse complement strand
CAGCGTGCGCACGAAGCGGCCCAGGCTGTCCTGCGATCGGCTCATGTCCAGACACACGCCACCGACATTGCCGCACACGTGGATGCGGGTCTCGCGGCCCACATAGCTGTAGGTGGTCACGCGGCTGGCGTTGCCGTCGTCGCCATCGGCGGGCGATATCTTGCCCAGCGGCCTTCCGGCCAGATCGAAGCCGGAGATGCGGGTGAAGCTCGGGGTGCTGCGGTAGGGCGTACTGGTCGCGGTTTGCCGGCCCAGCGCGTCGTATTGGGTATCGACCGTGGACCAACTGCCATCGAGCAGTTTGCTCCGGGCCTTGATTACCCGCCCGAAGGCATCGAACACACTGACCTGGGTCGGGGCGCCGTCCTGTACCGTGGTGATCTGGTAGCCGCCGCCGCTGGCGGTCAGCGCCATGCGCTGGTCCGGCTGCAGGCGGGTGACGCCGGAGTTGTGATGCCGCCGTATGCTGCGCGATTTCACATCGGAGCGCGTGATGGTTGGGCTATGGATGGTCTGGTGGCTATGGCGGCTCGTGACGGAGTACGTCCGCGTCGCACGCCATGCGCGACGAGGGAGTCGGCGCGTGTCCATCCATGATGCAGTCGCGCACGTGTCGAACGTTCGCAACCGCCCTAAGCCGCCGTGGGTGCGGTGTGAAGTGATCCGTCTGCGGGCATGGTCGCCGGCGCTGAGCTGCCGGAAACTCGCCGAGGTCTTCAATCGGCAATTCGCGGAACGAGGCGTCAGCGTCGGCAGGACGTATGTCGCGACCACGCTACGCAGCGCCACGGCGGACATCGTGCGTCTGCGCCGCACCCTCAAACATCGCGTGCCGAGGGCGATGCCGCGCAACCGGGTATGGGCGCTCGATCTGACGGGGAAGGCGGACTTGAATGGGCACCAACAGATGATGTTGGGCTTGCTCGATCACGGCACGCGCGCTTGCCTGCGGTTGAGCGCGCTGACAGACAAGCGCAGCGTGACGATCCTGCTTGAGCTGATCGCCGCGTTTAGGCGCTTTGGCTTGCCCAAGCGATTGCGGGTAGACAATGAAGCGTGCTTCAACTCGCGCCTGATGCGTAGTGCGCTCGCACTGCTCGGCATTCGCCTGCAAACCACCGACCTGCATTGCCCTTGGCAGAACGGCCGGATTGAACGCTTCTTTGGCACCTTCAAACAACACCTGGATCGGGTCACCGTCGCGGACAGCGATGACCTGCGTTGCAAGCTGATCGAGTTCCGCGCCTGGTACAACCACGTGCGCACGCATCAGCATCTGCACGGCTACACGCCCGCCGAAGCCTGGGATGGCCGCGCCAAGTCCACGAGGCAGCCGCAGTGGTTTGAAGTGTGGAATGGACGGATCACGGGGTGGTTCTTTCCGCCATGACACCCGACGCGGCGTACTTGGCTGACGACACCCACCGGACAGTGAACACTGTCCGCAGGCGAGTTGCGCCAATGCCGACGAAACGTCACGAATGGGGCAGGCAATGGTCGCGGCACGGATGGAGATCGAGGTGAGTGGATGCGTGATTGAGCAAGCAATGACCAATCTGCGGCGATGATCCGGCGAAAATCGGGCCTCGCCGGTAACCGAATCGTGTGCGGACAGTGCGGACGGGACATCGCGGACTGGGCCATTGGGTGCATGTGGATGCCGCCTGGGGCGGCTATCTGGCCACCCTGTTCCGCGCGCCGGATGGCAGTTTGCTGGCGCGCGACAAGGTAAGCGAGGGCTTTGCCCAGTTCCCCAGCAGCGAAGTCTACGAAGCCTTTGCGGCGCTGTCCGAGGCCGATTCGATCACCGTTGATCCGCATAAACTTGGTTATCTGCCGTATGGCGCCGGCGCCTTTATCTGCCGCGATCATCGGGCGATGGAACTGCTCGCGGAAGATGCCGACTATGTCTTCGGCGCCAGCTCCGACAACTATCGGCAGCGCTTTCGCAACCTTGGCCGCTATATCCTGGAAGGCTCCAAATCCGGCGCAGCGGCGGCGGCGGTGTATGTCACCCACAAGGTGTTGCCGCTGGATCGCGAACACTTTGGCCGCATTCCGCAGCAAACCGTGCGCTCGGCTGAGGTCTTCGAACAGGCGATCGCGCGCTTCGCCGAGCGTCTGGCCGATATCGCCACCGTCTGTCTGCCGTTTTTACCCGATACCAACCTGATCTGCATCGCGATCAACGCGCGCGGCAATCGCAACATCGCCGCGATGCGGGTGCTGATCGAAAGCCTTTACGACCAGTTGCGCGTCGTCGACGGGCAACCGATTCAGCAGCGCGCATTTTTCGGCTCGATCACCACCCTCAAACCCGAAACCCTGGGCCCCACCGATTACCAGCGCGTGCTGGATATGCTCGGCCTCGACCCGCCGGGGGCCGACGAAGACGGCCGCTTGTTGATCTTGCGGCACACCCTGATGAATCCGTTTTTACGCGACGAGCACGGTGGCACCGATTACCTGGAGATGTACCTCGAACACCTTGAAAGTTTGGTGCGCGCGGCGCTCAAGGGGTCAGGCGTAGGCTGGTAACCACGCGCACGGCATTGGCGATGGTGTCCTCATCGGCCCACTCGCCGCCGCCCACACCAAAATCCAGTCGCTTGAGCTCGGCCTCGCCCTGCAACTGCGCCGGATTGCCGGGCGTCCAGCGAAACGTGAGGCTCACCGGGTGGGTGATACCGCGCAGGGTCAGCTCGCCATCGGCGACAAAGCGCCCGTCATCGAGCCGGCGAAACCGCTCTGCGCGGTAATGCGCCTGCGGCATGCGCTCGACCGCGAAAAAATCCTCGCCCTTGAGCGTGCTATCGCGCTCCTCATTCTGGCTGTCGGCACTGGCCAGATGGCCAGATCGATGCGCACATCAAAGCGGCTGTCGGCCAGCGCATCCGGGTCAAAGCGGATATCGGCGCTGAACGCAGCAAAGCGGCCCTCGAAACTTTCGCCTTGCATGGCACCGACGAATCCAAGTTGCGATTGCACGGTATCGACGTGGTAGTCGGCGGCGAACGCCGATAACGGCAACAACAAGGCCAGCAGAACTCTACGCATCATGTCCATCCTTTTTATTGTGCAACCATGGCAGCATGCGGGCCAGAACCTGATCACGGTCCACAAAGTGATGTTTCAGCGCCGCCGCGGCATGCACCAGAACGACGACAACCAACAGCCAGAACAGCCATTCGTGGGCCTCGCGAAAAAACACCTTCAACCCCGGGTCGGCGGGTACCAGCCGCGGCAGATTGAACCAGCCAAACCAGCGCAGTGCAAAATTGGCTGCCGAATTGAAAGCCCAGCCGCTGAGCGGTATTGCCAGCATCAGCGCATACAATCCGGCATGGGTGATAGTGGCCACCCGCCGCTGCCAGCACGGTCCCGGCGCCACTGGCGCCGGTCCGGCCGACAGCCGCCACAACAGGCGCAACAGCACCAGCGCGAGCACGGTGATGCCAATCGATTTGTGCAGCGCATAGGTCTTGATCTTGTCGATGCCATTGGGCAAGTCGGTCATGGTCAGGCCGAGCACCGCCATCACCACGATCAGCAGCACGACCAGCCAGTGCAGGAATTGGCTGACCACTCCCCAGCGTGTGTTTGAATTGCGCAGTTGCATGGTGCCGCCGATCTCCTGATAACGAATCGTGCGAAGCTCGCTGGTGTAATGGTGACAACCCACCGGGAGTTTACAGGTGACAGCCTACTTGCCGATGCAACACTGTGTTGCCACCATGGCGAGCAAACGATGCAATCGGGGGGTCCGGATGCACTGCATGCTGAGAACGATAGGTCTGTTCCTTGTGCTGCTGCAAGCATCCGCACAGGCCACACCCGTACCGGAAATACCTGCCTTGCGCCGCTACACGGCAGCCGACGGCTTGCCGGCAACCTTCGTCAGCTCCCTCGCGCAGGATCTATCCGGCCACCTGTGG
>PGZL01000018.1 GCA_002840095.1 Gammaproteobacteria bacterium HGW-Gammaproteobacteria-1 | reverse complement strand
GCGGGTGCGGGCGCGGCCTTCTTCGGCGGCGCGGCCACGGCGGCGGTTTCGCTCACCACCTGCTCGGCCTGCTCCACCAGGTAGGCCATGGGATGGCCGACGTGGACCACGGAATCCACCGCCACCATCGGGCCGGAGAGATAGCCGTCGCGGAACACCTCGACGTCCATGATCGCCTTGTCGGTTTCCACCGTGGCCACCACGTCGCCGCGGCTGATCTTGTCGCCGGTCTGCTTCTCCCAGCTCACCACCACGCCTTCGGTCATGGTGTCGGACAGTTGCGGCATCTTGATCACGTGGACGCAGCCGACGGGCTCGCCGGCCTTGGCGTCGGGGCCGTGTTCGAGATCGACCTTGCGCGGCAGATCACGGGCATTGGCCGGCGGCGCCTCGCCCACCTCGCCGTGGCGGGCGACTTCCGCTTCCGAGGCCACCAGATAACCGATGGGCTCGCCCACGTGCACGCTGGAATCGATGGATGCGAGCGGACCGGACAGCCAGCCGTCACGGAACACCTCGACGTCCATGATCGCCTTGTCGGTTTCCACCGTGGCGACGATGTCGCCGCGCGACACCTTGTCGCCGATCTTCTTCTCCCAGCTGACGAGGACACCTTCGGTCATGGTGTCGGACAGCTGCGGCATCTTGATTACATACGGTTCAGACATAGAATCAGTTCCAAGTTTCAAGTTACAAGTTACAAGTTTCAAGTCACAAGACAGGCCGCGCTTGCGCGCTCCAACCACTTGCTACTTGCCACTTGTCACTTGCCACTGATCATTTTCAGGACGGCGGCAACGACGTCCTTGGCGTTGGGGATGGAGGCCTTTTCCAGGGTGTGGTTGAACGGCGTCGGCACCATCTTGGCCGACACGCGCACCGGGGCGGCATCCAGTTCGAAGAAGCATTCCTCGTTGATGATCGCCATCACCTCGGCACCGACGCCTACCGGCGCCTCGGCCTCTTCCACGATCACCGCGCGGTGGGTCTTGCTTACCGATTCACAGATGCCGGCGCGGTCCAGCGGCGAGAGCGAATACAGGTCGACCACCTCGGCTTCGATGCCGTGCTGCTTGGACAGGATCTCGGCGGCCTGCATGCTCCAGTGCACGGAGATGTTGTAGCCGAACAGGGTGACGTCGCGGCCCTGGCGCGTGACCTCGGAGCCTTCCAGCGGATGGAAGTATTCGCCGTCCGGCACCTCGCCCTTCATGTTGTACATGAGCTCGTGCTCGTTGATGAACACCGGGTCGTTGCAGCGCACCGCGCTCTTCAGCAGGCCGTAGGCCTGCTTGGGACTGGACGGCGTCACCACGCGCAGGCCGGCGATGCCCATGAACACCTTCTCCATGCGCGCCGAGTGCTGCGCGCCGAGCTGGTGGGCGGTGCCGCCGGGGGAACGGATCACCACCGGCGCGGTGAGCTGGCCGCCGGACATGTAGCGCACCTTGGCGGCGGAGTTGAAGATCTGATCCATCGCCAGCCAGGCGAAGTTCACCGACATCAGCTCGATGATCGGACGCACGCCGAGAAAGGAGGCGCCGATGCCGAGGCCGGTGAAGCTGTTTTCGGAGATCGGGGTGTCGATGACGCGCTCCGGGCCGTACTTGTCGTACAGGCCCTTGGTGGCCTTGTAGGTGCCGCCGGCCACGCCGATGTCCTCGCCCATGGCGATCACCAGGGGATCGCGCGCCATCTCTTCATCGTGGGCGCGACGGATCGCTTCCCAATACATAATCTCGGCCATTTAGCGCACGCCTCCCTTCACGTAAGGATCATTTTCCGCCAGCACGTATTTCTCCAATTCCTCGACTTTCGGTTCCGGCGAGTTTTCGGCGTAGGGAATGATGTCGTTTTCGATCTCGGCAAAGATTTCCTTGTCCATGGCCTGGTAGTCGTCCAGGGTGAGCTCGCCGGACTCGACCAGGCGATCGCGCAGGATGACGATCGGATCGCGCTTGCCCCACTCCTCCACTTCCTCCTTGGTGCGGTAGGCGCCGGAGTCGGACATGGAGTGGCCGCGGTAACGGTAGGTGCACAGCTCCAGGAAGTACGGCCCCTGGCCGGAGCGCACGAAGTCCACCGCGACCTTGGCGGCGGCATAGACCTGATCGATGTCCTGGCCGTCGGTCTGGCTGGACTCGATGCCGTAGGAACAGGCGCGCTTGTACTGCTCGGTGACCGCGGTGGAGCGGTGGGTGGCGGTGCCGATGCCGTACAGGTTGTTCTCGCAGATGAACAGCACCGGCAGGTTCCACACCGAGGCCATGTTGAGGGTTTCGTGGAAGGTGCCCTGATTGTTGGCGGCGTCGCCCAGGAAACAGATGGCGATTTCGTCGCCGCCCTTCATCTTGATGGCCTTGGCCATGCCGGCGGCCAGGGGGAAGGGCCCGCCCACCAGGGCGTAACCGCCCATGAAGTGGTGTTCGACGTCGAAGATGTGCATGGAGCCGCCGCGGCCCTTGGAGCAGCCGGTCTCGCGGGCATACAGCTCGGCCATCACGGCCTTGGGGTCGCAGCCGCATTTAATGGCGTGGATGTGGTCGCGGTAGCCGGTGATGACGTAGTCGTGGCCGGGGCGGGCGGCCTCCATCACGCCGATGGCGCAGGCCTCCTGGCCGGGATAGAGATGCAGGAATCCGCCTATCTTGCGTTCGACGTAGGCCTCGTAGCAACGCTCTTCAAAGCGCCGCGCAAACAGCATTTCGCGCAGGACGCGTTTCTTATCTGCGGCGTTCATGATGCTCCCTTAGTCTGTGTGGTGTTTCGTTGTTATGTTCCGCCAGCGCCGGAGCGGGGCTGATACCGGTGGCGGTCAAAGCCCGGTATCATCAGCGTTTCGTCGCGGGCGGTCAAGTTGACAGTATTAGTCAGGATTCAACAACCCCATGAATATCAAGCCAAAACGGAAATTTAAGGGTAATCATCTCCACCGGCTCACTACGTCTCCCGAGAGACGCAGCGTTATACTCCCCAAATCTTAGAAAATTCCTGGTATTTAGCGAATGGACCCCCTCATGGAGGAGCTGCAACTCATCGCCGAGCAATGGCTCAAGGCCTACGCCTATACCGTCGCCACCAACGACGTCGACGCCCACCTGGCCATGGTGTCACAGCGCCTGCAGGTGGTGGGCATCAGCCGGGACGGCTTCCTCGAATACCGCGAATGGGCCAAGCGGCGCCGCAATGACATGCAGAAGCGGCGCCTGCTGCGCATCACCTACAGAAACCTGGTGATGGGCACCTGCAGCCGGGAGCGCATGCACTTCACGGTGGAAGAAACCATCAAGAGCACCCAGGGCGAGACCTACGAACTGAACAAGGAAGTCGTGCTGAACCTGGAGCCGGACGGCAAATGGCGCGTGGTGGAGGAACACGTCCACAACGTGCGCCTGCTGCCGCCGGCCAAGCACGGCATGCCCCAAACCAACCCAACACACCCCGCGACCGAACCGGGGGAATCCGGATAACGCCATGACCGACTACCGCATCGAAAAAGACAGCATGGGCGAAGTGCGCGTCCCCGCCGCCGCCCTGTACGGCGCCCAGACCCAGCGTGCCGTGGACAACTTCCCCATCTCCGGCCAGCCACTGCCGCGCCCGCTGATCCGCGCCCTGGGGCTGATCAAGGCCGCCTGTGCCGAGGCCAACCGCGACCTCGGCCTGCTCGACGGCAAGATCGCCGAGGCCATCGTCGCCGCCGCCCTGGACGTGGCCGACGGCCGCCACGACGGCCAGTTCCCCATCGACATTTTCCAGACCGGCTCCGGCACCTCCTCCAACATGAACGCCAACGAGGTGATCGCCGCGCTGGCCGCGCAGCGCCTGGGCGGCAAGGTGCACCCCAACGATCACGTCAACATGAGCCAGAGCTCCAACGACGTGTTCCCCAGCGCGATCCACGTCGCCGCCTGCCTGGAGATCGAGGAACGCCTGCTGCCGGCGCTGGAACACCTGGCGCTCACCAGCGAGGGCCGCGCCGCAGAATTGAAGGACGTGGTAAAGACCGGCCGTACCCATTTGATGGATGCCATGCCGGTGACCTTCGGCCAGGAGATCTCCGGCTGGGCGGCGCAGCTGCGCCACGGCATCGAGCGCCTGCACGCCAGCCTGCCGCGCCTGCGCGCCATCGTGCAGGGCGGCACCGCCGTCGGCACCGGCATCAACGCCCCGGCCGACTTCGGCCCGCGCGTGGCGAGCGCGCTGACGCGCAAGAGCGGCGTCGCCTTCGCCAGCATGGACAACTATTTCGAAGGCCTCTCCTGCCAGGACGCCGCGGTGGAAATGAGCGGCCAGCTCAAGACCCTCGCCGTCAGCCTGATGAAGATCGCCAACGATCTGCGCTGGATGAACTCCGGCCCCCTGGCCGGCATCAGCGACATCCGCCTGCAGGATTTGCAGCCGGGCAGCTCCATCATGCCGGGCAAGGTCAACCCGGTGATCCCCGAAGCGGTGATGATGGTGTGTGCCCAGGTGATGGGCAACGACGTCGCCGTCAACGTCGGCGGCCAGCACGGCAACTTCCAGCTCAACGTCATGCTGCCGATGATCGGCCGCAACCTGGTGGAAAGCGTGCATCTGCTCAGCGGCGCCTGCCAGGTGCTGGCCGACAAGGCCATGGCCAACTTCACCGTCAACGCCGAAGGCGTCCAGGCCGCCCTGGGCCGCAACCCGATCCTGGTCACCGCACTGAACCGCGTCATCGGCTACGAAAAAGGCGCCGCCATCGCCAAGCGCGCCTACAGGGAAGGCCGCCCCATCATCGACGTGGCCCGCGACGAAACCGGCATGAGCGAAGAGGAACTGACGAACAGACCGGCTGCGTCGATATACCGCTGATGGGTTTCGCGTTGCTCTACCCATCCTACGGAATGCATAAAATGAATGTAGGATGGGTAGAGTGCAGCGAAACCCATCATGATCGTTCCATTGCGGTACAGGCCATATGGTCTGGCGCCTATGCAATGTGCGGTGTCGGCGAACAGGCCGCCGGTGTCGATGCGCCGCTGATGGGTTGCGCGTTGCTCTACCCATCCTACGGAATGTATAAAATGTAGGATGGGTAGAGTGCAGCGAAACCCATCATGATCGTTCCATTGCGGTACAGGCCATACGGTCTGGCGCCTATGTAATGTGCGGTGTCGGCGAACAGACCGGCTGCGTCGATATACCGCTGATGGGTTTCGCGTTGCTCTACCCATCCTACGGAATGCATAAAATGTAGGATGGGTAGAGTGCAGCGAAACCCATCAATCCCAAACATAACCTCGAACCGACAAGGATGTCGTCATGACTAACTACCGCCGTAACCGCCTTCCGGGCGGAACTTTCTTTTTCACTGTGGCGCTCGCCAACCGTCGCTCTACCTTGCTGATCGACGAAATAGCACATCTGCGCCATGCGGTTGGCTACGTGCGCATCCATCATCCGTTTGAGATCGTGGCATGGGTGGTTATGCCGGACCACCTGCACGCGGTGTGGACCTTGCCCCAAAACGACGACGATTACGCCATGCGCTGGCGCCAGATCAAGGCCACGTTCTCACGGCGTATCGGCTGCGATGAGGGGCGCAGCGCAAGCCGCACGCGCAGCGCCGAGCGCGGCATCTGGCAGCGGCGTTATTGGGAGCACACCGTACGCGACGATCTCGATCTGGCGCGGCATATCGAATACGTGCATTACAACCCGGTGAAGCACGGGCATGTCGCGCGGGTGTGCGATTGGCCGTATTCGACGTTTCACCGTTACGTACGCAATGAGATTTATCCCGCGGATTGGGGCGGCGAATTTGACGAGCCGGACGGGCGATACGGAGAAGTCGAAGGAGAGTGAGTGAGTCGTCGATATGCCACTGATGGGTTTCGCTGCGCTCTACCCATCCTACGAAAGAAGTGTTCAGGCGTGGGCTGTTCTACCAATCCTACGTATTGCGGCAAATTCTGAGAAAACCGAAGAGGGATCGTATCGTCGATACGCCGCTGATGGGTTTCGCTGCACTCTACCCATCCTACGCAATACACAACAAATGTAGGATGGGTAGAGCAACGCGAAACCCATCAACATATCCACTACGGCCCCAAAACAAAACGGCCCGCACCTTCCGGTGGCGGGCCGTTTGTTTTTACACGAAGCGTCTTATGCCTTGTGCATCTTCACCAGCTGCTTGGCGATGATGTCGTGGTTGAGCCACAGCACCGGGGCGTGGGGGGCGGAGGCCTCATGGAAAATCAGCGGGCCGGTGCCTTCCAGCACCAGGGCGCTGAGGTGGTCGGTGATCAGCGCCTTGCGGTCCTTGTGCAGGGAGGTGATCTCGTCGGAGGTGCCCACCATCACTTCGGCCAGCTCGGCGTTGTTGTCCATGGGCCAGGCCTCGAAATTGCGGAACGAGGCGATGGTGGCGTCGGCGTTGTAGGCCTCGATCTTGTCGAGGATGGTTTGCAGCGACACGCCGTCGTTGAGCAGGCCCTGGCATTGCGCCCACTGCTCATGGGCCCAGCCGCCGTCGCCTTCCTTCATCAGCGCGTCGAGCAGGGGGAACAGCGAGAGTTCCACACCGACGAAGATGTCGCTGGAGTTGGTGCGGATCTCGGGGCAGTTGAACACCACCGCCTTGACGCCCTGCTTCCAGGCGGCTGCGGCGTGATCCTCCAGGCGCATCTTGGCCTTGCCCTGGGTGTAGTTGGTGTAGGTCTGCCACTGGTATTCGCCGCCGATAAGGATCTCGGTGCCGTGGTAGCCGTAGGCGGTGTAGCGCGTCTCGCCGCCGCTTTTGGCCAGGCGCGCGCGGATGCCGCTGCTGGCCTCGATCAGGTACTGGAAGGTGTTGGCGGTCACTTCGTCGAAGTTCTTGAGGATCATCTTGCCGAGGTCGCTGTCGACCAGGGCGCGGGAGGAGAGAAAACGATCGCCGCGGCCCTTGTAGATGCGATTGGCAATGGCCAGGAACACCTTGGTCTTGGGGATGCCGCCGGCCATGGTGTGGGCGAAGAAGACGTTGGCGCCGTCGGGAATGGCCTGGTCCAGCTCGGCCATCACCTGGGCCAGGGAGGACTTGAAGCGGGCCACGCCCACTTCACGGCACTTTTCGATTTGTGCCCAGTCCAGCTTGGCATCCTGCCAGGTGGTCAGCTTGAGATCGGCCAGCAGGTCGGTGGGGTTCGGGGTGCCGGCGGGGGAGTCCAGGTCGAACCCGGCCATCAGCGGCACGTTGATGATGCGTCCGCCCAGGTTGGCCTCGGCCGCCGCCAGTTCCTCGGCGGTCAGGGGGCGCAGCTGCTGGTTTTCGTCGCGCCTGCCGACGGTGATGCCGAGGATGGTCATGCCCGCGTTGCGGGCCTCGTCCAGCAGGCCGTTGACGTAGCCGCGGCCGAACAGTTCGCCGAACAGGACGAAGACGTCGCCCTTGCGGAAGATGTTGCCGGTGGGCAGTTCACGAAGCGGAGTAAGCACAGACATTAGATAACCCGATCAGTTCTTGATTCGTTATTTGGGCGGCCGATTCCTGCCGCCAATTCGATGCGGGATTGTACCGTACAACGGAGGGGTTTGACTCGCCGCACGCCCCTTATCTGTGACCGCCACGGCAAAAAATCCGCCCGGCTACGCGCGCCGCGCCAGGGCCGCCACCTGCCGCACGCCCCGCTCCAGCGCCTCGCCGTCCAGCTGGCCGCAGCTGATGCGGATGTGGTGGCGGTAGTCGCCGCGCGGCGAGAAGATCACCCCTGGCGTCACCGAGATGTCCTCGCCCAGGGCCGCCGCGTGCAGGGCGACGGCGTCGATATGCGGCGGCAGCTCCACCCACAGCACGAAGCCGCCCTGGGGCTGGGTGACCAGCGTCCCTTCCGGGAAGTGCTCCAGGATCAGGCGGCGCAGGCGCTCGCTGCGCTGCTGGTAGACCCGCGCCGCCCGGCGCACCACCGGCTCGTAGCCGCCGTGCCTGAGAAAGCCGGCCAGCGCCAGCTGCGGCAGTCCGGCGGTGGCCACGTTGCCGAGCAGCTTGAGGTGTTCCACCCGCTCGCCGTGGCGGCCGGGCACCACGTAACCGATGCGCAGGCCCGGCGCCAGGGTCTTGGAGAAGGAGGAGCAGAGCAGCACGTTGCCGCTGCGGTCGAAGGACTTCACCGTGGGCAGGCGCGGCTGCTGGAAGCCGAGGTCGCCGTAGATGTCGTCCTCGATCAGGGGCACGCCGCTGCGCTCGACCATCCCGGCCAGGCGGCGGCGGTGCTCCAGCGGCATGTTGCAGCCCAGCGGATTGTTGAAGCTGGGCACCAGCAGGATGGCGGCGACGGGCTGGGTGTCCAGCGCCTGTTGCAGGGCATCGAGGTCGATGCCGTCGCGCGGATGGGTGGGCAGTTCCAGCGCCCGCATCCCCAGGGACTCGATGCCCTGCAGGATGCCGTAAAAGGTGGGCGACTCGATGGCGATGGTGTCGCCGCGCTGGGCCACCGCGCGCAGCGCCAGGGTGAGCGCTTCCATGCAGCCGTTGGTGACGATGATTTCGTCGGCGCGGCAGCGGCAGCCGCTGCGCAGCAGGTGACGGGCAATCTGCTCGCGCAGCGCCATGTTGCCGGCAGGAAGCTCGTAGCGGCCGATGATCTCCGGCTGACGCCGCGCCAGCGTACCCATCTCCCGCACCAGGCGCCTGAGCGGCAGCAGCTCCGGTCCCGGCACCACGGCGCCCAGGTTGAGCACGCCGGGCCGGCGCGCCTCCTGCAGGATGTCCAGCGCCAGGCGCGCCACGGTGATCTCCCCCGGCACGTCCCGCGGCCGGCTCATGGCCGGTTCGCAGGCGACGCCGCAGACGCTGCCGAGGGCGAAATAGCCGGACTTGGGCCGCGCCTCGACGAGGCCGTCGGCCTCCAGCCGGCGGTAGGCCTGCACCGCGGTGCTCAAGCTGATGCCGTGGCGTGCACACAGGGCGCGCAGCGAGGGCAGGCGTTCGCCGGCGGCGATGGTCCCGGCGCGTATGGCCTGCGCCAGCTCCTCCGCCACGCGGGCATAGATGAATTCCCCGGTCTCCGCCATCTGTTATGGTCCGATTTCTTTGTTTCTGTATCTGTTATGGTCAGCGCCGCCAGCCTAAGCTCAAACCCTCATTCTCACAAGGGAGCGGACCATGGAACTCAGGCTTTATCAGGTCGATGCCTTCGCCGAGCGACTGTTCGCCGGCAACCCCGCCGCGGTGTGCCCGCTGGAGGCCTGGCTGCCCGACGCGACCATGCAGGCCATCGCGCGGGAGAACAATCTGTCCGAAACCGTGTTCTTCGCCCCGGATCCGGAGGGGCTGCGCATCCGCTGGTTCACCCCCGGCTGCGAGGTGGATCTGTGCGGCCACGCCACCCTCGCCGCCGCCTGGGTCTACTTCCGCCACCTGGCGCCCACGGAAGACAGCGTGCGCTTCAACTCCCGTAGCGGCCCCCTCAGCGTCAGCCGCGACGGTGAACGGCTGACCCTGGACTTTCCCGCCGCCCGGCTGGAGCCGGTGGCCGTCCCCGCCCTGCTGGAGTCGGCCCTCGGCGCCAAACCCCTGGAGGTCTATGCGGCGGACGACTGGCTGGTGCTGCTGGACAGCGCCGAGCGGGTGCGCCGCCTGCAACCGTCCATGGCCCTGCTCAAACAGCTGGAGCGACGCGGCGTCATCGTCACCGCGCGCGGCGACGACTGCGACTTCGTCTCGCGCTTCTTCGCCCCCCGGGTCGGCGTCGACGAAGACCCGGTCACCGGCTCGGCCCACACCCTGCTGACGCCGTACTGGGCGCTCAGGCTGGGCCGGCTGCAACTGCATGCCCGCCAGCTGTCGGCACGGGGCGGCGAGCTGCACTGCGAACTGAAGGGCGAACGGGTGCTGATCGGCGGCAGCGTGGTGCCCTATCTGAGCGGCACCATCACGATTTGAGGAACGGCCATGGCACTGGATGACGGCATCGTCACGGCGGAGTATCTGCGCCAGGCGGCGGAGCGGATACGGGCGCTGAAGGAACTCAGCTACGCGCGCATGAACATCGCGCCGGGCCATCGCGTCCTCGACGCCGGCTGCGGTCCCGGCGTCGACACCGTGCCGCTGGCGCGGCGGGTCGGCGCCGACGGCAAGGTCTACGCCCTGGACAGCGACCCCGCCATGCTGGATGCCGCGCAACAGCAGGCGCGCAGCGACGGCGTGGCCGAGCGCATCGACCACCTGCACGGCTCCGCCCTGGCCATTCCCCTGGCCGACGCGACGGTCGACAGCTGCCGCGCCGAACGGCTGTTGCAGGTGCTCCCGCCGGAGATGGAACGGAGTGTCGTCGCCGAACTGGTGCGCGTCACCAAACCCGGCGGGCGCATCGTCATCGCCGACACCGACTGGGGCAGCGCCTCGGTGGATTTCTCCGACAGCGCGCTGGAGCGCCGGCTGATGACCTTCTTCGCCACGCAGATGCGCCCCAGCGGCTTTGCCGGGCGCCGCGCCGCCGCCCTGCTGCGCGCCCACGCGGTGGACGGCGTCAGCGTCGAACTGGTGCCCCTGCTGCAACAACGGCTGGCCGACACCCCGTTCGGCACCTGGCTCACCGATACCGCCCTGCGCGAGCGCATCATCAATCAGGCCGAGGCCGCCGCCTGGCTGGACGAACTGGGCGTGCGCGAACGTGAAGGGAACTTTTTCGCCACCGCCACCATGGTGGTAGTCGCGGCCGGCCGGACGCAACGCGCTTGATTTCACCGGCCCAATCCGTTTTGATGACAACTCAGGCATCGCCATCGGCGGCAGCGCCGCCCCGGTGGCCGGATGTCCCACCCGCGCCGACCTCATTCGCCAGGCATCGGTAATAGTCGCGCCAACCCCTCGGCCCTTCGGGAGGCCCGCGATGACCAACGATCGAATCCGCACCGCCCACACCTGTGCCGCCGACCCGCGGCAGGCGGCCGAGGAATTTCACGCCGCCGTGGCCCAGCCGGAAATGGCGCTGGTGCTCTTTTACTGTTCCAGCCACTACGACCTGCCGCAGCTCGCCGCGGAGCTCAACCGCCTGTTCGCCGGCGTGCCGGTCATCGGCTGCACCACGGCGGGCGAGATCGGCCCCGCCGGTTATCGCGACCACAGCCTCACCGGCGCCAGCTTCCCTGCCGGTTCCTTCCATGCGGTCACCGGCCGGGTCGACGATCTGCAAGGCTTCGAGATGGCCGCCGGCCGCGATTTCGCCCAGGCGCTGCTGCGCGACCTGGAGGCGCAGGTGCCCGCCGCAGGCCCCGACAACAGCTTTGCCCTGCTGCTGATCGACGGCCTGTCGGTGCGCGAAGAGCCGGTGACCCGCAGCGTGCAGGAGGGACTCGGTGCACTGCCCCTGATCGGCGGCTCAGCCGGAGACGACATGCAGTTCAGCCGCACCTGGGTGTTTCACGATGGTGCCTTCCACACCGACAGCGCAGTCGTTGCCCTGGTCAACACGGTATTTCCCTTCCGCGTGTTCAAGACCCAGCACTTCGTTGCCACCGACGAGCGCCTGGTGGTCACCGAAGCGGATGCCGAGCGCCGCGTGGTGCGGGAGATCAACGGCCTGCCCGCCGCCGGCGAATACGCGCGACTCATCGGCAGCCCCGGCGAAACGCTCATCCCCTCCCAGTTCGCCGCCGCCCCGGTGGTCGTCCTCATCGACGGCGGCGACTACGTGCGCGCCATCCAGAAAGCCAACGCCGACGGCAGCCTGACCCTCTACTGCGCCATCGACGAAGGGCTGGTGTTGCGCGTGGCGCGCGGCGTCGATCTGGTGGCCAACATGGAGCAGGCCTTTGCCGATCTGCACGAGGCCATCGGCCCGCCGCAGCTGACGCTGGCCTGCGATTGCATCCTGCGCAACCTGGAAGTCTCCCACTCCGACCGGAAAGAGCAGGTGCAGGAGATATTCACCCGCAACAACACCATCGGCTTCAGCACCTACGGCGAGCAGTTCGGCGGCGTCCACGTCAACCAGACCCTGACCGGCATCGCCATCGGCGGCACACCGCAGGGGAGGCGCGATGGCGACGAATAACGGCGACGAAGCCGCCCTGCGCAGCGAGATCGTCCGTCTCAACAAGGTCATCAAGGCACTGATGGATCGGGCCGAACGGGAGATGTCCACCCAGCGCAGCAACTTCGGCCTGTTCCAGACCACCATCATGCTGGAAGGGCAGGTGCGCAGCCGCACCCGCGAGCTGGAGGCGGCGCTGCGCGAAAACGAGACCATCACCCGCGCCCTGCGCCGGGCCACCGGGCAGATGGAGCTGGAGATCGAGGAACGCAAGCGCGCCCATCAGGCGCTGGAAGCGAAAGAGGCAGAGCAGCGCGTCCTCATCGAGAAACTGAAGGATGCCCACCTGCAACTGCTGCAATCCGAAAAGATGGCGTCCATCGGCCAACTGGCCGCCGGCGTGGCCCACGAGATCAACAACCCCATCGGCTTCGTCTCCTCCAACCTGGGAACCCTGCGGGGTTATGCCGACGCCCTGCTCAAGGTCGTCGACGCCTACGAGACGCTGGATACCGTGCTGGCCGCGCACCCCCAGCTGCTCCGGTACATAGAGGAGCAGAAGCAGCTGAACGAACTCGCCTACGTGCGCAACGACATCCGCACCCTCATCGCCGAATCCATCGAAGGCACCACCCGGGTACGGAACATCGTGCAGAATCTGCGTGATTTCTCCCACGTCGATCAGGGCGACTGGCAACAGACCAATCTGCATGCCGGCCTGGACAGCACGCTCAGCGTCGCGCGCAACGAGATCAAGCACAAGGCGAAGGTGATCAAGGACTACGGCGAGTTGCCCCTGGTGGAATGCCTGCCGTCGCAAATCAACCAGGTATTCCTCAATCTCCTGGTCAACGCCGCCCAGGCCATCACCGACCAGGGCACCATCACCATCCGCACCCGCGCCGACGACGCCATGGTGTACGTCGCCATCAGCGACACCGGCAGCGGCATGGCGCCCGAAGTCCTGGCCAAGGTGTTCGACCCCTTCTTCACCACCAAGCCGGTGGGCCAGGGAACCGGCCTCGGCCTCGCCGTCTCTTTCGGCATCGTCGAGCAGCACGGCGGCCGCATCGAGGTGGAAAGCACGCCCGGCGCGGGCAGCACATTTTCCATCATGCTGCCGGTATGCCGCCGGGCACCGCCGGGACCGCCAGAGGCCGCCGGCGGCTGACCGTGGCGGCCACGCAGCGGCGCCCGCGAAAGACTATTCTTTTGGCAATACAGCGTCTGGAGTACGACTATGTCCGAACATCCCCTGCACTACCGCGCGGTGGAAATGGCGGAAGGCGCCGGCGCACACGTCAAGCGGCTGTTTCCGGTGGCCGGGCTGCATCACGTCGACCCCTTCGTCCTGCTGGACGAATTTTTCGTCGGCGCCGGCGCCGGGTTTCCCGATCATCCCCACCGCGGTTTCGAGGCCATCACCTATCTGTTCGCCGGCGGCATGCACCACCGCGACAACCTCGGCAACGACAGTGTCGTGAGCGCCGGCGGCGCACAGGTGTTCACCGCCGGGCGCGGCATCGTGCATTCCGAGGCGCCGCACGGTCAGGAAACCGCCCACGGCATCCAGCTGTGGATCAACATGGCACAGATCCACAAGGACCTGCCCCCGGCGTACCAGCCGGTCGACGCCGATCAGCTCCCGGTACAGGAACTGCCGTTCGGCCGGGTGCGCACCGTCGTCGGCCCCGGCTCGCCCATACATCTGCATACCGCGGTGAATTACCATGACGTGGAGCTGGAGCACGAGGGCGAATTTCACGTCGCCGTCCCGGCCCACCACACCGGCTTGCTGTACGCGGTGTCCGGCACGCCGGAAGTGCTGGAGGAGGTGCTGACCGCCGGCGAGGCGCTGCTGCTGGGAGGCGGCTCGGTGCTCACCGTCTACGCCGAGCAGCCCTGCCGCTTCATCTGCCTCAGCGGCCAACCGCACGGTGAACCGATCAACCAGCACGGGCCCTTCGTGGATTGAACTGCGTTGGAGAAAGGAACAGGGGATGTTGCAGGAACTGAAAAAGGTGCGCCAGCACGCGGGGGAGCCGGAACGCCGCTGGTTCAGCAACAGGGAATTCGACCTCATCGTCTGGCTCGATGAGCATGCCGCCGTCATCGCCTTCGACCTGTGTTACGGCAAACCGCAGCACGAACATGTATTCCGCTGGCGCGCAGCGCACGGCATGAAACATTTGCGCGTCGATGACGGCGAACGGTACGGCGGCCGCCACAAGATGAGTCCGATCTACGTGGCCGACGGAACACACGACGCGTCAGCCACCGCCGCCCGTTTCGCGGTGGTAAGCGGGGACGTTCCGGCGGAGATACGCGACACGGTGCTGCGGCATCTGAACGAGGTCGCGCAAGCGGACTGCGCCGCCGCGGCGAATCAGAGGTGAAAGCGCTCCACTGAACGGTTCAGCTGCGCCGACACCCGTTGCAGCTCCGCCACGGCCTGGGACAGGAGATCACTGTTGTCCGCCGTGGTTTGCGCGATGTCGTGGATGGCGACCACGCGCTTGTTCATGTCTTCCGCCACGGCATGCTCCTGCTCCGCCGCGGCGGCGATTTGCGCCATCATCTCCGACACCTTGGCCGCCGACTTGTTGATGCCGTCCAGCATCTTGCCGGCCTTGTGCGCCTCCTCCACCGACTGCTGCGCCTGCAGCTTGCCGGCCTCCATCACGCTGACGGCGTCACGCGCATTCTGTTGCAGACCATCGATGGCCTCACGGATCTCGTCGGTCGACACGCCGGTCTTTTCCGCCAGCTCACGCACCTCATCGGCCACCACGGCAAAGCCCCGGCCCTGTTCACCGGCACGCGCGGCCTCGATGGCGGCGTTGAGCGCCAGCAGGTTGGTCTGCCCGGCCACCGCAGCGATCACGTCCACCACGCCGCCGATGCTCTGTGCGCTGTCGGCCAGGGCCGATATGACTCCGGCAGCGCGCTGCACCTCGGCCGCCAGCTGTTCGATGGCCTGTACCGTCTGCTCCACCGCCTGGCGCCCTTCCACCGCGAAGTGCTCGGAGTTGCTGGCCTCGCCCGCCGTGGCCGAGGCGTTCCGCGCCACCTCGGCAATGGCCGTGGTCATCTGGTTGATGGCCGCCGCCAGTTGTTCGATCTCCTGCTGCTGCGCCGTGACGCCGTCACGTGCGCGCCGGTTCACCTCCACCTCGTTGCTGGTGGTGTTCGACAAGGTCTCGGCGGCGTCGGCGATGCCGCCCACCAGCTCGCGCAGCTCCCGGGTGGTCTTCTGCACCTCGCAGGTCATGCGGCGTATTTCGTTGTGATTGCCCGATTCCAGTTCGCCGCCGGCCTGCAGATGGGTCAGGTCGCCGTGACCGATGTGTTCCAGTCCCGTGGCCACCTCCGATAGCGGTGCCAGGCGGCGCTTGAGGGTCCAGCCGAGCAGGCCGATGATCAGCAGGGCACCGATGATACTGAACCCGGCCAACTCTGCGCGCAGGCGGTAGGCGTCGCCCAGGAATTCATCCGTGAAGCTGCCTGCCGCCAGCACCCAGTTCCAGCCCGCCAGCCGCTGATAGGCCACCAGCTTCTCGCCCACCTTGCCGCTGCGCGTGTCCTCCCAGCGGTAATGGAAGGCGCCGCTGTCGCCTTCCAGCAATTGATTAAACGGGCGCTGGCCGTCGGCATCGGTGGTTTCCAGCAGGTTTTTACCCTCCAGGGAGGGGTGCAGCACCAAAATGCCGCGGGTATCAATGGCGTAGGCATAACCGGTACTGCCAAACTGCTGCTCCGCCAGTGTCCGGCGTAGCGCAGCCAGGCCTTCGGTATAGTCGAAGCCGACGAACAGCACCGCGATCACTGCGCCATCCGCGCCCTTAACCGGCATGTAGCGAGTCATGTAATCGCGCCCAAACAGGTGTGCGGGCCCGGCATAGGTTTCGCCGCGCAGCAGCGGCTCGTAGCCCGGATGCGTCTTGCCCAGCAGGGTGCCGACGGCGGGCTGGCCCTGCTCCGTGCGCAGTGACGTGGAGATGCGCAGCAGGTCGCCGCCGGAGCGCACGAACACCGTGGCGACGCCGCCGGTGGTGCGGCTGAAGGCCTCCGGCCGGGTGAAATCGAGATTGATCAGATCGTCGCCGTTGTACAGGCTCGGGCCGGCGTGTCCGCCCACGGTGACAGGGCTTGCCGGATCAATCCGCCAGGGACCGGTGTACATGCCGGTAAACACCTGTGCCGATCGGAGGGCATTGCGTTCCAGCTCGGTGTGGTAGAACTCCAGGTTGCCGGCCATCAGCGCTACATCCTTGGCCAGTTGCTGCTCCGCTGTGCGCAGCGACGATTGCGTCACCTGCAGGACCACGGTCACCGTCATGGCGCCGAATACCACGGCGATTACCGCCAAGGTCACCAGGGACAGCTGCTGTGCGAGGCTGCGACGACGGAACCAACCGATCATGGGGGCGTTCTCAGTTGGGGGAAGTGAATATGACAATAGTTGGGCGTTTGTCGGTCCGCAACCTACACGCGCTAAGGGTGTTACTTACAGCGGCTACGGCTAGTCTTCAGCAATGTCATACAGGGTCGCACCGCCCATCTCCAGGTGCAACGCCGTCACCCGCCGCCCCAGCAGTTCCACCTCGCCGTGGCTGCGATTGTCGCCCTCGTTGCTGAATTCGAATTGGAAACGACGGCGCCAGCCGACACGGCCGGAGGCGTCGCGCCCCGGCCGCAATTTCACCAGCACCACGGTTTCGTCCAGCAGCTGCACGTCATTGCGCGTGCAGGCGCGGCGCACCACGGCGATGGCCGCCTCGCGGGCGCGCATGGAGTCGAGCCAGAACCAGATCAGCGCCAGCAGTGCGGGCAACAGCCAGAATTCGTCCATCAATGCTTGCGCACCGTTTCCATTTGCACGTCCCAGCGTTCATGCAGTTCGGCCAGGTTGTCGGCGTGGGTGATCAGCACCACTTCGTCGTCCTCGCGGATGTGGGTGTCGTCTTCCAGCGGCACGAACCTGCCGTTGCGATAGAGACAGATCAGGCGGCTGCCCTGCGGCAGCTTCAGTTCACCGACCTGCATTTCGTCGTCGTGCCGCGCGACGAAGGTGAAGATGCGTGCCTCGTCCTTGATGATGCCGGACAGGTCGAGCAGGTTCATACCCTGGAACAGATCGGCCAGGTAACGGCCGATGGTGCGGGACGGGATGATCATGTCCTCCAGTCCCAGTTCGATGCAGATGTGCTCGAACTCGGGGTCTTCGATCTTGGTGACGATGCGGGGAAAGCCGAGGGAGCGGCCCACCAGGCTGGCGAGAATATTGGCCTGGTCGTTGCCGGTGAGGCAGAACAGCACGTCGGTATGAGAGGGATCGGCCTCGCGCAGCAGCGCCGGCTTGCTGCCGTCGCCCAACAGGAAGCCGCAATCCAGTTCCGCCGCCAGGGCGTCGATACGTTCCTTGTTGCGCTCGATGATGATCACCTCATGACGGCGCCGCAACAAAAAACGCGCCGTCATCACCGCCAGCGAGCCCGCGCCCACGAATACCGCTCTCATGTCACTTCCGCCCTCTTGCCGAACCAGGTCGCGGGAAACAGCACGACCAGCAACGCCACAATCTCGACTCGTCCCGCCAGCATGTCGAAACACAGTATGCCCTGCAGCAGCGGCGGCAGACCCGCGCCACTCAGTCCGCTGGACAGGCCCACGGTGCCGGTGGCGGAGATTACCTCGAACAGGGCATCCATTGCATCGTAGCCCAGCACCAGGAAGGGCAGCCAGGAAAACACGATGACGAGGACAAACAGCAGAATCAACAACAACGCACGCTCGATGTCGTCGTGCTCCAGCCGGCGGTTGCCGATCCAGGGCTGCACCACCGCGTGTTCGACGACGCTGGTGCGGCGCAACGCCAGCAGGCACAGGTGCCACAACACCAGCAGCCGCAACAGCTTGATGCCGCCCGCAGTGGAGCCGAGGCTGCCGCCGCCGATCATGGCCAGCATCAGCGCCAGCTTGCTGCCGTCACCGAGCGTGCCGACATCGAGGCTGGAAAAGCCGGCGGTGGTCTGGGCGGAAATGCCGAGCAATACGCCGTGACGCAAGGCCTCGCCCGGGGCCATGCCCTCGCGCCCCAGCAGTCCCGCCAACAGCAGGCAGACGAACAGCAACATCACCAGCAGGGTACGCAGCTCCACGTCGTCCAGGAAAGATGCCGCGCCGCGGGTGAACCACATGTAGTGCAGCGGCAGCGCCACGGCG
The DNA here is from genome assembly GCA_002840095.1 of Gammaproteobacteria bacterium HGW-Gammaproteobacteria-1. Taxonomy (GTDB): domain Bacteria; phylum Pseudomonadota; class Gammaproteobacteria; order Thiohalomonadales; family Thiohalomonadaceae; genus Sulfurivermis. Next base: position 11,463 of record PGZL01000018.1, on the reverse strand, counting down.
CCGGCCACTGCCAGCAGACTGACCACCGCCTGCGCCGCCGGCGGCAGTGCGGCGAGGCTGCTGTCGAATGGGGAAAAGCCGCCGGTGGAAATGGCGGACAGCGCATGCGTAACCGCGCTGAACGGCTCGGTGCCGGCGACCATCAACAGGAACAGCCCGGCGACGGACAGCACCACATAGACCAGGAGCATGCGGCGGGCATAGTGGCGCGTGGTGGTGGCGAGATTTTCGGTATGCAGTTCCGGATCCACCAGGCGATGGGTGGCCAGACGATGCCCCATCAGCAGCGCCACCGTCAGCACCACGATGCCGAGGCCGCCGTACCACTGCATCCAGGCGCGGGTGAAATGAAACGACGGCGGCAGGCCTTCCACCGTCGCCTGGCTCGACAGGCCGGTGGTGGTGACGGCGGAAATGGCCTCGAACAGCGCGGCGCCGAAACCAAGTCCGGCGGCCATCAACGGCCAGCTCATCAACAGGGCGCTGAGGAAAAAAGCCAGCGCGGTGATCACCAGCGCCTCGTTGACCTGCATTCGCGCCGGCGCCGGCAGGCGCGACAACACTGCACCGACACCGCCTGCGACCACCAGCACCAGCGCCAGGCGCCCGGCGAAGGCGTAGTCGCGAAACCACAGCGCCACCAGCAGCGGCACCGCCGTCAACACGGCCAGCGCCAGCGCCAGCTGCCCCAGGTACTTGAAAAGTACCGGCAGCCGGACGGCATAGCTGAGGGCGAGTACGGTGTCGTCCCGGGTCAAGGTGGTTTCTCCCGATGGATTGCTTCCATTCTAGCGATTGCAGCGCACATTTCTCCGCCGACATGGAAATACACCCGGCGGACCGATATCATTGCCCACAACACCATCACAAGGCGAGGGCAACATGCAGGCAGCCCATCTCAGCGGGGAACAACTCGACTATTGGGTCGCCAAGGCGCGCGGCATGCCGACGTTCCGTGAGGCGGGCGAACTGCGTTACAGCCCCGGCGCCAACCTGCCGCCGCGCAAGTGGAACCCGACCCGCTACTGGTCGCAGGGCGGTCCCATCATCGAGGAGCAGAAGATCGACCTCAACTGGGATACCGAAGGCACCCTGGAGTGGTCCGCCTCCATCGATCCCGACGTGCTCGCGCAAGGCGGCAGCGTACTGGAAGCCGCCATGCGCGCCTATGTGATATCGGTGTTCGGCGCCGAATTGCCCGGTGAAGACTCAGATACAAGATGAAAGATACAAGAGCAAAGTGATGGAGTGCCGCTGCGCGCATGGCTTGTTGAAAAATGGCGTGAGCGCAGCGAACACCTCCCCTTGTATCTTTCCTCTTGTATCTTGTATCTCTCCTCACGAGAAGCACTAACTTAAGAAGCCTCCATGAACACTCTGACCCTGCTCCGCCCTGACGACTGGCACCTCCACCTGCGCGACGGCGCCGCCCTCGCCGCCGTGGTGCCGCATACCGCCGCACAATTCGGCCGCGCCATCGTCATGCCCAACCTGCGGCCGCCGGTCACCACCACCGCGCAGGCGCTGGCCTACCGCGAGCGCGTGCTGGCCGCCGTACCGGCCGGCAGCAGCTTCCAGCCCCTGATGACGCTGTACCTCACCGACATGACGCCGGCGGAAGAGATACAGCGCGCGAAGGAGAGCGGCGCGGTGTTCGCTGTGAAACTGTATCCCGCCGGCGCCACCACCAACTCCGATTCGGGCGTCACCGATCTGCGCAAGTGCGAACCCGCGCTGCGCGCCATGGCCGAACTGCAGCTGCCCTTCCTGGTACACGGCGAAGTCACCGACGCCAACGTGGATATCTTCGATCGCGAACGGGTGTTCCTGGAGCGGGTGCTGGCGCCGCTGCTGGAGCGCATTCCCGATCTCAAGCTGGTGGTGGAACACATCACCACCGCCGAAGCGGCGCGCTTCGTGCTCGCCGCCGGCCCCAACGTCGGCGCCACGCTCACCCCGCAGCACCTGCTGCTGAACCGCAACGCCATGCTGGCCGGCGGCATGCGCCCGCACCTCTACTGCCTGCCGGTGCTGAAGCGCGAGAGCCACCGCGAGGTGCTGCTGGACGTCGCCACCTCGGGCAACCCGAAATTCTTCCTCGGCACCGACAGCGCGCCCCATGCACGCAAGACCAAGGAGAACGCCTGCGGCTGCGCCGGCATCTACAGCGCCCACGCCGCCATCGAACTGTATGCCGAGGCCTTCGAGCGCGCCGGCAGGCTGGACCAGTTGGAGGGCTTCGCCAGCCGCCACGGCGCCGACTTCTACGGCCTGCCGCGCAACCGCGACACCATCACCCTGCACCGGCAGGAGTGGACCGTACCCGACAGCTACGCCTTCGGCGACGACGTGGTGGTACCCATGCGCGCCGGCGAGACCGTTGCCTGGAAGCTGCAGAGCTGACGCCCGGGCAAGGAAGAAAATCCAACGCAGAGGCGCAGAGAACGCAGAGTTTCACATGTATTTCCTCTGCGATCTCCGCACCTCTGCGCCTCTGCGTTGAGGGTTTTTAACCGTTCGGCGCTCCGAATGGTTTTTACCCGCGGGGCCGAATTGGGGTATCCTGCGCCCCCATGACGATGTCCGAACACAAACCGGCCCTGGCCCGACGCTTTCGCGGCTTTCTCCCGGTAGTGGTCGATGTGGAGACCGCCGGCTTCAATGCCCAGACCGATGCGCTGCTGGAAATCGCCGCCATCACCCTGCGTATGGACGAATCCGGCCTGATCTATCCGCACGAATCCCACCATGCCCACGTCGAGCCCTTTGTCGGCGCCAACCTGGATCAGCGCGCGCTGGACTTCACCGGCATCGACCCCTATCACCCGCTGCGCCTGGCCCTGCCGGAGCGCGAGGCGCTGGACAAGGTGTTCGATCCCATCCGCCGCGAGGTCAAGGAACAGGCCTGCACCCGCGCCATCCTGGTGGGCCACAACCCGTTTTTCGACCTCGGTTTCGTCAATGCCGCCGTCACACGCACCAAGATCAAGAAAAACCCCTTCCACGCCTTCAGCAGCTTCGACACCGCCACCCTGGCCGGCCTCGCCTACGGCCAGACCGTGCTGGCGCGCGCGGTACAGGCCGCCGGCCTGAGCTGGGACGCCTCCCAGGCCCACTCCGCCCTGTACGACGCCGAGCGCACCGCCGAGCTGTTCTGCGCCATCGTCAACCGCTGGCGCATGCTGGAATTCGGCGGAGAATCTTAAAAAAACAGTTTCGAGTTTCGGATTTCGAGTTGCGAACGGCATAAAAAAAGCCGGCGCCCCTAAGGGAGCCGGCTTTTTTTTCGAAACCCGAAACTCGAAACCCGAAACTGCTTTACCGAAACTCGAAACTGCTTCTAAGCCGTCTTGGCCGCCGCTTCCTGCATCATCTTCTGCAGTTCGCCCTTCTGGTACAGCTCCAGGGTGATGTCGCAGCCGCCGACCAGCTCGCCGTTGATGTAGACCTGGGGGAAGGTCGGCCAGTTGGCGTAGCGCGGCAGGTTCTCGAAGATTTCCGGGTCCATCAGCACGTTGACGTAGGCGAACTCCACGCCGCTCGCCGCCAGCGCCTGGGAGGCGCGGCTGGAAAAGCCGCACTGCGGCATCTGCGGGGTGCCCTTCATGTAGATGATGACGGGATTCTGCTTCACTTGCTGATCAATACGTTCCAGGACATCCATAAAACCACCTCATAATGTAAGGGCACAGGCCGCCGCGTAGTAAGGTTAGATGGGGATGGCTCCCCCGGGATCAACCCCTGTGGCCCCCATCTACCCCTTCCGGGTTACCACCAGGCCTCGGCCTGCACCCCATAGGTAAGGCCCGAGGTGTCTGTGGCGAAGGGCCCGCTGCTGCCGCCGCCCAGCACGCCGCTGCTGTCCGCCGCCATGGCCGCTGCGTTCCAGGCGGCATAGGTGATGAACAGGCGCAGTACCGGACGGGAGTAGTAGCCGCGTCCCCGTGCCAGCTGCGGCGCCAGGGTCAGCTTGGTCAGCGTACGCCCGGCGCCGGCGTCAGGTTTGACGCTGTCGTGCCCCAGTTCCACGGCCACGTTGAAATGATCGGTGAAGTGGTAGATGGGGCGGACGCCGAAGGACCACCAGGTCTGTTTCAGGTAATCCTTGCGTTCATAGACCAGGGTGGCCTGGCCGGACCAGTCGGCATGCGGCTCGACGTGGATCTGCTCCACCAGGCGCCAGCTGCGCGCAGCATCGTCCAGGGAGTCGTCGGCATCACGGCTGAGAGTGGCGGCGGCACCGGCGCCATATTGCAGGGCGAGGGTGTTGGAACCGCCCCACACCTCGTTCTGCCGGTGCACCACGTGCAGCATGTAGCCGTGACGGCCGTCGAGGCCGCTGCGGCTCTCGTCGCTGCGGCGCAGGTCGAAGCCCAGCGCCAGTTTGCCGTTTTCATTCACCGGCAGGTCGTACCAGCGCAGGTCGTGGGAGGTGATGGCGTGATCCTTCACCGTGGTGGGATTGCCGAATTCGTCACGCCCGTCGACCCAGTGCATGTAGGCGTAGGAGAACTTGCCCGGCCCGGCCGGCACGTCCTCGACGCCGCCGCCGGAACCGCTGTTGTCCCAGTAGAAGAAATCGGTCATGTGCACGTCGGTACGGCGCAGGCGCTTGCCGACCCAGAAACGGCTGTCCTTGAGCGCGCCGCCGATGACGCCCTTGCCCTCGGCGTAGATTTCGCGCAGCGCCGTGTCGTAGGCCTCCCAGTCCTGTTCCGCCGGGGTGTTGTAGGCGAACTGCACCGCCACCTTGTACTGTGCGCCGTCGGCGGTCGGCGGCAGGGTCTGGGACAGGGTCAGGCTGCCAAAACCCTCGCATTCGTTGCCGAGACGGTATTTGCTGGCGGCGCCGGGCAGCTTGAAGCACACCTGGTCGCCGCCGGCGCTGTTGCTGCCCGCGCCGACACGAAAATAGCCATGGAAGTCGAAGCCTTCCGGCGTCGCCGCCATCGCGCCGCCGGACACCGCGCCCGCCAGCAACACCGCCAGTCCGCGCATGGGCAGGCCTCTAGTAGTACACATCGACGTTGCGTTGCAGCCACAGTTCCAGCAGGGCCAGGTGCCACAGCTTGCTGCCGCGCAGCTGGGTGAAATGTCCTTCCGGCTCGGCCAGCAGCCGCTCCACGTAGGCGCGATCGAACAGGCCGCGCTGGCGGCAGGCGCCGGAGTCGAGGATGTCGCGCATGAAGTCGTAAAATTCGCCGCGCACGAATTTGAGCGCCGGCAGGGGGAAGTAGCCCTTGGGCCGATCGATCACGCCGTCGGGGATCAGGCCGCGGGCGATGTTCTTCAGCACGTGCTTGCCGCCGGAGGCGAGCTTGAGTTCCGGCGGCAGCTGCATCGCCAGTTCCACCAGTTCGTGGTCGAGGAAGGGCACGCGCGCCTCCAGGCCCCAGGCCATGGTCATGTTGTCGACGCGCTTGACCGGGTCGTCGACGATGAGGGTGGTGGCGTCCATGCGCAGCACGCGATCGATGAAGGTGTCGGCGCCGGGCTGGGTGAGCAGCTTCTCCACCAGCATGCCGGTGTGGTCCTCGCCGTGGAACGGCTCGGCCACCGTTTGCAGGAACTCGCTGTGCGGCCGGTCGAAATAGTGTTTGGCGAAACGCTCCAGATCGGTGCCGCCCTCGGCGTCCATCTGCGGGTACCAGAAGTAGCCGCCGAACACCTCGTCGGCGCCCTGCCCGCTCTGCACCACCTTCACTTCCTGCGACACGCGTTCGGCCAGCAGGTAGAAGGCCACCGCGTCCTGCCCCACCATGGGCTCGGCCATCTGTTCCACCGCCTCGGGCAGGCGCTTCAGCACCTGGTCGTTGGCGATGGAGTATTTGTGATGGCGCGTGTCGTACCTCGCCACCACCTGATCGGAGTATTCGAACTCGCTGCCCTTTTCCTCCGGCACGTCCTCGAAGCCGATGGAGAAGGTGAGGATGTCCTTGACGCCCTGCTCCGCCAGCAGGCCCACCAGCAGGCTGGAGTCGAGGCCGCCGGAAAGCAGCACGCCCACCGGCACGTCGGCGATGTCCAGGCGCCGCTTCACGGCCTTTTTCAGCGCGGTGTGGATCGCCTCGGTCCACTCCTGCTCGCTGCGCGCCTCGCTGGGGCGGTGGGCATAGAGCTGCCAGTACTGGCGCTCGCTGCGGCGTCCCTGTTCGTCGACGGCCAGGGTGTGACCCGGCGCCAGCTTGCGGATGCCGTTGAGGATGGTGCGCGGCGCCGGGATCACGCCGTGCAGGGTGAACTGGTGATGCAGGCCGAGGGGATCGATGCTGACGTCGGCGCCGCCGGCCGCCAGCAGCGCCTGCATGTTGGAGGCGAAGCGGAAGATCTTGCCGTCGTGGCTGTAATACAGCGGCTTGATGCCGAGACGATCGCGCGCCAGGAATAGGCGCCGGCGCCGGATGTCCCAAATGGCGAAGGCGAACATGCCGGTGAGGTGTTCGACGCACTGTTCGCCCCAGGCGGCGTAGGCCTTGAGGATCACCTCCGAATCGCCGTCGGAGAAGAAACTGTAGCCGCGGCCGCGCAACTCCTCGCGCAGCTCGCGGTAGTTGTAGATGGTGCCGTTGAACACCAGCACCAGGCCGAGTTCGTTGTCGATCATCGGCTGGTGCGAGCGCGGCGACAGATCGATGATGGCCAGGCGGCGGTGGCCCAGCGCCAGCGGTCCGTCGGAATAACTGCCCTCGTGATCCGGCCCGCGCCGCTCCAGCCGGTGCAGCATGCGCCCCAGCACCGCCAGGTCCGGCACGTGGCCGTCCAGTCTCAGTTCACCGCAGATTCCACACATGGCATCAATTACCAGTCAATTTATACTCAACACGCATTGTGCGTTCGCCGTTACATCAAATCCGATACCACCCGATTGCGGCCACCCTTCTTCGCCAGATACAGCATCTTGTCGCACAGGGTAAGCCACTCCAGCAGCGACTGCCCCTCATGCAACTCGGCCACCCCGCCGCTCACCGTCTGGATAAACCCCTCGGGAAACGTCAGGGCACTCATTTGGGCGCGTATCTTGTCGGCCAGTTCCGCCGCCCCGGCGGAGGATGTCTCGGGGCAAACCAGCAGAAACTCCTCGCCACCCCAGCGTCCGAAGATGTCGGACTTGCGCACCGAATTCAACACCAGGGCGGCAAAGGACTTTAGCACCACGTCGCCGATATGGTGTCCGTGAGTGTCGTTAACCAGCTTGAAATTATCCAGGTCGAACAGCACCACCGACACCGTCCGCCCATAGCGTTGGGCCAGTGCCACCTGCTGCGCCAGCACCGCATCCAGCTTGAGCCGGTTGTAGACGCCCGTGAGCTTGTCGGTAATCGCCAGCTGCTCCAGTTCCCGGTTTTTCTCCGTCAGCTGCTCTTCCGCCAGCTGCAGTTGCTGGTTGGCCAGGTGCAGGCGTGAATGCAGGCGCCGCACGCGCCAGGCGTCCAGCATGACCAGGGCCAGCACCGCAACCAGCGCGGCGAAATAGGGCGCCACCCTCCTGAAGTCGATATGGGTTTCATAGTCCAGCCGCACCCACTTGTTGTAGATCTCGTCCTTTTCCTGCTGGGTGATCGAGTCCAGTCCCTTTTGCAGGATGCCGCGCAACAACGGCCAGTCGCTGCGCGCCCCCATGGCGAGATCGAAGGCCTTGGGGAACTGGCCGGAAACCTTCAGGTTCGACAGCCCCTGTTGCTTGATCAGAAAACTGACCGAAGCGAGGTTGTCGACGAAGGCAAACAGTTCGCCGGTGGCTACCCGTTCCAGGCCCTGGACCGTGGTATCTACCAGTTGCAGATCCAGCTCGGGGTGATTGGCTGCCAGCCATTCGTGGGAAGCGTAGCTCTTGACCACCGCAATCCGCTTGCCGCGCAATTCGCCGGCCCCGGCGATGTAGTCGGCATCGGACTTGGTCACGATGACCATCGGCGAGCGGATGTAGGGCCGGGTGAATCCGGCATAGGTCATGCGCTCCGGCGTGCTGGCCGCCATGGCCAGCATGTCCAGTTCGCGGCCCTGGATCATCTCCAGGATGCGCGGCCAGGGCTGGCCGGTTTCCACCTTGAAGGTAACGCCCAGGCGCTGCGACAGCAGATTGAGGTAGTCGGCCGCCACTCCGGAATGGCGGCCCGCAGCATCGACGAAATCCAGCGGATACCATTCGCGGTCGATGCCGACACGGAATACGCGATGCTGTTGCAGAAAGGCCGTTTCCTCCTCGCTCAGCCGTACCCCGCCTTCGGGCTGGCGATCGAAGAATACGTTGCGCTCTGCGGAAAAGTGCTTGTCGAGCAGACCGTGGCGGGCATAGATGCCGGCGATATGCCGCAGGCGGCCGCTGTCCAGGGTACCCAGCGGCACGGTGAAGCGGGCCACCGCCTGTTCGATGGCCTGGGCCTCGTACAGAAGCGCCGGCAACGGTTTGCGCTTGCTGTACCTGGCCAGGATCAGGCGGGCGATCTCCTCCTTGTGATCCAGCGCGTATTCCCAGCCGCGCAGCACCGCCCGTCGCATCGCCGCCACCCGCACCGGATGATCGGTGGCCTCGCGCACCGAGGTGAACAGCATGTCGCCGTACATGTCGATGCCGTAGTGCACCGGCTGGATCAGGCGGACGTCGTAGCCCAGTTGCCGCAGCATGTACGGCTCGTTGCTGCTGTAGCCGTAGATGGCATCGGTTTCGCCGCGGCCCAGGGCCATGTAATCCACGCTGAAGGGCTGGCGGACGATGCCGCGCTCGAGCACCCCCTGTTCCACCAGCATGGCCATCAGCGGAAAGCCGTCGGTTTCATTGTCGTACAGCCGCACCCGCCGGCCCACCAGATCCAGCGGCGACACGATGCCCGACGAGGCCAGGGTGATGATGACGTTGGGCGAGTGCTGGAAGATCGGGGCGACGATGTGCAGGCCTGCGCCCTGCTCCTGATACAGCAGCAACACCGTGTCGGCGATGCCGTAATCCACGGCGCCGTTCAGCACCTGGCGGATGTTGTTGACTTCCGGGTCACGCTCGATCAGTTCGACCTCAAGCCCCTCGGCGGCGAAATAGCCCTGCTCGATGGCGGCGTAGTAGCCGGCAAACTGGAACTGGTGATACCACTTGAGTTGGAGGCGTACCTTTTCCGCAGCGGCGGCCGGCCCGGCACCGGCGAGTAGCAGCAACACGAAGGCCAGTTGAAGGATTCGATTCATCACCGGATACAAACGGGTGCCTGCGCGGAGGCGCAGGCACCGGGTTAGCGACCGATCATACGGTCAGTTTTCAACGTCCGACGCGCAACTGATTGATTACGCCGCGCACGCCTTCGGTGTCACGCACAGCCTGCACCACACGTGCCGCCGTCGCCGCGTCGGTCACCTCGCCGGTCAGCGTCACCACGCCGTCGCGCACGCTGACGTTGATGTCGCTGGCGCTCACGTCCCTGTCATGCACCAGCACGCGGTTCACCGCGGCGGCGATCATGTTGTCGGCCCTTGCCGCTTCATAACTGCGGCCGTCGGCGGACTGGCCGCCCTGGCCGGCTCCCGCCATGGTTCCCGCGGCACAGCCGCCCAGCAGCATCATGGCCAGCACCACTATCCCTACACGCATATGCCTCTCCTTTCCCTGTTCACTGTACGAGTCCTGTCTTCAAACCTTGCCCCAGCCGCCGCCGCCGGGCGTGGCTATGGTAACCCGATCCCCTGCCGCCACGGCGACGCTGATCTTGCCCGGCAGGGGGGCGCCATTGAGCCGGTTCTCCCCCACCATGCCCGGACAGCCGCCGGCCAGCCCCCACGGCGCGTGACGGCGGCGCTCGGTGAGCAGAGTGACCTGGGCCGGCGCGAGAAACTCGAACTCGCGCACGATGCCGTCGCCGCCGTGCCGTCGTCCGGCGCCGCCGGAGCCGCGCCGTACGGCATAGCGGGTCACGCGCAGGGGATAGGCGGATTCCAGCGCCTCGATGGGCGTGTTGAGGGTGTTGGTCATGTGGGTCTGCACGGCATCCAGGCCGCCGCCCCGGGCGCCCGCCCCCATGCCGCCGCCGATGGTTTCATAGTAGTCCCATTCCGTCCCGTTATTCCCGGCGCCCGTGGCGATATCGTTCCTGGCCCCCATGGCAATGTTGTTCCTGGCACCCATGGCGACGTTATTCCTGGCGCCCATGGCGACGTTATTCATAGACCCGTGGCTGGCCGCGGGAATGCGCTCCGGCAGGGCCAGGGCCAGGGCGCCGCATATCACGTCCACCACCCGCGTGCTGGTTTCCACGTTGCCCGCCGCCACCGCCGCCGGACGCGCCGCGTTGAGCAGACAGCCCGGCGGGGCGCTGAGGCGGATGGCGCGGAAGGCGCCGGCGCAGGCCGGGGTCTCGCGCGGCATCAGGCAGCGAAACACGTAATACACCGCCGCCGCCGCCACCGACAACGGACAGTTGACGTTGCCCGGCACCTGCGGCGCCGTGCCGCTGAAATCCACCGCCACCGTGCCGCCGGCCACGCGCACCTGGGCGGCAATGGTCAGGTCGCGGCTGCCGACGCCGTCGTCGTCGAGCACGTCGCGGAAGGCGTAGCTGCCGTCGGGGATGGCCGCCAGGGCACCGTGGGCCAGGCGCTCGGCATAGGCGTTGAGAGCGTCCAGGGCGGCGCGGTAGCCGTCCACGCTCAGGCTGCCCACCAGTTCGTGCAGGCGCGCCAGGGCGGTGCGATTGGCGCTGATCTGGGCGGCGAAATCGCCCAGCGCCTCGCGCCGGCCGCCGGCCAGCCGGGCCATCAGGGCCTCGTCCACCTGGCCGCCGCGCACCAGGGTGGTGGGCGGGATGATCATCCCCTCCTCGTCCAGGGAACGGGATATGGGCATCGAGCCGGGGGCCTGGGCGCCGATGTTGGCGTGGTGGGCGCGGTTGGCGACGAAGCCTAGCAGTTCACCGTCCATACGCAGCGGCGCAATCACCGTCACGTCGGGCAGGTGGGTGCCACCGAGAAAGGGGTCGTTCACCACCACCATGTCGCCGTCACGCCAGTCCAGCTGCGCGACGATGCCGCCCATGGCATAGGCCATGCTGCCCAGGTGGACCGGGATGTGGGCCGCCTGGGCGCACAGTTCACCTGCGGCGTCGAACACGGCGCAGGAAAAATCCAGCCGGTCGCGGATGTTGGGCGAAAAGGCGGCGCGGCGCAGGGCCGCCCCCATCTCGTCGCAAACGGCCTCGATACGGCTGGCGAACAGGGACAGTTCTATGGGATCCATGGCGCCGGATGTTAGCAGATGCACCCTGCCGGTGATGAAACTCGGACGTAATCCTAGTGTCACAGGCCATAACTCCCTATCATATGCCCCCACCAGAGGGGATACCGCCCCCAGTTATTACCAACCTGAAGCTTCTCAAGGAGTCTGTTAACGTGAATACCAAGCGCAGAATCTTTCTCAAGAGCACCCTGGCCGGCAGCGCCATTGCCGTTGCCGTCGGCGCCGGCCTGCTCAGCCCCCGTCAGGTC
>PGZL01000038.1 GCA_002840095.1 Gammaproteobacteria bacterium HGW-Gammaproteobacteria-1 | reverse complement strand
GCAGCAGCGCCAGCGTCACCAGGCCCATGCGCCACCACACCAACGCCAGCGCCGGCAAGGTGATGAGCTTGCCGAGGATGGCGGTGAAGCCCCACAGCAGCACGCACAGGTGGATTTGCCACAGGGCTTTGCGGGTGCTTGGCATGGTTGCGGTGGGCGAGGGCTGGAGCGCGCAGTTTACGCGGATGGACACGGCGGTTGCGCTGTCGAGTGGCGTACCATGTGCTCCCCACCACAGCCCGCAACGGAGCTACAGCGCATGAGCCTTTCCATTTACGCCGCATCCGTCCCCGTGTTCCAGCAAATGCTGGGTAGCCTCAAAGGCATCCTCATCAAGGCCGAGGCCCACGCCACGGCGAAGAAAATCGAGCCACAGGCCCTGCTCGGCGCGCGGTTGTCGCCGGACATGTTTGCGCTGACCCGGCAAGTGCAGATCGCCTGCGATTTCGCCAAGGGCGTGTGTGGCCGCCTCGCGCAAGTCGAGTTGCCGGTACACGAGGACAACGAGCTCAGCTTCGCCGAATTGCTGGCACGCATCGACACCGTACAGGCATTTATCGGCGCGTTGCCGGAAGCCGCTTTCACCGGTGCCGAAGGCCGCGAGATCGTGCTCCGGCCCGGTACGCCCAAGGAGCGTCGCTTGAGCGGGCAGGATTACCTGCTGCACTACGGCCTGCCGCAGTTCTTCTTCCATCACGCGGCCAGCTATGCCCTGCTGCGCCACAACGGCGTCGAGATCGGCAAGCTCGATTACATGGGCGCGTTCTGAGTGCAGGCGCTCAGCTTTCCAGCAACGCGGGTTCTGCCTCCTGAACTCGCGCATTGCGGGCGAGGCCATTGGCCAGCATGGGAGCCAGCGAGTTCATCAGCTTGACCTGGTCTTCCACAAAGGCTCCAGGACTCTGGTGCGCGAACACCAGTAGGCCACGCCATTCGCTGGTGTTGAGCGGCACCAGCAGGGCAGACTGGTAGCCGAGGCGAGCCAACTCACGTGCCAGCCGCGATTCGCCGTGTTCGACCGTATGGCGGCGCAAATCCGGCAGATGGGTTGTGCTGGCTTTGGCAAAGTCGCGCTGTGCGAACAGGCCGAGCAAGCTCACGCGTTCGTTCAGCAGTGCGGTTTTCGGTGTGCTGCTCACTCCATAACGCACCGTACCGTCGTTGCCCGAATCCGAGACTTCAATCAGCGCCAGCCAATCGGTTGGAATGTATGGAGCCGATTCGCGCGCCAGTTCGACAAAGCTGGTGGCAAGATTGGAGCGCCGTTGCAGATGATCGAGCAGCGAGAGCACCAACCGAGTGCGTGAAGACAGGCTGTTGAAGGCAATGGCCAGTTGTCCCAGCTCATCCTTGGCGCCTACCGGCATTTGGTAGCCAAAATCGCCAGACGCCACGCGCTGGCAACCGGTCACGGTGGCACGGATGCGCTGGGTGACACCAAAAAAGAACCATAGCAGTGCTATGGCAGTAACGATGAGTGAGACAAGTACCGAGCCGATGCCGCTGGCAGAGGCCTTGCGCGAATCACTGTCGGTAGCAGCCTGGAACTGTTCCACCAAGGCGTGAACCTGGGCATTGATCGCGGGCTGGTTATTGCTGACGAACCGCGCGCCCCATTCCAGGCGCGGTTCGTTCTCATCGGGTCCGAGTTGTTCGTGCAAGCCGCTGCGATAGTCAGCCCACGCGCCATCAAGCCTGGCAATACCTTCTACAAGCGCGTCGTCGGCTATCGCGTCGTGGGCTGCGATGCTCAGTTGCAGTGACTTCAGAGTGTCGTCGAAGCGTGCGACATCGCCGATCAGCTCGCGCTTGAACAACGCGACATCGCGCGCGTAACTCTCGAAGTCGCGAGCTGCATTGTTGACGTAGTGCTGCCCGCGCCCCAGTAGCGCCTCTCCCGTGGTTTCCAATTGTTGCACTTCGCCCAGCACGGTGTAACGCGCCACGCTGGTGCGGTACAGACTGGTGTTCCACAACTGCACTTTCCATTGCAGGCCATTGCGCATGAAATTCATTATTTTTATCCCCAATCATTTTTTTTATTGTGCGCCGTGGCGCGATCCGCATTTAACCGTTTCAATGCATTGCCACTGCGTGATTCGCATCACAGTTATGCATTTTTTCGGTACGCGCGGCCGCATGTGTGCCGGTGTTCGCCAGAAGTGAGGCCGGACTGAAATCAGATTGAAACCAGATTGAAACCGGGCTGCGATTAGAGGCGGCAGGACGCATGTTCGCTACCTTGCAAACGAGCAGCAATGGTCTGTGCGTTTTTTACGTGGTGCCTCGCGAGCATCCAGCCAAATGTTATCGCGCGTATGCTCTTGGGCGTTGCGAAGTTGCCGACAAAGCCGATGACGCACAGGTATCTGGCACGGAACGCCGCCATCGGCCTGATTACACTTGCCCACGCTCATATCACCCTGACCGAACGGCCGATCAGGTCGAAGCGGGTGCGGAAAAAACCATCACCAAGGATGGCGAGAATTACGTTGCCCTGATCGATGCTGATCGCCTCGTCCACTACCAGCTATGCCCTGATGCGGCCTAGCGGCGTTGAAATCCACTCAAGCCAGCACGTTGATGGCCAGCCCTTGGCTGGCTTGGATCAGGCGGTTGTCGTTGGTCCACAACGCATCGCAGCCATGGTGCTGAGCGGCGGCGAGGTGCAGCGCATCGGGCGTCTTCAGCCCGAATCGTGCGCGCAGTTGCGCAGCATGGATAAACACCGTCGCCGACATCGGCAACTGGACGAATTGCGCCAACCCTTGTTCGTAATAATGCTGCAACTCCAGGTTGCCATCGCGCATCGGCGCGACCAGACATTCGAACTGAACCAGAGCCGTTCGAACGCATAAATCAGCAGACAGGTATCGAGATAGATCAATCCCACGCCGCGCGTTCCTCGGCCAGCGCAGCGGCGATGGCTTGCGGCGAGCGCGCGATGCGCGCGGGCAGTGGGTGTGCATCGAGCCACGCCACGATTCCGCCGGCGACGGGCTTGGTGCGGATGCCACGGTGCTTGCCCACGGCGATCAGGCGCGCTACCGGTTCGCCGCGATTGGCGATGATCACGTCCTCGCCCGCCTGCGCGGATTTCACCAACTCGGACAAGCGGTTCTTTGCTTCGAGCATGTTGACTTTCATGGGGCGTCGCCTCGCAGCACTGCGGCGGAGCAAGTATAACGCATCTGGCTAACTTGGCCAGAATGCGAGCCGAGTGCCGCCGTGCGCGCTGTGGCGGTTGACGCGTTGTCTCTGCGCAAGAGCCTCGGAACCGGCCACACCCGGCGTCGTTGCGGGCGGCCGCTCCTCGCCATGACGGCCAACCCGGAGTCCCGCACATGCCCTATCTTCACTCGGCCTTGCGCCTCGGCAGCGGAACGATCATCGGCACCTGTTGGCGGTAGTGTTCGAACGGCGGGCCGATGAATCGGATGTTGTCGCGTTCCTCAAAAAAGATGCCGATGAAGATGTAGACAGTGGTGGCGAATGCGAACAGCAGATGGCCGACGCTTATGTCCGGGGTGGCCCAGAACGCGATCAGGAGCCCCAGCATCATCGGATGCCGGATGAACTGGTACAGCGCCACGGTGGCGAACTCCGGGTGGGTGTAAGGCACGCCGCGCAAGTTCAGGGCAACCTGGCGCAGTCCGAACAGGTCGAAATGGTTGATCATGAACGTTGACCAGAGCACCAGCAGCCAACCCAACCCGAACAGCGCCTGCAACGCGATGCGGCCCAGCGGATTGCCAATGCTCCACACCGCCCCGGGCATCGGCTGCCACTGCCAGAACAGCAAGCCAAGCAACAGACTGGCCAGCAACACATAGGTGCTGCGCTCCACTGGGCCATCACACTGTGCTGGATCGCGAACAAGGCCAGCAGCACGCTGTTGATCAGCAAAGCCGCGCCGAGCGGGCCGGGCAGCCCCGAGTCGATGGTCTTGGGCACCGCGAAGTTGCCGACAAAGCCAATGGCGTACAGAAAGCTGGCAAGGAACACGGCGTAGCAGATCACGCCGTACACGAAACCGAGGATTTTCATGAGGCCTCCTTCAACCGGTGCGCCCGGCATCGGCGCGCGTCCGCTGACCGGCGCATCACGTGGCGGGAACGGCGGGGCCGGTGCAACACGGGAACAGTTTACGAGCTTGTGCTTGCCGCATCGCGCACAACAGCCTTCCGAACGCTCGATTTTTCCGGCGTCGAAAAGTACATTGCAGATCTGGTTGATGGTTTGCCGTGGCGTGATCGCCAGCGATGCTGATAAGCAATCGTCGCACTGGCCATCGGGGCCGATGCCTTCGAGGAGCGCGAGAACACGAGTTGCATGCGACATAGTTGAAGGTCAGCAGTTGAGAGAACGGGTTCTCGGCAGGTCTCGCTTCGCGCGCTGACGCGCGCTCACCCGCTCGCGGCGTCAGCGCGATGTGGGGTGTCGCAACTCACCCCAACAACTTCACCTCACCCTTGAACCGCTCCTTCTGTGCGCGCCCGGCCAGCGGCGGCAGTTCGATCACGTCGTCGGGCAGGCGCGGGTCGGGGACGTGGTCGAGCAGGTGGCGAATCAGGGTGAGGCGGCCAGTTTTCTGGTCGTTGAAATTCACGGCAACCCACGGGGCGTGTTTGCTGTGGGTGGCGGCGAACATCTTCTCGCGCGCTGCGCCGTATTCGGCGTATTTCTCGCGAGCCTTGAGGTCGATTCCTGTTCGGCCTGATCCACCGCCAGCCAGTATTTGAACAGCAGGATGCCGTCGTCGACGAGCATCTTTTCAAAGCGTGGCACCTGTTTGAGAAACGCTCGGTATTGCGCATCGCTGCAGTAGCCCATCACCTGTTCAACGCCGGCGCGGTTGTACCAACTGCGGTCGAACAGCACCAGCTCGCCGGCTGCGGGCAGGTGGGCGATGTAGCGCTGGAAGTACCATTGCGCGGCCTCGCGTTCGCTGGGTTTAGGCAGCGCGACGATGCGGCATTGGCGCGGGTTGAGGGTTTCCGCGATGGTGGCGATGGCGCCGCCCTTGCCGGCGGTATCTCGGCCTTCGAACAGCACCAGCATGCGTTGCCCGGTATGTGCCAGCCAGCGTGCGAGGTTGTTGAGTTCGAGCTGCATCGGTTCGAGGGCGGTTTCGTAGGCCTTGCGCTTCATGGTGGCTCCTTGTTGGCTACTCGCGCAGCCGCGGGCGCAGGTTCACGAGGTTGCAGGGTTTGGTGCGGGCATCGAGCTGCGCGCAGATCAGCTTTTCCCAGGCGGTGCGGCAGGCGCCGGTGGAGCCGGGCAGGCAGAACACGAAGGTGGCATTGGCGAGCCCGGCGAAGGCGCGCGATTGCATGGTGCTGGTGCCGATTTCCTGGTAACTGAGCTGGCGGAACATTTCGCCAAAGCCGGGCATGGTTTTGTCGAGCAGCGGCAGCAGCGCTTCGGGGGTGGAATCACGGCCGGTGAAACCGGTGCCGCCAGTGACGATCACGCCATCGATGGCCGGGTCGGCAATCCACGCGGAAACCTGTGCGCGCAAGCGATAACGATCATCGGGCAGCAGCGCACGCGCAGCGAGGTTATGCCCGGCCTCCTTCAATGCAGTGGCGAGGTAGTCGCCGGAACTGTCATTTTCCGGGCCGCGGCTGTCGGAAACGGTGAGTACGCACAGCGAAAGCGGGATGAAGTTGGCGGTAGCAGTCATGAGCGGCGTCCAGTGGCTATGTTCCCGATGGGTATTCAGCTGGCATCGACCAGCAGCTTGAGTTCGTCGGCCTGATTTTCCTGGGTGAGGCGGTCGATCAGTTCGTCGAGGTCGCCTTCCAGGATTTCCGGAAGGCGGTACAGGGTAAGGCCTTCGACGCGGTGATCGGTGATCCGGCCCTGGGCGTAGTTGTAGGTGCGGATGCGCTGGCTGCGATCGCCACTGCCGACCTGCAGCCGGCGCGCCTGTGCCTGCGCTGCGGTTTGTTTGCTGCGCTGGGCATCGAGCAGCCGCGCCGAGAGCAGCGACAGGGCGCGGGCGCGATTCTTGTGCTGCGAGCGTTCGTCCTGGCATTCCACCACGGTGCCGGTGGGCAGATGGGTGATGCGAATCGCCGAGTCGGTCTTGTTGACGTGCTGGCCACCGGCGCCCGACGCGCGGAAGGTGTCGATGCGCAGGTCGGCGTCGCGCAGTTCCACCTCGCCGATGTTCTCCAGCTCGGGCAGGATCGCGATGGTCGCCGCCGAGGTGTGAGTGCGGCCCTGGGTTTCGGTGGCCGGCACGCGCTGTACGCGATGGGTGCCGGATTCAAACTTGAGCCGCGAAAACGCACCACGGCCCTCGATGCGGGCGATGATTTCCTTGAAGCCGCCGTGCTCGCCGGCGCTGCTGGACAGCACTTCCACCGGCCAGCGCCGGTGTTCGGCATATTTGGCATACATTCGAAACAGGTCGCCGGCGAAAATGGCGGCTTCATCACCGCCGGTGCCGGCGCGCACTTCCAGAAACAAGCTGGCTTCGTCACGCGGGTCGGGCGGGATCAGCAACAGGCCAAGCCGATGTTCCAGCGTCTGTGCATGCGCATGAAGTTCCGGCAATTCGGCTTCGGCCAGATCGCGCAGCTCCGGGTCGTTGCGCATTGCCTGAGTCGCCGCAATTTCGGCCAGTGCGGCATCGTAATCCGCCAATGCCAACGCCATCGGTTCGAGCTGGGCGTATTCGCGGCCCAGCTCGCGCAGGCGTTTGGGATCGGCAGCGGAGCCCGGTTCGGCCAGCAGCCGGCCGACTTCTTCGCGCCGTTCGCTCAGGGCTTCAAGCTTGCGACGTAGGCTCGGAGTCATCAGGGGTTTCAGGCGAAGGGAGGTCAAACAGGCGTTCGGCGGCGCGCAGCAGGTCGGTATCGCCGCTCAATGCGGCCTGGCGCAGGTTGGCAGAAGGCGCATGCAACAGTTTGTTGGTGAGGTTGTGGGCAAGAAACTCCAACGCAGTGACCGGGTCTTTGCCGCTGGCCAGCAAGGCGCGTGCGCGTTGCAGGGTTTCATCGCGGATCTGCTCGCTGTGATTGCGTACGCGAGTGATGGTGGTCTGCCGTCCGGCACCCTGCCACCAGCCCATGAAATGCGCCACTTGCAGGTCAATGATCGCTTCGGCCTGGTCGGCGGCCTCGCGCCGCGACTGGCGGTTTTCGGCAATCACCTGGTCGAGATCATCAACGGTGTACAGGTAAACATCATCAAGGTCGCGAATGCTGGCTTCAATATCACGCGGCACCGCCAGGTCGAGCATGAACATTGGCCGTTGCCGACGGGCACGCAGGGCGATTTCAACGCTGCTGCGCAGCAGTACCGGTTCGCGGCTGGCGGTGGCCGAGATCACGATGTCGGCTTCAGCCAGGTGACGGTCCAGATCTGGCAATGCGAACGCGTAGCCACCGTGGCGGCTGGCAAGGTCTTGCGCGTGGGCAAGCGTGCGATTGGCGACCAGCAGGCGTTTGGCCTTGGCGTCCGAGAGGTGGCGCGCAGCGAGTTCGATAGTGTCGCCAGCACCGATCAACAGTACCGTCGCTTCGCGCAGGTCGGTGAACACCTGCTGCGCAAGGCGCACGCTGGCAAAGGCTACGGAAACCGGGTGGGTGCCGATGCGGGTATCGGTGCGCACCCGTTTGGCGACTGAAAACGTGTGCTGAAACAGACGGTCGAGTGCGGTCTTCATGACGCCGGCGTTGCGTGCGATTTGCCACGCTTCTTTGACTTGGCCCAGA
>PGZL01000037.1 GCA_002840095.1 Gammaproteobacteria bacterium HGW-Gammaproteobacteria-1 | reverse complement strand
GGTGCTGCTGATTTTTGCACTGCTGCGACTGGGCCAAGGGCCGGAAGCGTGGCAGGCATTTCGCGCCGCACTGGCAACGCCGTTGGCGATTGCGTGGCAACTGCTGGCACTGGCGTTTGCGCTTTACCACAGCATCACCTGGTTCGCACTGGCACCGCGCACCATGCCCTTGCAAATCGGTACACGCCGAGTTCCAGCGTGGTGGATCTCCGGCGCGCATTACCTGTTGTGGGTGGTGTTGAGCGTAATCATCCTCTTGCTGGCAGGAGCATGACATGAGCCTATCCAACAAACCGATATTATGGCTTCCGTTCGCTGCCGGCGGCATGCTTGCCGCGCTGCTGGTGCCGGCGTTGATGCTGGTATTTTTGCTCGACTCCATGCAACTGATGCCGGCCGCCAATCTCGGCTACGAGCGTGTGTTGGCCTTCGCTGGCAATCCGCTGTCGCGCATTGTGTTGTTTGGCGTCATCGCACTGCTACTGTGGCACGCCGCCCACCGCCTGCGCATGACCTTGCAGGACATCGGGGTGCGCAGCCACGGCGCACGACAGTTCGCCGCACGCCTGTGCTATGGCACGGCAACGCTGGCCAGCGTCGCGCTGATCTGGGCGGTGTTGGCACTGTAAAGCCGGGACTCGGAACTGGGGACTGGGGACTCGGAAAAACCAAAGCAACAACTCAAAAGCAAAAGCAAAAGCAAAAATTTCGCGAGTTTGTCGTCCCGAGTCCCGAGTCCCGAGTCCCGAGTCCCGAGTCCCGAGTCCCGAGTCCCGAGTCCCGAGTCCCGAGTCCCGAGTCCCGAGTCCCCAGTCCCGAGTCCCGAGTCTATCAACGCAACCCGGTCTCGTTGCGGGCGATGACCAGACGCTGGATCTCGCTGGTGCCTTCGTAGATTTCGGTGATCTTGGCGTCGCGGAAGTAACGCTCCAACGGCATTTCCTTGGAATAGCCCATGCCGCCGTGGATCTGCACTGCCTGGTGGGTGATGAACATCGCCGCTTCCGAGGCCACCAGCTTGGCCACCGATGCTTCGGTGGAGAAGCGCCCGCCATGCTTGTCGGCCTGCTGCTTGGCCCAGGCCGCACGCAGGGTCAACAACCAGGCGGCATCGAGCCTGCATTTCATGTCGGCGATCTTGGCCTGGGTCATCTGGAAGCTGCCGATCGGCTGACCGAAAGCTTTGCGTTCCTTCACGTAAGCCACGGTGGCATCGTAGGCGGCGCGGGCAAGGCCGACCGCCTGCGAAGCGATGCCGATGCGCCCGGCATCGAGCACGCCCATGGCGTTGCGAAAGCCCTCGCCTTCTGCACCGATGCGATCTTCAACCGGCACTTTGTAATCGGTGAACTCGATCTCGCAGGTCGCCGAAGCGCGAATGCCGAGCTTGGGTTCGGTCTTGCCGCGATGGAAGCCCTCGCGCTCGGTGTCGATGATGAACGCACTGATGCCCCTGGCACCCTTGCTGGCGTCGGTGACTGCAAACAGCATGATGTACTTGGCGACCGGGCCGGAAGTGATCCAGCTTTTCTTGCCGTTGACGAGGTAATGGCTGCCATCGGCCGCCAACACCGCCCTGGTGCGCATGTTGACCGCATCCGAGCCCGACTGCGGCTCGGTCAGTGCGTAGGCACCAATCGCCGCACCGCTGGCGATCGGGGTTACGTACTTGTGCTTTTGTTCCTCGGTGCCGGACTTCAGCAGGCCGTTGCAATACAAGGTGTTGTTGACCGACATGATGGTCGAATGCGCACAGTCGGCGGCGGCGATCTCGATCATTGCCAGCACATAGCCGATGCCGTCGAGACCGGCGCCACCGTATTCGTGCGGTACTTCAATGCCCATCAGGCCGTTTTCGCCCAGCAGGCGGATGTTCTCCAGCGGAAACTCGCCACTGCGATCAAACTCGGCAGCGGTCGGCGCGATTTTTTCTTGCGCGATGCGGCGTGCCACATCCTGAATCATCAACTGCTCGTCGGTAAACTGGAAGTCCATCGCGTCGGTTCCTTGGCTAGCAAAAACGAAACCGCTATTGTAGCCCGGCGCGTTGTCCTCGGACGCAGTTGGCCTTCACGCGTTGCATCCCGGCATCAATCGGCGACAACGCGAGCATCATTGACCGACTCGGCATCTTCCGATTTAACGACGCCATCCCAATCGGCCATCAGCGAGAGGTACAGCAATTTCTCAAACTCCGGGCGGAAGCGCCGGATCACTGCGTCCGGGTCGGGCATCAGGCGGGCATCGCCGATCAGCCCGAAATGCACGCGGCCGTGATAGCTCAGGATCGAAATACCAACCCCGATCGAACCGGTCTGCGGCACCCAAAACATCATTTCGCGGATCTGGCTGCCGGCCATGTACAGCGGCATCTGTGGCCCCGGCACATTGGTTGCCACCGCCGTTGCCTTGCGACTGAACAGCTCCAGCGCGGTGCGTTGCACTGCAGGCGGCGCCAAGCCCATCGCTGCCAACAAGCCATACGCAACAATCGCCTGTCGCGAGGTCTTCAGCTCGGCCATGCTCGCTTTGACCCGATGCAGGCGGGTGGCCGGATTGGCCTCGCCCACCGGCAATTCAAGGAACACCAGGCCAAAGTGATTGCCCAGCTTGCGCGCGTGTTCCAGTGGACGCAGGTTGACCGGCACGGTCGCGCGCACGGTCAAGCCATCGATGCGCTCACCACGCTCGATCAGGTAGGCACGCAAGGCACCCGATGCGGTTGCCATCAACACATCGTTGACGGTGCAGTCGAATGCGCGGCTGACTGCCTTGACTTCCTCCAGATCCAGCGGCTCGGCCCAGGCGACGCGCTTGCTGACACCGAGGCGACCACGCAACACGGTTTTGGGATCGTCGGACAGGCTCAACGCGTGACCCAATTCGCGGGCGATCTCGCCCCCTTCTCGCGCCAGCACTCCGGCCAGGCTCGGGTCACGGTAAAAATCCATGCTCTTTTCCAGCATGCGTTCGCCGAACTGCACTGCGCGATTGATGCCGCCGACCCGCTCGGCGACCTTTGCGCCGTCGGCCTTCAGCCATTTTTTGGCGAGA
>PGZL01000036.1 GCA_002840095.1 Gammaproteobacteria bacterium HGW-Gammaproteobacteria-1 | reverse complement strand
CAGCCCATTGTCGACCGTGAAACCGGGCTGTAACTGCGCGTTCGACCACTGCAACGGAAACTCGATACCACGCATCAGCTTGGTCTCGTTGAAATCCGAGTAGTACAGATCCATCGTACTGTGGAAGTTTTCGTTGGGCGCCCATTCCAAGGTGCCGACCACAGCGAAACGATTGAGATCGTTGGTTTGCGCAAACGGCTTTGCGCCACCGACCACCTTGGTGCCATCCGGGCCGTCAGCGAAGCCCCAGGCATTGAATCGTTCGATCTGTCGCGGCGTAGACTGGTTGGTGACCGTGAGGGCAACGCCGAAGGTATTGTCGAAAAACTGATCGACATAGGTGCCCGAGAGGCGGCTGCCTTTATCGGGCGCATCCGGGTTGAGGTTGCCGTCGTTGTTGGCCTCGCCGCGCGCGCTGACGGTGAATGATTGCCGGCCATGCGCCAGCGGGCGGATGGTGTGCATGTTCACGGTGCCGGCCAGGCCCTGCCCGATCAGTGTCGAATCAATGCTCTTGTACACGGTCACGCCACTGAGCGACTCGGACGCGTACTGATCGAACTCGACGCCGCGGTTGTCGCCAACCGCAACCTGTTCGCGGCCATTGAGCAGTGCGGTGGTGAAGTCGGGGCCAAAGCCACGCACCGAAACCACCTGGGCGCGGCCATCGACACGCTGCGTGGTGACGCCGGGCAGACGCGCCAGCGACTCGGCAATGCTCACGTCGGGCAGCTTGCCGATGTCTTCAGCTGAAATCACTTCAACAATCGAGGTGGCGTCGCGTTTGGCGGCAATGGCCGTTTCCACCGAAGCGCGGAAACCGCGCACTTCGACCATGTCGAGCAGCGCAGCGGTCTCTTTCTTCTTGCCTTTCCGCTCTGCCGCCTTGTCGGCAGCCGTGTCGGCCGCTGCGTCGGCCTGTGCCGTGCCGCCGCTCTGCGCGTCGGCCGGAGCAACCGGCTCGGCCGCAATCGCGCCGAAGCTCATGCAAAAACCAGCCGAAGCCACGGTAACGCAACATGCGCTCGCGGGCTGAACTCGATGCGACACCATCGACTTGCGTCAACTTGCGGGCAATGGTAGGTCGGTGGCCCGCGCCAGAACAGTCACTTGCATACGTATTCATTGTTTTTGCGCAGGTAAAAGACGTGTTTACTCAGCTTTGTGCGGGCAAGAAAATGGCGCTGCCGCCACCGCCAAGCAAACGATTGAGCAACCAGATCAGTGCAACGGTGCTTACCAGGGTGATGAACATCAGATGGATGTAATGCAGCGGTGACCAGACAAACGTAAAGCCGGCGTAGAGCAGCACGCCGAACGCCAGCCCGATGCGCACGGCAAGCGTGTTGACGCGGCCAAACACCACCGCGACCACGAACGCCGCCAGTACCGGCATCGAGTACAGTCCGTTGAGCCTTTGTAGGGTGTCGATGATGCTGCGCGCGTGCTCGAACACCGGCACCACCGCCAGCGACACCAGGGTGAATACCACCGCCACCCTCTGCCCGACGCGGCGATAGTCAGCGGCGCCATTGATGTATTTGGCGTGCAGGTCGCAGGTGTACAGCGCCGAAGCCGAGTTCAGCGTCGAGTTGAAGCTTGAAAGCACCGCTCCTGCAATCACCGCAGCGAATGCGCCCGACAACCACGGCGGCAGCACCGCAGCGACCAGCCGGCCGTAGGCAACATCATCAACGTCGCCAAACAGCTTGAACGCGATCAGGCCGGGCAGCACCACAATCAATGGCGTCAGCAACTTGAAGCCAGCCGCCGCATAGATGCCCTTTTGCGCCTCGCGAACCGAGCCCGCTGCGAGCGCACGCTGGGCGATCACCATGTTGGTGCCCCAGTAGAAGATGTGAATGAACAACATGCCGGTGATCAGCGTCGGCCACGGGATGTCCGATGTTGACCCGCCCCACAGGGTGAGGCGCTCTGCCGGAATGCCCGACAGGTCCCAGTCCACAGCGGCCATCGCGAACACGGTTACCGCCAGGCCCATCACCAGCAGGCCGAGGCCGTTGTAAGTGTCGGAAATCGCAATCGCGCGCAAGCCACCGAAAGCCGCATAAAGCAGGCCGATCGCAGCCAGTACGGCGGCAATCGCCAGCACCGGCCATTGCAGATGAAACATTGACTTCATGAATACCGCGCCGGTGTACAGCACCACCGGCAGCAGGATAAACATGTAGCCAAGCAAAAAAAGTATCGACACAATCGTGCGCACCGAAGCGTCGCCGAGCCGGCGCTCCAGCAGTTCGGTCGTGGTGGTGCATTGGTACTTGTAGTACATCGGGATCAGCACCTTGGCCAGAACCAGCAGGCCGGCAGCGGCACCGAACTCCCACCACGCCACCAGCATTACCTGTGCGCCATTCATGCCGACGATCTGCTCGGCACTGAGGTTGGTCAGCAATAAGGAGCCGGCGATAAATGGCCAGGTCAGCGACCCGCCGGCCAGAAAATAGTCTTTCGACGAATCGCTGCTGTGTACCGTGTGTCGGCACTTCGCCCACGTCAACACCGCCACCAATGCGGTGAGCGAAAAAAACACCGTCGGTTGCAGCCAATCTGCGGTCATGATCACTTCCCCAATTGTGTTAATGCGAGCCAAGCTAACGCAGGTTTGCCATCGCGTACCGCCGCCGCGCATGAATACGTATGCACAAACCGCTACTGTCACGGCAACTTGCCCGTAGACTGCGCCATTGAGTTCGCCGTCTGGATTCGACCATGCTGCATAGCGCTATGCCGACACCACAACCCGATCTCCTGCACGCCAATCAGACGCCGTGGTGGCGCGGCGCAACGATTTATCAGATCTACCCGCGCAGCTTTGTCGACACCAACGGTGATGGTGTTGGCGACTTACCTGGCATCATCGATCGGCTCGATTACGTGGCAAGCCTCGGCGTTGACGCGATATGGATCTCGCCGTTCTTCAAGTCGCCGATGGCCGACTTTGGCTACGACATCGCCGACTACCGTGCCGTTGACCCGCTGTTCGGCACCCTGCCCGATTTCGACCGCCTGCTGGCCAAGGCACACGGACTTGGCTTGAAGGTGATGATCGATCAGGTACTGAGCCACAACTCGGTCGAGCATGAATGGTTCAAGGAAAGCCGCAGCAGCCGTGACAACCCCAAGGCCGACTGGTATGTCTGGGCCGACGCCAAGCCCGACGGCAGCCCACCGAACAACTGGCTGTCGATTTTCGGTGGTGTCGCCTGGCAATGGGAACCGCGTCGTTGCCAGTATTACCTGCACAACTTTCTGACCTCGCAACCAGACCTGAACTTTCACAACCCGGAAGTACGCGCAGCGGTGCTCGATGTCGTGCGTTTCTGGCTGGATCGCGGTGTCGATGGGTTGCGTCTGGATGCCATCAACTTCTGTTTTCACGACCGCCTGCTGCGCGACAACCCAGCCAAGCCGGCGGCGCAACGCGTTGGCCGCGGCTTCAGCCCCGATAACCCGTACGCGTTCCAGTACCACTATTACAACAACACCCAGCCAGAAAATCTGGCGTTTCTGGCCGAGTTGCGTGCGCTGCTCGACCGCTATCCGGGCGCCGTGAGCCTGGGCGAAATATCTTCGGAAGATTCGCTCAAGACAATGGCGGAGTACACCACCGAACGTGGCCTGCACATGGCCTACAGCTTCGAGTTGCTGACCGATGACTTCAGTGCCGCGCATTTCCGCAATACCTTGCGCACCCTGGAAGCCGCAATGCCGCACGGCTGGCCGTGCTGGTCGATCTCCAACCACGACGTGCGCCGAGTGATCAGCCGCTGGGGCGGCGAGCAGTACAATTCCAAGCTCGCCAGCCTGTTTACCGCACTGCTGTGCAGTCTGCGTGGGTCAGCCTGCATCTATCAGGGCGAGGAACTCGGCCTGAGCGAAGCGGACGTGCCGTACGAAGCGCTGCAAGACCCGTATGGCAAGAACTTCTGGCCCACCTTCAAGGGCCGCGATGGTTGCCGTACACCGATGCCGTGGGACGACAGCGCCGGTGCCGGTTTCTCGACTGGCACGCCGTGGCTACCCATTCCCGACGCCCATCGCGCGCGCAGTGTGGCGATGCAGGAAGCCGACCCCGATTCGGTATTGCACAGCTTTCGGCATTTCATGCACTGGCGCAAAAGCCAGCCGTGCCTGCGCTGGGGTGATATTGCCTTCCTCGAAACCGCT
>PGZL01000035.1 GCA_002840095.1 Gammaproteobacteria bacterium HGW-Gammaproteobacteria-1 | reverse complement strand
CATGTAGCTGCCGATGAAGAACACGATCACTGCCGGGGTGATCACGTATTCGACGTTTTCCGACAGCCCGGTAAGAAAGCCTCCCCACGGCCCCATGGCGCTGCGTGCAAACGAATAGGCGGCGCCGGTATGCGGCATTGCCGGCGCCATCTCGGCGATCGAATAGATCAGGCCCAGATACATCACCGCAATGATGATGGTGGCGATCAGCATGCTGCCCCAGCCGTTGGCCAGGCCAAGATTCCAGCCGGAAAAATGGCCCGATATCACCGCGCCGACGCCCAGTGCCCACAGCGACCAGACGCCAGCGTAACGGCGCAGCCCGCGTTTTTCGAAATACCCCGCATCGACCTTGGTATAGCTCACACCCGATTGCTTGGACATGTCGCACTCCCTCCCAGTGAACGATGACCCCGGTTTTTTTTTATCGATGCATCGCGTGTTGCGGCCTGCTGCTGTGGAGTCTTTCCAGCGCCGGCGTCAGCGCAGCGCACAGGCGCTCGGCCCAGGCACGTTGCGTGTTGGTGTGCGCAATCAGATCGTTGCGCAATTCGATCATGGCGCAGGCGAGGCCGCGCTGTTGTCCGTGCCGATTCATGCTGTGATACACGCCATTGATCGGGGCATATGGCTGGTTGTCGCCGACCTGGTTGTCGCCGACGCACAGGCCAGAGTCGGCGCGAAACACCTGCAGCAGGTCATCGGCCAGGCGGCGGTCGTGCTCGGCCAGCACGCCAATGTGCCAAGGGCGGGCGACACCGTGATAGCTCGGCGTGAACGAGTGGATTGACAGCACCGCAGTGGCTTTGCCGCCGGCCATGCGCGCATCGATGAGCGTAGCGACGGCATCATGAAAAGGGTGATAGATCGCCGCTGCACGCAGCGCGCGCTCGGCGGGCTCAAGGCTGCGGTTGCCGGGTATGGCGGTGTCTTCACTGTGTACAACGATCGAATCATCGGCGTCCAGCGGTCGATTCAGATCAAGCAGTAGCCGCGAGTAGGTGGCATGAACCAGTGGCGCGTCGAGCAATTCGGACATTGCCATCGCCACCGCAAGCGCACCCATGTCCCAGGCGATATGGCGTTGCTGGTGTTCCAGTGACAGGCCCAAACCACGGTAATGCGCAGGAATGTAGTTGCTGGCATGTTCGCACACCAGCACCAGCGGGCTTTGACCACTTCCGTTATGCAACGCGAACGGCGATTCGAAGTCTTCGCTGTCGCCGGGTGACGATGGGGCATCGCTCATGTCGATCCTGATGGACACCTGTGGCGCCTCGCCCGTTGCCTGCCTGACCGGCCAATCGCGTTGGCTAACCTGATGCAAGTTCCGGTATTTTCGATGCGCTGTCAACAACCGGCGGTTGCGCGCGCTGGTGAGACCGCACGAGCAGGGCAGGGGCGGCGGTCGGGGATGGGTTGCAAGCTCCCGGCGGTGGGGCCGCGCCGCCGGAGCAAACGTCGAACGCATCCAGCGACGTACAATCGGAACATGACAGTATTTACTCTTGAGCGCGGCACAGCGCCGCTGCTGATCAGCCTGCCGCACGATGGCACGCAACTGCCGCGTGCATTTGCCCAGCGCCTCAGCGCGCCGGCACGTGTGCTGCCCGACACCGACTGGCAGGTGAGCCGGCTGTATGCGTTCGCGCGCGAATTGGGCGCATCGTTGCTGAAACCGAATTATTCGCGTTATGTGGTCGATCTCAACCGGCCACCGGACGATGCCGCTCTGTACCCAGGACAGAACAGCACCGGGCTGTGTCCAGTACAACGCTTTGACGGCGGCCCGATCTACCGCGATGGCCAGCAGCCCGATGCCGGCGAGGTCGCCGAGCGCCGACAGATGTTCTGGCAGCCTTATCACGATGCCCTTTCCGCTGAAATCGATCATCTGCAGCACAAGCACGGTCGCGTGTTGTTGTGGGAGGCACATTCGATTCGTGGCCAATGCCCGTTCCTGTTCGATGGCCCGTTGCCCGATTTCAATATCGGCACCGCCGATGGCCGAAGTTGCAATCCACAACTCCAGGCGCGCGTCGAGGCGTGTCTGGCAGCGCAGTGTGCGTATTCATGGGTAGCCAACGGTCGCTTCAAGGGCGGTTACATCACCCGCCATTACGGTCGGCCCGATGCCGGCGTCGATGCGGTGCAACTGGAACTGGCGCAACGCAATTACATGGATGAAGACAGCTTCGCCTGGTTGCCCGAGCGTGCTGCGCGCTTGCAGGTCAGCATCCGTGAACTGCTCGTGGCAGCACTGGATTAGCTGCGTCCAACACGTTGTCGAAGTAGTCGCCCAAAGGTGGGCTTCAGGAGTGCTTCAAGGTGCTCGTGGGAGCGCGCCTTGCGCGCAAAGCTTTCGCGAGACGGTTCGCCGGCAGGCCGGCTCCCACAAAAGCACTCACTGGCAGCAGTGGGCAACACCGTTGTTCCGGCAATGCGCTTGCCCTGCCTGCGGGAGCGCGCCTTGCGCGCAAAGCTTTCGCGAGACGGTTCGCCGGCAGGCCGACTCCCACAAAAATAGCCGGGTTTTCGCACCCTAAAGTTTTTCCGTGCCCTGCCGAACGCGCGTCGCGAGTCATTGATATTGGCCTCAACCGCAGGTCCTCGTTGACTTTTTTCACGTTTATCGCTCAAGTTTTTTTTGCTGGTGCCGTTACCACTCCTGAGGCGGCGATACACCCATTCGGGAGCTCCGCCGGAATGCGGTACCCAGGTCGGTAGGTCACACCGACATTTTTGATTCCGATCGACTGCCGAGTCGGCGCTGCAAGAGCTGACCAACAACCTGCAGCGCGTACGTGAGCTCGGCGTGCAGTCGGCCAACGCCACCAACTCGGCTTCCGATCGCGCCGCGCTCGATCAGGAAGTGCAGCAGCGTATCGCCGAAATCGACCGTATCGCCTCGCAGACCAGCTTCAACGGCCTCAAGGTGCTCGACGGTTCGTTCGGCAACGCGCAATTCCAGGTCGGCGCCAACGTCGGCGAGACCATTGGCGTGAATCTGAGCACCGGCGTTCGTGCTGGCCAGATCGGCCAGTTGGCATCGGTCACCACGGGTGATCTGAGCGCCAACTTCGCCAGCGTCGCCACGGCTGCGTCGCTGACTGGCAGTGTCCCGACAACTCGTGATTTCTCGCAGACTGTATCAGCCGCCACATTGACGGGCATCGCCGGCAGTGCCGCTGATGCTGACTTCTCTGGTGTCGGCGATGACCGTACCTTCAATGTCAATGGCGCTACGGTAACGCTCAATACTGACCTGTCAGCTGCGGGTGCTCTGGTTACCGCAGTGCAGACCCAGTTGGGTGGCGCGTTCGCCGTTTCGGATGTTGGCGGTGCCCTGCAGATCAGCACGGTCGCAACTGGCGCTGCGAGCAACATCACCATCGATGGCGCCGATGCCGCCCAGTTCTTCGGCGCAGCGACGCAGACTGATGCAGGTACCGACAGTACGGCGGCGAGCTTCCAGGTGAATGGCAACACGGTAACACTCAATACGAATCTCAGTGCCGCTGGCGCGCTGGGCGCGGCAGTGCAGGCGCAGCTGGGTGCAGGCTTCACGGTTACCGAGAGCGCTGGTGCCCTGCAGATCGCTGATGCGTCTGGCACAACTGGCACTGGAAGCACGATTACGATCACCAACGAAACCGGTACCGATCTGTTTGGTGCCACCAGCGCAGCCGGTTCGGCAGCCGTTGCCGGCGCCACGCTGGCAGCCGGCGACTTCACCCTGCAATCGGGCACCGATGCGGCGGTGGATATCACTGGCACCTTCGCCAACGCAGCCGATCTGGCCAATGCCATCAATACCTCGGCAGCAGGTGGTGCGGGCAAAGTTGTCGCGGTCGCCAGCAGTGATGGCACCAGCATTGCGTTGACTTCGGGTACCGATTTCACCATCGGTGGTGCCAACGTGCCGGCCGGGTTTACCGCAGCCACAACCGCTGTCACCGGTTCGTTGAACACGGTCAATGTGGGTACGGTGGCAAGCGCCAATGATGCGATCCAGCGTGCGGATACCGCGCTCAGTGCAGTAAGCACCCTGCGCAGTTCGCTGGGTGCAATCCAGAACCGCTTCGAGTCGACAATCAGCAACTTGCAGGCGGTTTCGCAAAACCTGTCGGCCTCGCGTTCGCGTATCCAGGATGCCGACTTTGCGGCCGAGACGGCGGCACTGAGCCGGGCACAGATCCTGCAGCAGGCGGGTGTGACGGTGCTGACTCAGGCCAACGCAGCGCCGCAGGCGGTATTGCAGTTGCTGCGATAAGCAGCAGCGCTTCAAGACTCTCCCAGGAGTGTTGTCAGCAAGGACGCGGGGCGGCAAGCAATTGCCGCCCCGTTTTTTTGATTTTGCCGCTGTGGTTGCGATTGCCGGCGATGGGTTGCCTGTTTAACCGCTTTCCGGGCGGCGATTTGATGTTGGCACGGCCTGTGCTTTGTGTGTTGGTGATTGAGTAGCCGCAGCGCACTACCCGCATGGCTGCATTGGAGAATGGACGTGGAAGGTATTTCAGTTCCTGGTATCGGCTCGGGCCTGGACATCAACGGCCTGGTAACGCAGTTGGTGGCGGTGGAGCGTGCCCCGGCGCAGCAGCAAATCGATAGCCAACGCGCGCGGGTCAGCACCAAGATATCGGCGCTGGGGCAATTGAACGCGTCGCTCGACGGCATCAAGACGGCGTTTACAGCTCTGCGTGACGGCAGCGTATTTCAACAGCGCAGTGCGTCGAGCAGCGATAGCGCGGTACTCAAGGTTACTGCGGCGCCATCGGCAAATGTAGGCAAGTTTTCGGTCGAGGTGCTGTCGCTGTCGGCAACGCAAAAATTATCATCCGGGCCAATCGCCAGCGCCGATACCGCGGTGGGTACCGGAACGCTGTCGTTGACGGTAAACGGCAAAAGCTCGGTATTGAGCTTCAACAGCAGCAACAATTCATTGTCGGCAATTCGCGACGCGATCAATGCCGCACCTGACAACCCCGGGGTGAACGCATCCATCATCACCGGCAGCGATGGCGCGCATCTGGTGTTGACCGCACGCGATAGCGGTTTGGCGGGAGCGGTGAGCGTGACTGCCAGCGGTGGTGACGGTGGCCTTGCGGCATTGACCTTCGTTGCCGGTGGCGGCAGTAATGGCCTAAGCGAGATCACCGCGGCGGCAGATTCAAAAGCGCTCATCGATGGAATTACCGTCAGTTCAGGCAACAATCGGATCAGCGATGCGATTTCGGGGGTAACCCTGGATCTGGTCGCGGCCAAGCCAGGGGCGCAGATCGCGGTCGATGTTTCGACCAACCGGTCGGGCATCGTTGCCGCAGTCAACACGTTGGCCACGCGATTCAATGCGCTGGTGACGACATCACGCCAGTTGGCCAGTTTCAACGCCAACACCGGTTCGGCGGGGCCATTGCTTGGCGATTCGACCCTGCGTGCGGTGCAAAATGACATCAGTCAGGCACTGTCCAGCCGCAGCAGCGGCGCAGGTATCGAGTCCTTGAGTGACTTGGGTCTGCGTTTCAATCTCGATGGATCGCTGACGCTGGATACGACCGCCTTGAACAAGGCGCTCGATGCCGATGTCAGCTCGGTACAAGCGGTGTTTTCAGCAGAATCGACATTGGGGCAGCGCCTGGGCAACGTGTTTGATCGTTTCCTCGGTTCTCAAGGTGCCATCGCCACTCGCAGCACCAGTCTCACCGCGAGCCAGCGCCAACTCGACAGCCAGCAGGAGCGCCTGGATCTGCGTATCGCGGCAACTGAATCCCGTCTGCGTGCCCAATTCTCTGCTCTCGACAGCCTGCTGGCCGGACTGCAATCCACCAGCAACTTTCTCAGTCAGCAGCTGGCCGGTATTGCCGCAAACAACAGCTAGTCACCCGCACACAAAGGACGCAGCGACCATGAGTGGATACAGTGCAATCGCCAATTATCAAACCGTTGC
>PGZL01000007.1:386988-397412 GCA_002840095.1 Gammaproteobacteria bacterium HGW-Gammaproteobacteria-1 | reverse complement strand
CGCTCTGGCTCGTCGTGCTCGCGGATATCATGACCAACCTCATGCTGTTCTTCCTGATCCTCTACGTCTTCACCGTCCGCCCCGACCTGGCCTCCAACACGGAGTTCCTGCAGGGTTTCGACAAGGACAACGCGCAGCAGCAGAAGGAAAAGCGGGCCGAGGACGTGGTCAAGAAGTTCACGGAGGAGGACCTGGCGCGCAAGCTGGCCGCCTCGCTCTACGTCAACCTGAACAACCTCAAGGGCAGCGGCCCCAACGGCGAGATCACCGCCGACGACGTGCGCCGCGCCCAGCCGGTGGAGCGCCCGACCGAGATCGGCCAGGCGGTTCCCGCGCACATCATGCCGGAGATCCAGGTGCCGGGTCATGGCCGTCCCATGACGGCCATGGAAAAGGCGGTCACCCACTCCATGACCGCCTCGCTCACCATGCCCACCTTCCGCGTCACCATCAACGCGAAGCAGGATGCCCTGCTCAAGGCGGCGAAGAAGAAGGGCGTGTCGGTGACCGTCGCCATCGCCAAGGCCTGCGCCGAGGCGATCAGGAATCATCCGAGCATCAACTGGGCCTACCAGCCGGTGGACAAGCTGGTGGAGCGCGAGCAGGTGGACATCGGCATGGCCGTCTCCGCCGACGGCGGCGGCCTGGTGGTGCCGGTGCTGCGCCACTGCGAGTCGCGCCCGCTGGAGGAACTGCACGAATCGTGGAAGGGCCTGGTGGAGCGCGCGCGCAAGCGCCGCCTGGCGCCGGAGGAATACGCCAACCCCACCTTCATGGTGTCCAACATGGGCATGCTCGGCGTCAGCTACTTCGACGCCATTCCCACGCCTGGCACCGCCGCGATCCTGGCCATCGCCGCCGCCGGCCCCGAGGGCATGCCGCTCACCATCACCGCCGATCACCGCGTGGTGAACGGTGCCGAAGTGGCCATGTTCCTCAACACCCTGAAGGCTAAGATCGAACAGCCGGAAGAATGGATGGGCCCCATGGGCCCGGCCATCCCGGAAGGCGCCTGGGATTACGACGTGGTCGTCATCGGCGGCGGTCCCGGCGGCGAGGACTGCGCCCGCGATCTCGCCGGCCACGGCCTCAAGGTCGCGATGATCAACGACGCCCCCTTCCCCGGCGGCGAATGCCTGTGGCGCGGCTGCATCCCGTCCAAGGCCTGGCGCGCCGCGGCGGATCGTATGCGCGACCGTGCCCACGATGAACTGCTCGGCGTGGTCGGCACCAACAAGGCCAAGCTGGACTGGGAAAAACTGGAGCAGCACCGCCGCGGCGTGCTGGAAGAGCGCGGCAAGATGGCGCTCAACACCGACAAGGGCGTGCGCATCGACGTGATCCAGGGCTTTGCCTGGTTCGAGACCGAACACCGTATCTTTGTCGACACCTCGCGCAACAGCAAGGACCCGCACCAGCGCACGCCGCTGGGAGACGGCAGCGAAGGGCGCCACATCACCTTCGGCTGCGCCGTCATCGCCACCGGCGCGCCGCCCTTCGTGCCGCCCGTGCCGGGCGCGCACGAGGGCCTGGAGTCCGGCGGCGTGCTCACCTCCGACACCGTCTGGTCCCTGCCCAAGGTGCCGAAGAAGCTGGGCGTCATCGGCGGCGGCGCCATCGGCATGGAAATGGCGCAAATCTTCCAGGACTTCGGCAGCCAGGTGCTGCTGGTGGAGGGCCGCGACCGCGTGCTCGCCGAGGTGGAGCCGGAGATCGCCAAGGCGCTCACCGCCGTGCTCAACGAAGACCCCAACCTCACCCTCGTCACCAGCGCCAAGGTCAAGCAGCTCAAGGGCAAACCCGGTGCCATGACCCTGGTCTACGAAGACGCCGAGGGCAAGAAGCAGAGCTTCCGCTGCGACTACGTCATCATGGCCACCGGCAAGCGCCCCGTGCTGGACCCGCTGCGCCTGGACAACGCCGGCGTCGCGGTGGAGAACGGCGTCATCAAGGCCGACAAGCGCTGCCGCACCAACGTCCCCCACATCTTCGCCGTGGGCGACGTCATCGGCGGCTACATGCTGGCCCACACCGCCGGCCAGCAGGGCCGCGTCGCCGCAGCAACCATCCTCGGCGAAGACATGAGCTACGACGAAGCCAAGGACTCCGGCGTCATCTTCACCCGCCCCGAAGCCGGCTTCGTCGGCCTCTCCATGGAACAGGCCAAGGCCAAAGGCATCGACGCCGCCGAGGTCAAGGTCCCCATGAGTGTCGACGCCAAGGCCATGATCACCGGCGAGACCCACGGCCTGATCAAGATCGTCGCCGACAAGGCCACCAACCGGATCATCGGCGTCCACCTCCTCGCCGACCACACCGACACGCTGATCGGCGAAGCGGTGATGATGGTCAGCGGCGAAATGACCCTGGAACAGGTCGGCGAGGCCATCCACCCGCACCCGACGCAGACGGAACTGTTCGGCGAGCTGGCGCGGAGGCTGTTGTCACGGCTGCGCAGGAGCAAGGCGAAGAAGACGGCCTAACCCTGTTTACTCCCTCCCTGCTACGCGGGGACGACTACAGGGACGTAGTCGGTTGGCCGCGCCGGGAGCATGCGGCCCAGGGTTGGGGAGGGGCAATAAGCAAAGCGGCGGCCAACGGCCGCCGTTTTCATTTGGCTAGGTGTAGGCCGGACATAGCGCAGCGGTGTCCGGCACGCTCCTCCCGATACCGCTGCGCTATATCGGGCCTACGGGTTGTCGTTGTGGCCTCGTGGGAGCCCGATTTATCGGGCGATGGGGCCTATCATGGTGCCGCCATCGCCCGGCATATATGTAGGCCGGACATAGCGCAGCGGTGTCCGGCACGCTCCGCCCGATACCGCTGCGCTATATCGGGCCTACGGGTTGTCGTTGTGGCCTCGTGGGAGCCCGATTTATCGGGCGACGGGGCCTGTCACGGTGCCGCCTTCGCCGGGCTCCCACCAATTCTGCTGACAACCCTGAATAAAGCGGCGGCCAATGGCCGCCGTTTTCACTTCCGTACTTGACGACTGGCAGCCAACTTCCCATAGTGAAGCAAGGGAATTGGGCCAAGGCACGGGTATTAGCTCTTGCCATGGCTTAAGCGACGCGAGGACACGACAATGGCAACCGAACGCAATCACATCCGCGACCTTATCGACAAACTCGAAAGCCTGCCGCCGGAGCGCATCGCCGA
The DNA here is from genome assembly GCA_002840095.1 of Gammaproteobacteria bacterium HGW-Gammaproteobacteria-1. Classification (GTDB taxonomy): domain Bacteria; phylum Pseudomonadota; class Gammaproteobacteria; order Thiohalomonadales; family Thiohalomonadaceae; genus Sulfurivermis. The sequence continues at coordinate 394,253 of PGZL01000007.1, read as the reverse complement.
GGTGGAGGACTTTATCGATTTCCTGCATCAGCGCGATCGTGACGACCAGCTTACCCGCGCGGCGATGAAGACAGCGGAACCGAGCCTGCGCAAGGTGTGGGACAACCCGGACGATGCTGTCTATGACTCGCTTTGAGTTTGGCGACATCGTTCTGGTGCCATTCCCCTTCACGGACCAGTCTGCCACTAAGAAGCGCCCCGCCGTCATCATCAGTTCCGCTGCCTACAATACCGAGCGGCCCGATCTCATAATCATGGCCGTGACCAGTCAGATCAAACCAACGTCTACAATCGGCGAAGTCGTAATCCGGGATTGGCAATCCGCCGGTCTGCTCAAGCCATCAGCCATCAAGCCTGTGATAACCACCATCGAGAAAGAACTGATTGTAAAGAGTATGGGGCGACTGCACGATGAAGACCGGCGAGGTTTGGTGGGCTGTATGAAGATTGTGTTGGGCGGGTAAGGGGTGTTCAGTGGTGTAGAGAAAATAAATCTGTCACCTTTTCTGTCCGGCGTGGCGGTGATTTGTCGACTAGGTGCATGATGGCAAAAGGCAAGACCTGACCCCGCCTCACGCGCTCACGACTGTGACCTGAACCTCGCGGCTGTGTAGGCAAGACCTAACCCAAGTACCGAAAAGGAGGTAGTGTGCGAACCGAATTATTTACAGTTTCAAAGATATTTACGGAATCACTTTACAGGATACCGGACTATCAGCGCGGCTACTCATGGCAACTTGAACAGCTTAAAGATTTCTGGCTCGATCTTGAACAATTGCAAGATGACGGGAAACACTATATCGGTGTGTTAACACTGGAAGAGGTGTCGGACAGAATATGGGCTAAGTGGGAAGATGATACATGGATTATTCGATCAAGGCGTTACGAACCATACTACGTGGTTGATGGTCAGCAGCGCTTAACAACTGTAATTATACTGATCCAAGCCATTATCGAAGCATGTAACTCATCGCAGCTGAATTTTACACCTTTGAGCGACATAAGAAGAAAGTATGTTTTCGATTCAAAACCAGAAGACTTAGCAAGATCGTATGTATTTGGATATGAAAAGGATAACCCAAGTTACGAATTCCTAAAAAAACGAATATTCATGGAGGATTCAGACGTTCACTTGCCAGATGAGGCGACGATCTACACAAAGAATTTGTTGGCAGCAAAATCATTTTTCGCAGAACAGCTTAAGGGACTAAGTGAAAAAGAGCTCGAGAAGATTTACACAAAAATCACTCAGCAGTTAGTGTTTAATGTTTATGAAATCGCTACAGATATCGATGTCTTTGTGACATTCGAAACCATGAATAACAGGGGTAAGCCATTATCTACATTGGAGTTGTTAAAAAACAGGCTTATATATCTTTCTACAAAACTCCCATCTCCAGAGGAGCGGGAAGGCATCCTTCGTCGAAATGTAAATGACGCTTGGAAGTCTGCATATCACTATTTGGGCAAGAATAGTGAGCGTCAGCTAGAAGATGATGAGTTTCTTAGGACGCAACTCTCACATTTCTATTTCTCAGCACTAAGAGAGTTACCAGAAAAACTTGCCGAAGGTGATCGTGAAAGGGAGCTTCGCGAGTTTGCTGGCATCCTGGAATATGCTGATAAATTCTTGTTGAATCGGTTGTTTACACCAAAAAGAATCGCTGGCAATGAGCAAGAAGATAGTATTCCTGCGCTTACAGGCGGATTTATAAAACAATATTCTGATCACCTGAAGCGATCCGTAGAACTCTATTTTAAGTTGAGCACACCAGAACAGTCTGAATTTAATGACTCAGAGAAAATTCAACTTGAACGTATCGGGAGGCTGCGCGGCTATAGTCCATCACCTATGTTGATGGCGCTATTCTTGAAAGAGAGGAAAGCGGAAAAGAGAGCGCGATTGATGGAAAAAATGGAGAGATACTATTTTTGTATCTCTTTCAGTGGCAGGAATCCGTACTATTTTGGTAGGCGAGGTTACTACGCAGCTGACTATTTTGTTGATTATACGGCTGGACGGTTAAATACCGACGACGCCATCACGTTGTTCGAGAACCGGACAAATGAACTTTTTAAGGAAATGTCACTGCATGAACAATTGCACGACTGGATTAAGAATGGCCACAATTATTATGGGTGGAGAGCAATAAAGTATTTTCTTTATGAGTACGAATTGGAACTCCAGAAACAATCACGATCTCACAGAGATAAGATTAATTGGAGCGAGTTTTGCCGTGAAAACTTTCGCGATGATTATGAAACTATTGAGCACATATATCCTCAACGGGCAAGAGACAAGTATTGGACGGACAGGTTCTCAAAATACTCGCCTGCGCAAAAGCGGCTACTACGGCATTCACTAGGCAACTTGCTTCCGCTATCGAAGCCACGGAATTCTTCGCTAGGCAACAAAAGCTTTCCTGAGAAAGTTGGTGGTGACGGAAAGAAAACAGGTTATAGGTTTGGTTCATATTCGGAAAATGAGGTTGCCTTGTTTGAAGAGTGGAATGCAGAAAAAATACTTGAACGTGGCTTGCGTTTACTTGATTTCATGGAGAAGCGCTGGAAATTGTCGATCGGCGATCGGAAGCAGAAGGCGCGCGCGCTTGGTCTGGGATTTTTGGCAGATTAATGGGGGCGCCACGCAAGGAAATTAGCCAGTATCCTCAAGTAACCGGAAGTAACCGGGGACAGACCACGGTTTCCGCACTTTAATCGGAAAAGGTGACAGATTTATTTTCACCGCTACAGCAATCTAACGATAATCGGTAAAGGAAGACCTGAAATGAAAGCTCTTAGAATTTACCCCGCCGCACTGTTTGTTCTTTCCCTGCTCGTCGTCCTGTCCGGCTGCACCCAGATGGCGGCAAAGGACTCCGCCCAGACCCACGTCGTGGCAAGCGCCGCCGACGGCAGCGCTATCCGCTACGGCGTGCGTGGCCAGGGCGACGTGACGCTGGTGTTCGTGCACTGCTGGACCTGCAATCACACCTTCTGGGACAAACAGGTCGAGTATTTCAGCGGCAAGTACCGAGTGGTATGGCTGGATCTGGCCGGGCACGGCGAGTCGGGCAGCCACCGCGAGCGCTATACCATGCAGGCCTTCGGCCAGGACGTGGCGTCGGTGGTGGATGCGGTCGGTGCACAGCGGGTGATCCTGGTCGGCCACTCCATGGGCGGCCCGGTTTCGGTGGAGGCGGCGCAGTTGCTAGGTGAACGGGTGATGGGCGTGGTCGGCGTCGACACCTTCTATACCGGTTTTGAATACCCGAAGACCGAAGCCGAGATTGCCGCGATGATAAAGCCGTTCGAGGATGATTTCGCGACGACGACGAAGTACATGATTGACTCCATGTTCACGCCCGCCGCCGATCCGTCGGCGAAGGAATGGGTACTCACGCAGCTCGACGGCTCGAAGAAAGCCATGGGCATCAGCGCCATGTATGGACTGCTGCGCTGGAATGCAGCCGGGCGGCTGGAGCAGTACCAGGGCAGGCTGCACAACATCAACGCTGCGCCGACCGGCAAGGAACAGCCGTTGCATCCCAGCGTCGTGCTCATCCCCGGCGTCGGTCATTTCGTGCCGCAGGTAAAGCCGGATGAGTTCAATGCCGCCTTGCAGGGGATCGTGGACGAATTTGTTTCCCGTTAAGCCGGCCTATGTTGGAACCCATCTCAGTATTACTCCCTCCCCACTATGTGGGGAGGGTTGGGGAGGGGGCTGTGGCTCACGGGGGAGGAGTCACGATGCATTTTCGAGATGGGTTCTAGTGAGGCCGGCGCTTTAGACGCTATGGTTGGTTCCTTTGTTTAATCACATCTTGTGCATGTAGTTCAGACATTGCACTATTCCATACCGCCGGCTTCAACCGGCAGTACGTTGTCGAAATCGCCATCAGTACAGAATTTCCTTATCGGAGTGCAGCGAGGCACGGAGGGGCCAGGCCTTGGGCCGCACGACTATATCCATGTAGTCGTCCCACAAAGGAGGGCGGGAGTATTGGGGATGGATTACAAGTAGAACGATCGCACGATAAAAAATTTGAAGGTATTGTGATGGCCCACTTGATCTGGACAGACCAGATGTCCACCGGCATTGCCGAACAGGACGAACAGCACAAGATACTCATAGAACTCATCAACCGACTCAACGACGCCATTCAGGAAAGAAAGGACGCTGAAATACTCGGCACCGTGTTGACGGAGCTGTCGAACTACGCCGTTCATCATTTCGGCTATGAAGAAGCGTTGATGGATCGGCATGGCTATGCCGACACCGCGGTACACAAGCTGGAACATCAAACCTTTATCGAATGGATGGCTGGTATCAAAAGGAAACTGGCCGAGGAAGAAGCGGCAGTATCCGCCCAGGTCATCAACTTCCTGCGCATGTGGGTCACCGGCCACATCATGAAGACGGACAGAAGGATGGGGCAGGAACTGAGCAAGATTGCGCCGGAGTAAAGTAGCCGGGCTTCAGCTGAGGCGGTCCCTCCCCAATCTTTCCCATTTTGTAAGGATTGGTGTATTTTGGGCTCGTATTTACCCGCCTTCGGAATGGAATCACCATGACATCAAGGGAACTGGTGTTGCCCCCCCTCCTGGAGAATCTGCGTACCGGCCTGCGTATCGGGCTGGCACGGCGCTTCGATCCCAACAGCCTGCACGTCGATACGCGCCAGACGGTGTGGCTTCTGCTGATTGCGTTTGCCCTGAGTCTTGGGTTCGATTTCATCCATGTCGAGCCGGAGCGGGAGTTCAATCCCTGGGGTATTACCAGCCATCTGGCAACCTACGTGATGTTTCTGTATGCGGCCTACTATGCCGCCCATCTCCATCGGCGGCTCGATCGCTTCGGCCTGCTGATTGTGGCGATGCTGGCCGCCGAGCCGGTGGGGTACATCTTCGTCGAGCTTTACCGGGCGATGGTGGATTCCACGCCGCTGGGCGACGCAGGGTGGACGGCCTGGGGCGCGTATGCGCTGCTGATGGGCTGGTTCTACTGGGTGGCGTACCGTGCCCAGTCCCTGATATTTGCCGCCGGCCGCCGACGCACGGCCTTTGCCGCCGCCATGTATGTCGGCGTGCTCCTGTTCGATGCACTGGTTCTGCCGCACACCGAAGCCTGGTACACCGTTTACGCCGAGAATGACGAGCCGGCAAAGCCTGTCCTTGATGTGGAGGCCACCTACTACGCCCAGCCCGAGCTGCTGGCCACCGCGCTCGATGGCCTGCAGCCGCAGCGTCCCGGTGTGCCCGACATCTATTTCGTCGGCGTCGCCGGCTGGGCCGAGCAGGACGTGTTCCTGCGCGAGGTGCGCGCCGTGCGCCGGCTGTTCGACACGCGCTTCGACACCGCCGGCCGTTCGCTGCTGCTCATCAATAATCCGCAGACGGTGACCGAGGTTCCCCTCGCCAACGCCTCCAATCTGCAACGGGTTCTGCGTCGCCTCGGTGAATTGATGGACCCGGAGGAGGATATGCTGTTTCTGTATCTGACCTCGCACGGCTCGGAGGAACATGAGTTGGCCATCCACTACCGGCCGCTGCGGCTCAACGACATTCCGGCCACGCGTCTGGGCGCGATGCTGGCGGAATCGTCCATCCGCCGGCGGGCGGTGGTGATCTCGGCCTGCTATTCCGGCGGCTTCATCCCGCCGTTGAACGACGCCGCCAGCATGGTGTTGACCGCGTCGGCCGCCGATCGCAAGTCATTCGGTTGCAGCAACGAAAATGCCTGGACCTATTTCGGCGAAGCCTATTTCGATCAGGCGTTGTCGCAGACTCATTCGTTCACGGCAGCGTTCCAGCAGGCGGCCCAGGCCATCGCCGAGCGCGAGACGCGGGAGAAGCTGGAGCCGTCCCTACCGCAATCGTGGGTGGGAGAGGACATTGCGCAATACCTGCCGAGGGTGGAGCGCCGTCTGGCGGCACTCAGACCCGATGTGCCCGCAGCGGTGGCGGACTGCAATACCGGTTCCGGTGCGGAACAGGCGAGTTGCCGTTGATTATGTATATGGTTGAGGCGGGGGAGGCATTATTGTCAGTCTCTCCCGCGACTTCAGCAAATGTAGGATGGGTAGAGCGCAGCGAAACCCATCGGCTGCATTTGGAATGGGCACATTGATGGGTTTCGCTTTGCTCTACCCATCCTGCGAGGGGTCGGAGATCATGAAAGGAGGAGTGTCAAACGCGTGGCGTTTGTGTGAAAGCTGTTGTTGACGGGCAGTAGATTTCTGCCTTGCACCAAGATGTCGGCCGTAGGCCGATTTGAACCATTGTAATAACAGGGAGGATACGAGCATGTGGGATAACGTGGCTTTGGTAGCGCTGGTTCTGTGGCCGGCGGTGATTCTGATTGCAGCCTTGATCAATATGCTGTTTGCGATGACCTTCAGCTGGAGCGAGCTGGTCATCGACTATCTCATCGGCGTGGTCATCGGGGTGTGTTTCTATTTCGGCACGACGGGGCAGGTATCGGGGATAGAGCACTTCTTTCTCATGCTTTCCACCGGATTGTTCGGGCTCCTGAAATGGGCGGGTGTCGATGCCTTGGCCGATCCACAGGTACTGTTCCTGGTGGCTGCGGGCAGCGTGATCGGTGCCACCCTGCTGACCGCCGCGCTCGACTATGCGGCCCTGGCGCTGGGAACGACCATGAGCGTCGGCGGCGGTTTTCTTTCCGCCTTCATTTTTCTCCTCAAGGCGCCGTTTGCCATGGTGACCACCGTCGTCGGCCTGGTGATTGGGCTGATCGGCGTAATCGTGGGCCTGGTCAACGGCAAGGGCGGTTTCGGCTTTCTCGGCGGCGTGTTTTATTTCGAATGGGGCCGGGGCGGGCCTGGCGACGTACACGCCACCACCTTCGGCAGCGTGGTCAATGTTTTTGCCGGCAAGATGTCGTCGGTGATGGCCCATGAGCTCTATCACAGCCGGCAGTACATTTACCTCCATGACTGGCTCGGCGTGTTCTACTTCACCGTGGCGGGACTGTGGGGTCTCATCAGCTCCGCCGCGGCGAAGAACTTCTCGGTTTATTACTTCTATGCCGCCGACAGGGCCAGGGAGTATGGCAATCCCATCGAGACCGTGGCCTATCGGAAGTGGGGCTAGCGGGTAAGCAGTCGAGCGGGATGCAGGGGACACTCTGCATTGACAGAACCTGATGGGTTTCGCTGCGCTCTACCCATCCTACGAAAACCAGGCATCCGCCTGAGAGTCGCTAATGCAGGATGGGTAGAGCAAGGCGAAACCCATCGCCT
>PGZL01000007.1:169374-386842 GCA_002840095.1 Gammaproteobacteria bacterium HGW-Gammaproteobacteria-1 | reverse complement strand
GGCTATACGGTTCGTGATGGCTGGGGCTCGACCTTGATGGGTTTCGCTGCGCTCTACCCATCCTACGAAAACCAGGCATCCGCCTGAGAGTCGCTAATGTAGGATGGGTAGAGCAGGGCGAAACCCATCGCCTGGCCATAAGGCTGCACGGCCGTTTCCGTCCCGCCGTCTGCCTGAACTATCCCTTGGTCACTTCCTTCTGCACCACCGGCATGCGTTCACGCAGCCGGATCACCGGTTTGTCCAGACGCTGATCGTAGAACACGCTGTAGGCGAGAACGCGGCGCACGTATTGGCGCGTTTCGGCGTAGGGAATGGTGTCGATCCATATGTCGGCGTCGAGGCTTTCGACCGGAGTCCATTGCCGCACGCGCCTGGGGCCGGCGTTGTAGGCGGCGGTGGCGAGGGCGGCGTGGCCGTCGAATTGTTTGACGAGCTGGCGCAGGTAGTAGCTGCCGAGGCGGATGTTGATTTCGGGGTGCAGCAGCTGCTGCAGGTTGCTGAGGCCGCTCTTCATCTGCTGGGCGAGCTTGCGGCCGGTGGCGGGCATGAGCTGCATCAGGCCGAGGGCGCCGGCCGGCGAGCGGGCATCGGGCATCATCACGCTTTCCTGCCGTGCCACCGCCATGACCCAGGCCGGGTCCAGGGTGTTGCTCTCGGCTTCCTTCATGACCACGTCGGTATAGGCGAGAGGGAAGCGGATCTCCAGGTCGCCGAAGTAGTCGGCCTTGGCCAGGGTGAGGGCGGCGCGGTCGTGCCAGCCCCAGGTGTCGGCCAGCTTGCCGGCGGCGATGCGTTCGTTCGACTGCATCACTGCGACGGCACTTTCCCATTCGCGCCGTGCCTCTTCCACCAGATCCAGTTGCAGGAATTCGTAGGCGCGCCGCATCGCCGGCTGCTGTTGCAGCGTGGCCAGGGTGAGCTCGTCGACGTCGACCGGGGCGTGGCTCAGGTTGTAGACGAGGTCGAGGCGGTCGGCGGCGAGAAAGCCGTAGTAGCTACTGTTGCCGGCGACGGCGCTGTAGTGCGTCACCGCGGCATCCGTTTCCCCCAGGGCGGCGAGGCTGCGCGCCGTCCAGTATTGCCACTCCTCTTCCGCACCTTCCCCGTCCGGCATCGCGCGCAGCGCATCGAGTGCGTCCTGCCAGCGCTGGTGGCGCAGGGCGACGCGGATCGCAAACTGGCGGACGTTGCCATCGACGTCGGCGGCGGGGATCTGCCGATACCAGTCGAGGGCGGCGACGTCGCTTTTGATGGCCAGGCGCAGGGTTATGGCGTTGAGGATGCCGGCGCGCTGCTGCGGCGTGAAGGCATAGCGTCCGCCCACCATGCGCCAGAGCCGGATCGTCTCCTGCACGTCGCGGCGGGCGAGGCGTTGCAGGCCGTAGGTGATGATGTCGCGCGTGTCGGCGGTGTCGTCCTGCAGCCGCGCATCGCTGGTGATGAGGGCGGGGTAGTGGTGTATCTGTTCCCACAGCGCGACACGCTTGCGGTCTTCTTCCGGCAGGCCGGCGGCGATCTGCCTGGCGAAGGCCATGTTGCCGTCGCGCAGGATGAGGTCGAGGCGCCGACGGCGCAGATCGCCGGTCAGGCCGCCCGCCTTTTCCCACGTCTCGAACAGGCGGTTGCAGGTGGCCTCCTGCCGGTTGGAGCTGAGCCAGAGCACGCGGGCGCCCGCCCAGGCCGCATCCGCGTCGCCGCTGTGCAGTTGGGCGTAATGATAGTTGCAGCGCAGTTCGCCGCGGCTGCTCGGCCGGTAGTCGGCGAGGAACTCCTCCCAGCGCCCGGCGTAGGCGAGCTGGCGCAGCCATTGCTCGCGTACCGGCAGGGTGAACGGGGTATCGCCGTGGCGGTCGAGAAACTCCCGCACCTGTTCCGGCGCGAGCACGCGCTGCCGCGTCATCTGCCAGGCCGTGAGGTAGGGGTGCAGCGGGTAGTCGCGCAGTTCTTCGTGCAGTTTCCCGTAACGGGCCTCGTCGCCGGCGGCGAGGGCGGCGCGAGCCTCGAGAAACTGCCTGCGTTGCTGTTCCGGGTCGGCCGTCGATGCGGCGACGGAACCGACGACAAGCAGTGTCGCAGCAGCGGTCAGGATGTGCAGGAGGTGCATGATGGTTCCAGTATCCCCCCTTCCGGGGGAACCAGGAAGACTTCCAAGGGGATATTGCCGATGGATTCGAAAGGCCAAGCAAGTGTTCCGAATGGGTATCCACCTCATACCGGCGCGTCATCGGGCAGGCCATGCCGCCGTAGCACGGCGCCCACGGGGCGCCCTCTGTGGTGTAGTGAAGCGGCAGGGGATGGCGACCGGTGTTCCGCCTGTCCCTAGGCGGACGCGGATTGAGGCGGTAGTATTGCGGCCTGCAAACGCGTTCTCCCGTCTCAAATATGGATTAAGGATCAAGCAACTCATGGATGCACTCAATCTGGCTGCCCTGCTGATTTCCCTGGCGGCGGTGTTCGCCTGGATCAATCACCGCTTCATCCGCCTGCCGAGCACCATCGGGCTCATGCTCATCGCGCTGGTGTTTTCCCTGGTGCTGGTGTTGGCCGGTGCGCTGGGATTCGGCAGCGTCGCGGACAAGGCCCAGTCACTGCTGGCCGGGATCGATTTCAACACCACCCTGCTGCACGGCATGTTGAGCTTTCTGCTTTTCGCCGGCGCGCTGCACGTGAACCTGGCGGATCTGGCGAAACAGAAATGGGTGATCGCCGTGCTGGCAAGCGTCGGCGTGATCATTTCCACGGCCATCGTGGGCGGCCTTGCCTGGCTGGCGTTCTCCGCCCTCGGGCTGGATGTGCCGTTTATCTACTGCCTGGTGTTCGGCGCCCTCATTTCGCCCACCGATCCCATTGCCGTGCTCGGCCTGCTCAAGACCACCGGGGCGCCCAAGACCCTGGAAACGAAAATCACCGGTGAGTCGCTGTTCAACGACGGCATCGGTGTGGTGGTGTTCCTGGTGCTGCTCGGCATCGCGACCCGCGGCGACATGACGGCCTCCGAGGTGGCGCTCCTGTTCGTGGAGGAGGCCGTCGGCGGCGTGGTGTTCGGGCTGCTTAGCGGCGGCATCGCCTATGGGATGCTCAGGAAGGTGGACAACTATCAGGTCGAGGTGCTGATCACCCTGGCGCTGGTGATGGGCGGCTATGCGCTCGCCACCGCCATTCACGTGTCCGGCCCCATTGCCGTGGTGGTGGCAGGCCTGCTCATCGGCAACCAGGGGCGGCTGCTGGCCATGTCGGACACCACCCGCGAGCATCTGGACAGCTTCTGGGAACTGCTGGACGAGATACTCAATGCCGTGTTGTTCGTGCTCATCGGGCTTGAGCTGCTGGTGCTGTCGTTCAGCGGCGAATATCTGCTGGCGGCGGCGCTGGCGATCCCCATCGTGCTGCTGGCGCGGCTGGTGAGCGTCGGTCTTCCCATCGGGCTGATGCGCAAGTCGCGTCAGTTCAGCCCCTGGGTGGTCACCCTGATGACCTGGGGCGGCCTGCGCGGCGGCATCTCCGTGGCCCTGGCGCTGTCGCTGCCCTCGGGCCCCGAGCGTGACCTCATTCTTGCGGTGACCTATGTACTGGTGGTTTTTTCCATCCTGGTGCAGGGCCTGACCCTCGGCCCGCTGCTGCGGCGGCTGCTGCGCTGAGCGGCCCTCGGCTTGATGGGTTTCGCTGTGCTCCACCCATCCAGTATGAACTGCGCTAGACACACCCGGTGTTAACCACGATGTAGGATGGGTAGAGCAACGCGAAACCCATCGCCTTTATCCATAAAGGTTTCGTGGCACCGTGGCTCAATATTGATGGGTTTCGCTACGCTCTACCCATCCTACAGATGCAGGGATGGCGGAGGATGGAGGGAGGATGACGGATTTGGCGGGAACCACGTTCCTGCAATAAATCCGTCACCCTCGTTGCCCTTATACCCCGTCTTGCGGGTTCAGGGTGCGCTGGGATTTTTCGAAGGGGGTCTTCCGCTCGAAACGGCTCCAGTATTCCGCGTAGATTTTCTCGTACTCTTCCTTCTTGCCGGCGAACCAGGTTTCCGCTTCCGCCTTCTTGAGCTCAACCAGCTTGGTGTTCTTCACCCAACCGGCGAAGTCCTCGCTTTGCATGGTGTACTCGCTGTTGGTCGGGCGGATCGGCGTCGGCGCAAAGCCGCCGGTACCCCAGTTGGGGCGGACGATGGAGTAGTAGGTCTTGCCGGCACGCACGTCGGCGATCATGAAGTCTGCGGCCGTGCCGTAGGCCATATAGACCTTCTTGCCGGGCGAGGTCTTGTGGGCGATTTTGTTGCCGGTCGGCAATGAGCCGATGAACTCCAGCTTGCCGTCGACCACCTCGAACATTTCGACGCCGATGGCCGAGGCGACAAACGAGTTGCGCATGAATACGATGGTGGCCTTGTCGTCGGAACTGACGATGGTTTCGCTCGCGGCGGGCTTCATCAGGTTGCTGGCGCAACCGGTGGTCAACAGAACTGCGGACGTCAGCAGCAGGGTAATCAACTTTTTCATCTAACCGCTCCTTGTATTTTTTTGATTGTATACATTCGGACCCGTGAGTCCGCGGGCAGTATACAAAATGGGCGGCGCGCAGGTACGGTACCGCGGCATGGCATGGGCCCGTATCGGTTCCGGCGCAGGGTAAACAACCCGATCGCCAAACTCCGGCATTTCGCGCGTTGAGTGGTTCGGTGGTTCCGCGTTGACGGGTTTCACGTTGTTCTACCCATCCTCCGGGAGACTTCAAATCCGCAATGATTCTGCTTGGCTTTGCAGGCCGGGTGGAGCACGCGAAACCCATCGCTGCACTGCGCAGGGGGGCGTCCGCTGTCGGGGAGTCGCGAGGGCTGGCGGATGCATTGGTGCCCGGAATGTGAAGGAAAATTTGCGATTAACCTGTTATTTCTGGCAGTCGTATCCGGCTTGGTCTATATTTCAGCCAGTTACGACTGGCATACGGCCTGTGTCGGTCCGCCATAATTGGCATACACTGGGGCATGTCATATGCCAAGTGTCATGACATGATGCTGTGCATCCCCCTTTCAGCACGCAATTTCCACCTTCTCTCCCTGTTTCCGCTTGGCACTCCTTTTGCCTTAGCCCTTATCCAAAGGAATTTGGGCCTGCACACGCGGGCGTCCTCATCTCCTTTCACTCGCAGGCCGTTCGCCGGCTGTGACGGGTCGTACGGATTCTCCCGCACCGAGGTGTGTGCGGGCTGATCGTCCGGCTGGTGCAGGCGGTATCGTCCGGTGTGGTGCCCAGGCGGGTTGGCGGATACATGTCTTGCAGCTGTGGCAGCTCAAGACTCTCGGCCACCCCCTGAAATTATAAAAAATACGCGACAGCACCAGGGCTGCGCGGTCACCAAAGGAAATCCGATATGAGCACGATGCCCAGACGCATCGCTTCCATGGTTTTGGCCTGCCTGTGGGCAGCCTCCCTCGGTCTAATCATCACTCCCTCGGCCCAGGCGGAAACTGCGGAGCCGCAAGGCGAGCTGATGATCGAGCATTTCGATCCCGCGACCGGGCAGCGCATCATTCCCAACGAGCGCTGTCTGACCTGTCATGGCGACGAAAAGGAAAAGACCGATGTCCGCGACGACGGCACCCAGGTCAACCTCTTCGTGCATCGCGAGCAGATCGAGGCGAGCGTCCATGGCGAGCAGCGCTGCAACAGCTGCCACACGACCATCCGCCGCGTGCCGCACCGCGAAGCGCCGGAAGTGATCGTCGGCTGCGTCGAGTGCCACCGCGATACCTGGGAAAAATTCCAGAATGACCCGGAGGGCAAGCACAAGCGCCTCAAGGTGGTCAACGAGCAGATCGATAACTTCATGGATTCCGTTCATGCCCAGCCCAACAAGCTGGATGAGTCCCGGACCAACGCCACCTGTTACGACTGTCATGACGCCCACAACGTCGGCGAGCTCGGCAGCATCCAGCGTGCGGAGAAGCGTCTGAAGAATCCGGAAGTGTGCGGACGCTGCCATGAAAAGCAGCTGGCCGAATACCGCACCTCCGATCATGGCAAGGCCGTGCTGGAAAAGGGCGACAGCAAGTCCGCCGTCTGTTCCGACTGCCACACCACCCATGCCATCGCTGCCCCCGAGAGCGATACCGCCAAGCGGGCGATCACCAAGAATTGCGGCGACTGCCACGAAGATGCCCAGCGCACCTATTTCGCCTCCTACCACGGCCAGGTGCACCGGCTGGGCTACACCAACACCGCGAAGTGCCACGACTGCCACGGTGGCCACGAGGTCAAGGACAAGGACGATCCGACCTCCTCCATCCACGCCAACAACCGGCTGGAAAACTGCAAGAACTGCCACACCGACGCCAATGAAAACTTCCTCAGCTTCTGGCCGCACGGCGATGCGGACGACATGGAAGCCTACCCCACCCTGTGGTGGGCCAAACGCTTCATGCAGGGGCTGATCTACGGCGTCATCGCCTTCTTCTGGGTGCACGTGCTGCTCTGGTTGTACCGCGAACTGGTGGACCGCTTCCAGGGCAAGGGCTTCATCGAGAATCTCGATCGGCCGGACATCGTCTACTTCCGCCGCTTCTCGGTGGCCTGGCGCTGGATCCACGCTCTGTTCGCCATTTCGACGATGACGCTGATCCTCACCGGCACCACCCTGCTGTTCTCCCACACCGGCTGGGCCAAGGCCGTGGTGAGTTTCCTCGGCGGGCCGAAGATGGAGGGCATCATCCACCGTACCGCCGCCATCATCTGGCTGGCGATCTTCCTGACTCACCTGACCATTGCGCTCACCAACATCTGGCGCAAGCGCAAGACCTTCCAGTGGTTCGGCGGCACCTCCATGCTGCCCAACATGAAAGACCTGCAGGACCTGCGCAACATGTTCCGCTGGTTCCTCGGCCGCGGCCCGCGTCCCGAGTTCTGTCACTGGACCTACTGGCAGAAGTTCGACTACTGGGCGCCGTTCTGGGGTGCTGCGGTGATCGGCTCCTCCGGCATCGTGCTGTTTGCGCCGGAAGCGACCGCATCCATCCTGCCGGGCTGGGTGTTCAACATCGCCACGCTGATCCATGCGGAAGAGGCGCTGCTGGCGGCCATCTTCCTCAACTCGGTGCACTTCTTCAACGTGCACTTCCGGCCTGAGCGCTTCCCGATGAGCACCACCATCTTTACCGGTGCCATTCCCATCGAGGAGTTCAAGCACGATCACCGTCTCGAATACGAGCGCCTGGTCGCGGCCGGCGATCTGGAGAAGCACCTCATCAAGCGTCCGTCGCGGCGCGCCGAGCTGGCCGCTTCGTTCATCACCAGTGTGCTGATCATGGCCGGACTGGCCCTGCTGACCCTGGTGCTGATCGGTATTGCGACCGCGCCGAAATAGTGCGCACGGCAAACATGCAGAGAGACGACACCATGACCAAGAATGTTCGCAATCTCCTCCTCGCCGTGTTGGCGCTGCTGCCGGGGGCCGCCCTGGCCGGCCCCTCGGGCGAGGCACTGGCCTTCACCTGCGCCGGCTGTCACGGCACCGACGGCTCCAGCGTGGGTCCGTCGATGCCGTCCATCGCCGGCATGGACCCCGAGGTCTTCGTCGATGCCATGAAGGCCTACCAGGCCGACAAGCGCAACGCCACCATCATGAACCGCATCGCCCGCGGCTACAGCGATGAGCAGCTCAAGGACATGGGCTGGTTCTTCGCCAAGCAGCGCCTGCACCTGACGCCGCAAAAGCACGACGCGGCGCTGGCCGCGCGCGGCGCCCGGCTGCACGAAAAGCACTGCGAGAAATGTCACGAGAACGGCGGTCGTCCCGGCGATGCCGGTACGCTGGCCGGACAGTGGATGCCCTATCTGGATCACACCATGGCCGACTTCCTGTCCGGCAAGCGGGACTGGCCGCGCAAGATGAAGCGCAAGGTCGACGCCGCCATCGCGGAAGAGGGCAAGCAGGCCATCCCGGCGCTCATCCACTACTACGGCAGCCAGCAGTGACGGCGTCGAGGACACGAATCATGACAGACATCAAGCGCAGAGACTTCATCCGCACCACCGGCGGCATCGCCATGCTCGGTGCCACCCTCGGTTTCCCGCACGTGGCCCTGGGCGCGCCCCGCCGCGTCGTCGTCGTCGGCGGCGGCGTGGGCGGCTGCACCGTCGCCAAATATTTGCGCAAGCTCGATCCGAATCTTGCCGTGACGCTCATCGAAACCAAGACCAGCTACACCACCTGCTTCATGAGCAACGAGGTGTTGAGCGGCGAGCGTACGCTGGAGTCCATCACCTTCGGCTACGACGGCCTGCGCCGTCACGGCGTGGAGGTCGTCACCGACACCGTCGTCGGCATCGACCCGGTGAAGAAGACCGTAACCACGGCCGGAGGCAAGGGCTTCGACTACGACGCCTGTGTGGTGTCGCCCGGCATCGGCTTCAAGTGGGACGCCATCGACGGCTACGACGAGGCGGTGGCCGAGGACATTCCCCATGCCTGGAATGCCGGTCCCCAGACCAAGATCCTGCGTCGCCAGTTGCAGGCCATGCGCCAGGGTGGACGGGTGATCATCGTGGCGCCGCCCAATCCGTTCAAGTGCCCACCCGGCCCGTATGAGCGCGCCTCGCAGATCGCCCTGTACTGCAAGCATCACAATCCGCGCGCCAAGATCCTCATCCTGGATGCCAAGGATGCGTTCTCCAAGCAGGGGCTTTACGTCGAGGGCTGGACCAAGCTGTACGGCTACGGCAGCGGCAACAGCATGATTGAGTGGGTGAGCGCAGCGGCAGGCGGCAAGGTTGAATCGCTGGACCCGACGACCCGCACCCTGCAGGCCGAGATCGAGGAGTTCCAGGGCGACGTGGTGAACATCATCCCGCCGCAAAAGGCCGGCCCCATCGCCTTCGCCGCCGACCTGGTCGACGGCGACTGGTGTCCGGTGGACAAACGCACCTTCGAGTCCAAGCGGCACAAGGACATCTATGTGCTGGGAGACGCCTCCAGTGCGGCGAAAATGCCCAAATCGGCCTATGCCGCCAATTCCCAGGCCAAGGTGGCCGCGGCCGCCATCATCAACCGCTTCAACGGCCGGGAACCGGGTGATCCGACTTTCGTCAACACCTGCTACAGCGTGGTGGGCGAGGACTTCGGCATTTCCGTGGCCGCCGTCTACACCCTCAATGCCGCCACCAACACCATCGAGGAAATGCCGAAATCCGGCGGTGTGTCACCGGCCAATGCCAGTCCGGAAATCCGCAAGCGCGAAGTGAGCTATGCCCACAGCTGGTTCAAGAACGTGATCAACGACATGATGGAATAAGGCGCCGCGCAGGGCCCGGGCAGTGTGCCCGGGTGCTGCCGTGACGCCGGTTGCTTGCGCGGCGTTCATCGATGAGCCCGGGACTGCCGTTGGCGCGAGAGCATGCGCTTTATCCTTACGCCGTGTGTCGGCTTGAGCGAACGCATCATGCCGCCGCAGCCATCTGCGACAGCAATAAGGTCAGCGTCGCTGTTCCTTGGCAGAGCGTCGGTTGTCCATCGGTGCAGTGAAACAATCCCTGCGCCATTAATCGCAACTTATGGCCTTGCCAACCTCAGTAAATCATTTTATCTCACCGCTGCAAGCGCGATCGTAAACCGGCCAGCCCATAACCCGGTGACGCCCTTGGTCTATCCTTAATGCATGGATTGCAGTTGCCACTGTCAGGCCATTTTCCGATGACACCTGCTGCGGCAGGTCTGTATCGGCAAGGAGGTGAGGGCAATGTTGCAGATACCTTACGACGGACGAATTCTCAATGAACGGATCAAGGAACGGCGCCCGGACGAATTTCTTCAGGAGTTGCCGGTGTGGAACCGCCTGATCGCCTTGCGGCTGGCGGAAGAGGAGGGCATTGCCCTGACGCCCTCCCATTGGGACGTGCTGCACTATTTGCGGCGCCGCCTGGTGACCCGCGGGCAGGCCAGTTCGGGACGAGTCCTGGTGCGTGAACTGGCGGACGTGTTGTGCGACCGGACCTCGACGCGGCGCCTGTACGAACTGTTCCCCGGCGGTCCGGTGACCCAGGGCAGCCGCATCGCGGGCCTGCCGCCACCGGCCTATCATTCCGATCGGTCGTTCGGCAGCGTCGAGTGATGCGGCGAAAGGGGGCAGGCCACGTGTTCCTGCAACCGTAGCCTGTGCCCCTTGTCGCCGATCAGTTTTGCACCTCAGGGACGGCCGCCGCGCCCCGTCGCCGAGTAAGCGCCGCCCCCCATTGTGCTGCGATCCACCATGCGGTTGGGAGCGGCGCGCGTCATCGTGTCGGTGCCGTCGTCATAGCGGTTTACCGAATCAGCGCCGCCCCCCTGCTGCACCAGTTCGAGAAAGGTCTCGTTGTCGTCCTCAATGCGGGTGTTGTGAATGTCATTGGGCATGTTTGCCGTGCCGGGACCCCAAATGCTGTTGTGGTCAGCGAGGGCGGGAGTGGCGGCGGCGATGCCCCCGGCGAGGATTGTTGCGACCAAAAGCTGCTTGTTCATCATGGTTACTCCAGGTTGTGAAATGAAACATCTACACCGTGAGTAACGCATTCCCCAGACTTTGGTTGACAGGGATGGATTCGAATAGGGAGGGAGTGCACGGGGTATGCCGCGCCCAAAAGCAGAAAGGCACCCCGAGGGGTGCCTTTCGCTTGCCGGTACGGACGAGGCTTAGAATTCGAGATACATCTTCGCCTTGTCCAGCTTGTAGCTCCAGGGCAGGCCGGCGTTCTTCCAGCCGTTCACCACGCGCTCGCCCTTGTGGGCGCCGTCTTTCGCGGTGTCGCCTTCAAACCCGTCGACGACGGAGTAGACGTTGCTGTAGCCGAGCTTGGCCAGCAGGGCGGCAGCCTTGGCGCTGCGGTCGCCGGAGCGGCACATCACGATGATGGAATCGGACTTGGACAGGCCCTTCTTCTTCAGCTGGGCCTCGACGGCGGCCTGGAAGCCGCTGTTGGGGGTCTTGGCGAAGACGTTCTTCTTGGCATCCCATTCCGCGACGTTGCTGATCATGTAGGGGATGTTGGCGTCGACCATGGTCGACATGCCGACGAACTCAACCTCGGCCTGGGTGCGTACGTCGATGAAAAGAACCTTGGCGGCATCCTTCTGCACCATGTCGTGCGCATCCTTGGCGCTCAGATACAGGCCCTGCGGGGTCTGCTTCTTCTCCGGTACGGCGGCGGCATCCACTGCGGCCCAAGTCTGGGCGGCAAAAAACATTACAAAAAGCGCAAGCAAAACCTTCTTCATTGTGATTCTCCCTGAAATTTGTTTGATGTGAACCGGGCGGCCCGATTAGCCGGCCGCCACTGTCGCATAATACGAGAAGTATCCGCTGTGCGCCTATCCACAATATGAAAAATGGAGCGCCAGCGGGGGATTCCGGAGCACCGGGCTGTGGAATGGCACGGCTCAGCCGCACTATCGCATGATGATGTGACGGCTATGTTTCCGCCCAGGCCCGCCCGGTACGCGCGGTACGTACCGGCAGTGGATATCAGTCCGCCGTATCAAGGAGGCGCCGCTGCCGCTCCTGCTCTTCGGCCGCAGCGGCCTCGATGACCTTCAGCACCAGTTCCACATCGGCGTCCTGCAGGCTCTCCTCGAAAAGCCCGGTCAGGGCGATCTCAGGATGCAATGCACCATTTTTGTACAGCGCCCAGATTTCCTGGGCGTATTTGGTGTGCTGCAGCTCGGGGGCATACTGGGCGTAATAGGCCGTTATGCTGTGGACGTCGCGGGCCAGCATCCATTCGGCGTGATTGTTGGCGGCGGCGTCCACCGCCTGGGGCAGATCGATAATCACCGGGCCGTAGTCGTCCACCAGTACGTTGAATTCCGACAGGTCACCGTGCACCAGTCCGACGCAGAGCATGCGCATCACGTAGTGCATCATCAGGGCGTGATCCTCCCGCGCCTGTTCGGCCGACATGGATACGTCGTTCAGGCGCGGTGCCACCTCGCCCAGTTCGTCGGTGATCAGTTCCATCAGCAGCACACCCTCGAAGCAGCCATAGGGGCGGGGGACACGCACGCCGGCGTCGGCCAGGCGGAACAGCGCGTCCACCTCGGCGTTCTGCCAGGCTTCCTCCTGCTCGCTGCGGCCGAAGCGCGAACCTCTCTCCATGGCGCGGGCGCGGCGGCTGTTGCGCACCGTACGGCCTTCCTGGTATTGCACCGCCTGCTTGAAGCTGCGCTTGCCTGCTTCCTTGTAGACCTTGGCGCAGCGGATTTCGGACCCGCAGCGCACCACATAGACCGCGGCCTCCTTGCCGCTCATCAGCGGGCGCAGCACTTCGTCCACCAGGCCGTCGTCGACCAGTGGTTGTATACGTTTCGGAATTTTCATGACTGTGGCCGGGGAGGGGGCTCGCTTGAGGTGGTGGAATAGGGGGGGCCGGGTGACGATCCTCCGCCGGCGTGTCCCAGGCTGGCGGGGGGTGTATACAATGACCGGCAGACCAGGGGTTTTGTTCCGGCCGGGTGGATCATGAAGGATCAGCGCTTCTTTTGCGATGAAATGCTGCAGCGACTGGGCCGCTGGCTGCGGGCCGCCGGTTACGACACCCTTATCGCCAGTGCCGGCGCCGACGATCGCGAACTGGTGGCGCAGGCCTGCGCCGAGAGCCGCTGGCTGTTGACCCGCGATCGCCACATGGCTGAGTTCCGCAACGGCGGCGGCTGCGTCGTGCTGCTGGCGCAGAACACCCTGCCCGGCGTGGTGGCCGAGGTGTCGGAGCGCTTCGCCATCGACTGGTCGGTCAAGCCGTTCTCCCGCTGCCTGGAATGCAATACCCCCGTCATTCCCGCCACCGAGGCGCAACGCAGCCTGCTGCCCGAAGGCGCCCTGCGCCTGTCCGAACAGGCCTGGTACTGCCCCCATTGCGACAAACTCTACTGGGAGGGCAGCCATGTCCGCCGCATGCGCCACACCCTGGAGAACTTCGCCTGCGGGGTGTGGGTGGTTGCTGAAGACTGAGTGCGACGGCCGTTTGGCCGCGGGTCCACGCGCGTTTCTCCGTGTCCTAAACTTAAGGCCTCGACATGGAGGGACGCCATCATGATAGACCACGTCGGTATTGATGTAAGTGATTACTCCTGTGTGAAAACGTTCTATACCTCGGCACTGGCCCCGCTGGGCTATACGCTGCTGGTGGAATACGGCGAAACGGCCGGCTTTGGCGCCGACGGCAAGGCGGATTTCTGGATCAGCCAGAACCGGGCCACCAGCCCTGCCATACACATTGCTTTTCAATGCGAACGGCGCGAGCAGGTCGACGGGTTTCACGCTGCGGCGCTCAAGGCCGGGGGCAAGGACAACGGTGCGCCGGGTATACGTGAGGACTATTCCCCCACCTACTACGCAGCATTCGTGCTCGATCCGGACGGGCATAACATCGAAGCGGTGTGTCACAAGCCGGTGTAGATATGGCGTGCGGGGCGCCGCCGCCGCCGATTGACAGGGAGGCGGTGGGGTGAGTAGGGTGCCTGTTCCTTTCCGCCATGCAGGAACCTGCGACGACGGCAGCAACGCACCGCCACGCGCCATGACCGACCATGTATCTGCTCGTCGTTGAAGACAACCGCGATCTCGCCGCCAACCTGTACGACTACCTGACGGCGCACGGCCACACCGTGGATCTGGCCTACGACGGCCGTGTCGGCCTCGAATTCGCGACGCGCGATCCCTACGACGCCGTCGTGCTGGATCTGATGCTGCCGCGCCTCGACGGCACCGAGGTTTGCCGGCGTCTGCGTGAACTGGGCAGCGCGGTGCCGATCCTGATGCTGACCGCGCGCGATACGCTGGACGACAAGCTGCTGGGCTTTCACGTCGGCGCCGACGACTATCTGGTCAAACCCTTTGATCTGCCTGAGCTGGAGGCGCGTCTGCAGGCGCTGGTGCGGCGCGGGCAGGGCATGCCGCGGCGTTTGCAGGTGGCGGACCTGGTGTTCGATCTGGACGCCCTCAGCGTACAGCGCGACGGCCAGTCCATCGGCCTGGCGCCCATTCCGTTGCGCATACTGGAAGTGCTGATGCGCAACCCGCGCCGGGTGGTGCCGCGGGCGGAGCTGGTGCGCGCGGTGTGGGGCGACACGCCGCCGGACAGCGACGCACTGCGTGCACATATGTATCAATTGCGCATGGCCATCGATCGTCCCTTTGCCGTTCCGCTGCTGCAAACGGTGCATGGCCGCGGCTATCGCATCGGCGAGCCCGATGAAGATCAGGGCTAGCCTGCATTTTCGCGTGACGCTGGCCTTCGCGCTGCTGGGCGTGACGGTCAGTACACTGCTGGGCGGCACGCTCTATCTGGCGATGAAGGACCTGGAACAGCGGCTCATCGATCAGGCGCTGGCGGCGGAGATGGAAGACTACATCAGCCGGCGTGAGCGCAATCCCCATTCGCCGCCGCCCGCGACTGCCTTGGTGCGCGGTTACGTGGAACCCAGCGAGCGCTTCGCCACGGACGTGCCGCCGGACTTGCGCACGCGGCCGCCCGGCCAGTACGCCCTGGAGCTGGAAGAGCGTCCCTACCGGGCGGCGGTGGCGGAGCAGGGCGGGCGCCGTTTCTACCTGCTGTACGACATCAGCCAGACGGTGGAGCGCGACCGCGCGGTACTCGCGCTCATCATCAGCGGCGTGTTGTTCGCCACGCTGGCGTCGGTGGGCGCGGGTTACCTTTTGGCACGGCAGGTCATCCGCCCGGTCAGCCTGTTGGCGGGCCGCGTGTCCGGCGCCGGTGCCGATTCGCCGGCAACGGATTTGGCCAGCCAGTTTCCGCCGGACGAGGTGGGACAGCTGGCCCAGGCGCTCGATCACTATCGCGCCCGCATCCTCGGCTTCGTGGAACGGGAGCGCGCCTTTACCGCCGACCTCAGCCACGAACTGCGTACGCCGCTGACGGTGATCCGCGGCGCCACCGACCTGCTGCTGTCCGACAAGCAGCTCAGCGAGCCCATGCATAGCCGCGTCGAGCGCATTCGCCGCGCCGCCGAGGAAATGAGCGAGGTCACGCCGGCCCTGCTGGCCCTGGCCCGCGAGACGCCCGGCACCGGGGGCGCCACCGACGCTGTGCCTGAAGTGCGTCGCCTGCTGGAAAGCCACGCCTACCTGCTCAACGGCAAGCCGGTGGACCTCAGCGTGCAGCTGCCGGAGCGGTTCATGGTCGACGCCGACACGGCGCTGGTGCGCGTGGTGCTGGGCAACCTAATCCGCAATGCCTACAGCTATACCGACGAGGGCCATATCGGGATCAGCCTGGAGGGCGCGGATTTCATCATCAGCGATACCGGGCGCGGCATCGATCAGGAGCTGTTCCGCAACCTGTTCGAGCCGCACATGCCCGGTGCCAGCGGCAGCGGCATCGGGCTGTCGCTGGTGAAGCGCATCTGTCTGCGCTATCGCTGGCAGCTGGCGGTGGAGAGCACCGGCGGCAGCGGCACCCTCATCCGGCTGCGCTTCGCCGCCAGCCCCGTTCTTCACCAATCCTTCACATCTTCTTGACGGCCGCTTCACGGCGCTGCGGGTACGCTGCGGCACAGTTCCGAGTGCAACCCATGGAGCCCCGTCATGTCCGCTCTGCGCCCTTATTCCCCGATGTTTCGCCGCATCAATTCCATGCCCGGCCTGGCCCTGGCCGCCGTCGCGATTCTGATCCCGTTCACCGCTCTGCTTTCGCACCATCTTGACGGACTGGCGCTGATCGCCCTGCCGCTGGCGCTGATTGCCGCCCGCATGGAGCGCGGTGCAAGGATGCAGCGTGGATAGGTGTCCACTCTGGGTCATCCAGCTCTTCCCGTTCCTGCGCTGGTGGCCGCGGGTCACCAACCGCACCTTGCGCATTGATTTCCTGGCGGGACTCACCGGCGCCGTCGTGGTGCTGCCGCAGGGCGTAGCCTTCGCCACCATTGCGGGCATGCCGCCGGAATACGGCCTGTATGCAGGCATGATCCCGGCCATCATTGCCGCCCTGTACGGCTCGTCGTGGCACCTGGTATCCGGGCCGACCACGGCCGCCTCGGTGGTGCTGTTCTCCTCCCTGTCGGTATACGCCGAACCCGGTTCCGCCGATTACGTCGCCCTGGCGCTGACGCTTACCTTCATGGTGGGCGTGATCGAAATCGTCCTCGGTGCCGTCCGTCTCGGCACCCTGGTCAACTTCATTTCCCACTCGGTGGTGGTCGGCTTCACCGCCGGCGCGGCGGTTCTGATCATCGCCAAGCAACTGAAGAACTTCTTCGGCGTGGAAATCCCGCGCGGCGGCAACCTGCCGGAAATCCTGCACCACTTCTTCCAGCAGATTCCAAACATCAACCCCTACGTCACCGGCGTCGCCCTGCTCACCCTGCTGAGCGGCGTTGCAGTGAAACGTTGGTGGCCGCGCCTGCCCTATATGATCGTCGCCATGCTGGTCGGCAGTGTCGCCGCGCTGGCGCTCAACGCCGGCGTGGGCAGCGAAATTACCGGCATCGTGACCATCGGCGCCCTGCCGGCCTCCCTGCCGCCGCTGTCGGGGCCGGGGCTGACGCTGGAGAACCTGCAACGCCTTGCGCCCACCGCCCTGGCGGTGACGCTGTTCGCCCTCACCGAGGCGGTGTCCATCGGCCGCGCCCTGGCGACGCGCTCCGGACAGCATATCGACGGCAACCAGGAGTTCATCGGCCAGGGCCTGTCCAACATCGCCGGCAGCTTCTTTTCCGGCTATGTGGCCACCGGCTCGTTCAACCGCAGCGGTCTCAACTTCCAGGCCGGTGCGGTGACGCCGCTGGCCGCGGTCTTCGCCGGCGGCCTGCTGATGGGCATCGTGCTGCTGGTGGCGCCGCTCGCCGCCTACCTGCCCAACGCGGCCATGGCCGGCGTGCTGTTCCTGGTGGCATGGGGACTCATCGACTTCAAGAACATCGCCCACATCATTCACAGCTCCCGCGCCGAGACCTCCATTCTCGCCACCACCCTGCTGGCGGCGCTGTTCCTGGAGCTGGAGTTCTCCATCTTCCTCGGCGTGATGCTGTCGCTGATGCTGTACCTGAACCGCACCTCGCGTCCCACGGTGGTGTCGCTCACGCCGTCCGGCGACGAGCGCCGACTCAGTCATATGGATGCGCAGGCACAACCCTGTCCTCAGCTCGGCATCGTGCGCGTCGACGGCTCCCTGTTCTTCGGCGCCGTGTCCCATGTACAGGAATCCCTGCGCAAGCAGGCCGAGCGCAGTCCGGAGCAGCGTCACGTGCTGCTGGTGGCGGCGGGTATCAACTTCGTGGATCTGGCCGGCGCCGAAATGCTGGAACGGGAGGCCAAGAGCCTGCGCGCAGCCGGAGGCGATCTCTACCTGTGCAATGTGAAGCCCCGGGTGGAGGAGTCGCTGCGCCGCACCGGCATGCTGGCCTATCTGGGCGAGGATCACGTTTACGCCACCAAGAAGCAGGCCATCGCCTCCATCGTCGCCACGCTCAACCAGGAGCGCTGCGCCCATTGCACGGTGCGCTCGTTCATGGAGTGCTCCCGTACGCCCCATACGGACCGTCCCCAGGAACTGCCGTTCCCCCGGCTGGTCGACGCCGCCATCGTCCGTTGACGCCGGGGCGCGCATGCCTGCGGCGGCCTGCCGGCCGCCGCATCGCGCTGACCCAATCCTGCAATCTTGCCGCGCTACCCTGGAACTGTCATGCCGCCAGGGAGGTTCGACATGAATGCCCGCCTGATGCAACTCTACAACAAAGTAATCTGTGCCGCGTTCAGCGTGATGCTGCTGTTTCTCGCGCTGGGTATCGTGATTGGCGTGGCACGTTTGTTTCTCAACCTGGGCGAGTTGCTGCAGAACGCGGACATTGCCCGTCACTACGTGCGCATCATCTCCGAGGTGCTCACGCTGTTCATACTGATCGAGCTGTCACGCTCGTTGGTCGACTATTTCAGCGAACACCGGCTGCGCATGACGTTCATCGTCGATGCCGGTATCGTGTTCGTACTGCGTGAGATCATGATCAAGCTGTTCGAGCATCAATTGGGCGACGGTGACATGTACGCCTTCAGCGCGCTGCTGTTCGTGCTGGGTTGCCTGCGTATCGGCTCGATACTGGTGTTCCAGCGCGAAAAGCAGATGCTTGCCGCGACGGAGCCCGTTGCAGCGGGCACCGCCGCAGCAGACGGAGTTCAGTGACGCGTATCCGCCGGCTTGTCGTGCCGGGCGATGTGTTCACGGACCCGTTCCTCCGCCTCGCGCAGCTCGGGGGTGAATTCGGCGCCGAAATCGTCCGCCTCGTAAATCCGGCGGATCTCTATTTCAGCGTCCCCCTCCAGTGGGTTGGGGCAGCGTTTGACCCATGCGATGGCCTCGTCCATGGATTTGACGTTGAATATCCAGAAGCCGGCGATCAGGCCGGTATCGTCAAACGGACCTTCGGTTACGGTACGCCTGTCGCCGGAGAAGCGTACCCGCACCCCCCTGGCGGTGGGCTGTAGGCCCTCCCCGGCGAGCATGACGCCGGCATTCACCAGCTCCTCGTTGTACTTTCCCATGGCTGCCAGCATTTCGGTGCTGGGCAGTTTGCCGGCTTCCGTGCTTTTGTCGGCCTTGAGCAGAATCATGAATCGCATGATGGCATCTCCTCCATTCTGTCGGGCGTCACATGCCCATATCGCTGTGGATCAGTGCGGCCTCCAGCTGATCGAGCAAATCGCGCGTACCGCTCTCGCGTGAACCGCGGGAATCGGCGCCGTCGAGAAAGACGTCCTGTTCGGTGAAGATCAGGCGCGTGCCGCGGCCTTCCGGCCGGAATTCAACAGTGGACACCGATACCGATATCCGCTGTTCGTCCAGATACATGTCGTAGGTGTACACGATGCGTTCATTGGGCACGATGTCCTCGATGCGTGCATCGTAGACGTGCAACGGTCCCTCGGGTGGACCGCCGGCGACGTGCTCATGGCCGCCGATGCGAAAGTCGAGCTCGTAGTCGGACCGGCTCCATTCGTCCGGGCCGCGGAACCAGAGTTCCTTGACGGCCGGATCGGCCCAGGCCCTGAATGCCTCGGCCGGGGCCACCGGCAAGGTGCGTTCGACGGTGAACGTGGCGTGGTCGGCGCTGTGTCTGTTCATGGCCGCCTCCATCGATCTGAAAGTGGGGATCGGGATTGTGCTCGTGCACGTGCGGGGTACTGCCGGTTACGACGAGCCCCCAATAAGCGTAGACCGGAATTTGTGTCCATCATGCGCAAACTCTGCGCCGATGGTATTACTACGATGAAATGTGCAATTACCGGCTGACAGGGACACCTCGTAATGAAAAGTTAGTGCTGCGTCACAGCTCTGTGATCCGGGTGGCGCCCCCATGGAACCGGTCACGGCCCATTGTGTCGAACGCCAGGTATTCACCAAGGACCGACCATCATGACGATAGACATAAAGGAAAGCCGTATGTCCATAGCTGAAACTGCCAATGACACCGCACCCACCGCACGCCTGCGTGCGCTACTGGCGATCTTCTTCTCGCTGCTGTTTATGGCGCTGTCCATCGCCTTCGCCGTGCTTTCCGTGCGGGAGTTCGCCGGAGCCATCAGCCACGTCGGTGGCATGACCAGCGGCCTGATAGCTTCCATCAACGCGGCGGTGATATCGCTGGCGGCCTTCGAGCTTGGCCTCAACGTCGGCAAGGAATACGTACAGGAGAATGACGAGGACATTTTCGCCGCCGTGCGCCGCTCGGTGGCTCGCTTCGTCGGTGTGGTGTGCATAGCCCTGGTGCTGGAGGGGCTGATCATGGTGATCAAATACAGCCAGCTGGAACTGGCCGGCAATCTCGGCTATCCGGTGGCGATCATCGGCGCCGCCAGCATGCTGTTGATAGCCCTGGGGCTGTTTCTGTTTTTGACCCGCCCTGAAATTTCCGCTCACGCGGCCGGTGGAATGCCTACGCGCAGGGCCAGGGATGATGGCAATCACGCCTCACAATTCGCATGAGCGGCCACTACAGGCGCATGTTGCGCGGTTCCGTCCCCGCCGGCATGCCGGGCATGAGGATGCCGCAACATGCGGGCAGGACGTAGCGGGGATGTCTGTTACCAGCTCTTGTAGGGCAGGAACTTGCCGTTCATGGTTACCACTACGCGATCGCCGGCGGGATTTTTCTCCTTGTCGATGTGCATGGAAAAGTCGATGGCGCTCATGATGCCGTCGCCGAATTTCTCGTGGATCAGTTCCTTGATGGTGTCGCCGTAGACCCCGACGATTTCATACCAGCGGTAGATCACCGGGTCAGTGGGGACGGCCTTGTCCCAGCTCTTGTGCGGAAACTGCTGCAGCGCGACAGAAACCTCGCCCGGGAGGCCCAGTACCGCGCACACCTTGTCGGCAATCTCCGGCTTGAGGCTGTTCATGCCGAGGCAGGCGGAGGTAAGGAATACCGGCGCCAGGCCCACCCTGGCGGCGATATCTTCCCAGCCGAGGCCGGATTGGGTCTTGGCCATGATGATGGCTTCGGTCATTGCAATCTTGTTCATCGTTTGTCTCCTGAGTGCATGTGGGGGAATAGCCGTCAGTTTGCCGTTACCCGGCAGCCTGCCTGTAAGTGATCGTGGGCGCAGTCTCCGCAGCGGTGCCCGGATCGACCACCGCGGGATGGGTACTGTCCACGGCGGAGAAGTCCTGGCGCTGTGCCGAACCGGACAGCTCCTTCGAGCGGTTCACCAGGAAGTCCACCAGATGGTTGCGGATTTTGTAGTAGGCCGGATGGTGGATGATGTCGGTGCGGCTGCGCGGGCGCGGAATGGATACCTGCACCGATTCGGCCACCCGCGCCTGCGGGCCGTTGGTCATCAGCAGGATGCGATCGGAGAGCAGGATTGCCTCGTCCACGTCGTGGGTGATCATGAATACGGTCTGGTGGGTCTCTTCCCATATCTTGATCAGCTCCTCCTGAATCATGCCGCGGGTCAGGGCATCCAGCGCGCCGAACGGCTCGTCCATCAGCAGCAGTTGCGGCTGGGTGGCAAAGGCGCGAGCAATGCTGACGCGCTGGCGCATGCCGCCGGAGAGCTGCGACGGTTTGCGCTGCTCGACGCCCTTGAGGCCGACCAGTTCAAGAAACTTCATGCTGTGCTCCACCACCTGGTCCCTGCTCCAGCCGGGCCAGCGCGCCTGCACGGCGAAGGTGATGTTCTTCAGCGTGCTGCGCCAGGGCAGCAGGCTGTAGTTCTGGAACACCACGCCGCGTTCCAGGCTGGGTCCAGACACCTCCTTGCCGTTCATGATCACCACGCCGTCGCTGGCCTCGTCGAGGCCGGCGAGGATGTTGAGGATGGTGGACTTGCCGCAGCCGGAATGGCCGATGATGCAGACGAACTCGCCCTTGTTGATGCCGAAGTTGGCGTTTTCGAACACGGTCAGTGCCTGCGCGCCGCCTGGCGACGGGTAACGTTTGGCGAGGCCCTGGACTTCGACGAAATGACTGCTCATGGCGGGGCTCCTATTCTTCGTACTCGACCAGGCGGCTGATGCTGCCCAGTGCGATGTCGAGCAACATGCCGACCATGCCGATCATCACGATGGAGAAAATGACGCTGGCCAGATCGAGGTTGTTCCATTCGTTCCACACGTAATAACCGATGCCGGTGCCGCCGACGAGCATCTCGGCGGCGACGATCACCAGCCAGGCGATGCCGATGGAAATGCGCATGCCGGTGAGAATGGTGGGCGCGGCGGCGGGCAGGATCACCTGGAAGGCGGTCTGCAACGGGCCCAGTTCATGGGTCCGCGCCACGTTCACCCAGTCCTGGCGCACGTTGGCCACACCGAAGGCGGTATTGATCAGCATCGGCCAGATGGAACAGATGAAGATGACGAAGATCGCCGAGGTCTCCGAGTCCTTGATGATGAACAGGGCGAGCGGCATCCAGGCCAGCGGCGAGATTGGCCGCAATACCTGGATGAACGGATTCAGCGCCTTGTGCATCAACGGCGACATGCCGACCAGAAAACCGATGGGCAGGGCGATCAGTGCAGCGAGGAAGAAGCCGGTCAGCACACGGTAGAGCGAATAACCCAGCTGGATGCCGATGCCCTTATCGTTGGGGCCGGCGTCGTAGAAGGGATTGCCCAGCTCTTCCATGGCGAGCCGGAACACGTCGGATGGCGGGGGGACGCGCGCCTCCTGCGAGGCGCCGCCCATCAACAGCTCGTATTCGGACAGGGGGGCTTTGTCCTTGACGGCGCTGTTGAGCCCTTCCCAGATTCCGAGGAAGAGCGTCAACAGCACCAGGGATACCACCGCTGCCCTGAATGACAGGGACTTGTGCATCATGTCCTCCGGATGGCAAAGCTCTGGACGTATTCTTCAGGCTTGGTGTAGTCGAACTCCTTGCCCATGATGGTGTAGTTGCGGTAGGTCTTGGCCGGCGGCTCGTAACCCAGCTCCTTCATGATCTTGGCGGTGTCGGCGGCCAGATAGACCTCCTCGGCGATCTGCCTGTAGTTCACATCACCCTTGATGTAGCCCCAACGCTTCATCTGGGTGAGGATCCACACGCCCATCGAGTGCCACGGGAACGGATCGAAGTCGATGCGGTTGGGCACGTTCTGCACGCCGCCCAGGCCGTCGGCATAGCGCCCGGTGAGTACCTGCTGGATCACCGGCACCGGCTGGTTGAGGTAGTTCTTCGGAGCGATGGCTTCGGCGATCTCCATGCGATTTTCCGGCTTGGCCGAGTAGTGCGTCGCGTCGATGATGGCGCGCAGCAGGGCGCCGTAGGTGTTGGGGTTCTGCACCGCAAACTCCTTGGAGCAGGCAAAGGCGCAGCAGGGATGGCCTTCCCAGATGTCCTTGGTCAGGGTGTGGATGAAGCCCACCTTCTCCCATACCGCGCGCTGGTTGAACGGATCGGGCGAGAGGTAGCCATCGAGGTTGCCGGCGCGCAGATTGGCCACCATCTCCGGCGGCGGCACCACGCGGATCTGGATGTCCTTGTCCGGATCGAGGCCGTGTTCCGCCACGTAATAGCGCAGCAGGAAGTTGTGCATGGAATATTCGAACGGCACGCCGAACTTGAAGCCCTTCCACTGCTTCGGATCACGCTTGTCCTTGTGATCCACGTGCAGCACGATGGCCTGGCCGTTGATGTTTTCCACCGCCGGCATGATGAACGGCTTGGCGGTGGAGCCGGCGCCCATGCTCATCGCCAGCGGCATCGGGGTCAGCATGTGTGCGGCGTCGTATTCGTTGGACAGCGACTTGTCGCGCGCCACCGCCCAGCCGGCGGTCTTGATCACATTCACGTCCAGGCCGTACTTGGCATAGAAGCCCATCGGGTGCGCCATGATGATCGGCGTGGCGCAGGTGATTGGGACAAAGCCCACATCGAGCTTGCTCTTCTCCAGCTTGCCCATGCTGTCCTTCAGCGCGGCCTTGGCCGCATCCATCGGGAAGATGGAACCGAGCAGTGCGGCGGCGGTGCCGGAACCGAGCAGGCCGAGGAAGGAGCGGCGACTCATCTCGTTGTGGCCGAACACCGAGCGCACCACGGCGCTTTCGATGGCGCGGTCCATCATCTCGTCGGCGGAAGCGAAGGATTCGTTCTCGCCGCCATGGAGCGGCGAGGATGCCTGCGGTGCGGCGGAATCGAACACTGCCCGCTCCAGCGTTGCCTGGCGCTGGCCGGCGCTCAGGCCGTCGTCCGCGGGATTGTGCCGGGCGGTCTTGCACAACGGACAGTCGCAGCTGGCCTCGTGCCGCAGGCTGATCGCGGGATTGAAGGGATCGTTCAGACTTTTGTAGGTCATTGCTTGTGTCTCCATTGTGTCAAAACAGCGCATCGCAGCCGGTCGTGCACTGCTGCAGTGCATGGCCGGCCGTGATGACGACGTAGCCTGAGCTTGCGACTGCAGCGGTGCCGGGCACCCGCAGTACATAGAGCACGAGCTGTGCCATCCGGAATGGAGAACGGTAAGTCGTTGAAATTGCGGCAAAGGCACGGGCAGGGACGCGACATCCGGGCTACGGGGATTCGTAGTCCTGCGGAAATTCGTAGCGGTGATTACGAGACTTCGTAGTATTGGCATCGAACTTGTAATACCCGGTACAGGCCATCACCGGAGTCCCTGCCGTGTCAGCACAACTCGACGCCATGTTCAATCAGCTCAGTGAGGCGATCCTGCTCATCGATCCGTTTGGGGACCGCATCGTCGAGGCCAATCCCGAGGCGCAGAATCTGCTGGGCTATACCGCGCTGGAGTTGCACGGGCTGCGCGCCAGTCAGGTGTTCCTGCCGGATATTGCCGGGATGATTGCCTTCACCCAGGCCGTGCTGCACAAGGGGCGGTGCTGGAACAACGAACTGCATGTGCAGACCGCTCAGGGGGAACGGGTGCGGGTGGAGATATCCGCCAGCGTGATGGATGCGCAGGAACAGAATCTGCTGATCTGTACCCTGCGCAACTATGATCGGCTGGAGGAGTTGCGCCGTATCACCGAGGCGAACTCGCTGCATCGCGCCGGGCTGGAGCGCTGGAAGAGCATCGAATCGGTGTTCAGCGAATTCGAGCGGCAGAACCAGCTGATCCTCAATGCCGCAGGCGAGGGTATCTATGGCGTCGATACCGAGGGCAACACCACCTTCGTCAACCCCGCCGCCGAGCGCATGCTGGGCTGGCGTGCCGACGACCTTATCGGCAGGAACATACACAAGATGATCCACCACAGTCATGCCGACGGTTGCCAGTATCCGGCGCATGAGTGTCACATCTTCGCCGCCTTTCGCGACGGCGAGGTGCGCCATGTGGACAACGAGGTGTTCTGGCGCAAGGACCGCCGGGCGATCCCGGTGGAATACACCAGTACTCCCATCCTGGAGGGCAGGCGTCTGGTTGGTGCGGTGGTGCTGTTTCGCGACATCAGCGAGCGCAAGCAGGCAGAGGAGAAGCTGCGCGAGGCGTTGGAGGAGGTGCGGACGCTGAAGCAGAAGCTGGAACTGGAGAACGCCTACCTGCAGGAGGAGTACCTGAGCCAGCACAACTACAAGGAGATCGTCGGCCGCAGCGCGGCAATCAATCAGGTGGTGCAGCAGATTGCGCTGGTGGCGCCCACCGGTGCCGCGGTGCTCATTACCGGGGAATCCGGCACCGGCAAGGAGCTGATTGCCCGTGCCATCCACGAGAGCAGCGATCGTCACGATCGGCCGATGATTCGCGTCAACTGCGCCTCGATCCCGCACGAGCTGTTCGAGAGCGAGTTTTTCGGCCACATCAAGGGCGCATTCACCGGCGCGGTGGGCGACCGTGCCGGTCGCTTCGAGCTGGCCGATGGCGGCACTTTGTTTCTGGATGAGATCGGTGAGATTCCGCTGGAGCTTCAGGGTAAGTTGCTGCGGGTGCTGCAGGAGCAGCAGTTCGAGCGGGTGGGCGAATCGGTGACGCGCCGGGTAGATGTGCGCATCATCGCCGCCACCAATCGCGATCTGAAACAGGAGGTGGAAGCACGGTGCTTCCGTGAGGATCTGTACTTCCGCCTCAACGTGTTTCCCATCGTCTCCATTCCCCTGCGCGAGCGGCTGGAAGACATTCCCATCCTGGCGGCCCATTTCCTCAAACTTGCCTGCCACAAATTCGGTAAGCCCGGGATGCAGCTCACGCGCGGCGATATCGAGCGCATGGCGGCCTATCACTGGCCCGGCAACATCCGCGAACTGATCAATGTCATCGAGCGCGCGGTGATTCTCTCCCAGGAAGGGCGCCTGCATCTCGATTTCAGCAGCGGCGAGCGGCCGGCTGCCGGGGCGCGGGCGCGGCCCGACCGCCTGGGGCAGGGCATACACACCGCGGCCGAACTCCGGCGGCAGGAGGTCGCCAACCTCACTGCCGCGCTGGAACACTGCAACGGCAAGATCTTCGGTGCCGACGGTGCCGCGCACCTGCTGGCCATCAAGCCGACCACCCTGGCCTCACGCCTCAAGAAGCTGGGGATCAATCGGCACCACTTCGTTTCCGGCTGACCGCCGTGCACTGGCTGCACGCATCGTCCGCGGCAAATGCGGCACAATGTGCGCCCATCGTCCGGAGATTCGAATGACCATCGAAGAGGTTTTGCATGCGCGCAGCGGCTTCTGCTGCCTGCCCTGTGTCGCCGGCGAATACTTCACTGCATATGCGGCGTCGCCCTGCTCCAACGTCGAGGGGCCGCCGCTCGTCATTGTGACGAAGTCGGCTTAGGCTCGTCCGCATCCCATTCCCTTGGCCCTGCTCTGGCACAAACAGGAAGGCGCGACCCGCTACGAGGTGCGCAGCGCCGGCAATTCCCGCCGCCTGTATACCAACGGCGTATTCCATAGCCAGTACAACCCGCGACAGCCGGTGACCGGCAGCATCTGGGACCTGCTGATGCTGCCGGCCTTCTTCCGGCCGCAGGCGGTGCGGCGGGTCCTGCTGCTGGGCGTGGGCGGCGGGGCGGTGATCCGGCAGCTGAACCATTTTCTTGCACCCCAGGCCATCGTCGGCGTGGAGCTGAACCCCGTCCACCTGCGCGTGGCCCGGCGCTGGTTCGGCGTGGCTGCACCCAATGTGACGCTGCACCAGGCCGATGCCCTGCAATGGGTGGAATCGTACCGGGGCGAGCCCTTCGACCTGATCGTCGACGACCTGTTCGGCCACCGCGACGGCGAGCCGGAAAGGGCGGTGGCGGCGGACGGGCGCTGGTTCCGCCGCCTGGACCGGCTGCTCAGCCCCGAGGGCCTGCTGGTATTCAACTTCGGCTCCCCCGCCGAGCTGCGGGCCAGCGGCTGGTTTCAAGACCCGCGCCTGCAACACCGCTACCCGGCGGCCTTCAGCCTGAGCGCGTCCCAGTACGAAAACGCCGTCGGTGCCTTTCTGCGCCTGCCGGCCACCTCCGCCGGCCTGCGCCGGGAACTGGCCGCCTTTCCCGCCCTCGACCCGGCCCGTCGCAGCTGCCGCCTCAACTACCGCATCCGCCGTCTCTCACCCCGCTGAACCGCCCCGGCGGGCCTCGATACGGGCAGCCGAGAATTAGGTTTTTTGCACTAAAACCGATTTATGAGAACCAAGTATTGTATTTTTTAATAATG
Organism: Gammaproteobacteria bacterium HGW-Gammaproteobacteria-1; assembly: GCA_002840095.1. Taxonomy (GTDB): domain Bacteria; phylum Pseudomonadota; class Gammaproteobacteria; order Thiohalomonadales; family Thiohalomonadaceae; genus Sulfurivermis. The sequence continues at coordinate 359,769 of PGZL01000007.1, read as the reverse complement.
AGTATTGGATTTTTGGTGAGTCAGGTACAATGCCCCCCATTTTTGCGGATTCCCGTCTTTGTTTCAGCTAACTGACTGAGAGATATAGAAATTTATATGAATTCCAAGGATATGACCGCGCGCCTGGACCCGGACCGGTTCGGCAAGGGCACCGGCGCCGCCCGTTCGCGCCGCCCCGTTTACATGGATTTCCTGCCCCCCTGCAACAACGCCTGCCCCGCCGGCGAGGACATCCAGGCCTGGCTGGCCCTGGCCCAGGCCGGGCGCTATGAAGAGGCCTGGCAGACCCTGATCGAGAACAACCCGTTCCCGGCCATTCATGGCCGCGTCTGCTACCACCCCTGCGAAACCGCCTGCAACCGCACCTATACCGACCAGGAAGTGAGCATTCACGCCGTGGAGCGCTTCCTCGGCGACCTGGCCATGGAAAAGGGCTGGAAGCCGCAGTACACGCCCCGTCCGGGCGGCAAGCGGGTGCTGGTCATCGGCGGCGGCCCCAGCGGCCTGTCCGCGGCCTACCACCTGACCCGCCTGGGCCATACGGTCGAGATCTACGAGGCCGGTCCGGTGGCCGGCGGCATGATTCACTTCGGCATCCCGGCCTACCGCATGCCGCGTGCCGAGCTGGAAGCCGAGATCAAACGCGTCGAGGACATGGGCGTGAAGATCCGCCTCAACTACCGCGTCGACGACGTGCTGGGCGAGAAGAGCGCGGGCAATTTCGATGCGGTGTTCGTGGCGGTGGGCGCCCACCTGTCCAAGAAGATCGACATCCCGGCGCGCGACGCGCGCGGCATGATGGACGCGGTGAGCTTCCTCAAGAGCGTGGAGAACGGCGAGAAGGTTACCCTCGGGCGCCGCGTCGCCATCTACGGCGGCGGCAACACCGCCATGGACGCCGCCCGCGTGGCCAAGCGCATGGGCGTGGACGAGGCGATGATCATCTACCGCCGCGACCGCGCCAACATGGCTGCCCACGACTTCGAGGCCGACGAGGCGCTGGAAGAGGGCGTCAAGTTCAACTGGATGCGCTCCATCAAGGAGATCGACGGCTCCACCATCGAGGTGGAAATCATGGAGCTGGACGACAAGGGCCGCCCGCGTCCCACCGGCCGCTTCGAGAAGCTGGAGGCCGATTCGCTGATCCTGGCCGTGGGCCAGGAGACCGACACCGGCTTCCTCGGCCGCGTCTCCGGCATCGAGTTCCGTGCCGACGGCACCGTCATCGTCAACGAACAGATGATGACCGGCGCCAGCGGCATCTTCGCCGGCGGCGACATGGTGCCGTCGGAGCGCTCGGTGACCATCGCCACCGGCCACGGCAAGAAGGCGGCGCGCCATATCGACGCCTGGCTGCGCGGCGAGACCTACCAGCCCCGCCCCAAGCACCCCATCGTCCATCACGACCAATTGCAGCTGTGGTACCGCACCAGCGCACCGCAGGTGGCGCAGCCGCACCTGCCGCTGGCCCAGCGCCTGGGCGGCTTCGAGGAGATCCTCAAGGGCATCAGCGAGCACGACGCGGTGTACGAAGCCAAGCGCTGCCTCTCCTGCGGCAACTGTTTCGAATGCGACGGCTGCTACGGCTCCTGCCCGGAAGACGCCATCATCAAGCTCGGTCCCGGCAAGAAATACCGCTACGACTACAGCCTGTGCACCGGCTGCGGCACCTGTGCCGAACAGTGCCCTTGCCACGCCATCGAGATGGTCGCCGAGACCGCTGCACGTTGAGCGTTGAAAAATTCTTGGCTCACGTAGGCCCGATAAAGCGTAGCGGTATCGGGCGGCCGGTGCCGGACACCGCTGCGCTATGTCCGGCCTACGTGTGCCCTGTGGCTAACAAGTCCTTTTAGGAATTTGAGAATCGTATGAGTGAACAGAACCAGAGCAAGCAGGTCACCGTCGACGGCGGCCACGCCGTTGCCCATATTGCCTACCGCGTAAGCGAAATCTGCTCCATCTATCCGATCACGCCGTCGTCGGATATGTCGGAGCTGTCCGACCTGTGGGCGACCCAGGGGGTGAAGAACATCTGGGGCCAGGTGCCGCAGGTCATCGAGATGCAGAGCGAGGGCGGCGCCGCCGGTACCGCCCACGGCGCCTTGCAGACCGGTGCGCTGACCACCACTTTCACCGCCTCGCAGGGCCTGCTGCTGATGCTGCCCAATATGTACAAGATCGCCGGCGAGCTGACCTCGACGGTATTCCACGTGGCGGCCCGTTCCATCGCCGCCCAGGCGCTGTCCATTTTCGGCGATCACCAGGACGTGATGGCCGCGCGCATGACCGGCTTCGCCATGCTGGCCTCGTGCTCGGTGCAGGAGGCGCACGACGCCGCCCTGATCACCCATGCCGCTACTCTCAAGGCGCGCGTACCTTTCATCAACTTCTTCGACGGTTTCCGCACCTCGCACGAAATCAACAAGATCAGCCTGATCCCCGACGAGCAGATCAGGGCGATGATCAACGACGAACTGGTGTTCGAGCACCGCCGCCGCGCCCTCAACCCGGACAACCCGTTCATCCGCGGCACCGCGCAGAACCCGGACGTGTATTTCCAGGGCCGCGAAAGCTCCAACCCCTTCTACGCCCAGGTGCCCGTCATCGTGCAGGAAACCATGGATCAGCTGGCTGCACTCACCGGCCGCCACTATCACCTGTTCGATTACCACGGTGCCGCCGATGCCACCGACGTGGTGGTGATGATGGGGTCCGGCGCGCAGACGGTGGAGGAGACCATCGACCGGCTGAACGCCGAAGGACGCAAGCTGGGCGTGATCACCGTGCGCCTGTTCCGTCCGTTCAGCGCCGCGCATCTTATCGCCGCGCTGCCCGAGACCTGCAAGCGCATCGCCGTGCTGGATCGCACCAAGGAGCCGGGCAGCGCCGGCGAGCCGCTGTACCAGGACGTGGTCACCGGCCTGGCCGAGGCCTACGGCAACGATCAGCTGGCGGCCATGCCGCGGGTGATCGGCGGCCGCTACGGCCTGTCGTCCAAGGAATTCACCCCGGCCATGGTCCAGGGCGTGTTCGATCACCTGGCCGGCGACAAGCCGAAGAACCACTTCACCGTCGGCATCAATGACGACGTGAGCCACACCTCCATCGGTTATGACGAGAGCTTCGACATCGAACCGGCCAATGTCACCCGCGCCATGTTCTTCGGTCTCGGCTCCGACGGCACCGTCTCCGCCAACAAGAATTCCATCAAGATCATCGGCGAAAGCACCGACCTCTACTGTCAGGGCTATTTCGTCTACGACTCCAAGAAGGCCGGTTCGCAGACCACTTCGCACCTGCGCTTCGGTCCCGATCCGATCCGCGCGCCCTACCTGATCACTTCCGCCAACTTCATCGCCTGCCACAAGACCAACTTCATCAACCAGGTGGAGATGCTCAACAACGCGGCGCGGGGTGCGGTGTTCCTGCTCAACAGCCCGGTGGGACCGGAGGCGGTGTGGGACACCCTGCCGGCGCCGGTGCAGCAGACCATCATCGACAAGCAGCTCAAGTTCTACGTCATCGACGCCACCACCGTGGCGCGCGATGCAGGCATGGGCCGGCGCATCAACACCATCATGCAGACCTGCTTTTTCGCCCTGTCCGGCGTGCTGCCGCGCGACGAGGCCATCAGCAAGATCAAGCAGGCCATCGAGAAGACCTACGCCCGCAAGGGTGCCGAAGTGGTGCAGCTCAACTTCAAGGCCGTGGACGCTTCGCTCGATCACCTGCATGAGGTCAAGGTGCCGGGCAAGGTCAGTTCGAAGAGCGCGATGAAGCCGGTGGTGTCGCTCAATGCCCCGAAGTTCGTGCAGGAGGTGACCGCGCCGATGCTGGCCGGTCACGGCGACAGCCTGCCGGTGTCCATGATCCCGGTGGACGGCACCTACCCCAGCGGTTCCGCCCGCTGGGAGAAGCGCAACATCGCCGACTTCATTCCCAAGTGGGAGCCGGGCGTGTGCATCCAGTGCGGCAACTGCTCCTTCGTCTGCCCGCACAGCGTCATCCGCGCCCGCTTCTATCATGAAGATACGCTGCAGAATGCACCCGCCGGCTTCGAGTCGGCCCCGGTGACCGCGCGCGGCTTCCCCGAGGCGCGCTACACGCTGCAGATCTACCTGGAAGACTGCACCGGCTGCGGCCTCTGCGTCGAAGCCTGCCCGGCCTACGATCAGAACGATCAGTCGCGCAAGGCCATCAACATGACCGACAAGGCGCCGCTGCTGGAAGACGGCCGCCGCAACGTCGAATTCTTCGACACCATCCCGGTCAACCGCCGTTCCACGGTCAACTTCGCCTCGGTGCGCGGCGCCCAGTTCTTGGAGCCGCTGTTCGAGTTCTCCGGCGCCTGCGCCGGCTGCGGCGAGACGCCCTACGTGCGTCTGCTCACCCAGCTGTTCGGCCCGCGCCTGCTGGTGGCCAATGCCACCGGCTGCTCGTCCATCTACGGCGGCAACCTGCCGGCCACGCCCTGGTCGGTGAACAAGGACGGCCGCGGCCCGGCCTGGTCCAACTCGCTGTTCGAGGACAATGCCGAATTCGGCCTCGGCATGCGCGTCGCCGCCGACCAGCATACCGCCCTGGCCAAGGACCTGCTGGCGCGCATGCCGGATCTGCTCGAGCAGGATTTCATCGACTCGCTGCTGGATACCAGCCAGGAGATCGGCACGCAGATGAGCCGGCAGCGCGATCGGGTGCAGGAGCTGAAACGCCGCCTCAAGGACCTCGACGATCCGCGCGCCAAGTCGCTGCTCACCGTGGCCGATCACCTGGTGCGTCGTTCGGTATGGCTGGTGGGCGGCGACGGCTGGGCCTACGACATCGGTTCCTCCGGTCTCGACCATGCCCTGGCCTCCGGCCGCAACATCAACGTGCTGGTGCTCGATACCGAGGTGTACTCCAACACCGGCGGCCAGGCGTCCAAGTCCACGCCCATCGCGGCGACCGCCAAGTTCGCCGCCGCCGGCAAGGCAGTGACCAAGAAGGATCTGGCCTTGCAGGCCATCTCCTACGGCAACGTCTACGTCGCCCGCGTCGCCATGGGCGCCAACCCGCAGCAGACCCTGCAGGCCATGCGCGAGGCGGAGGCCTATCCCGGTCCGTCGCTGATCCTCGCCTACAGCCCCTGCATCGCCCACGGCATCGACCTGCGCAACGGCCTGTCGCAGCAGGTGAAGGCGGTGGATTCCGGCTACTGGCCGCTGCTGCGCTACAACCCGCAGCTGCGCGCCGCGGGCCGCAAGCCGTTCATCCTCGACTCGACGCGACCGACGCTGAAGCTGGAGGAGTTCGCCTACAACGAACAGCGCTACAAGGTGTTGCAGAAGAGCAATCCGGAGGCCGCCAAGCGTTTGATGAAGCTGGCCCAGGAATCGCTGGACCTGCGCTGGCAGACCTACGAGCACATGGCCAAGCAGGACCCGTCGGAATTCCAGCCGGTGAGTCAGTAAAGGAAAGGGGGGCGTCAGCCCCCTTTTTTTTTAGTGTGAGGCAAAGAGGATGGGGTCACGACGTTCCGCGGGCCGGCGCATCCAAGCCATCCTTCGCCCTAACGTCCTTCCCATTTACTCCCCGCCCGCGATGATTTAGGGTTCCCGCTTAATTTATCGGGGAAAGCGCGATCATGAATGACTTCATCAGTGACGCAGGCCTGACGTTTCGTCACACGCTGCGCGACGTGGCCAAGGGCAAACGCGGCGCTCGTGATCTGTCCCGCGACGAGGCACAGGAGGCGCTGGCCTTTGTCTTGTCCGCGGAGGCGCATCCGGCGCAGATCGGCGCTTTTCTCACCGCGATGCGTTTCAAGGGCGTTACGCTGGAAGAGTATCTCGGCTTTTTCGCCACCCTCTATGCGACGTCGAACGTCATCACGCCCAAGGTGCCCAATCTGGTCAATGCCAACGGGCCCTACGACGGCCGCAAGCACTTTCTGCAACTGAGTCCCGCCGCCGCCATCGTGGCATCGGCAGCCGGAGTGCCCATGTTGCTGCATTCCTCGGACGGCCTGCCTCCCAAGAACGGAGTGACCAGTGGCCAGGTACTGGAGGCGCTCGGTATTCCCGCCGCCCAGGAACCGGTGCAAGTGCAGCACAACGTGGAGGCGCTGGGTTTCGGTTTTTTGCACGCCCGGGTCTATTGTTACGGTATCGAGCGACTGCGTCCCGTGCGTCAGATGCTGTTCTACCGCACGTTGTTGCACAGCTGCGAGGTGATGATGAATCCGGGCGGCGCCAGGCGCTCGCTGATCGGTGCGGCGCACGGATCGTTCCTGGAACGTTTCCTGGCGGTGCAGGTGGCTCAGGGAGCGGAGCATGTGCTGGCCGTGCAGGGCCTGGACGGCAGCGACGAGCTGCCGCTGCGTCCCGTCGCCGCGCTGGAGTATCGTGACGGCGAGACCGTACAGCTGACTTTGAGCCCCGCTGCCGTCGGCCTGGCTGAAAGTGAACCGCTGCCGTGCCGGTCACCCGTGGAAACTGCCCGCATGATCTGCCGGGCCTTGCGCGGCGAGAGCGCGGAATTGAACGATGCGCTGATCTACAACGGGGCGGTTCGCATTTATCTCGGCGGCAAGGCCGAATCCATTGCCGCTGCCGTGCCTCTCGCCCGGGAGGCGCTGCAAGGCGGCGCGGCATTGCAGCAGTTGCTGCGCCTGCGCAGCGGCGGCAGTTAGGGGCCGGCTTTCGCGGCGGCGGCGTATGCGGCACAATGCCGCGTACCATGTACCGGTAGAGCAGGAGTCCGTCAATGAAGCGCGCATTACTGCTGTTTGTCATTTTCCTGCTGATGTTCGGCTGTAGCGGGCGGGCGGACACGATGCGGGTGGAGCACGGCTGGATTGCGGAAATTCCACCCATGCTGTCGGTGACGGCGGGCTGGCTGGAGCTGCACAACGACGGCGATGCACCGAAGTACCTGATCGGCGCCTTCAGTCCCAATGCGGAGAGTATCGAAATCCACCGTTCGGTCATGGACGGCGACATGGCGCGCATGGTGTTCCAGCCGGAGCTGGAAATCCCGGCCCGCGGCAGCCTGGTGTTCAGCCAGGACACCGGCTATCACCTGATGCTGTACAAAAGCCACGGCATGACCGCCGGGGCGAAAGTTCCCGTCACCCTCACCTTCAAGGACGGCTCGGCGCTGACCGTCGCCTTCGCCGTGGTGGATCGTCGTACGCTGGAATAGACGCCATCCCGAATTCCAAACGCAAAAGCGGAACCACGGGGACAACAGCACCTCTCCGCTGCAAAATCCCTCTTCCCGCCTTTCCCGCGGCCAGCCTTTTAAAACAGGTTCTAGTAAACGTCGTGCAGGCCGTGGTACAGGCCCAGCACCAGGCTGTCGCGGCTGGCGACGTTCTCCTTTTCGATGCAGTAACCGGGCACCGCCTCCAGGTCGAAGCGGTTGCTGCGGCGGATGTCCTCGGGGATGTGCGCCAGCATCGCCTGGCGGAACTGCTCCGCATCGGCGTCGGGCACGTAGCGCGAGGCGGTGTAGGTGTAGTGGTAGGTGTCGTCGAAGATGGAGAAGTTGAACCGTCCCACCGCCTCGACCGTGCCGCCATGGGAAAACACCGCGGCCCTGCGTTCGAATTCTTCCGCCGGCACCCACAGTCCCACCGAATAGTCGCTGCACATAAAGCCATGGCGCGTGCGCATCATGTGTTCCCACAGGGAAAAGCATTCCAGCGCCACGAAGCGCACGCCGTTTTCGCCCTGGGGCCCGGCGACCTTGCAGCGGATCAGTTTCTGGAAATCGGTGCCTGTATCGCCGGGGGCGGACCCTTGCATGGTCATGTGTCACTCCTTTTCGCCGGCGACGCGGGGTGTCGCCTGTATCCGTGCTGCGGCGTCACAGCGTAGCATGGCTCCGGTGCGCCGGTCTTCGGGGTTCAAGATAGCGAAGCTGGCACGGAATACAAGACGCGCCCCTGGCGGGGTGGCGCGGATACGGCGGCTGGGTCATCATTGACGGCAGGAGCCGGACCGAGGTGAGCCATGAAGAACAGTCCACTGGGCGAGTTGCTGCTGAGCACCGGGCACGTCACCGCCGAGCAGTTGGAAGTGGCGCTGCACACGCAAAAGGCCCGCCCCGGCTATCTGGGCGAGATCCTGGTGGGGCTGGATTTCGTCACCGCCGACGAGATTGCCCATGCCGTCGCCACCCAGCACAAGCTGCCCTATGTGGACCTGTGCATTGCGGTGCCGCAGAAAAAGGCGCTGGAGGCCCTGCCCAAGGATATCGCGCTGGACAACGGCGTATTGCCGCTGCGCATCAAGCGCGGCGTGCTCACCGTGGTGACCCATGACCCCGCCGCCGCCGAACTGGCGTCGATGCTGCGCGATCTGTGCGGGCTGGAGATCAGTTTCGCCATCAGCGACAAGGCGCTCATCGCCCAGTCCATCGAGCTGTATTACTTCGAGCTGGAAAACCCCATCGAGAACCGCATCGCCACGCTGGTGGACGAGGCGGCCAATGAGCGCGACATCGACATCGAGGCCTTTCTGGACCTGCTGATCCAGAACGCCGTCAAGGATCGCGCCACCGACATCCACATTCGGCCCCAGGCGCTGTCCTCCCATGTGTTCTACCGCGTCGACGGCGTGCTGCATCACTATTTTTCCTTCCCTTCGCGCATCCACCGCAACGTGATTTCCCGCGTCAAGGTGTTGAGCGAAATGGACATCACGCGGCAGCGCATACCGCAGGACGGCGGCTTCGCCTTCAACTATCTGCGCACCGCCTACGACATCCGCGTGGCCATCGTGCCGACCTCCTTCGGCGAGAACATGGTGCTGCGCATCCTGCCCAAGACCGAGGCCCTGCACCGGCTGGAGCGGCTCGGCTTCGAGGCGGCGCAGGTGGCGGTGCTGGAACGCTGCCTGCGCAAGCAGTCGGGCATCATCCTCACCGTCGGGCCCAGCGGCAGCGGCAAGACCACCACCCTGTATTCGACCCTGCGCCGCACCAACATCCTGCAGCGCAACGTGGTCACGGTGGAGGACCCCATCGAATACCAGCTTTCGCTGGTGCAGCAGACCAACGTCAACGAATCCGCCGGCTACACCTTCGCCGAGTCCCTGCAGCACCTGGTGCGCCAGGACGCCGACATCATCCTCATCGGCGAGGTGCGCAACCAGGAGACGGCGCTGGCCGTGGCGCGCAGCGCCCTGTCGGGCCACCTGATTCTGTCCACCATGACCGCCAACGACGCACAGGGTGCCGTCGCCCGCCTGATGGACTTCGGCATCAAGTCCTACATGCTGTCGGCCACCCTGCTGGCTGTGCTGTACCAGCGCCTGGTGCGGCGGCTGTGCGACAACTGCAAGCGGCCGGTGAGCCTGCCGCGGGCGCAGCTGAGCGAGTACGGCCTGGGGGCGGCGGAGGGGGCGGCGGAGACCGTGACGGTGTATGAGGCGGTCGGCTGCGAGCACTGCCGCCGGAGCGGCTACCGCGGCCGGGTGGCGGTGGCCGAACTGCTGGAGATCGGCGAGGACATCCGCGAGCTGCTCGACAAGGGACGCATCGCCCTGGAGACCGGCGAACTGCTGCGCCGCCAGGGCGCCGCCACCATCCGCGAGGACGCCGGCGCCAAACTGTTGCAGGGGATCACTTCGCTGGAGGAGATCCGGCGCGTGTTCGCCTGAGGCGGCGGCGTCAGGGGGCGCTGTGCCCGATGGCGTCGGCGATGATCTGCATCGCCGCGGCGAACTCTTCGCACACCGCCGCCACCGTGGCGCCGTCGTCGCGTTTTACCGCCTCTTCGGCGGTGGTGGCGAGGCGCCAGATCTCGCCGGTGCCGAGGTAGCCGGCCACGCCGCGGATGGTATGCAGCAGGGTGGCGGCCTCCTCGATCTCGCCCTGGGACAGCAATTCGTGCGCCCTGTCGCAGTCGCCCTGATGATCGGCGACGAAGCGGCCCAGCAACTCCACCAGCTTGGCGTAATTGCCGCCCAGATTGCCCAGGGCCTTGTCGAGATCGACGCCGGGCAGGGACCGGCGGGGTTGTTCCACCACCGGGGGAGGCGCGGCCGGCGCCGGCCGGCCGGCGACATGGGGGGCGAGGGTCGCCAGGGTGTCCAGCAGGGTGGCGGTGTCGATGGGTTTGGCGACGTGGCCGGCCATGCCGACGCGGCGCGCGTGTTCCCGGTCGGCGGGCAGCGCGGAGGCGGTGACCGCAATGATGGGCAGCTCCATGAGGCCCAGTTCCTCGCGGATCACGCGGGTCGCCTCGTAGCCGTCCATGCGCGGCATGCGGATGTCCATCAACACCGCGTGAAACGCCTCGCCGCGCTGGCGCAGGATCTCCACTGCATCCATGCCGTCGCCGGCCACTTCGACCCGGGCCCCCGCCCGGGTGAGGATGTTTTCCAGCACCGTCTGGTTGATTTCGTTGTCTTCGACGATCAGTACGTGCAGGCCGGGCAGTTGCCGGTGGGCGGCCTGGGCACAGCGGCTGTGCGACGCCTCGCCCTCGTTGATGCGCATGAGGGTGGCGAACAGGCTGCCCGGGGTGAACGGCTTGATCAGCGTGCCGTCGAGATCGTCCCAGTTCGGACTGACCGAGAGGCGGTCCACTTCGTTGGCCGGCGTCATCAGCACCACCAGCGGCAGTGCGACATCCGGGTCCGCGTGGGCCTGGGCCAGCAGCGCCAGGCCGTCGCCGCCCGGCATGCGCCAGTCCAGCAGCATGACGTCGAGATCCTGTTCCTCGGCATCGAAGCGGCGCAGGTAGTCCAGGGCCTCCTGCGCCGAGGCGCGCGCCGTCACCTGCCAGTGGAAGGACTCGCAGGTGCGGGTGAGCACGTCGCGCACCGCCTTGTTGTCGTCCACGATCAGGACGCGCAGGCCGGGCAGGCGGCCCAGGGCGGTCGAGGGCACGCTGCCCGGCGGCGCCAGCTCGAAGTCGACGATGAAATGGAATTCGCTGCCCTGGCCCGGTGTGCTGCCGAACACGATGTGCCCGCCCATCAGGGTGACCAGGCGGGCGCAGATGGCCAGGCCCAGGCCGGCGCCGCCGTAGCGGCGGCCGGAACCGTGCTCGGCCTGGGAGAAGGCCTCGAACAGGTGCTGCTGCTGATCCGGCGGAATGCCGATGCCGGTGTCGCGCACCGCGAACTCCAGGGTGGCGCGCTGCGGTGTCTGCGCCAGTGGGTGCACCGATACCACCACCTCGCCGGCGTCGGTGAACTTGACGGCATTGCCCACCAGGTTGAGCAGCACCTGTTGCAGGCGCAGGGCGTCGCCGCTGAGGGCGACGGGCACGTCGGCGCCCACCTCGAACAGCACCTCGATGTTCTTGTCCCGCGGCGGCGCGACGATGACCGCGATGTCGTTGAGCATTTCGTGCAACGAGAACGGGACCTGCTCCAGGTGTACGGCGCCGGCCTCGATGCGGGAAAAATCCAGGATGTCGTTGAGGATGCGCAGCAGCAGCTGCGCCGACGACAGGATCTTCACCACGTATTCCTGTTCGCGCTGCGGCAGGGCGGCGTCCTCCAGCAGGTGGGACAGGCCGATGATGCCGTTGAGCGGGGTGCGGATTTCGTGGCTCATGTTGGCGAGGAACAGCGACTTGGCGCGGCTGGCCTGTTCCGCCGCCTCCTTGGCCTCGGCCAGCGCCAGTTCCGCCTGCTTGCGCGCGGTGATGTCCTGGGTGGTGCCGAAGCCGCCCAGCAGGGCGCCGTCCCTGTCGAACTCCAGTTCGGCGCGCTCGCGCACCCACTTCACCTCGCCGTTGGCGAGCACCCGGTGTTCTATGTCGTAGGGCGCGCCGTGCAGGCCGGCCTGCCAGCTGCGATCCACGTAGGCGCGGTCGTCGGGGTGGATGGTGGCCAGAAAGGTTTCGTAACTCAGCGGCGTGCCGATGGGCACGCCGAAGATGCGATGGTTTTCGTCGGACCAGGTGAGCACGTTGCGGCGCACGTCCAGGCGCCAGCTGCCGATCTGGCCCACGGCCTGAGCCCGGTTCAGATCGTCCTCCCGCAGCATCAGCTCCGTGCGGTCACGCTCCTTCTCGGTGACGTCGCGGCTGATGGCGAAGATGAACGCCTGACCGTCCACCTTCTCGCCGGTGGCGCTGATTTCCACGTCGAGGCACTGGCCGTCCTTGCGCCGGTGCACGGTCTGGACCATGGCGCTGTCGCCGATGACGGCGCTGAACTCGGCGAGCAGTTCCTGGCGTGATTTGCGGGCGTCGATGTCGGCGATGTTGAGGTGCAGGACCTCGTCCCGCGTATAGCCCAGCATGCGGCAAAAGGCATTGTTGGCATCGAGGATGTTGCCCTGCACGTCCATGATGTGGATGCCGTCCATGGAGGTGTCCATCAGGAGGGCATTGCGCTGCATCAGTTTGACGGCTTCCCGTTGCAGCCGCTCGTGCTGCTCCATCTCGTCCTGCAGGCTGAGGTAGGCGCTGCGCAACTCATCGGTGCGCTTCGCCACCTGGGCTTCCAGGGTTTCATTCAGTTGCAGTATCTGTGCCTCGCGCTGCGCCAGGCTGGTGAGCATGGCGTTGATGGCGCGGGTGAGACTGCCGATTTCGCCGTTGCCAGCCTCCGGCATGCGGATGACGCTCTCGCCGGCGGTGATGCGGTCGGCGGCGGCGGCGATCTGTTCCAGCGGCGCAAAGGTGCGGCGCAGGACCAGCATGAATATCATGCCGACCAGCAGCATGGAGGCGAAGCCGTAGCCGATCTGCCGGGCCGGGATGGTCGGCGTCTGCTGCAGCACCACCGCTTCGGGGATGTGGTAGCCCAGCAGCAGGAAACGCGCCGGGTTTTCCGGGTCGTAGTGGATGCGTCCGGCCGCCAGGAACCCGCCGCCCACCGGTGCGGGCCGCAGTGAGCGGCTGACCGGCGCGTGCGGACTGTACATGCTCCTGAGGGAGGGGAAGGCGGCGGTGAGGTTGTCGCTGGGCTTGCCGTCGGCGGCGCTCGGCGGCGGCAGGCCGGGATGCAGCAGATAGTGGCCGTCGCCGTCCGTGATGTAGGTTTCCACCCCCGGCGGCAACCCGGTCTTGGCCGCCTCCAGCAGTTCGTCCAGGGCGAGGTCGAGGGTGATTACCCCAAAGACCTCGCCCGCGGCATACACCGGGGTCGCGGCCCGGATGTGCAGCGTTGCATCCTCGTTCCGGGCCGGGCCGATTACATGGACTTGCCCCGGGTCCAGGCCGAGAGCGACGTCGATCAGTTCGCGTCCGTCGCCTGCGCCCAGGGGGGAGGGCGGCACGACTTCTATCCTGTCGCCGCGCTGGTCGACGCGCACGATGTCGTGCGGCTCCCCGGTCATGCCGACGTAGCCGATGCTCCGGTAGGCCGGGCGCGCATCGGCAAAGGCGGTGAATATCTGTTGCAGGCGTTGTTCCCATACGGCGGCGGAGTTGCCGCCGTAGGGGTCGTGGCCGCCGTTGCGGGTGGCGCGCGCGATGCCGGAAATGGGCGGGAGGTTGGACAGAAACACCGCGTCCTGGCGCAGGGTGTGCACCGCCTGGATCAGGCGCAACTCTTCGGCCTCCAGTGCCGACGCCAGATCGGCGTGCCGCTCGCTCAGATAGACCTCGAGCAGGCGCTCGTTTTCCAGCCAGGCGAGGCCGGAGGCGCTGGCCGCCACCAGCAGCAGGGCGCTGATGGTGATGCGGGTGGACAGGCGAAAATGCTTCATCGACGCAACATTCCCCCAAAAGCAGGGTGCGGGACGGCTATCCCATTGATCCAATATAATGTTTTTCGTGCGGCCCGGTATGCCGGATGTTTTGTGCGCCCATCATAACCCCACTGCACGGGGAACGATGACCAGCTAAGGTCTTGACCCCAGGCGGCGTAAGCACGGGACAGGCGGCGCTGCCGGTGGCAATACCGGCCGCAAGGAGGTAAGGTTCTGGAGCCCCGCCATGCCCTTGCCGGGCGGGGCCAGGGTAAACATTCAGGGATCCGGGATGCGCGCGCACAGATGTCCGCCTATCTGACCTATACCAGGGACAAGCAGCCGGAGCGGGTGCTGTGCAGCAGCACCCTGACCATCGGCCGCGACAAGACCAACAACATCGTCCTGACCGATCTGCTGGTGTCCCGCAACCATGCCATGGTGCGCCGGCTCGGCGGCGGCGATTACTACATCATCGACAGCGGCAGTTCCAACGGTACCTCGCTGAACGGCGGCCGGGTGAGCGTGCCGACCCGTCTGCGCAACGGCGATCGCATCGCCATCGGCCTGACCGAGTTCACCTTCGAGCAGGGCGTGCAGCCGGCCCGCTTCAACGACTCCATTTCGTTCCAGCAGACCGTCATCTTCCACAGCCCGGTGATCAAGGAGATCACCGTCCTGGTGGCCGACATCCGCAACTACACCGGGCTGTCGGAACAGGTCTCGATCCAGACCCTGTCGCGGCTGATGAGCAAATGGTTCCAGGACGTCAGCGAGATCATCCAGAAGAGCGGCGGCACCATCGACAAATTCATCGGCGACTGCGTGTTCGTGCGCTGGGACAACGATCGGGCCCAGGACAACGTGGCCAAGGCGTTGGCCACCGCGTTGAAGATCGCCGAGACCACCGCCCGGCTCAAGCTCACCTTTCCCGACCTGCCGCAGCCCTTGCGCATCGGCGCCGGCATCAACACCGGCATGGCCTCCCTCGGCATCGGCGCCGACAACACCGCCCTGGGCGATGCGGTCAACACCGCCTTCCGCCTCGAGAGCATCACCAAGGAACTGGGGCGGGACATCGCCCTGAGCGAAAGCTCCTACCGTCACCTGCCGCGCCGCTTCTGGGAAGGGGCGGAGCAGTCCATTGCGCTGCGCGGCAAAAAGGAGCCGGTGCGGCTGTTCTGCCTGGATTTTGGCCTGGTGGAGACCGTCCTGCGCGAGCAGGAGGGAGAGGACGCGGAGCGCCCGGTGAGCTGAATCCTTATGCCGCCGCCGCCGGCGGTCTGCAACGCGAATGCGGATTGTCATTTACCCGCGACGGCGGCGGGTGATATACAGGCAGCTTTCCCGCGGATCGGGCCGAGCCCATGTGTGTTTCCTTTCCCACCCCACCGGAGTTCAACGGCGAAGGCCGCGAGCCCGGACCGTTCAAGCTGTTCATCGGCGGCCTCGCCTTCCTGGCCATCCTGCTGCTGGCGCGCCTCGTCCGTCTCGGACGCCGTGCATAACGGCCGGTTTCTCGTCACTTTCCTTTTCAGGTAACATTGCCTCGGCATTGCGGCACCTTGGCGCTGCGCCAGGGTCGAACGGGATGTTGCCGTCCCGGGGGAGCCTCATCATGGGTGATGACGCGGATTTCGAGCTGTTTTCCGGCCTGCAGGAGTTGAGCGCGGGCGCCTTTCCCAAAATATGTCCCAATTGCGGCCGGACCTATGAGAATCTGGCGCAGTTTCTTGAGCTGACCGTGCCCACCGGGGGCCGCAGCGGGCTCAAGGCGGCGCTGGATGATGACGATAAACCGGTAGTGGAGCTGTTTCGCAACTGCGTGTGCGGTTCCACCCTGATGGATTTCTGCCGTTCGCGCCGCGACGAGTCGGCGGACGGGCAGCGGCGGCGTGATACCTTCAGCCGCATGCTGGACGTGCTGGTGCGACGCGGCATCGGCCGCGACATAGCCCATGAAGAGTTGTTACGGCTGGCGCGCGGCGAGCGCAGTGCAATAATCGATAACCTGCTCAAGGCAGGAACCTAGAGGTTGGTACAGGGATGATGAAGCAGATATTTGCAGGGCTGTTGCTGTTGTTGGGCGGGCTGTCGGCGGCAGCGGCGGCGGCGGACTATAACGGCAAGTGGTTCGGCGACGACGGCGCCACCTACTTCGTGCGCCACGTCGGCGACGAAATCTATTGGTTCAACGAGGGCGGGCAGCAGGAGCCGGGCCGCACCTCCGTCTTCAGCGGCCGCATCCGCGGCCAGATGATCCTGGGCAGCTGGGTCGACGTGCCCAAGGGTGCCACCGCCGAGCGCGGCGAGCTGCACCTGGCCGTCCGCGAGGACGGCAACGTGCTCGAGGTGACCCGGGTCACCGGCGGCTTCACCGTCACCCGCATCACCCGTGCCGGTTTCGTGCCGCCGCCGCCGCCGCTGGAGGAGAAGTGCATCGATTTCGATCCGGAAAAGATCGCTGTGCGCCAGCAGGACGGCAAATTCCAGATCGCGCAGGACGACTGGTGGCTGTTCGACTTCGGCCAGCGCGAACTCGACGCCTACGCCGCCATGAAGATCATCCAGCAGTACGGCATGAATCAGTCCTGCTTCATCGGCGATCCGCCGGCCTTCCGCTTCCTGCTCATCGGCGGGCGCGCACCGCTGGGCCAGTGGTACGAAGAGGACTGCGTGCGCTTCCATCCCACCACCGCGGGTCTGGTGCAGCGGGGCGGACGCTGGCTCATCGTCGACAACGACCTGACCCTGTTCGACTTCGGCGCCCTCGAGGTTGAGGCGAAGGCGGCGCTGGCGGCGATCCGCAAGCACCAGTTCACCTACGCCTGCTACGTCGGTCGTCCCAACACCACCTTCGAATACCTGCGCCGCTGATGCTGTCCATGCTGGAACAGCTGCGCGAGCTGGTTCCGCCGCTCGCGCGGCAGGAACTGCTGCCGCGCTACACCCGCGTCGCCGCGTCGCTCAAGACCGACGGCAGCGTGGTGACCGAGGCGGACGTCGCCTGCCAGCGGGTGCTGGCGGACGCCCTGGCGGCACGCTGGCCGCACATCCCCCTGCTGGGTGAGGAAATGGACGCAGCGGCGCAGCAGCGCCTGCTGGACGATTCCGCGGCCGGCCTGTGGTGCCTGGACCCGCTGGACGGCACCAGCAATTTCGCCGCCGGCATTCCCTATTTCGCCCTGTCGCTGGCCCTGGTGCAGCAGGGCGAGGTACGGCTCGGCCTGGTCTACGACCCGGTGCGCGACGAGTGCTACAGCGCCGCGCGCGGCCACGGCGCCTGGCTCAACGGCGAACCCCTGCGCAGCCGCGCCTGCGGGCTGCCGCTGTCGCGCTGCATCGCCCTGGTGGATTTCAAGCGCCTGCCGCCGGCCCTGTCCGCCCGCCTGGTGTGCGATACGCCCTATGCCTCGCAACGCAACTTCGGGGCATCGGCCCTGGACTGGTGCACCCTCGCCGCCGGCCGCGGCCATCTCTACCTGCACGGCCGGCAGAGCCTGTGGGACTATGCCGCCGGCAGCCTGATCCTGGCCGAGGCGGGCGGCCGGGCCGAGACTTTGCAGGGCGAGCCGGTGCTGCACGTCGGCTTGCAGCCGCGTTCGGTGGTCGCCACACTGGACCCGGCCCTGTTCGGGCCGTGGCGCGACTGGATCGCCGGGTAGCAGGATTCCGTGGGTCGGGCTTCAGCCCGACGTCTGGTGCAGATTTGGGTGCGGTCGTCGGGCTGAAGCCCGACCCACAAAGAAATATTTCGTAGGGTGAACTCACAAAAGCAGACGAACTCTCGCCAAGACGCCAAGACGCCAAGAAAACGAGGCGTAGGAATGCGGTGTCAGCGCAACGGTTTGATACATCGTCGGGCGCACAATACGTGGTATTTCTTGGCGCGCTTGGCGTCTTGGCGAGAGTCACTGCCGGTTTTGAGTTGAATATATGGGCTGGTCGCAGGATGCGCTGTGCGCACGGTTGTTTGAATACAAATCGGTACGAGCGCAGCGAGTTCATTCACTTGTATCTTGCCACTTGTATCTTGTATCTGTTCTTAGGAAATCAACATGCAGGAATGGGCTGAATACGCCAAATTTTTCGCCGGCCTGTTGGCCATCGTCAATCCCGTCGGCGCGATCCCGGTCTTCATCGGCCTGACCGAAGGCCTGTCGGCGCACCGGCGCCATCGCACGGCGCTGCTGTCCGCCTCGGCGGTGGGGGCGGTGCTGCTGGCGGCGCTGTTCACCGGCGAGGCGATCCTGGGTTTCTTCGGTATCACCATCGCTTCGTTCCGTGTCGGCGGCGGCATCCTGATCCTGCTCATCGCCATCTCCATGATGCACGCCAGGCTCAGTCCGGCGAAGCAGACCGACGAGGAGGCGCAGGACGCGGCGGAGAAGGAGTCCGTGGCCGTGGTGCCGCTGGCCATCCCCCTGCTCGCCGGGCCCGGTGCGATCAGCACCATCATCGTCTACACCCATCGTTCGTCGGCGCCGATGCACTACGCCCTGCTGGGCCTCGAGATCCTGCTCATGGCACTCATCGTGTGGCTGGTGTTCCGCGCCGCGCCGCTGCTGTCGCAGCGGCTGGGGCGTACCGGCATCAACGTGCTGACCCGCATCATGGGCCTGATCCTCGCCGCCATCGCCGTGGAGTTCATGGCCAACGGCCTGCGCCAACTGCTGCCGGGGCTGGCCTGATGCGCTCGCCCCTGCAATGGCTGCTGCGCTTCAAGCTGCTGACCCTGGCGGCCGGCGGCCCGCTGCTGCTGGCGGCGACGCTGTCCTTCGTTCTGGTGCGGCCCTATGTGGCCGGTGTGCCCGCCGAGATCCCCTTGCAGGAGATCCAGGTCGGACCGTCGGCGCAGCTGGAGGTGATCTTCGACGCCTACGGTTACGCCTGGCCGCCGCAAGGGCCGTTGCCGCGCCTGGCCATCGATCGCTTTCCGGCGGATATCGGCACCCTGGAAGTGGCGCGCAAGAAGGCGTTGTTCTTCCGTGGCCTGCTGCCCCTGGTGGAGGCGGAGAATGCGCGCATCCGCGCCCAGCGCCGCTTCATCGAGGAACGTTTCGCCCTCGGCCCCCTGCGTCCCGGCACGCGCAACTGGAACCAGGTGGAGCGCCTGGCCGAGACCTATCGCGTGGCGGGTGATCTGAACGATGCCCTGGTGCGCGAGATCCTGCTGCGGCGCGTGGACGAGGTGCCGGCGGCGCTGGTGCTGGCGCAGGCCGCCAATGAAAGCGCCTGGGGCACCTCGCGCTTCGCGCGCGAGGCCAACAACCTGTTCGGCCTGTGGACCTACAAGGAGGATCTGGGCATGGTGCCGGCGCAGCGCGTGGAGGGGGCCAGGCATTACGTGCGCGTGTTTCCCACCCTGCGCCGTTCGGTGCGCGCCTACCTGCACAACCTCAACGTCGGCCACGCCTATGTGGAGCTGCGCCACATGCGCGCCGCCATGCGCGGTGCGGGTGCATTGCCGGATGCGGCGCAGCTGTGCGACGGTCTGCTGCGCTACTCCGAGCGCGGTGCTGAGTACGTGGGCGAAATCCGCAACATGATCGGCCTCAATGGCCTGGCGCAGTTGGGCGTGCCGGTACTGGCGCCGCCGGAGCCGTAGGCCACGGGGGGCTGCCAGTCCTGTTCCATAGGTCGGGTTACGCTGGCCTGTAGCGGAACGTAGGGTGCGCACCGCGCACCATCGGGTCGCTCCGGCGCCGCATGGTGCGCGGTGCGCACCCTACAAACACCTGTTCCGCAGGTCGGGTTAGCCCGGTAAGGGCGTAACCCGGCGAGCGATGTCGGGTTACGCTGCGCTAACCCGACCTACCCTTGTACCGGAGCGTAGGGTGCGCACCGCGCACCCTAGTCGACCAGCCAGGGATGGCTGTACCAATACCAGCGGCCGCCGTCGGCGGGGGCGGTGCAGTTGTAGCGGCTGCGTCCGGCGGGCAGCGGCTCGGCGGCCTGCACCTGCATGCGCGTCTCATCGAGCCAGGTGATGGGCAGCGGCTTGCCCGCTGCGTCATAGCAGGCGACGCCATGCAGGCGCCGCTCCAGGGTCAGGACGAGGGGCGGCGGGTTGTCGGCACCGACGCGCGGTTCCCACGGTTCGGCGCTCACCACCGGCAGCGGCAGGCTGGCCGCCTTGCGCGCGAAAGGCTCCAGCGCAGCGAAACTCTCCGCCATGGGATAGCGCGGCAGGGCGCGGCGGTCGGACAGCGGGCCGACGGCGCCGGACTGCTGGCCGAAACCGACGTAGCCCATGGCCTGCACCAGCGCGGCGGCGCGGGTGTCGTATTCGCCGTAGGGATAGGCGAACAGGTGCGCCTGCCGCGCGTATTCCTCGCCCAACTCCTCGCCCAGCCTTTGCTGCGCCCGCTCGATGTCGGCGCGCAGGCGCCGCTCCCAGGCCGCATCATCCTCGTCGTCGCGCCGTTCGGTCATGGAATCATGACTGGCGCCGTGGTTGGCGAAGCGCACGCCCGCGGCCTGCATGGCGCGCATCTGTTCCCAGCTCATATAGCCCCCCAGTTTCTGATCCACCGGGTCGGTGTTGACGAACACCGTGAAGGGCCAGCCGCGCGCGCGCAGCCGCGGCCAGGCCGCGTCGTGCACCGACAGGTAGGCGTCGTCGACGGTGAGGGCGACGGTGCGCTCGGGCAGTGCCGCACCGCGCGCGAGGTGGTCGACGATGCGCTCCAGCGGCCATACCTGAAAACCATTCTGTGCCAGGTGGTCGAGCTGCGCGTCGAACTGTTCCAGCCGGATGCTGGTGGAGGGGTAGCGATCCTCGCCGAAGCGGTGGTACATGAAGACCACCGCATGGGTGGCGGCGGCCGCGGCGCCGGAGGCGGCGAGCAGCAGTAGGAACAGCAGCGGGCGGAGAGGGGGCATCGGATTATCCTGGAGAGCTTGCGCTAAGATGGTAACGGGCGCGGCGGGGCCTTGCCAGTCGTGCGGTGATTCGCCTTGACCGGATAGGGGGCGTGAATGAGCGGTTGTTGTGACCAGGGTTGTTCCCTGGACGGGCTGCGCGAGCGGCAGCGCGGCACTCTGCGCGCGGTGCTCGCCGTCAACGCGCTGATGTTCTTCATCATCGCGGCGGCGGCGTTGTACGGCGATTCCACCTCCCTGCTGGCGGACAGCCTGGACAACCTGGGTGACGCCCTGACCTATGGCCTCAGCCTGTATGCGGTGGCGCGCGGCGCGCGCGTCAAGGCGCAGGTGGCGCTGTTCAAGGGTGGGTTGATCTTTCTCGCCGCCTGCGTGGTGGCGGGGCAGCTGCTGTATCGCCTGTTCGTGCCCGGCATGCCGCTGTTCGAGGTGATGGGCGCGTTCAGCCTGCTGGGCCTGGCCGCCAACTCGCTGTGCCTGTTCCTGCTCTGGCGTCACCGCCACGAGGACGTGAACATGAGTTCGGTGTGGGAGTGTTCGCGCAACGACATCGCCGCCAATCTCGCGGTGTTCGTCGCCGCCGGCGCGGTGTGGCTGGCGGGCTCCGGCTGGCCGGATCTGGTGGTGGCGGCCGGGCTGGTGGTGCTGCTGCTGCGCTCGGCGCTGCGGGTCATCAGCTCGGCCCGTGCCGAACTGCGCGTTGCCGGGGGCGCCTCATGAGCATGAAGCAATCCTGGCGCACCGGCCTCAGTTTCGGCCTCACCTCCGGGGTGATCACCACCCTGGGGCTGATGGTGGGCCTGCATTCCGGCACCCACTCCACCCTGGCGGTCATCGGCGGGGTGATCACCATCGCCGTGGCCGACGCCTTTTCCGACGCCCTCGGCATCCACGTCGCCGAGGAGTCCACCGCCGGGCGCAGCACCCTGGCGGTGTGGGAGGCGACCTTCGCCACCCTGTTTTCCAAGGCAGCCATTGCCCTGACCTTTCTGGTGCCCCTGCTGCTGCTGGAGCTGGGCACGGCCATCCTGGCGGCCGTCGCCTGGGGGCTGGGGCTCATCGCCCTGCTGTCCTGGCAGCTGGCGCGGGATCGCGGCGAGCCGGCCTGGCACGTCATCGGCGAGCACCTGCTCATCGCCGGCGTGGTGGTCGTCGCCACCCACTACATCGGCGACTGGGTGGCCACGGCGTTCGCCTGAGTTGGCAGGCTGCGCAACGCGCACCCTGCAACTTCCTAACTTGTTGTCACACAATGATTTTGTTGTTTTGTCCGTCTGCGGCGACGGCCTTTGCTACAATGCCGCCCCTTCCGTTTTTTTCAGCCGATCATTTTGCCCATGACCATAGCCCAACGCATCGCCAACGAACTGTCCGTCAAGGTTTCCCAGGTGGAGGCCGCCATCGCCCTGCTGGACGAAGGTTCCACCGTGCCCTTCATCTCCCGCTACCGCAAGGAGGCCACCGGCGGCCTGGATGACACCCAGCTGCGTACCCTGGAGGAGCGGCTGACCTATCTGCGCGAGCTGGACGAGCGCCGCGTCACCGTACTGAAGAGCATCGACGAGCAGGGCAAGCTGACGCCCGAACTGAAGGCGGCGATCCTGGCGGCGGACACCAAGACCCGCCTGGAAGACCTCTACCGTCCCTACATGCAGAAGCGCCGCACCAAGGCGCAGATCGCCCGCGAGGCGGGCCTGGAGCCGTTGGCCAAGGCGCTGCTGGCCGATCCCGCGCTGGTTCCCGAACAGGAAGCCGCCCAGTTCATCGACGCCGACAAGGGCGTGGCCGATGCCGCCGCCGCCCTGGACGGTGCGCGCCAGATCCTGATGGAGGATTTCGCCGAGGACGCCGAGCTGGTGGGGCGTCTGCGCGAATACCTGTGGGAACAGGGTCACATGGTTTCCAAGGGAGTGGAGGGCAAGGAGGAGGAGGGCGCCAAGTTCTCCGACTACTTCGACCATCGCGAGCCCCTCAAGGGCGTGCCCTCGCACCGGGCCCTGGCGCTGTTCCGCGGTCGCAAGGAAGGTTTTCTCAATCTGTCCCTGGTGCTGCCCGAGGACGAGGCGCTGGCGACCGGCCAGCTGGGCAGCGCCGAGCGCATGATTGCCGCCCACGTGGGCGTCAGCGAGCAGGGCCGCCCGGCCGACGCCTGGCTGCGCGAGACGGTGCGCTGGGCCTGGCGGGTGAAGATATTCACCCACCTCGACACCGACCTGAAGACGCGTCTGCGCGAGGCGGCGGAGGAGGAGGCGATCAAGGTGTTCGCCCAGAACCTGCACGACCTGCTGCTGGCGGCTCCGGCGGGACCGCGCGCCACCCTCGGCCTCGACCCCGGCCTGCGCACCGGCGTCAAGGTGGTGGTGGTCGACGCCACCGGCAAGCTGGTGGACATGACGACGATTTATCCGCACGTGCCCAAGAACCAGTGGGACCAGTCCATCGCCGTGCTCGCCGCCCTGGCGCAGAAGCACAAGGTGGAACTGATCAGCATCGGCAACGGCACCGCCTCGCGCGAGACCGACAAGCTGGCCGCCGATCTCATGGCGCGTCATCCCGAGCTGCGCCTGACCAAGGTGATGGTGAGCGAGGCGGGCGCCTCGGTGTATTCCGCCTCCGAACTTGCGGCCAAGGAATTCCCCGACGTGGACGTGTCGTTGCGCGGCGCGGTGTCCATAGCGCGGCGTCTGCAGGACCCGCTGGCGGAGCTGGTGAAGATCGACCCCAAGTCCATCGGCGTCGGCCAGTACCAGCACGACGTGTCGCAGACGCGCCTGGCGCGCATGCTCGACGCTGTGGTGGAGGACTGCGTCAACGCCGTCGGCGTCGACGTCAACACCGCCTCCAGCGCGCTGCTCACCCGCGTCGCCGGACTGAATCCGTCCCTGGCCGCCAACCTGGTGGCCTACCGCGACGAGCACGGCGCCTTCGGCAACCGCAAGGAACTGCTCAAAGTGTCGCGCCTGGGCGAGAAGGCCTTCGAACAATGCGCCGGCTTCCTGCGCATCATGAACGGCGCCAACCCCCTCGATGCCTCCTCGGTGCATCCCGAGGCCTATCCGGTGGTGGAAAAGATCCTCGCCACCACCGGCAAGGAAATCCGCGAGGTGATCGGCAACACCGGCCTGCTGGGCAGGCTCGCCGCCAACGACTTCGTCGACCAGCGTTTCGGCGAGCCGACGGTGCGCGACATTCTGAAGGAGCTGGAGAAGCCGGGGCGCGACCCGCGCCCGGAGTTCAAGACCGCGAGCTTCCGCGAGGGCGTGGAGGATTTGAAGGACCTGGAGCCGGGCATGATCCTGGAGGGCGTGGTCACCAACGTCACCAACTTCGGCGCCTTCGTCGACATCGGTGTGCACCAGGACGGCCTGGTGCACATCTCCGCCCTGGCCGACAAGTTCGTCAAGGATCCGCGCGAGGTGGTCAAGGCCGGCGACGTGGTGAAGGTCAAGGTGCTGGAGGTGGACGTGAAGCGCCGCCGCGTCGCGCTCACCATGCGCCTCACCGACGACCAGCGCGACCATGCTTCCAGTTCGATGCCGAAGGATCGCCCCGCCAAGGGCGGCAAGTCGCGCCAGGAGCGGCGCGATGCCCCGGCCGCCGGCGGCGCCATGGCCGAGGCCTTCGCCAAGCTGAAACGCTAAGGGTTAATGCCAGAAAAATAGTTGGGTCCGCAAATGCACGCGAATGGACGCAAATTGAGATAAACCTGAACATCAATTGAATCTCGCCAAGACGCCAAGCTCGCCAAGGGAATACAATTGCACCCAGCGCGATCGGTGGATGCGCTCCGCTTATCCCCCTGCCATCGCTGCCATGCAACGGAGCAGTCACATGAACAACACAGCACAATTGGACGAGGCCGGGCTGGTGCGGCTGGAAGATTTTCTCCGCGCCGAACAACGGCCGCCGGAATGCATGGTGCTGGACGAACTGGACGGTTTTCTCACCGCCCTGATCTGCACGCCCGAGGCGATGCCGGAAGAGGAATGGCTGGCGGAGGTGTGGGGCGGCGTGGCGCCCGGCTTTGCCGAAGCCGCCGAGGAGCGGGAGATCGTCGCCCTGATTCAGGCGCTGCGGCAGTCCATCGAGGAAGAGCTGCGCGACAGCGACATCTTCGAGCCGATGTGGTTCGTCGCCCTGGACGACGACGACAACGAGGTGGTGGAGCCGGAAGGCTGGTGTGCGGGATTCATGCGCGCCACCCAGCTGCGCACCGCCTACTGGGACGCCATCTTCGAATCCGACGAGAAGTATTTGTGGCTGGCGCCCATCATCGCCTTCGCCGTCTACCAGCTGCCGGAATCGGCGGGTGATCCCATGCTGGCCCAGCTGGGCACGGACATGGACCTGCGCGACGAGTTCATCGAGGCGATCCCGCGCGCGGTGCAGGATATCTTTAAAGACAGTTCCAAGTGACAAGTTGCAAGTGACAAGTAAAAGACAAATAGCATCCTTTTCATGCCACTTGTAACTGTCCCCAAGACGTAGGGTGGGTTAGCGGCGCAAGGGGCACGGCGTGAAATTCATGTCGAAACCCTTGGGCGCCGCGTAACCCACCATAGAAGTTGCAAGTTTCAAGTGACAAGAAAGAGGCTTTGCCTGCCTTTTACTTGCAACTTGTCACTTGAAACTTGTAACTGGTTTTAAACCCACAACATATAGCCCATCTCGAACGGGTGGCTGAGCAGTTCATGGTAGGGGTAGGCGCGCAGCTTGTAGTACTGCATGCCCGCCAGGCGCGGTTTCATGGCGAGGCGGAACAGTGCCTCGCCGTTGCCGTTGCGGCTGTGATAGGCGAGGGTGTAGCTGCCCTGGGTGATGAACTCGCCGCTTTCCGTTTCGGTGCCTACCAGGCATTCCACCAGCAGGTCGTCCGGCTGCAGGCCGTTGACGTTCATGGTCACTTCCAGGGGCAGGGTGTCGCCGGACATGATCTGCTTCAGCATGTCGTCGGTGCGCTGGATGGTGACCTTGCCCCAGGCGGCGCGGATGCGCCGTTTCCAGGCCGCCAGCTCCCGCGCCGGCGTGTTGTCGCTCTGCGCCAGCCGGTGCTGCTGACGCTGCGCCGGGCCGTAGTAGTCGCGCACGTAGTCCATCACCATGCGCTGGGCGTTGTAGCAGGGCAGCAGCGACTTCATCGACATCTTTGATTTCTTCACCCACCCTTCAGGGTAGCCGTGGCCGTTGCGGCGGAAGTACAGCGGAATGACGTGGTGCTCCAGCAGGTCGAGCAGTTCGTTGGACTCTTCCTGATTGCGGAAGGCGGCGTCGTATTGCGGGCCGTGCGGCGTGATGGCCCAGCCGTTGTCGCCGTTGTAGCCCTCGCCCCACCAGCCGTCGGTGACGGAGAGATTGATCACGCCGTTGATGCCGGCCTTCTGTCCCGAGGTGCCGCTGGCCTCCATGGGGAATTCGGGATTGTTGAGCCACACGTCGACGCCGGTGACCAGCTTGCGCCCCAGTGCCATGTCGTAGTCTTCCAGCAGGATGATACGGCCCTCGAATTCCGGGCGGCGGGAATAGTCGTGAATGATCTTGATCAGCTGCTGGCCGGGCTGGTCGTGCGGGTGGGCCTTGCCGGCGAAGATGAACAGCACCGGCTGTTTCGGGTTGTTGAGCAGGCGTGCCAGCCGCTCCGGATCGGAGAACAGCAGGGTGGCGCGTTTGTAGGTGGCGAAACGGCGCGCGAAACCGATGGTGAGGATGTCGGTTTCCGTCGGCTCCAGGTGGCGCAGCAGCCGTTCCAGCTGTGATTCGCTGACGCCGTTGCGGCGGTGCATGCGCGTGGTGCGGCGCCGCGCCTCGTCCAGCAGCTGGGATTTCAGGGTCTGGCGCAGGCTCCAGAAGGTGTGGTCGGGAATGCTGTCCAGCTGTTCCCAGTACTCGGCGCTGAGCAGCTCGTTGCGCCAGCCGCCGCCGTACTGCATGTCCAGGTGATTGACCCATTCGCGCGCCAGGAAGGTGGGTACGTGCACGCCGTTGGTGACGTGGCTGATGGGATTTTCCTCCGCCGGGATCTGCGGCCAGATGTAGGCCTCCATCTGCGAGGCGACGTCGCCGTGGATGCGGCTGACGCCGTTGTGAAAGCGCGAGCCGCGCAGGCCGAGCGCGGTCTGGTTGAAACTGCTGGGCGTGGTGGGCGAGGTGCCGAGGGCGAGGATGCGTTCCTCGCTGACGCCGAACTCCTGCATGTAGCTGCCGAAATACTCGCGCATCAGGTGGTGGGGAAAGACGTCGTGGCCGGCGGGCACCGGGGTGTGGGTGGTGAACACGGTGGCGGCCGCCACCAGTTCCAGCGCGCTGTCGAAATCGAGGCCGTTCACCACCTGTTCGCGGACGCGCTCCAGGATCTGGAAGGCGGTGTGGTCTTCGTTGATATGCCATACCGTCGGCTTCACGCCCAGGGCGCGCAGGGCGCGCACGCCGCCGATGCCGAGGACTATCTCCTGCTGCATGCGGGTGTGAATGTCGCCGCCGTAGAGCTGGTAGGTGATGGAGCGATCGTTCTCCTGGTTGCCCGGCAGATCGGAGTCCAGCAGGTAGAGGCGGATGTGGCCGGCGCGCGCCTCCCACACCTTCAGCTCGACGCGGCGGTGCGGCAGTTCGATGAAGACGTGTACTTCCTCGCCGGCGGCATTCAGCGCCGGGCGCACCGGCAGGTCGCGGAAGTCCACCGGATGATAGTGGGCGATCTGGTAGCCGTTGCCGTCGATGGTCTGGTTGAAATAGCCCTGGCGGTAGAGCAGGCCGACGGCGACGAAGGGCAGTCCCAGATCGCTGGCCGCCTTGCAGTGATCGCCGGCCAGGATGCCGAGGCCGCCGGAGTAGATGGGAAAACTTTCGTGCAGGCCGAACTCGGCGCAGAAATAGGCCACCAGGTCCCGCTGCGGATCGATGTGCAGCACGATGTCGTCGCGCGCCTCTTCCTGCAGGTAGCTGTCATAGGACGAGACGACGCGATTGTAGTCCTGGGTATAGATGCGGTCCTGCGCGGCCTGTTCCAGCTTGTCCTGGGCCACCTGGCGCAGGAACACCTTGGGGTTGTGGCCGCACTGTTCCCACAGCGCCACGTCCAGGCGGCGGAACAGGCCGCGCACCTGGCGATCCCAGCTGTAGTAGAGGTCGTTGGCCAGCTCGTGCAGGCGGGCCAGGCGCGGCGGTATGCGCGGCTGGACTTCCAGTGAGTAGCGTGTTCCCGGCATGGGTGTGACGTCCTGGTGGTCGCTGACAATCCTTTCAGTATACGCCGCGAAATGTTGCAGGATAGCGAAGGCGGCGGGTTCGGCCCGCCGCCCGGCGGTCAGGACGGGAAGAAGTCCATGGTGTAGTTGAGGGTGGTCGCCGCCACGTCCTTGGCCGCGAAGGTGATGCGCTTGATGTGCAGCACCAGCTTGCGTTCCAGCGCCGCGTCGCGCAGTTCGCTGCTCACCACCTCGACCCGGGTGAGCTCGCCGCTGGGGGCGATGGTGAGGCGGAATACCACCTTGCCGCGCAGGGTGGGGTTGGCGCGCAGGGCGCGGTTGTAGATGTTGTTGATGGCCGCCTTGTTGCGGTCGAACATCAGCTGGATTTCCTCGTCGCTGCGCCCGCCGGCCTTGCCCTTGGCGCGTGCCGCGTCGGCGGCGCTGGCCACCGCCTCCACCGGGCTGTCCACCTTTTCCGTGGAGCGGGTGGCGAGGCGGGTGGTGCCGGTGTCGCGACTCAGGCCCGCGGTGTTGATACCGCCGCTGCCGCTGGTGGCCTTGGAGGTCAGGATGGAACGCTTGGTGTCGCCGGTGGCCGTCTGGCCCGCCTTGCTCAGGCGTTGCGGCGACTCCAGCAGGGCGACGTTGCGGTCGTCGCGCAGCTCGGCCAGGTCATTGCTGAAGGCCATGATGCCGCTGCGCGCGGCCCGCTCCCGCGCCGCGGTCCGGTTTTCCGGCTTGGGCTGCGGCTTGGCCTCGGCCTTGGCCTCCGGCTTGGGTTCGGGCTTGGCTTCCGGTTTGGCCTGCTCGATCACCGGGGGAGGTGGCGGCGGCGGGGCGGGCCTGCGCTGCTCCAGTACCAGCCGGGCAATGCGTTTGGGCACGTCCTCCACCGTGCTGCGTTCCACCTTGGGTACCGGCAGCAGGGTCACGACGAGGGACAGCACCAGGCCGAACAGCGCCGTGATGGCGAGGATGCGGCGGTAGCGACGGTCCTCCTCGCTGCCGCCGGCCCAGGAGATGTCCAGGGGAAGGGCGTAGGCACTCACACTCAGCTCTCCTTCACGCCCCGTTGCTGCACCGCCAGGGATACGGTGCCGTAACCCGATTCGGTGCAGGTGGCCATGACCTTCTTCAGCAGCTGGAAGGGCAGGGCGCGATCGCCGAGGATGGTGACTTCGCCGCGATCCTGTTCCGCGCCGCCCTGCAGCAGGCGGTTGCGCGCCTGCTCCTCCAGTGCGGCCTTGAGCGGTTGCAGGATGTTGTCGTTGTCGGCCAGGGCGGCGCTGACCTTCTGCACCGCCTGGCCCTGGACGATGATGTCGTCGCGGGTGACCAGCACGGTGACCGTCTGGCGCACCTTGGATTCGATGTTCGATTCAGGCAGCTTCACCGCCCGGCTGCTGGGCATCTCCTGCACGTCGGAGGAATTCACCAGCAGGAAGAACACCAGGATGGTGAAGATGTCCATCAGCGCGACCAGGTTCAGGCCCGCCGGTTTGTTGCGGCTGTGATGCCGCTCCATGCGCCGTGCGCGTCGCGAGGTTTCCATATCAGCTGCCCTTGCGCTCCGTGGCGGGTTGTGGCGCGTCGCCCAGGGAAATTTCCGGGAACAGTTCGTACTTGCTGCGCACCGTACCGGCGGCGCCGGTTTCGAATTGCCGCACCGTGTCCATCACCTGGATCAGGCGGTCGTAGGGCACCGTCGGCTCCAGCAGGATGGTGGCGCCCAGTTCATCGGGAAACTGCTGCTTGATGCGCCGCAGCGCATTGGACAGCGCCTCCAGGTCGTAGCCCTCGGCGGTGGCGGGCAGGCTGGCCACCACGCCGCCGGCACGATCGCCCACGTCGACGCGATCGGTACGCAGGATCACTTCCAGTTGCAGGCGCGGCTTGTCCAGCGGCTGTTCGCCGCCGGCGGCGGGCATGTTCAGTTCGTGGATGGTGATGCGCGAGAACACCGCCATGATCAGCAGGAACGGCACCAGCACCACCATCAGGTTCATGAAGGCGGTGACGTTGAGATCGGTGGCCTCCTTGAGGCGTGCCGCACGGCGGCGGCGCGTGCTCATCAGGCGGCCTCCGGACGCTGCCGTTCGTTGGTGACCAAGTTGACCACCTTCACCGTGGCCATTTCCATGTTGTCGATGAGCTGGGTGCTCTTGGTCTGCAGCACCGCGTGCACCAGCAGCAGCGGGATGCCGACGATGAGGCCGAAGGCGGTGGTGTTCATCGCCACCGAAATACTGGCCGACAGCATGTCGGCCTTCTCCGCCGGATTGGCCTGCGCCACTGCGGTGAAGGCCTGGATCAGGCCGACGATGGTGCCGAGCAGGCCGAGCAGGGTGGCGATGTTGGCCAGGGTCGCCAGGTAGTGGGTGCGCTTCTCGACGCGGGGAATGATTTCCATCAGGCCTTCCTCCATGGCCATCTGGATATCCTCCCGCCGCCGCGCGCCGGCGATGCGGCCGAGGCCGTAGCCGAGGATGTGGGCGATGGCCGCGCTGGACTGCTCCACCGCGTGTATCGCGTCGCGTACCTTGCCGGCACGGAGCAGCGGCATCAGCGCGTTCCATGCCTTGCGGTTGCGCGCCGCCGACAGGGACAGGTAGGTGTAGCGTTCGACGGCGATGGCGGCGCCCAGTATCAGTACCGCCGCGATGGGGTACATGAAGGCACCACCGGACTGGAAGAAGGTGATGAAGGTGTTAAAGAGATCCATGGGACATCCTCACTGAGCGTATTGCGAAAGGGTTGTAGGTGACTGCATGGCTGTGTCCGAAGTGTGGCCGGACTAGCGCACGGCTTGCGTGCGTTGACGATAGTGCAGCTCGCGCAGCACCACGTCGCGATCGAGCGGGACCAGGGGCACGTCGATCAGGCTTTGCACCGGGTGCAGGGTCAGATCGCCGGGATCGGCGGACTTCCACGGTACGATGACCAGTGCGCGCGGCGTCTCGTTGTTGCCGATGACGTTCATCCCGAGTTCCCTCTCCGTTTGCTCCGCCGCCGGGACGCTGCCCAGCCAGAGCACTGCCAGTGCCGCCGCTAGCGGCTGGACGAAAGCCGTTGTTGCAGATCGGCGAGCCATAGTTCGATCTCCTTGTCACCCGCGGGCGCCAGGCGCCCGTAGGCCTGATAGTGTGTCAAAGCGCAATCCAGGTCGTAGAGATACAGGTCACACAACATGCCGAGATTGCGGTGGGCGAGGGCGAAATCCGGGTCCGTCGCCAGCGCCGCCTCGTAGGCCTTGCGCGCCTCGGCGAAGCGGCCGGCGCGGCGGTGCAGCATGCCCAGCTCGTTGTGGGCCGCCGGCAGCGCCTTGAGGGCCAGGGCCTGTTGCAGGGCCTGCGCCGCCTCGTCGTCGCGGCCGAGGCGCGCCAGGGCGATGCCGAGATTGGCCCAGGGACCGCTGTACTGCGGCTGTCGCACGGTCAGCTTGCGCAGCGCGGCGGCGGCCTGTTCGTAGCGTTCGGCGCGCAGCTGCGCGAGCGCCGCCTCGAAGGCGGCGACGTCGGCGCTGTCGAACGGGCCCGCCGCGCCGGCATCGGCGCCGTCGCGCGGCGCCACGGCGCAGCCGCTGACCAGCAGGGCCAGCAGCAGGGCGCTAATCCAGAGCTTCAACGGTCGCGACACCGCGTTCCTCCTTGGCGTAGCGGGCCGGCAGCAGTTTCGCCAGACGCTCGAAACTCTTGCGCACCCACTCGTCGTACAGCCCGTCCTGGGTACGGCGGGCATTGATGGTGTGTACCTCGATGGCCTTTTCCTCGAAAGGATAGGCCTGTTCTTCCAGCAGCAGCACGTATTCTTCCAGCTCGTCCGGGCTCAGCTTTTTCGGCCGTTCCGATTCGAGCAGGGCACGGCCCAGTTCGCGGTAGAGCTCCGCGCTGTAGTAGGTGGCAGCGGTGGTGACTTCCGCCACGGCGTACTGGCCCGCCGCGCCGAAGCCGTCCAGCGCGGTCTTCATCGCCGCCTTCTTGCGCTTGAGGGTCTGCTTGAGCGGTTCGGTCAGGCGGATGCGGCGGTAGGCCTCGAAGGATTCCGTGGCCAGCGCCAGGCGCGCGCCGGCGGCGAGATAGCGGGTGCGATCGGTGCGGGCGCCGCCGGCGCCGCCGTCGGCGGCGATGATCGCCTCGCGCAGCTGGCGCACCGCCTTGGCGTTGCCTTCCTTGCTGCGGATCTGCAGCAGGTGGTGACGGGCCTCGATGGCCTCGGGCACCGGCTGCGGAAAGGCGGTGACATAGCGCTCCCAGGCCTGGGCGGCGTTAGCGGTGGCACCGTTCTGTTCATACAGTTCCGCCGCCCGCCATGCCGCCTCGCGCCGCACCTGAGGATCGCCGGAGGCGGCGGCGATGGCGGCGAATTCGCCGGCGGCGGCGCTGCCCTGGCCGGCCTCCAGATAGGCCACCGCCAGTTTCTCCGTCACCTGCGGCTGCAGTGCGTGGCCGGGGTGATTGCGGCGGAATCCCTTCAGCACGTTGATGGCCTGGGGCCATTGCCGCAGTTGCAGATAGGCCGCGGCGGCGTCGTACTCCGCGGTGGCGCGCACCGCGCTTTGCGGCGCCACCAGGGCGACGCGGAGGAACTGCTCGGCGGCGCCGGCCAGGTTGCCCGCGCTGCGCTGCTGTTCGCCCTGCTGATACACCGCGGCGGCCAGGCGCTCGATGACGGTGCCGCGTTGCGGATCCTTCTGCTCCATCAGCGCCAGGGCCTGCTGGTAGCCCTGTTCCGCCGCCGGGTAGTCCTTGCGGTCGAAGGCGGTGTGGGCGACCACCAGCCAGGCGCTGCGGCGCAGGGGCGCCGGTGCCTGCGGATAGCGGCTGAGCAGGGTGTGCGCCGCGGCATCGGCGCGGGCGCTTTCCCCCAGGGCGAACAGGTCGGAGGCATAGCGCGCCAGCACCGCCGGTGCCTGGGCGTGCTGCGGGAACTGTTCGGTGAAGCGACCGGTGCTTTGCAGCGAGAGGCGCAACCACGGTGCACGTTGTTCCTCGGTCAGCGTCTTGGCGTGCGCGGCGTAGGCGAGCAGCGCGGCGTAGCCGGCGTCGGCGGCCCTGGCGTAGCCGGGATAGTTGTAGGCGGCGTGCTCGTATTCGCTGGCGGCCGCGGCGTATTGCGCGCTTTCATACAGCAGTTCGGCGAGCAGGAAGTTGGATTCGGCGCTGTCGGCCTCGTTGGGGAAATAGGCCAGGCGCAGGCGATACCAGCGGATCGCCTCGGCGTAGTCGGCGGGCTTCTTCGATTTCTGCGCCTGGGCGTGGTAGTGGCGCGACAGTTCGTCGAGCTGGGTCTTGACCTCGGCCACCAGGTCCGGTGCCTGCTCGCGGCTGAATGTCTGCCAATAGGGCTGGTCCATGCCGTAGCGGGCGATGAAGGCGCGCTTGGCCTCCAGCACGCGATCGGCGAAGCGGCCGGCCTTGAATGCCTCGATACCCAGCAGTTGCAGGCGCGGCGCGTGACGATGCAACGGATGGGTGTCGGCGAAGGCGGTGAAGGTGGCGGCGGCGTCGGTGTAGCGTTCCTTGTCCTGGTATTGCGCGCCCAGGGTGCGGTAGACGTAGTACTCGTAGGGACGGCCGCCCTTGCGGCGGAAATAGTCGGCCGCGGTGGCGGCGCCGTCCTGGTAGCTGAAGCTGAGCGCCGCCACGCGCACCGTGTCGTCCAGCAGTTCGCGTTCGGCGCGTTCCAGCTGGTCGAGGGGGATGTCGTCGCCGACCACGCGGCGGTCGAGCACGGCGGTGAACATGTCGAGGGCGGCGTCGTACCGGCGCAGCTTGAACAACGCCCAGCCGCGCTTGTACAGCGACTGCGGGTAGAACGCCGAGGATTCGCCGATGCGCACCACGGCGGCGTAGGCCTGCTCCGCCTGTTCCATGCGCTGATCCATGTAGTGCATCTCGCCGCGGCGGAACTGCACCTCGTCGATATGCGGCGAATCGGGATAGCGGGTGGCCAGTTCGGTCAGCGTCGCCAGTACCTGTTCACGCTGGCTGTCGGCGTCGTAGGCGTGGGACAGCTGATAGAGAATTTCCGGATTGGCCTCGTGCTCGGGATAGCGTTGCAGCAGCCCGGTATAGAGATTGATTACCGCGCTGCGCTCGGCCGGGGTCGGTTCGGCCAGTTCCGCGTTCTCCGGCGCCAGGGCCTCGCGTTCGTCGATGGTGGCCTGCTGCAGATCGGCGAGGCGGCGCGTGGCATTGGCGCGCAGCGGCGAATCGGCCGGCGCCGAGGCGAGGAATTCGCGATAGGCGGCGATAGCCTGTTCGCGTTCGATGCGCAGTGCGCCGCCGTCGGAGGCACGGGCCGCGGGCTGGAGATCGTCCAGCGTCGGCTCCGCCGGGCGCAGGGCGCAACCGACGGCGAACAGGGCCAGGGTCAGGGTCAGGGGCAGGAGGAGGCGCGGCGTCATGGCGTGTCCTCCACGATCTGCGCCTGGTCATAGACGCGCGCCAGGGCGAACTGCGCCTGCAGCAGGTAGCTGTCGAGCAGCCGGTCGCGCTCGTCGAGGGCGAGCAGGGCCAGCCGTTCCAGTCGCGCGGCCTGCGCCGCCAGTGCGCTTTCCAGGCGCGGCCGGAGCTGGCCGACGCGCGTGCGCTGGGCGGCGATGCGTTCGCCCAGCCCTGCAATACGGCTGTCGGCGTGGCGGTGCGCACCCTGCAGGGTCTGGTAGCGCGTCCGGGTTTCCGCCAGCGGCGCGTCCAGGGCCTTGACCAGCTTGGTGCGTTCCCACAGCCGCTGCGGGAAGGCGGCGTGCGCCCGCCAGTACAGCACCCCGCGCAGGCGGTACAGGCGTTCCAGGTAATTCAGTTGCAGCTGCGAAGCGGGGAAGCTGTCGACGCGCCGGATCAGCCGCTCCACCACGGCATGCAGATCGCGTTCGTGGGGTTCGGCCACCTCCCACACGTCCTGTTCGGCGCGCAGGGTGTGCAGCCGCTGTTCGAGGGCGGCGCGGCGTTGTTCCAGGGCCTGGAGATCGATGCGGGCGAGGCGCGCATCGATGCGCGGCAGCACCTGGGCATAGCGGGCGCGCCGCGCATCCAGCATGGTGTCGAAAGCGGTCAGGCTGCCGGCCCATTGTTCGAGGTTGTCCTGCAACTGGCGCAAGTCGAGATAGTCCTTCAGCGCACCCTGGAAGTCGTGCCGGGCGAGCAGCTGCGGCAGGTAGTTGGTGACCGGCGATTCCAGCGGCACGTCGACGCCTTGCAGGCGGCTGGCCAGTCCGGGACGATCCTGCGCCTCCAGGGTCGCCGGCAGGGCGCCGGCCTCCACCTCGCGCCGTACCGCCGTCAGGCGCGCGCGTTCCTCGCGGTAGCTGGCGATGGCCTGGCGGTAGTGCTGCGCCGCCTGCGCCTGATCGCCCAGCTGCGCATAGGCGTAAGGCAGGGCGAGCAGGCCCTCCAGTACCGCATCGTCATGGGGCGGTTCGGCGGCGAGGGCGGTCCACGGCACCAGCGCGTCACCGCGGGCGTCGTCGCCGATGGCGGCCCAGCCGGCGCCGAGCAGCGCCATGTGCGCGGAATCGCCGCGCAGGCGGATGCGCTGGAAGAACGGGCGGGCGCGGCCGGGCTGTGCCACACGCAGCGCGGCGTAGCCGCCGGCCAGGTTGGCGCGATCGCGCAGCGTGGCCTCTTCCTCGTTGCGCGCGTCGCGCGTGCCGAGCCGATCGAATTCCGCCAGGGCGGCATCGGCCTGGCCGCTGCGCAACAGGGCGATGGCGCGGTCGAAACCGAGATAGATGTCCCACGGCGGCGGCGCCTTGGTATCGGCCAGCGCGGTCAGTGCCCGCTGCGGATCGCCCTGCGCCAGCGCCACCAGGCCGGCCAGCTGCCGCGCCTCGGCCGCCACCTCTTCCGCCAGGTGCCCGGACAGGTGGGCCAGGGCGTCGTTGGCCTCGGGGAGGTCGCCGCGCTGGTAGGCCAGCTTGGCCAGCTGGAACCACACCAGGTCCCGCTGCTGCGGTGCGACGTTGCCCGGCAGCAGTTTTTCCAGCGTGCGCCGTGCCTGGGCATGCATGCCGAAATAGAGTTGCAGGCCGCCCAGCAGCAGCTCGCCGTCGGTCTGGTGATGGGGCAGTTGCTGACGATCGATGGCGGCCAGCAGGTGCACGCCGGAGGTGAAGTAGTCGTCCTGATAGAAATGGAACAGCGCCTCGCCGTAGGCGAGGTCCTGCACGTCCTGTGCTGCCGCTGCCGGATGCATTCCGGCCAACAGCAACAGCACCAACGTGGCGAGGCGTTGCCGCATGCCGCTTACTCCCACTCTTGCACGAAGAAGTCGGGCTGCTGTTTTCCTTGGCTGTCGACGATTTTCAGTTCGAGATACTTCGGCCCCAGTTCCTTGGTGAACTTGACGGTGGCGCCGCGCTTGTAATCGCGGTCGCGCGGGCCCTTGCCGGTGAAGTAGGCGACCAGTTCGTGTTCGCCGCCCTTGAGGTTGCCCAGATAGAGACGCTGCACGCCGCCGCGGCGCAAGGCCTCGATCTCGCGCGGCGTGTACAGGTAATTGGCCACCACCTTGCCGTCCAGGGTGAGCTGCACGGAATCGAGGGCGAAGAACTCGCCCAGGTCCAGGGATACGAAGATGGCCACCTGGGTGTCGCTGGGGGCGAGCAGTTCCTCTTCCAGCACGAACAGCTCGCGGTTGAGATCCATCAGCTCCTGCTTGATGGACTGGATGTCCTTGTCGAGCCTGGCGTCGGCCGCCTCGTCGTCGGCGGCCAGGGCGGGCGCGCCGATGCCGCAGCACAGCAGCGTCGTAAGCAGAAGGCACCGGGCAGTATCAGGGAAATCTTTAGTCGACACGGCAAATACCTAAGTTCGGGTTGAGTGGTGTGATTATAGACATGCGATTCGCCGGCAAAGTTTGCAAGGGCTCACGGTTGGTGCGGCGCCAGGCCGGAGGAGTAATGCAGGCCGCCCCGGGCATCCACCATCACGGCCTCGTATTCGGGCAGGCGATCGATGAGGGCAATGCCGCGCTCGGGGCCGAGTACGAACAGGCTGGTGGACAGGGCGTCGGTCATGGTGGTGTCGGGACCGAGGATGGTGACGCTGAGGGCGCTGCGTGCCGAATCGCCGGTGGCCGGGTCGATGATGTGGTGATAGCGCACGCCGTCCTCGTCGAAAAAACGTTCGTAGTCGCCGGAGGTGGACACGGCCTCGTCCTGCACCGGCAGGCGGGTGAGGATGCCGTGTTCGTCGCGCGGGTGGCGGATGCCCACCAGCCAGGGCCGGCCATGGCGATCGCCGATCACCCGCGTGTCGCCGCCGGCGCTGATCATGGCGTGGCGGATGCCCATGCCGCGCAGCAGCAGCGCCGACTGTTCCACTGCGTAGCCCTTGGCGATGCCGCCGAGATCGATGCGCACCCCGCGGCTGGCGAAGGCGACGGTGGCGGCGGCCTGGTCCACGTGCACGTGGCGAAAGTCGATGGCGGGCAGCGCCTGCTGCACGGTTTGCGCATCGGGGCGCTTGCCGTCGCGGTAGTCGTACAGATAGCCGATGCTGGCGAAGGTGATGTCGAAGGCGCCGGCGGTCAGCTCCGACACCTGCAACGCGCGCTCGATGAGCCGGGCCAGTTCCGGGCTCACCGGCACCGGGCCGAGCGTCGCCTCGCGGTTGACGCGGGACAGCTCGCTGTCGGGACGGAACGGGCTCATCACCCTGTCTATGTGATGCATCTCGTCCAGTACGACGGCGATGGCACGCTGCGCCAGGGCGGCATCCTCGTGATACACCTCGACGTGGATGGCGGTGCCCATGATGGCCGCGTCCTGCCGGTACCAGCCGCTGTCCGCGCCGGCCGTCGCGGCGGCCAGCAGCAGCACGGCTGCCAGCACGGAGCTAGTACCAGAGCGAGACATAAAGTTGCAGTACATTGGCGGTGAACTCATACAGGGGTTCGCTGCCGGGCGCGGCAGCTTTGGTGAGATCGCGGAAGTCCTCGTAGTTGAACTGGATGTGATCGAGCGACAGCGTGAACGCGGTGCGTTCGATGAAGTTCCAGTGCAGGCCCGGATCGTAGCTTACGGTCACGCCCAGCGAGCGGCTGCTGAAGGTGCTCAGCTCCTTGTCGCGGGCGAGAAAATTCTGCGCCTGCTGGCGCGGAAACAGGTCGCTGTAGAAGTCGGCCGCCTCCTGGCTGTACTGGCGCAGGCGGAATTCCAGCAGCCAGTTCTCGCGCCAGGGATGCAGGTAGCCGATCTCCCAGGTGTTCGCATCGATCCCCCAGGTGTCGCCGTAACGGCGGTATTCGCCGTAGACCGCGGCGCGGTAGGGCAGGTAATAGCGTGCACGCAGCGCCACGGCATCGCTGGTGTGGGTGGCGGGATAGATCTCCGGCTCGTAGCTGTAGCCCAGCGCGCTGAGCGGATCGAGATAGCGCACCGAGCGGTAGGGGTTGTTGAGAAAACCCTGGTCGGTGATGGTTTCCAGGTTGAGCGCCAGCAGCATGTTCTTGCTGATTACCTGGCTCAGGCCGACGCGGTAGTGCTGCCGCGTGGCGGTGGCGGCGAAGGCCGGATCGTTGCTCTTGCCGATTTTGTCGTTGCCCTGGGAGTAGCCCAGGGTGACGGTGGTGAGGTCGCCGAACATGTCCTGGCTGATGTCGAAGCTGACGGTGTCCGCCTTGTAGTCGCTTTCGTCGCTGTTGGTGTAGGCCAGGCTGAGGGTGGTGCCGTCGCGCAGATAGTCGACGCCGGCGCCCTGTTCGGTGCGCTCGTCGGCATAGGGGCTGGCGGTGGTGAGCACGTCGATGGAGGCGCTGCTGACGGTGTCGACGTAGTGGTTGCCGTAGACCGATACACTGTCGCCCAGGCTCTTGCGCACCAGCAGCGACGGGCCGGACACCTCGACGCCGCCGCCGTCGTAGGAGTGATAGAGCAGATCGGCGCGATCCTCGGGCAATACCGCCGCGCCGGCGCCGCCGGCGAGCAGCAGGGCGGCGAGCAGGCCGTAGCGCTGGCCGGATCTAGTTGCAGCCACAGCCGCCACCTCCGGCGCTGCCGGCGCCGCGGGCGCCCTCGCGCACTTCGTGCACATGGTTCATATAGGAGGCCGACACCGGGTCGCGGCTGAAGCTCATGATCGGATCGGACAGGTTGGCGCGCTCATAGGGTGCGACCCAGGGTTCGATGGCGCAGCCGCCCAGCGCCAGCGCGGCGACGATCAGCAACGGCGTTGCAGCACGGCGCATGGTTACTCCCGCAGCAGGGCGCGAACGGTGTCGCTGTAGGTGTTTTCATCGCCGGCCTTGTAGCCGGGATGGATGTAGCGCACCTTGCCGTCACGATCGACGATCACCGAGGTGGGCATGGCCTTTACCGCGTACAGGCGGCTCACGCTGTTGCTGGTGTCCCACAGGATGGGGAAGCTGACCGGGACATCCTTGAGAAATTTCTGCGCCGCCTGCGACTGCTCCTCGACGTTGACGCCGAGCATGACGAAACCCAGCCTGGCGTAGCGCTGCTGCAATTTTTCCA
Organism: Gammaproteobacteria bacterium HGW-Gammaproteobacteria-1; assembly: GCA_002840095.1. Taxonomy (GTDB): domain Bacteria; phylum Pseudomonadota; class Gammaproteobacteria; order Thiohalomonadales; family Thiohalomonadaceae; genus Sulfurivermis. The sequence continues at coordinate 320,583 of PGZL01000007.1, read as the reverse complement.
GCAGGGGCATTTCCTGGCGGCAGGGGCCGCACCAGGAGGCCCAGAAGTTGATCATCACCACCTGGCCGCGCATTTCGCTGAGGCGGACGTTGCTGCCGGCGGCGCTCTTGAGGACGAAGTCGGGAGCGGCGCTGCCGCTGGTGACGGCGGCGGCCGGAGCCGCGGCAAAGCTGCACAACAGGGCCAGGACGGGCAGGGTCAGGCGTCGCATTGCGTTTCCTCCTCAGAAAAACCAGGTGGCTGCCAGTTGCAGCTCCAGGTTGTTGGTGGTCTTGTCGGCACCGAACAGGTCATGGCTGAACACGTAGTCGCGCACACCCATATGGATAGCCAGCCAGTCGGTGGCGACCAGGCGATAGCCGAAACCGAAGTTGATGGTATGGCGATCACTGCCGGCGAAGGTGGTGACGCCGATGCCGGCGATCAGGTACAGCGCGGAGTTGAAGGCATGCCGCGAGCCGATGAAGGATTCGCCCGGCAGGATGTTGTAGCCGACGGACATGTTGTAGTAGCTGAAGCGGCGCTGGGCGTCGGTCAGCAGCTGGGCCGAGCCGCTGAGGCGTTCGTAGCTGGTGCGCTGGGTGTCGGCGCTGCCGGTGGCCGCTTCCACGAACAGGTCTTCGGTGACATGGTAGGCGGCGCGCACGCCGAGCACGGGATTGACGCCGAAATCTTCCACGCTGAGCAGGCCGATGTACGGCCCGATCTCGATGTCGTGGCTGTCGATGGCGGCCAGATCGATGGTGCGCCGTTCCAGCTCCGGCTGGAACACGGGGCGATCCGGCCGCTCGATCTCCGGCGCCGGCGGCGTCGCGGCGGCGGCGGGCGCGGCGACCGTGAGCGCGGCCAGCAGCGGCGCTAGAAGAAGAACGCGAAGCCCAGCTTCCATTCTTTTGGTTCCTCGTTTTTGTTGCGGTTGGTGAGCAATACGTAATTCTTGTATTCGGCGCGCAGCAGAAAACGGCGCGTCAGGTGATATTTCACGCCGATGCCCGCATCGATGTAATTCTCACGCCGGTCGTGCGGCTGCACCAGCGTCGCCGCGGGCGCGAGACGGACACTGCCGGTGCCCAGGGTGAAGAAGGGCGACCAGCGCCATTCCGGGAACGGCTGGTGCACCACGCTGGCGCCGATCAGTTCGCTGCTGGCGTAGGCCCCCAGGGTCTTCGACCAGGCCAGTTCGGCCGACAGGTTGGCGGTCAGGGCGTAGCCGGCGGTGAGGTTGATCACGTTGATGCCGTCGAAATCGCCGCTCATCGCCGTCAGCTCCCAGCGGCGCTTATCGTAATCCTCGCGGGTCACTTCAGGCACTTCCGTCGGCGTACCGTCCGGCTGCAGCGTGCGCGCCAGCTGCTCGCGGTGCACCCAGCCGATGCGGCCGCGTGCGGCGCGCACCTTGTACCAGTCGGTCTGGCGCTGCAACAGTTCCACCCAGGCCTTGCGTTCCACCACGTAAAACACCGGATAACCGCGCCCCGGCCCGGTGTGCAGTTCGATATAGGGATCGGCGATCTGCAGTTGCGGCGTTTCCTCCGCGCCCCATGCCCGTGCGGCCGGCAGCAGGGCGCACAGCAGGAGCAGCAGCAGCCATGCGGTTCCGGTCGTTCTGTTCGACGCTGTTCCGCTGTGGCTGTCGAGCGCGCGGCCGTCAGTTCGCCGGCGCATCGAAGGGATTGTTGTAATACTGACCGCCGATGTCGAGCCATTCCGCCAGCAGGCGCAATTCGGCCGGCGTCAGATCGCCGGCATGGCTGCCGCCGCCGTCGAAGCGGCTGAAGAAGCGGTTGCTGGCGGCGGCGCCGGTGACGTTCATCGCCGGCGTCGCCGCCACCGGCACCATCACCGGGATCGGATCGCCGTTGCCGTCGAGGATCGGGTCGCCGTTGGCGTCGGTCTGGTACAAGGGGTTGCCGTTGCCGTCGGTGGCCTGCACCAGCAGGTCCTGCAGGGTGCCGTCGATGACGGCCTGCTCGTTGTCGGGGTAGAGCAGTTCGCGGTAGGACTTGAAGTGATCGGGCTCGTCGGTGGACAGGCCGTCGCCCAGGTCGAGCTGCGCCGCCGGCACCTGCGGGTTGCCGCCGCCGTCGCTGGCGGCATGGCAGGCGGTGCAGGTGCGGTTCACGGCGCCGACGGTGCGCGGCAGGGCCCACAACGGATGGATGTGGGTTTCGTAATTGATGACGATGCGGCAGGTGCTGCTCCAGGCGGTCTGGCAGGCCGCGCTGACCGGCGGCACGGTGTTCAGATCGGCATACAGGTAACTGAAGCTGGCGTCCTTGGCCCGCACCGCCGGGTCGGTCCACACGTCGTCATAGACGAGATTGACGCTGGGGCGCAGGGCGAGGTTGTCGAGGCGGGTGCGGGTCCGGGCCATGGACTCGGCGTAGTCGGCCCACAGCGCCGCTTCGGTGTTGGGGAAGGGCAGGCCGGTGACCGGCGCGCCGGGGTTGACCGAGGGCGGTGCGGCATCGGGGCGGCCGTGCGCCGCGCTGCTGGTGGGGACATGGCAGCCGTTGCAGGCGAGCACGTCGCCGGGGCGTATCTGCAGCCAGTTCTGGTGGCGGCCGCCGATGCGGCGGCCGTTGACGTCCACCACGCTGAGGGCGAGCGGGACGTTGGCGGGCACCTTGATGCGCACCGAACCGTCGGGCTCGATAGGGGCGTAAGCGACGATTTCGCGCATCAGCTGCTGGGTGCTGCGGCCGTAGGCGCTGGCATCGAAGTCGCGCACGTAACGGTCCGGTATGCCCACCGCCTTGACCACGCGCAGGAAGCGGGCCGGGCGCTGCGCGGCAAGGGTCTGCGCCGGATCGCGCAGGGTGGCGATGTCGGGGCTGGCGGCATCGACGCCGTCCATGTCGTACACGCTGCGGATGTCGAGGATGCCGACGCCTTCGGTGACCAGGTCGGCATCCAGGTCCACGCCGATGGTTTTGTCGTAAATGATGGCGGGCCGGTGCGTGCGCGGCTGGGCCGCGACCACGTCGGTGTAGGCAATGCCTTCAGCGGGTTGCACCAGGGGTACCTGGGTGGCGGCATCCATGTCGTACATCGATATTCCATATAAAGGTGGCGCTTCCTGGGCGTCGGGATTGGCGAGCCGCTGCGGCGTACAGGGTACCACCAAACCGTTTTCCAGCAGGCGGCAGGGCGTCCAGCTTACCAGCATGCGGCGTGTTCCGTCCCATAAAGGGAAGGCGGCGCGGAAACGGCCGCCGGGAGAGGGCTCGGCGTCGGTGCGCACGGCGTTCACGGTGGCGGGCACCTGGCCGGTGCCGGGCAGGCCCAGGTTGACCCAGGTGGGTTGGTTGTTGTCGCTGAAGTTGGCGCCGTCGATGAGCACCAGATCGCCGCCGCCGTAGGTGCCGGTATAGGGGGCGAGCAGGGCCAGGATGCGGCCGTCGGGCATCTCGCGCGGCTGCAGGAATTGCACCGTGCTGCCGACGGTGCCGCTGTCGTGGCTGTGGATGCCGTACAGCACCTCCAGCGCGGTGCCGTCGGGGTTGGCGCGGTAGAGGTTCATGCTGCTGTTGCCGCCCATGTGATCCCAGCGGGTGAACAGCACTTTGCCGTCCTGGGTGACCGCGGTATTGCGATCATGGCTCTGGTTGAAGGATATCTGGTGGATGTCGCTGCCGTCGGCGTTCATCACGTGCAATACCAACGCCTCTTCATCGCGGTCCTCGTTGAGCGCGGAGAATTGCGGCTTGCCCTCATCGAGCAGCAGAGCCGCCGACTGCCGTTGCCGCGTCGAGGAAAACAGGATGCGGTTGTCGGGCAGATAGTGAGGCGCGAGATCCTGACCGCTTGCGGCGGTGATGTCGGAGCTGATGATGCGTTGCAGCGTGTCGGCGGCGATGTCGTATTCCCAGATGTTCCAGGTGGGCTGGTCGCGATCGTCGGCATTGGGGATGTAGGGGCCGCGCATGGCGAAGATGAGCTTTTCGCCGTCGTAGGACACATCGAGGTCGCGCACGTCATACAGTTCCCCTGGCTGGAATGCGCGATCGGTGATGTTGCGCTCGGCGGCGCTGGCGGCGGCGCGGTCGCGCAGGTACAGGCCGGCGCCGGGTTCGAACACGATCATTTCGCGTGCGTCGGGCTGCGCCAGTGCGCCCTGTGCGGTGGTCGGCAGGGGGCGCTTGACGTAGGCGATGGGGTGATCGAGGACGACGGGGTCCTGAGACTGGCTGCCGCCGCTGCCGTCGCCGCAACCGGCCGTGAGCAGCGCGGCAGACAGCGTCAGCACCAGGCATACGGCGGCGTGCGGACGGCGGGACGGCGTTCCCTGCTCAATAGTTGTCTGCATCAATTTGGGGCATCCCTGTATGCCGCGAAAGTGCGAACCCGCTCACATCCGCGGCGTGTCTGAACCACGCGGCGAATTATTGCGGTGGTGACACTGACAGTTCTGCCAATGGCATCACGGAACACTGCAAAAAATTGACTAAAGTACGCTTCCAGGTAGGGTCGGAACCCTTGGGGGCGGCCTGTTGGTCATGTGCAAAGACGCGGAAGCATAAGGACAGACGATGGAAAGACGCTTGGATGCTGCGCCCTTGCGCACGGCGGTGACGGCCAGTCTGGCGGCATGGCTGCTGCTCCTGGCCGGCAGCGGTACGGCCTGGGCCGGGGCGCGCGAGCAGGCCCGGCGCATGCACGATCGCCTGGCGGGCGTGCCCCCCACCGAGTCGGTGCTGGCGGACATGGAGGCGGATATCGCCGCCAATGATGCCCGGGCCGCGGCCTATACCGCCATGGAAAACAGCGCGTTCTACAACGTAACGCTGAAAAATTTCGTTACGCCGTGGACCAACGAGGAGCAGACGATGTTTGCTCCGCTCAACGACTACAGCGCCACCGTCATCGGCATGGTGCGCGACGACATCGATTTCCGCCTGGTACTGTCCGGCGACATCCTCTACATCGGTTCGGGCGCCGGCGTGCCGGCCTATTCCAACAGCAGCAACGCCCACTACGAGACGCTGCAGGCCCAGGGGGCCGATCTCAAGACGGTATTGGTGCAGACCGCGCAATCGACGCAGACCGGCCTGTCGTTGTCCGCCACGGCGGGCGTGCTGACCACCCGTGCCTCGGCCAAGGCCTTCCTGATGGACGGGACCAATCGCGCCATGCTGCGTTTCACCATGTTGAATTATCTCTGCCGCGACCTCGAGCAGGTGATGGACATCACCCGCGCGCCGCATCGCATCCGCCAGGACGTGGCACGCAGCCCCGGCGGCGACAGCCGCATCTATCTCAACAACTGCGCCGGCTGTCATGCCGGCATGGATCCCCTGATCCAGAGTTTCGCCTATTACGGCTACGCCTATGACAGCGCCACGGATCCGGATGGTGCCAACGGGCAGCTGGCGTATACGCCGGACGTGGTGCAGTACAAGTACCTGCAAAACGCCGACAACTTCAAGTACGGCTATGTCACCCCGGATGATCGCTGGGACAACTACTGGCGTCAGGGCAGCAATGCCGTGCTGGGCTGGGACGGCGCGCTGCCGGGCGGAGGATACGGCGCCAAGTCCATGGGTGAGGAACTGGCGCACTCCGACGCCTTCGCCCAGTGCCAGGTGCAGAAGGTGTTCAAGGCGGTGTGCCTGCGCGCGCCGGGCGACAGTGCCGATCGTAGCCAGGTGGCGACGATGGTGGACGCGTTCCGCAGCAGCGGTCATCAGCTCAAGCGCGTGTTCGCCGATGCGGCCACGTATTGCATGGGCGATTGAGCGTGATGCCGCGGCGCCGGATCGACGGCATGACACAAAATTCAGCAAGGGACCACGGGCAGATGGATAGTGCGATGAATCCACGGCAGGCGCAGCACCGCCGGAATACGGGGCGCGGCATGGCCGCGGCAGGCGTGCTGTTGTTGAGTCTGTTGCTCACGGCCTGCGGCGAAGGCGGTCCGGCAACAGAGGCCAATCCGATTACCAACGCGCCGGCGGCGTCCTCCTATTCCGGACCGGCCCCGGCCACTGCCGACGTGCAGGCCTTCCGTCTCAACGTCTGGGACAATCTCAAATCCACCAGCCGCTGCGGTACCTGCCATGTGGCCGGCGTACAGACGCCGGAGTTCGTGCGCCAGGATGACGTCAACCTGGCTTATAACGCCGCAGTCACCGTCACCGATCTGCACAATCCGTCCGCCTCGATCCTGGTCACCAAGGTGGCCGGCGGCCATCACTGCTGGGTGGCGCAGGACTCGGTGTGCGCCGACATCATCACCAACCTGATCACCGCCTGGGCCAATGCCTCGCTGGCCTCCAGCGGCACCCAGGTGGTGCTGACCCCGCCGCCGCTCACGGATCCCGGTGCGAGCAAGAATTTCCCCGTTGATCCGACCCTGTTCCAGACCTACGTCCATCCGCTGCTGACTGCGAACTGCGTGAGCTGTCATGCGGAAACCGCCACGGTGCCGCAGGCGCCGTTCTTCGCCAACAGCGACGTGGCCTCGGCCTATGACGCGGCCAAGTCGAAAATCAACCTGGACCTGCCGGGCGACTCGCGCCTAGTGGTGCGCATGCGCAACGAGTTCCACAATTGCTGGAGCAACTGCGACAGCGACGCAGACGCCATGCAGGCCGCCATTACCAGCATGGCCGACGGCATCACGCCGACCCAGCCCGATCCGGCGCTGGTGCTGAGCAAGGCCTTGACCATGGCCGACGGCATCATCGCCAGCAGCGGCGGACGCCAGGAAGCCAACCAGATCGCGCTGTGGCAGTTCAAGTCCGGTACCGGCAGCATTGCGTACGACACCAGCGGCGTCGATCCGGCGATCAACCTGACCCTGAGCGGCGACGTCACCTGGGTCGGCGGCTGGGGTATCCAGGTCACCAGCGGCAAGGCGCAGGGCACCACCGCCAGCAGCAAGAAACTCCACGACCTGATCGTCCCCACCGGCGAGTACAGCATCGAGGCCTGGGTCAATCCGGGCAACGTGACGCAGCAGGATGCCAACATCGTCAGTTACTCAGCCGGTGCGACGACGCGCAATTTCACCCTCGGCCAGACCCTGTACAGCTACGATGCGTTCAACCGCAGCGGCAACAGCGACGCCAACGGCGAGCCGCTGCTGTCCACTGCCGATGCGGATCGGCGCCTGCAGGCGGCGTTGCAGCATGTGGTGGTGACCTATGACCCGGCGGCGGGACGCAGAATCTATGTCAACGGCGTGTTTACCGGCGACACCGATCCGGTGGCCGGCGACGTGCTCTCCGACTGGGACGACAGCTTTGCCTTCGTGCTCGGCAACGAAGTGTCCGGCGGACGCCAGTGGCAGGGTGCCATCCGCATGGTGGCGATACACAACCGCGCCCTGACGGCACAGCAGGTGGAGCAGAATTTCAGGGTGGGCGTCGGCCAGAAATACTATCTGCTGTTCAGCGTCACTCACCTGGTCAATATTCCCGACAGCTACATCGTGTTCGAGGTGAGCCAGTTCGACAGCTACAGCTACCTGTTCAACAAGCCGTTCTTCATCAGCCTCGATCCGGCGGCGGCGCCCGACGGCATCGCGGTGCGCGGCCTGCGCATCGGCATCAACGGCCGCGAGGCGACGGTGGGCCAGGCCTACCGTTTCATGGACACCGCGATTACGTCTTCGGACTATGTCGTGGGCAGCGGCCAGCCGCTGTCGGATCTCGGCACGGTGATCGCGCTGGAGAAGGGGCCGGACTCCGACGAGTTCTTCCTCTCCTTCGAGCTGCTGGGCAGCCACAGCAACGTGGTCACCGAACCGGTGCCCGCCACCCCGGCGCCGCCGGCCGATTCGCCGCCGGCACCGGATATCGGTCTGCGCCTGTTCTCCGAAATCAACGCCACCATGGCGGCGGTTACCGGCGTGAGCGCCACCAGCGCCAATGTGAGCGCCACCTATGCGGCCATCGAGCAGCAGCTGCCGGCGGCGGAGGACATCGAAGGCTTCCTCTCAGCCCATCAGGTGGCCGTTTCCCAGCTGGCCATCGAGTACTGCAACAGCCTGGTGGAAGATGTGGTCCTGCGCGCCGCCTATTTCCCCGGCGTGAATTTCGATGCCGCCGTCACCACGGCCTTCGGCAGTACGGCGGCGCGCGATCTGGTGTTCGATCCGCTGCTCATCCATGTCATGAACACCGGCCTGGCGACGCAGCCTGACGTGGCCACGGTCAAGACGGAACTCAACAGCCTGGTGGACACGCTCACCGCCTGCGGCGCCAGTTGCGCGGCCGACCGTACGCGTACCGTGGTCAAGGCCAGTTGCGCCGCGGTGCTGGGCAGCGCCGCAATGCTGATCCAATAGAATCGAATCCGGGATGAAAAGCGATGAGTAAACAAGACAAGGGATTGGGCGCGCCGCAGGCCCTGCGGCATGCCGACCACAAGCGGCCGGTGACGCGGCGCGAGTTTCTCGCCCAGGGGTTCGTCGCGGGCAGCGCCACCCTTCTCGGGCCGACGCTGTTCGGCCTGTTCGCCGACCCGCGTGCCGCGCAGGCGGCGCTGTCCTCGGATCTGGAGGCGCTGAAATCCTCCTGCGGCATCGCCATCCAGGGCGCGGGCAAGATCCCCTTCATCTGCTTCGATCTGGCCGGCGGCGCCAGCATGACCGGTTCCAACGTGCTGGTCGGCGGCCAGGGCGGGCAGATGAATTTCCTCAGTACCGCCGGCTACAATCGGCAGGGCCTGCCGGGCGACATGGTACCCGGACTCACCGAGGCGGCGCCGAGCGCGACCAGCAACGGCGATCACACCGACACCTCCCTGGGACTGGCCTTCCACTCCGACAGCGCCTTCCTCCGCGGCATCATGAACAAGGCTGCGCTGGGCACCATCGCCAACATCAACGGCGCCGTTATCCCCGCCCGCTCGGACAACGACACGGCGAACAATCCGCACAACCCCATGTACGGCATTCACCGCGCCGGCGCTGACGGTGCCCTGCTGACGCTGATCGGATCGCGCAGTACCGACTCCGGCGGCAACTCCATCGCGCCGGTGGCGATGGTGGATCCGGCGGTGCGTCCGACCAAGGTGGATCGGCCGTCGGACGTGACCGGCCTAGTGGACACCGGCAAGCTGGTCGGCCTGCTGTCGCAGAGCGATGCGGTGGCGGTGATGGAATCCATCTACCGCATCAGCGACGCCCGCTTGGGCACTCTGGACACCAAGGTGACCACTGATGCGGTGATCAAGGACTTGGTGCGCTGCGGCTATGTGAAGAGCGCCGATCTGGCGGACCGTTTTGGTGATCCCACTGCCCTCAACCCCTCCATCGATCCGCAGATCGTCGGCGCGGCCGGCATTTTCAGCCAGGCCGAATACGACAACGACAGCGAATACCGCATGACCGCCTCGGTGATGAAACTGGTGGTCAACGGCTATGCCGGTGCCGGCACCGTCACCTTCGGCGGCTGCGACTACCACACCGGCAACCGTTCTGTCGGCGAGCTGCGCGACGAAAAGATCGGCCGCTGCATAGGGGCCTGCCTGGAATATGCCGCGCGTGTAGGCAATCCTCTGATGATCTACGTGTGCAGCGACGGTTCCATCGACAGCAACGGCGCCATCGACAATACCGTGGCGGGGCGCGGCAAGGGTGTGTGGACCGGCGACAATTCCTCCACCGCCGCGTCGTTCTTCCTGGTCTACAACCCGGCGGGCCGGCCGCAGCTCATGGGCGGCACCGTGCAGGAGCAGGCCATACATCAGCAGATCGGCTACATGCGCACCGACGGCTCGGTGGAGACCTCGGCCACCCCGGCGTCCAACAACGTCAACCTGCTGGTGGAAACCGTGGTCCTCAACTACATGGCGCTGCACGGCGAGCAGGGCAATTTCGCCACGGCGTTTCCAACTCACGGTCTGGGCAACGTCGCCCTGCGCGACAGCCTCACCGCCTTCCAGCCCATCTGCAACGGCACCATCGCCTGAGTTTGCGCCGCGGATTCAGTGTTCGGGGGCGGTGTCGTCTACGGGGTTGGCCAGCAGATAGCAGGCGGCGAACTCGCGGTCGCTGGTGACGAGGTGGGCGAGGAACCAGTGGCGCAGGGACGACATAAACTCGTGATCGAGCGGGGCCTGGCCGGCGACAACGGCGCGGGTGAGGGACGTCAGTTCGGCGAGCAGCATGGTGTGCTCGCGCTGATGACCGACGCTGTCACGGAAGCCGATGGACAGCATCAGTTTCTCTTCATACAGGAAGTGGGCGCGGGCGTGGCGGTGTATGCGCTGCAGCAGTTCGGCGTGATCGTGGCCGGGATCGGCCAGTGCATTGCCCAGCAGGTTGAGCATGCCCGCCAGCTCGCGATGCTGGTAGTCCAGCGGCGCAATGCCGAGGTTGAGATGGGATTGCCATTCGATCAAATCCGCCATGCATCCTCCGTTGATTCACGATTGCCGATACCGATGTTCGGTACCGGACGGTGTCCTCCCTGGACACATCCGCAGGCTAATTTGCCGCAAATAGACATTCGAGGCAAATGGGTGGCGCCGTGGGAGCCGGTGATGTCGGGTGGCAGCGGCCCATCGAGCGCCGCCATCGCCCGATAAATCGGGCTCCCACCAATTACAGGCGGGCGATGCGCGCCTGCTGCTCGCCCAGCTGCGCCAGTGCGGTCTGCACCTCGGCCAGGCGCGTGCGTTCCTTTTCCACCAGTTCGGCGGGCGCCTTGGCGGTGAAGGCCTCGTTGGACAGCTTGGCCTGCACGCGCTCGATGTCTTTCTCCAGCTTGCCCATCTCCTTGGCAAGACGCGCCAGTTCCGCCTCCTTGTCGATGAGGCCGGCCATGGGCACCAGCAGCTGCATCTCGCCCACCAGTGAAGTCGCCGATTCCGGTGCGTTGTCACCGGCGTTGAGCCAGGTGATGGATTCGGTACGTGCTAGGCGTTGCAGGAACAGGGCGTTGCGCTCCAGGCGGGCCTGATCCTCGGCGGAGCCGTTGTGCAGCAGCACCGGCAGGGCCTTGCTCGGGGCGATGTTCATGCCGGAGCGGATCTTGCGCACGCCGACGATGAAATCCATCACCCACTGCATTTCCACTTCGGCCGCGGCATCCAGGGCGATATCGCCGGCCTGCGGATAGGGCTGGCGCATGACGGTCGCGCCGGTGACGCCGGCCAGCGGCGCGACGCGCTGCCAGATTTCCTCGGTGATGTACGGCATGATCGGATGGGCCAGGCGCAGCAGCGTCTCCAGCGCGCGCACCAGGGTCTGGCGGGTGCCGCGCTCCTGTGCCTCGCTGGCCTCGCCGCTGGTGAGCACCGGCTTGGACAGCTCCAGGTACCAGTCGCAGTATTCGTTCCAGGTGAAGTCGTAAATGGCCTGGGCGGCGAGGTCGAAGCGGTAGCCGGCGACGGCCTCGTTGACGGTGGCCACGGTGCGTTGCAGGCGCGACAGGATCCAGCGGTCGGCCAGCGACAGTTCGCAGGCGCCGCCGCTCTGGCCGCAGTCCTTGTCTTCGGTATTCATCAGCACGTAGCGCGCGGCGTTCCACAGCTTGTTGCAGAAGTTGCGGTAGCCTTCGATGCGGCCGGTATCGAAGTTGATGTCGCGGCCGGTGGAGGCCAGGGCGGCGAAGGTGAATCTCAAAGCATCCGTACCGTAAGGTTTGATGCCGTCGGGGAACTCGGCGCGGGTCTGCTTTTCGATCTTCTTGGCCATCTCCGGCTGCATCAGGCCGGAGGTGCGCTTCGTGACCAGGGGCTCCAGATCGATGCCGTCGATCAAATCAATCGGGTCGAGCACGTTGCCCTTGGACTTGGACATCTTCTGGCCGTGGGCGTCGCGCACCAGGCCGTGGATGTAGACCTCGCGGAACGGCACGTCGTCCATGAACTTCAGGCCCATCATGATCATGCGGGCGACCCAGAAGAAGATGATGTCGAAGCCGGTGACCAGCACCGAGGTTGGGTAGAAGGTCTTCAGCGCCTCGGTCTGCTGCGGCCAGCCCAGGGTGGAGTAGGGCCACAGGGCGGAGGAGAACCAGGTGTCGAGCACGTCCTCATCCTGGCGCAGCGCGACGTCGAAGCCCAGCTTGTGCGCGTCGCGCACCTCGGCCTCGCTACGGCCGACGTAGACATTGCCCTGCTCGTCATACCAGGCCGGGATGCGGTGGCCCCACCAGATCTGGCGGGAGATGCACCAGTCCTCGATCTTGTGCATCCAGTCGAAGTAGGTGTTCTTCCAGTTGTCGGGCACGAAGCGGATGCGGCCGTCTTCCACCACCTTGATGGCCTCTTCGGCCAGCGGCGCGACCTTGACGTACCACTGGTCGGTGAGCAGCGGCTCGATGACCGAGTGCGAGCGGTCGCCGCGCGGCACCATCAGCTTGTGGTCGTCGATCTTCTCGACCAGTTCCATCTCCTTCAGGTCGCGCACGATCTGATCGCGCGCCTCGTAGCGGTCCAGGCCGCGGTATTGCTCCGGTGCGTTGTCGTTGATCTTCGCGTCGATGGTGAAGACGTTGATCTGCGGCAGGTTGTGTCTGCTTCCTACTGCATAGTCGTTGAAGTCGTGGGCCGGGGTGATCTTGACGCAGCCGGTGCCGAACTCGGCATCGACGTAGTCGTCGGCGATGATGGGGATCTCGCGGCCCACCAGCGGCAGGGTGACGGTCTTGCCGATGAGGTGCTTATAGCGCTCGTCCTCCGGGTTCACGGCGACGGCGCTGTCGCCCAGCATGGTTTCCGGGCGGGTGGTGGCGACCACCAGGTGGCCGCTGCCGTCGGACAGCGGGTAGCGGAAGTGCCACATATAGCCGTTTTCCTCTTCCGAGATCACTTCCAGATCGGATACGGCGGTATGCAGCACCGGGTCCCAGTTGACCAGGCGCTTGCCGCGGTAGATGAGGCCTTCACTGTGGAGGCGGACGAACACTTCCTTCACCGCGTCGGACAGGCCCTCGTCCATGGTGAAGCGCTCGCGGCTCCAGTCCGGCGAGGCGCCCATGCGGCGCAGCTGGCGGGTGATGGTGCCGCCGGATTCGGCCTTCCACTGCCACACCTCATCGAGGAAGTTCTCGCGCCCGAGATCGTGGCGGGTCTTGCCCTGGGCCAGCAGGCGGCGCTCCACCACCATCTGGGTGGCGATGCCGGCATGGTCGGTGCCCGGCTGCCACAGGGTGTTCCTGCCGCGCATGCGGTTGTAGCGGATCAGGGCATCCATGATGGTGTCCTGGAAGGCGTGCCCCATGTGCAGCGAGCCGGTGACGTTGGGCGGCGGGATCATGATGCAGTAGGCATCGCTGTTGGCGCCGCTGTCGCTGGCGGGGGCGAAGTAGCCCTGCTCTTCCCAGGTCTGGTACCAGCGCTGCTCAATGGAATGGGGTTCGTAGCTCTTGTCCATGACGATGTTCTTAACGAGTTGTGGGGTGGATTGGCGCAGCGCCCCGGGCTCAAAATAGATACAAGAGCAAAGAGACAAGATACAAGGGGAGGTGTGCTGCGCGCACGGTTATTCAGATTCAAAAGCATCACGAGCGCAGCGAGTTCATTCCCTTGTATCTTTCCTCTTGTATCTTGTATCTGGTTTGAGCCGGAGGGCGGGGATTATACCCGAAGGGTGCGGATTAGGCCTATTTCAGCAGGTCGCGCATGCGCAGCTCGTCGCGCAGGACGCGTTTCAGTTCCAGGCGGATACGGGGCATTTCCCGGTCGATTATTTGGTCGATGAGGCCCTGCAACTCCTCCTCGGAAGGGAGGGGAGCGGCGTCGGGAATGGGGCCGGGCGCGGGGGCAGCGGTCGTGTCGGGGGCGGCGGCCACTTCCTCCCCGCCTCCGGCGCGAGTCGCGGGCTCCGGTTCCGCGTCGGTCCCGACCACGTCGTCCAGCAGGGGGATGTCATCGTCCTTTTTGGCCGGTGCCCTGGTGGCCAGCAGGGCGCGGACCCGGTTCAGTTCGGCCAGCAGTTCGGAGGCGGATTTTTTCTTGCTGTCGGTCATCGTCTCATCCCTGAGCGAGGGTATGTGTTTCCAGTTGGTAGCCGCGGTCGCGGTAGAACTTGTAGCGGGCACGGCCCTGTTGTTTGCCCTGATCGTCGGCCGGGACGATTTCGGCCACGCGCTGGAAGCGGCTGAAGAACAGCGGCACCTCGGCGGCCAGGTTGATCAGCACCTCGTCGTGCACCTCCGGTTCGCTGCCCCAGCCGATATGGATCGGCGTCAGCGCATCGGCGGCCGTACCGGCCTCCAGCTTCTGGTGTGGCACGAAGCTGCCCTGGCGGAAGGTCCACAGCAACTCGTCCAGCCGCTCCGCCTCGCGCGCGTCGCCGGCATGGATGTAGACCCGGTGGCCGGCCAGGTAGGCCTTTTCCGCCACGCGGCAGGCCACCAGGCGGCCGTCGGTCTGGCCGCCCTGTTCACCTTCGAGGATATAGAAGTCGATGCGGGTCATAGGGGCAGATACAAGTTGCAAGTTACAAGATACAAGTAAAACACTCCCGTTACTTGTCGCTGGTCACTCTATCGAGCAAATACTGCATCAGCAGCGGCACTGGCCTGCCGGTCGCGCCCTTGCCGTTGCCGCTTTTCCAGGCGGTGCCGGCGATGTCCAGGTGGGCCCAGGTGTAGTCCTTGGTGTAGCGGGCCAGGAAGCAGGCGGCGGTGACGGTGCCTGCCTCCTTGCCGCCGATGTTGGCCATGTCGGCGAAGGGGCTCTTGAGCTGTTCGTCGTATTCGGGCCACAGCGGCATCTGCCAGGCGCGGTCGCCGCTGGCCTGGCCGGCGGCAAGGAGGGCGTCCACCAGGGCCTGGTCGTTGCCCAGCAGGCCGGAGGCATGGGAGCCCAGGGCCACGACGCAGGCGCCGGTGAGGGTGGCGATGTCGATGACCACCGCCGGGTCGAAGCGTTTGGAGTAGGTGAGGGCGTCGCACAGGATCAGGCGGCCTTCGGCGTCGGTGTTGAGGATCTCGATGGTTTGGCCCGACATGGAGGTGACGATGTCGCCGGGCTTGTTGGCGGCGCCATCGGGCAGGTTCTCCGAGGAGGGCACCACGCCCACCACGTTGAGGGGCAGTTCCAGCTCCGCCACCGCCTGCATCACGCCCAGCACGGTGGCGCCGCCGCACATGTCGTACTTCATCTCGTCCATGGCGGCGGCGGGCTTCAGGGAGATGCCGCCGGCGTCGAAGGTGAGGCCCTTGCCCACCAGTACCACCGGCTTGTCCTTCTTTTTGCCGCCCTGGTATTCCAGCACGATGAGGCGCGGCGGCTGGCGGCTGCCCTTGGCCACGGAGAGCAGGGCGCCCATGCCCAGCTTCTCCATTTCCTGCTCGTCGAGAATGGTGGCCTTGAGCTTCTTGCTGCCCTTGGCCAGGGTCTCGGCCTGCTCGGCCAGGTAGCGCGGGGTGCAGAGGTTGCCGGGCAGGTTGGCCAGATCCTTCGCCAGCCTCATGGCGGCCTGGATGGCCTGGCCCTGGCGCACGGCCTCTTTGGCCACCTTGTCCGCCGCGGCGTCGGCCACCAGCAGGGACACCTTCTTGATGGGCGGCTTTTCCTTGTCTTCCTTTTTGCTCTTCAGCTGGTCGAACTGGTAGATCACCCCGCCGGCCAGTTCCACCGCCTGGCGCGCCTTCCAGGCCAGGTCGCGCTCCTTGACGTCCAGGTCGGTGAGGGTGAGCAGGGCGTCCTTCGCCCCGGTGCCCTTGAGCGCGGCCAGGGCGGCGCCCAGCACCTTGCGGTAATCGGCGGCGGACAGCGCCTCGCCGGCCTTGCCGCAGCCCACCAGCAGCACGCGCTCCACATGCTCGCCGACGTGGTGCAGCAGCAGGGTGTCGCCGGTCTTGCCCTTGATGTCGTTGCCCTTGAGGGTGCGGCTGAGGAGGCCGCCGCAGGCGGTGTCGAGGGCGGCGGCGGCGGTGCCGAGCTTATGCTTTTCATGCACGCCGACGACGATGCAGGCGCTGCGCTGGTTCTCGACGGGGCCGTGCTTGACGGAAAACTCCATGAAAGGCTCCTGAATAAGTGTGCGTACGGGCGGCGGTGTTGCCGGCTATGGCTATAGCGTAAACTTGTCTGCCCCTGACCACCACCACAGGCCTACAGTTTCTTGATTATCCAACGCTACCTGTTGCGCGAGATCGTGGCCACCTTCGCCGGGGTGGCGCTGCTGCTGTCGCTGATCTTTCTCAGCGGCACCTTCGTGCGCATCCTGTCCGAGGCGGTGGCGGGCACCTATCCGGCGACGGTGGTGCTCAAGCTGTTCGCCCTCAAGGGCGTGGGGAACCTGGTTTTCATCCTGCCGCTGGCCTTTTTTCTGTCCATCCTGCTGGCCCTGGGCCGCCTGTACCGCGACAGCGAGATGACCGTGCTGTATGCCTGCGGCATCGGGCCCGAGCGCATCTACCGCAGCGTCGGCACCCTGGCGCTGGCGGTGGCCGCCCTGCTGGCCTTCCTGGCGCTGTATTTCGCCCCCTGGGCCGAAGAGCGCAGTTACCGCCTGCTGGACGAGGCCGGGGCGCGTTCGGAGATAGAAGGGCTGGCGGCGGGACGCTTCAACCAGACCGGTGCCGATGGCGTGCAGGTCTATGTGGAGAGCATGTCCGCCGACCGCAGTGAACTGGGCAAGGTGTTCGCTCAGGGACTGGTGGAGGGGCGGCAGCAGCTGCTGACGGCGGCGCGCGCGCGCCAGCAGACAGAGCCGGACGGCGAGCGCTTCCTGGTGTTCCTCGACGGCTATCGCTACGAAGGGCTGCCGGGGGCGCCGGATTTCCGCATCATCGAATTCCGTGAGCACGGCATCCGCCTGGTGGACCGCGAGGTGGTGGCGCGGGAGCGGCCGCGCCATGCGGTGCCCAGCCTGGATCTGTGGCGCGGCGGCAGCCCCGGAGAGCTGTCCGAGCTGCAGTGGCGCATTGCCGTGCCCATCACCACCATCCTGCTCGGCCTGCTGGCGGTGCCGTTGAGCCGCAGTTCGCCGCGTGAGGGGCGCTACGGCCGGCTGTTCGTCGGCATCCTGGTGTACATCGTCTACAACAACCTGCTGACCGTGGCCAAGTCGTCCCTGGCCAAGGGTGAGGTGAGTCCGCTGCTCGGCCTGTGGTGGGTGCACGCCATCATCATCGCCCTGCTGGCCTTCATCGTCTGGCGGCAGCAGCGCCTGCCGGGGCCGCGGCGCAGCGCGGCATGAACCTTAAAACCCAAATCAGTCCGCAAATGAACGCAAATGGACGCGAATATTCCTGGCGCCACCAGCAGCGACCTATCCGCCCGGTGGGTGAAAGCGGCGCGGCCGTTTCACGGTCTGGATCCTTCAGCGTGATTTGCGCCCATTCGCGTTCATTCGCGGACGCAACTGCCTTTTCTCAATGAAGATCCTCGACCGCTACATCGGCCGCACCGTGCTCAGCCACACCCTGGTGGTGATGCTGGTGCTCCTGTCCATGTACTTCTTCAGCACCCTGGTGGACGAGCTGGATTACGTCGGCCAGGGCCGCTACACCACCCTGGTGGCGCTGCAATACGGCCTGATGCTGCTGCCGCGCCAGGCCTACGAGCTGTTTCCCATGGTGGCCCTGCTCGGCGGCATGCTCGGCCTGGGCACCCTGGCCAGCAGCAACGAACTGACGGTGATCCGCGCCGCCGGCGTGTCGGTGCGGCGCATCATGCTGGCGGTGATGAAGATGGCCCTGCTGCTGATGCTGGCGGTGGCGCTCATCGGCGAGATGGCGGCGCCGCGGCTGGAGCAGCTGGCGCGGGTGGTGCGGGCCCAGGCCCTGAGCCAGAACGTCAGCCTCAACGTGAAGGAAGGGCTGTGGGCGCGCGACGGCGACACCTACATCAACATCCGCCGCCTGCTGCCCGGCGGCCTGGCGCACGACGTGTCCCTCTATATTTTCGACACCGGGCTACGCCTGCAGGAAATGGTGCGGGCGAAGGAGGCGGTGTATCGGGACGGCGGCTGGGTGCTGCGCAAGGCGGCGCGCAGCCGCATCGACGCCGCGGGCGTACAGTCCTCCCGGGTGGAGGAGCAGCGCTGGAACACCTCGCTGACGCCCGAGGTAATCAACGTGGCGGCCCTGCCGCCGGACAAGCTGGCCATCTGGGAGTTGACCGGCTACGTGGGCTATACCCGCGACAACAATCTGGATGCCAGCGTCTACGAACTGGCGCTGTGGACCCGCCTGCTGGCGCCCCTGGCCACCGGCGGTATGATGCTGCTGGCCGTGCCCTTCATCTTCGGCTCGCTGCGCAGCGTCGGCATCGGCCTGCGTATTACCGTCGGCGGCCTGCTCGGCATCGGCTTCTACCTGTTCAACGGCGTGTTCGGCCGCATCGCCCTGGTCTACGACCTGTCGCCCATGCTCAGCGCCGTCATCCCCACCCTGATGGTGTACGCCCTGTGGTGGGGCCTGATGCGGCGCGTGCAATAGCCCGCGGCGGGCTTGGCGACGGGGCCCCCGCAGGAGGTTTTATCCTTTCCGCCGGACTGGGTTAGAATGCCCGACCTTAAACAATTCGATACCCGCCATGGCCGACGAGCTTTCCGCGCTGATTCAAAACAACCGTGTCTGGGCCGCACAGCACCTCGCCCGGGACCCGGAATTCTTCCGCCGCCTGTCCCAGCAGCAAAACCCGGAATACCTGTGGATCGGCTGCTCCGACAGCCGCGTGCCGGCCAACGACATCGTCGGCCTGGCGCCGGGCGAGCTGTTCGTGCACCGCAACGTCGGCAACCTGGTCTACCACACCGACTTCAACTGCATGTCGGTGCTGCAGTACGCCATCGAGGTGCTGCGGGTGAAGCACATCATCGTCACCGGCCACTACGGTTGCGGCGGCGTGCGCGCCGCGTTGCAGAACCGCGAGATGGGGCTGATCGACAACTGGCTGCGCGACGTGCGCGACATCTACGACCGCAACCGCACGCGGCTGGAGCTGCTGGGGGAAGAGGCGCGTATCGATCGCCTGTGCGAACTGAACGTGGTGCAGCAGGTGGCCAACGTCTGCTACACCACCATCGTGCAGCGCGCCTGGCACCAGGGCCAGAAGCTGTCGGTGCACGGCTGCATCTACAGTATCAACGACGGCATCCTGCGCGACTTGGGGGTGCAGGTCACCGGGCCGGAACAGCTGGCGCCGATATACCGCATCCTGGAAGGATAGGGGCGGGGAAAAACTGCCCGTGCCGCGGGAGGTGCGGGCGCGACCATTCGCCCGCGGAGTGGGCTCCTACTCTTTGTTTTTTTCTCTTGTATCCGCCTTCACCAGCACGCTGTCCGACCAGCGGTCGTGCCAGGTCATTTTTTCCTTGTCCCACAGCGACCACCAGAAACCCAGGCCGAAGACGGCCCAGGACACCAGCGCGGCGAGATAGCGCCGCAGCGCCTGGGCCCAGCTCACGACGCCGCCGTCGCGGTTCTGCAGCCGGATGCGCCAGGTGCGCATCCCCAGGGTCTGGCCGCCATGGGTCCAGAACCAGCCGAAGAACAGAAACGCCACGATCAGCAGCCAGAGCAGGGCCAGCGGGTCAAAACTGCCGTCCCCGGCGCCGCGGCGCAGCAGGGTGTAGGGCACGAAGGCGAACAGCTCCACGCCGAGCAGCAGCACGGTGTCGTATACGGCGGCCACCAGGCGGCGCGGCAGGGGGCAGGGGGGGAGGTCAGGGCTCAAGGTTCAAGGTTCAAGGTTCGAGGTCGGGCGCCACCTTACCTGTTTTCCCTTGAACTTTGAACCTTGAACTTTGAACGTCAACCTTAAACCCCGGCGCCCTTTCCAGTATCATTGGCGCCTCTCCGAATTCTCACCGAAAGGCCTGCCCTGTCATGCTGCTGTTGCGCGGAAGTCCGGCTCTGTCCCCGTTTCGTCTGGAAAAGCTGCTGGCGCGGGTGCGTCGGGCGGCGCCGGCGGTGGATCACCTGTATGCCGAGTTCGTCCACTTCGCCGATCTGGAGCGCAGCCTGGACGAGGCGGAGCAGGTGGTGCTGGAGCGCCTGCTGTCCTACGGGCCGCGCC
Organism: Gammaproteobacteria bacterium HGW-Gammaproteobacteria-1; assembly: GCA_002840095.1. Lineage (GTDB taxonomy): Bacteria > Pseudomonadota > Gammaproteobacteria > Thiohalomonadales > Thiohalomonadaceae > Sulfurivermis. The sequence goes on along the minus strand of PGZL01000007.1, from coordinate 300,645 downwards.
TGAGCGTCGAGGCGCCCCACGGCCGGCTGTTCTTCGTGGTGCCGCGCCTGGGCACCATCTCCCCCTGGGCCTCCAAGGCCACCGACATCGCCCACAACTGCGGCCTGTCCATGGTGCACCGGCTGGAGCGCGGTGTGGCCTATTACGCCGCCAAGGCTGGTGATGCCCCGTTCAGCGGGGAGGAGGCGGCCCAGGTGGCGGCGCTGCTGCACGACCGCATGACCGAGAGCGTGTTGGACGCGCTGGAGGAGGCGGCCGGGCTGTTCCGCGCCCAGGAGCCGGCCCCGCTGCGCACGGTGGACGTGCTCGCCGGCGGCCGCGCCGCGCTGGAGCAGGCCAACAGGGACTGGGGCCTGGCCCTGGCTGCCGACGAAATCGATTATCTGGTGGAGAATTTCGCCGCCCTGGGCCGCAATCCGACCGACGTCGAGCTGATGATGTTCGCCCAGGCCAACTCCGAGCACTGCCGCCACAAGATCTTCAACGCCGACTGGGTCATCGACGGCCAGGCGCAGGACAAATCCCTGTTCGGCATGATCCGCAACACCTATCACCACAATTCCAAGGGCATCCTGTCCGCCTACAAGGACAACGCCGCGGTGATCGAGGGCTACCCGGCGGGCCGCTTCTACCCGCGGCCGGACAGCGGCGAGTACGCCGCCCATCCGGAGTCGGTGGCGATTCTGATGAAGGTGGAGACCCACAACCACCCCACGGCCATCTCTCCCTTCCCCGGCGCGGCCACCGGTTCCGGCGGCGAGATCCGCGATGAGGGCGCCACCGGCCGCGGCTCCAAGCCCAAGGCCGGCCTGTCCGGCTTCTCGGTGTCCAACCTGCGCATCCCCGGTTTCGAGCAGCCCTGGGAACACGACCACGGCAAGCCCGGCCGCATCGTCTCCGCCCTGCAGATCATGATCGACGGCCCCCTGGGCGCCGCCGCCTTCAACAACGAATTCGGCCGCCCGGCCATCAACGGCTACTTCCGCACCTACGAGGAAACCGTGTCCGGTCCCAACGGCGAGGAAGTGCGCGGCTACCACAAGCCCATCATGCTGGCCGGCGGCCTCGGCAACATCCGTGTCGACCACGTGGAGAAGAACCGCATCCCCCCCGGCGCACAACTGGTGGTGCTGGGCGGTCCGGCCATGCTCATCGGCCTGGGCGGCGGCGCGGCATCGAGCATGAGCACCGGCCAGTCCCACGAGGACCTGGATTTTGCCTCCGTGCAGCGCGGCAACCCGGAGATCGAGCGCCGCTGCCAGGAGGTCATCGACCGCTGCTGGCAGCTGGGCGAGCAGAATCCCATCGTCTCCATCCATGACGTCGGCGCCGGCGGCCTGTCCAACGCCATGCCGGAACTGGTCAACGACGCCGGGCGCGGCGCGCGCTTCGAGTTGCGCGCCATCCCCAACGACGAACCGGGCATGGCGCCGATGGAGATCTGGTGCAACGAGGCGCAGGAGCGCTATGTCCTCGCCGTGCGCCCGGAGGACATGGAGCGCTTTGCCAAAATCTGCGAGCGCGAGCGCGCGCCCTATGCGGTGATCGGCGAAGCCACCGAGGAGCAGCGCCTGGTGCTGGGCGACGGCCACTTCGACAACACGCCCATCGACCTGCCGCTGGAGGTGCTGCTGGGCAAGCCGCCCAAGATGCTGCGTGAGACGCAGCACAAGCCCTTCCACAAGAGCGACCTCCACACCAAACACATCGATCTGAAGGACGCCGCCTACCGCCTGCTGCGCCTGCCCACGGTGGCGGGCAAGAACTTCCTCATCACCATCGGCGACCGTACCGTCACCGGCCTGGTGTGCCGCGATCAGATGGTCGGCCCGTGGCAGGTGCCGGTGGCCGACTGCGGCGTCACCGCCACCTCTTTTGACGTCTACACCGGCGAGGCCATGGCCATGGGCGAGCGCACCCCGGTGGCCCTGATCGATCACGCCGCCTCGGCGCGCATGGCGGTGGGCGAGGCGCTGACCAACATCGCCGCCGCGCGCATCGACGACATCTCCCGCATCGTACTGTCCGCCAACTGGATGGCCCCGGCCGGTCATCCCGGCGAGGATGCCGGGCTGTACGCGGCGGTGCAGGCGGTGGGCATGGAGCTGTGCCCGGCGCTGGATATAGCCATCCCGGTGGGCAAGGATTCCATGTCCATGAAGACGGTGTGGGAGCAGGACGGCGCTTCGATGAGCGTCACCGCGCCGCTGTCCCTCATCGTCACCGCCTTCGCGCCGGTGTCCGACGTGCGCAAGAGCCTGACGCCGGAACTGCGTTCCGACCAGGGCGATACCGATCTGATCCTCATCGACCTGGGCAAGGGCCGCAACCGCCTGGGCGGCTCCTGCCTGGCCCAGGTGTACAAGCAGATCGGCCACCACGCGCCGGACCTGGACGACCCGCAGCAGTTCAAGGCCTTCTTCGCCTGCATCCAGGACCTCAATGCCAAGGGCCTGCTGCTGGCCTATCACGATCGCTCCGACGGCGGCCTGTTCACCACCCTGGCGGAGATGGCCTTCGCCGGCCGCACCGGCGTCAGCGTGCAGTTGGACGAACTGGGCAGCGACGCCGCCGCAGTGCTGTTCAACGAGGAACTGGGCGCGGTGATCCAGGTGCGCCATGTGGACACCGACGACGTGCTGGCCTGGCTGCACGACGCCGGCCTCGGCAAGCACAGCTTCGTCATCGGCACGCTCAACGATGACGACCGCCTCATCGTCACCCATGATCGCATCGAACTGCTCAACGAAACCCGCACCGATCTGCAGCGCGCCTGGGCCGAGACCAGCTACCGCATGCAGGCGCTGCGCGACAATCCGGAGTGCGCACAGGAGGAGTTCGACATCCTGCTCGACGCCGAGGATCCGGGCCTGCACGCCGAGCTCAGCTTCGACATCGACAAGGACGTGGCCGCGCCTTTCATCGCCAGCGGCAAGCGCCCGCGCGTCGCCGTGCTGCGCGAGCAGGGCGTCAACGGCCAGGTGGAAATGGCCGCGGCCTTCGACCGTGCCGGTTTCGCCGCGGTGGACGTGCACATGAGCGACATCATCAGCGGCCGCGTCAGCCTCAAGGATTTCACCGGCCTGGTCGCCTGCGGCGGTTTTTCCTACGGCGACGTACTCGGCGCCGGCGAGGGCTGGGCCAAGTCCATCCTGTTCAACCCGCAGGCGCGCGATCAGTTCGCCGCCTTCTTCGAGCGCGGCGACAGCTTCAGCCTCGGCGTGTGCAACGGCTGCCAGATGATGTCCAACCTGCACGAGCTGATCCCCGGCGCCGACAACTGGCCGCGTTTCGTGCGCAACGAATCGGAGCAGTTCGAGGCGCGCGTGGCCATGGTAGAGGTGCTCAAGTCGCCTTCGCTGTTCCTCACCGGCATGGAAGGTTCGCGCATGCCCATCGCCGTGGCCCACGGCGAAGGCCGTGCCGAGTTCGCCGACGCCGACATGGGGCCGGCCCTGGCCCTGCGCGACCACCGCGTGGCCATGCGCTGGGTCAACAACTACGGCGATCCCACCGAGATCTATCCCTACAACCCCAATGGCTCGCCGCTGGGCATCACCGGCCTGACCACCGCCGACGGCCGCGTCACCATCATGATGCCGCACCCGGAACGCGTGTTCCGTGCCGTGCAGCATTCCTGGGGCCTGGACACCTGGGGCGAGGACGGCCCGTGGATGCGCATGTTCCGCAACGCGCGGGTGTGGGTGGGTTAATCGAGATACAAGTTACAAGTTGCAAGATACAAGGGAATGAACTCGCTGCGCTCGTGCTGTTTTTTGAGCCACGCTCCGTGTGGGAACGATAACCCTTGTCGCAGAGACGCTGAGACGCAGAGGCACGGAGAAATTTACCTTCGGTGTTCTCTGCGTCTCAGCGTCTCTGCGGCAAAAGTGTTTTATCCTGTGACTTAACGACTTTCCCTTTCCTGCCGCATCACCGTCTAAGCTTGGGTAACCCCAAGCCGGAGGCGTGTCCATGCTGAAGCGAATCCTTCTCGTCCTGTTGCCGCTGCTGACCAGCATGTCGGCCCCCGCGCAGCCTGTGTTCGAGTCGGCGCAGCAGCGCTTTCGCGTGCAGACCGTGGTGGACGGACTGGAGCATCCCTGGTCACTGGCCTTTCTGCCCGACGGCACCTTGCTGATCACCGAGCGGCCGGGGCGGTTGCGGGTGGTGCGTGACGGTCGCCTGTTGCCGCAGGCGGTGACGGGGCTGCCGGAGATCGCCGCGCGCGGCCAGGGTGGCCTGCTCGACGTGGTGCCCCATCCGCAGTTCGCTCGCAACAAGCTCCTCTATTTCTCCTACGCCGCCGCAGGCGAGGGCGGTTACACCACCCGTGTCGCCCGTGGCCGTTTCGATGGGGCACGCCTCGCCCTCGACGACGTGCAGCCGCTGTTCGAGGCCCTGCCGCGCTCGCGCCGCACCCATCACTTCGGTTCGCGCCTGGTGTTCGATCGCCAGGGCTATCTCTACATCACCGTGGGCGAACGCGGCGACAAGGACCGTGCCCAGCAGCTGGACGACCACGCCGGTTCGGTGATCCGCCTGCACGACGACGGCCGCGTGCCGGCGGACAACCCCTGGGTCGGGCGGAGCGATGCCCGCCCCGAAATCTACAGCTACGGCCACCGCAATCCCCAGGGCATGACCCTGCACCCGGACAGCGGCGCGGTGTGGCTGCACGAGCACGGCGCACGCGGCGGTGACGAGATCAACATCGTGCGTCCCGGCCGCAACTACGGCTGGCCGGTGATCACCCACGGCGTCGATTACACCTACCTGCCCATCGGCATTGGTACCCACAAGGAGGGCATGGAGCAGCCGCTGCATCACTGGACCCCGTCCATCGCGCCCTCCGGCATGGCGTTCTACAGCGGCGACCTGTTCCCGGGTTGGCGCGGCAACCTGTTCGTCGGCGCCCTCGCCGGCGAGCACCTGGCGCGCCTCACCCTGGACGGCGAGAAGGTGACGGCCGAGGAGAAGCTGCTTACCAGTCTGGGCCGGCGCATCCGCGACGTGCGCATGGGACCCGACGGTCGCCTCTGGCTGCTCACCGACCACGACCCCGGCCAGCTGCTGCGCCTGGATGTGGCGGGGTAAATCAAAGGCTTAAACGCAAAGACGCAAAGGTCGCAGAGGACCGCAAAGTGAAAATCTAATGTGGTTGGTGGGGTGAATGCGCTGCGCTCGTTCAGCCTGTGTAGAACATCGATACAATCCTTTGCGCTCTTTGCGGGCTTTGCGTCTTTGCGTTTAACAGGGTTATGGGGTTTACAAGGTTCAAGTTTCCCCCGCCGCCGCCGACATAGCGGGTAAACCGGTAAAAGGCGGGAATTCGGGTGGCCTCATCAATGCGGTATTGGATGGTGTTGTGCGTCGGACTGGTGCCGGCCGGCTGGGTGCTGGCCGGCATGCAGCATTACGGCGCCGCCCTGCATGAGGCCAAGTGGGAGGTCGCCTCCAGCCGCTTGGTGTGCACCCTGAGCCAGACCATTCCACTGTATGGCACCGTCCGCTTCGAGGGGCGCAGCGGCGGCCAGCTCGATTTCGCCGTCCAGGTGCGCGCCCAGCCGGGCAGTTCCGGCGTGGCGCAGCTGGCCTCCCTGGCGCCCGCCTGGAAACACGACACGCCCACCCTGGAGCTGGGCGAGGTGCCCGTGTCCGGCAGCAGCGAGCCGTTCCGCTTCGAGCGCCCCCTGGCGCGGCGGCTGCTGGCGGAGCTGGAAAAAGGCATGTTTCCCACCTTCACCTACCGGGACTGGGCCGACGGCCGCGATCAGGTGACCGTGACCATTTCGCCGGTCAAGGTGAAGGCAGCGCTGGGGGAGTTCCAGCGCTGTCTCGACGACCTGCTGCCCTACGGTTTCGGCGCGGTGCAAAGGACACTCATCAGCTTCGCCCACGGCGGCAACGTCCTGAGTCCTGACGCCAGGGAGGCGCTGGATCGGGTGGCCGAGTACCTGTTGGCCGACGGCAGCGTCGGCCGGGTGGAGATCGAAGGCTATACCGACAACGTCGGCTTCCGCCGCTACAACGAAACCCTGAGCCGCCAGCGCAGCGAGCTGGTGCGCGACTACCTGGTGGGCAAGGGCGTGGCCAGGAACAAGTTCGTCATCCGCGCCTACGGCGAAACCAAGCCCGTCGCCAGCAACCGCACCGAACAGGGCCGCGCCGCCAACCGCCGCGTCATCGTCCTGCTGACCAAGTAATCCCGCAAGACCTTATATTTCAAAGGCTTAAGCGCATAAGACGCAAGAACAAAAATCCAACGCTGAGGCGCAGAGAACGCAGAGATTTCGCATGCTTTGCCCTCTGCGAACTCCGCGCCTCTGCGTTAATTGTTTGAAGTTCTCGGTGTCCTATGCGTCTTTGCGTTTAAGGGGGTTTAACGCGGCAAGAGCTGGCCGCGCGCCATCTCGGGTATAATCCCTCCCTTTGCGCCGCCGGGCGGCGGCGTGCGGCATTCATCTTTGGGGAGTCTCTCATGTCCGGCATCAAGAAAGTGGTCCTGGCCTATTCCGGCGGCCTCGACACCTCCATCATTCTCAAGTGGCTGAAGGACAAGTACGGCTGCGAGGTGGTGACCTTCACCGCCGACATCGGCCAGGGCGAGGAGGTCGAGCCGGCCCGCGCCAAGGCCCAGGCCATGGGCGTGAAGGAAATCTACATCGACGATCTGCGCGAGGAGTACGCGCGCGACTTCGTGTTTCCCATGTTCCGCGCCAATACCCTGTACGAGGGCGAATACCTGCTCGGCACCTCCATCGCCCGCCCGCTCATCGCCAAGCGCCTCATCGAGATCGCCAACGAGACCGGCGCCGACGCCATCTCCCACGGCGCCACCGGCAAGGGCAACGACCAGGTGCGCTTCGAGCTGGGTGCCTATGCGCTGAAGCCGGACGTGAAGGTAATCGCGCCGTGGCGCGAATGGGATCTGACCTCGCGCGAGAAGCTGATGGCCTACGCCGAGCAGCACCAGATTCCGGTGGACTTCGCCAAGAAGGGCAAGAAGTCGCCCTATTCCATGGACGCCAACCTGCTGCACATCTCCTATGAGGGCGGCGTGCTGGAAGACCCCTGGTGCGAGCCGGAAGAGGACATGTGGCGCTGGTCGGTGTCCCCCGAGCAGGCCCCGGACACCCCGACCTATGTGGAGCTGACCTACAAGAAGGGTGACATCGTCGCCATCGACGGCAAGGCCATGACACCGGCCCAGGTGATGGCCCACCTCAACACCGTGGCCGGCGCCAACGGCATCGGCCGCGCCGACATCGTCGAGAACCGCTACGTCGGCATGAAATCGCGCGGCGCCTACGAAACCCCGGCCGGCACCGTGATGCTCAAGGGCCATCGCGCCATCGAGTCGCTCACCCTGGACCGCGAAGTGGCGCATCTGAAGGACGAGCTGATGCCGCGTTACGCCAGCCTGATTTACAACGGTTACTGGTGGAGCCCGGAGCGCAAGATGCTGCAGACGATGATCGACGCCTCGCAGGAACACGTGAACGGCGTGGTGCGCCTCAAGCTGTACAAGGGCAACGTCATCGTCGCCGGCCGCAAGTCGGAAAACGATTCGCTGTTCGACGCCAACATCGCCACCTTCGAGGACGATGCCGGCGCCTACAACCAGAAGGATGCCGAGGGCTTCATCAAGCTCAACGCCCTGCGCATGCGCATTGCCGCCAAGCGCGGTCGCTGATACGTAACGACAATGAGCGGGCGGCCACGTAGCCGCCCGCCGGCACTGGTACTGCTGGAGGAGCAGCTGGTGAATCGATGACGGACGTCGTACTGGAAATCCTGCGCGCCCTGGTCATGGGCCTGATCGTCGTCTGGCTATGGCGCGTCGGGCATCGTCACGGCCTCGGGCGGCAGCCGGGCTGGCGCATCATCTGGGCCGGCTTCCTGCTGATCCTCTGCGGCAGCCTGTTCGACATCACCGACAACTTTCCCGTCCTCGACCGCTTCATCCTGATCGGCGATACCCCGGCCGAGGCCTTTCTGGAAAAGGTCGTCGGCTACCTGGGCGGCACCGTGCTGCTGGCCTGGGGTTTCTGGCGCTGGATGCCCAGCGTCGCCACGCTGACGCGCATGCACCAGCAGCTGTGCGGCGACGACGCGCAGGAATGCACTGTTCCCGCACGCGCCAGCGAACTGCAGCTGATCAATGCGCGCCTGGAACAGGAGGTGCGCCGGCGTGAACATGTGGAACGCCGGCTGCAGCAGGAAATGGAACGCCAACTGGTCACCCTGGAGTCCATCGGCGACGGCGTCATCACCACCGACACCCGCGGCATTATCGACTACATCAACCCGGTGGGCGAGCGGCTCACCGGTTGCGACGACAACAGCGCGATCGGTTGCCACTACCTGGACGTGCTCAGCCTGGTGGACGAGGCCACCGGCGAAGCGCTGGCGGACCTGGTGGCGCTGTGCCTGAGCCAGGACGGCGCCCTGGTCCACGCCGACGACGGCGTGCTGACCCACGCCGACGGCACCGAATACAACATCAACGTCAGCGCCGCCCCCATGCGCGGCAGCGACGGCGAAGTGATCGGCGCGGTGCTGGTGTTGCATGACATCACCGAGGTGATGGGCATCGCGCGCCAGCTCGGCTATCAGGCCAGCCACGACATGCTCACCGGCCTGGTCAACCGGCGGGAATTCGAGCGCCTGCTGGAGCGCGCCATCAAGAGTGCCCGCGTCGGGGAAGGCGAGCATGTGCTGTTCTATATCGACCTGGATCAGTTCAAGCTGGTCAACGACACCTGCGGCCACCGCGCCGGTGACGAACTGCTGGCGCTGCTCGCCACCCTGTTGCAGCGCCACGTGCGCGAGGCCGACACCCTGGCGCGACTGGGCGGCGACGAATTCGGCGTGCTGCTGGAAGGCTGCACCCTGGACAACGCCGTCGCCATCGCCGAGGAGTTGCGCCAGGTGGTGCGGGAGTTCCGCTTCGTGTGGCAGGGCAAGACCTTCGAAATCGGCGCCAGCATCGGCATCGTGCCGATCCGCCGCGACTGCGGCCGCATGGCCGAGGTGCTGAGCGCGGCGGATACCGCCTGCTATGTGTCCAAGGACATGGGACGCAACCGCCTGCACGTCTATACGCCCGATGATCGCGAGGTGGTGCACCATCACGGCGAGATGGCCTGGGTGCACCGCATTACCCAGGCCTTCGAGGACGAACGGCTGACCCTCTATGCCCAGGCCATTATCCCCGTGGCGGCGCTGAGCGCGGCGCCGACCCACTACGAGATACTGATGCGGATGGTGGGCAACGATGGGGAGCTGATACCGCCCATGGCCTTCATCCCGGCGGCGGAGCGCTACAATCTGATGCCGACCATCGACCGCTGGGTGGTGCGGATGACCCTGGGTCAACTGCGCCAGGCCCAGGGGCCGCACGAGCGTCCGCCCATCAGTTGCACCATCAATCTCTCCGGCCAGTCGCTGGGTGACGATCATTTCCTCGATTTCGTCATCGAACAACTGCATGAATCCGATATCCTGCCCGAGTGCGTCTGTTTCGAAATCACCGAGACCGCCGCCATCTCCAATCTCAACCGGGCCATGCACTTCATCGACGTGCTGCGCGGCATGGGCTGCAGCTTCGCTCTGGACGATTTCGGCAGCGGGGTAAGCTCCTTTGCCTACCTCAAGAACCTGCACGTCGACTACCTCAAGATCGACGGCAGTTTCGTCCGGGACATGGTGCGTGATACGGTGGACTTCGCCATGGTGGAATCCATCAACCAGATCGGCCACGTCATGGGCCTGAAGACCATTGCGGAATTCGCCGAGAGTCATGCCATCATCGCTGCCTTGCGTGGCCTGGGCGTGGATTATGCGCAGGGCTATGCCATCGGCACGCCGCTGCCGCTGCATGAAGTGCTGGCCGCGGCCGCGACGGGAAACAAACACAGCAGCACGGCGGGGCGCTAGGCCCATGGCCGTCGGAGGTGTCGTGAAACAGGATGTGACGATGACAGCGGACGTGACGCGGGGGCTGATGACACGCGCCACCGACAATGCTGTGCCGGTACTCGCCGGCGGCATGCTGGCGGCACTGCTGCTGGCCTGGTTGCTGCGCGACGCGGTGCTGCCGCTGCGGCTGTACGGCTGGCTGACCCTGCTGCTGTTTTCCTATCTGGTGTGGGGTGTGGTGCTGCTGCTGCGCCGCGACCCCGCCGATGTACTGCCGATCGCCTTCGCGGGCGGACTCACCGGCATGGTGTGGGGCAGCACTTCGCTGCTGTTTGCGCCGCTTGCGCCCATGGCACAGCCGCTGCTGCTGCTGGTGCCGGCCCTGGTGGCGTCGGCGGCGCTGCTCTCGCACACTGCGCTGCGCTGGAGCGGTTCCCTGTTCATTGCCGCGGTGCTGCTGCCGCTGGCCGCACGCTGTTTCTATCTGGGTGACGAAGCGCACCAGGCGCTGGGCCTGATCGTGCTGCTGTATGCCGCCGCCTTGCTGGCACTGCTGCACTACACGCACGGCATCGTCGCCGCGGGCCTGGCCGCCGCGGCGCACGGTGCGGATCTGGAACAGGCGCTGCAACGCTACCGCAGCAATTTCGTGCATGCGCGCCGCGTGGCGGAGCTGGGCGAGTGGGAATGGGACCTGAACAGCAGCGAGATACGCTGTTCCGCCGCGGCCTGCGCCCTGCTCGGCCTGGAGGACTGCGGCCGACTCACGCCGCAGACGCTGCTCGGCGTAATCCACTGGGAAGATCGCGCCACCTTCCAGTACAGCGTCGAGCAGGCGGTGCGCAGCGGCGGCTTGTTCAGTCGCGAGTTCCGCGTCGAACTGCGCGACGGCCGTATCCGCGTGCTGCGCGATGCCGGCGAGGTGGTGCGCGACGGCAACGGCCGGCCGGCGCTGCTGCTGGGGGTGATGAGCGACATCACCGAGCGCGTCACCGCGGAGCAGAAGACGCGCAGCACCTTGCAGGAACTGAACCGCATCCTCAATCACATGCAGGACACCTATTACCGCGCCGATCCGGTGGGACGCATCAGTTCGGTGTCACGCTCGATGCTCAGCCTGCTGGGCTATCTGCCGGAAGAGTGCATCGGCAAACGCATCGCCGAGCTGTACGCGGTGGCCGGTTACGGCAAGACCTTCCTCGACGACCTCCATGCCCGCGGCGGCGTGCTGCGCAATTACGAAATCCACATGCGGCACAAGAACGGCCAGCGGGTGTGGGTATCGGTCAACGCGCAGTTCATCCATGACGACAAGGGCCGGGTGGTGGGGCTGGAAGGTACCATCCGCGACATCGACGAGCTGAAACAGGCGCAACAGGCGCTGCACCACGAGAAGGAGCGGGCGCTGGTGACCCTGCAGTCCATCGGCGACGGCGTGGTGACCACCGACGAATTCGGCAAGGTGGACTATCTAAACCCCACGGCCGAACGGCTGCTGCGGGTGACCGCGGCCAAGGCCGTCGGCCAGCACCATCGCGACGTGCTGCGGCTGGTGGACGAGGCCACCGGCGAATCGCTCGGCGATCTGGTACGCATCTGTCTGACCCTGGATGCCGGCACCGTGCATGCGGACGAGGGGCTGCTGATCCAGTCCGACGGCAGCCGCTACCACCTCAAGGTGACGGCGGCGCCGATGCGTGACCACTTCGGCCACGTGGTGGGTGCGGTGCTGGCGCTGCACGACATCACCGAGGTGATGGGCATGGCGCGCCAGCTCAGCTACCAGGCGACGCACGACATGCTCACCGGACTGTACAACCGGCGCGTGTTCGAAAAGCGTACCGAGGAGAAAATCCGCGAGGCCCAGGCCGGCGGCGGCAGCAGCGTGCTGTTCTATATGGACCTGGATCAGTTCAAGGTGGTCAACGACACCTGCGGCCACAAGGCCGGCGACGAACTGCTGGAGCAGATCGCACAGCTGATGCAGCAACGGGTGCGCGAGACCGACGTGCTGGCACGCCTCGGCGGCGACGAGTTCGGCGTGCTGCTGGAACATTGCCCGCTGGACAAGGCCTGCCTCATCGCCGAGGGCATCCGTGCCTCGGTGCGCGACTACCGCTTTGCCTGGGACGACAAGAGTTTCGATATCGGCGTATCCATCGGCGTGGTGCCCATAGCCTCGGACAGCGGCAACCTGGCCGACGTGCTGGCCGCCGCCGACGCCGCCTGCTACGTGGCCAAGGACCATGGCCGCAACCGCATCCACGTCTACCAGCCCGACGATCTGGCGGTGGCGCAGCGCCACGGCGAAATGGAATGGGTACACCGCCTGTCATCCGCCTTCGACAACGAACGCTTCGTGCTGTATGCCCAGCCGGTGGCACATATCGCCGGCGACCGCGTGGTGTCGCACTACGAGGTGCTGCTGCGCATGGTGGACGAAGGCGGACGGGTGGTGCCGCCCGGCGCCTTCATTCCGGCGGCGGAGCGCTACAACCTGATGCCGACCATCGATCGCTGGGTGATCCGCGAAACCTTCGCCCAGCTGCGTCAGGCGCAGGGCGACCTGGCATTCCCGCCGGTGGAGTGCGCCATCAACCTGTCGGGCCAGTCGCTGTGCGACGAGCACTTCCTCGAATACGTCATCGACCTGTTCGAGCGCACCGGCATCCCCTGCGAGAGCATCTGCTTCGAGGTGACGGAAACCTCCGCCATCGCCAACCTGACGCGCGCCACCCGCTTCATGACCGTGCTGCGCGGCATGGGCTGCAGTTTCGCCCTGGACGATTTCGGCTCAGGCCTCAGCTCCTTCGGCTACCTCAAGACACTGCCGGTGGACTATCTCAAGATCGACGGCGGCTTCGTGCGCGACATGGTGGTCGACAAGGTGGACCGCGCCATGGTCGAGTCCATCAACCAGGTGGGCCACGTGCTCGGTCTCAAGACCATCGCCGAGTTTGCCGAGAGCGAGGCGGTGCTGATGGCGCTGGAAAAGGCCGGCGTCGACTATGCTCAGGGCAGCGGCATCGCCAATCCCAGCCCGTTCAGCGAAATACTCGCGCTGGAAACGCGGCAGCATGAAAAGGCAGATACAAGTTACAAGTTACAAGATACAAGTGGATGAGTGCGCTACGCGCACGGTGATTTGAATTCAATAATGGCATGAGCGCAGCGAGTTCGTTCACTTGTGTCTTTACTCTTGTAACTTGTATCTGCCTTTGTAAGGAGGAGGGAATTCATGCGTATTCTGCACACCATGATCCGGGTCGGCGATCTGGACCGTTCCATCCAGTTCTATACCGAAGTGCTGGGTATGAAGCTGCTGCGGCGCAAGGATTACCCGGAGGGAAAGTTCACCCTGGCCTTTGTCGGCTACGGCGACGAGGCCCAGCACAGCGTGATCGAGCTGACCTGCAACTGGGGCGTCGACAGTTACGACCTGGGCAGCGGCTTCGGCCACCTGGCGCTGGAGGTGGAGGACGTCTACCGGGCGGCGGAGGATATCCGCGCCCGTGGCGGCAAGATCCTGCGCGAACCGGGACCGATGAATGCCGGCACCACCCTCATCGCCTTCGTGGCCGATCCGGACGGCTACCCCATCGAACTCATCGGACGCAAAACCTAGCCATTTACCCGGAATACGACTTGGTTTAGAATAAGTCTAAATTCGTGTTTCGGGAGCAGGGTTATGGGTAAAAGAGCACAGCCGTTGCTGGCGGCTGCACTGCTGTGTCTGGCCGGCCTCGCCGTGGCGGAGCAGGAACAGGACTGGCGCAGCCGCGGCAGCAGCGAGGACAAGCTGGCGCAGGTCATGCGCACGCTGCCGTCTGCCGCACACATCATGAACGAAATGGGTCAGCGGTATCAGAATCTGTACTGGGCGGGCAAGCTGGGGCAATGGGAGTTTGCCGCCTATCAGGGGGAGGAGATCGTCAAGCTCGTGGAACTTCTGCAGATCAGCAGTCCCAAGCGTGCCGCCACCGCCCAGGTGTTTCTGGACCATGCCATGGGAGAGTTCGATGCGGCCTACGAGAAGAAAGACTGGGATACCTTTCTGCATGCCTTCCGCAGCATGCGCGCCCAGTGCCTTGCCTGCCACGAGAAAAACGACCACGGCTTCATCATTCCGCCGGAACACCCGGTCAGCGCACCCAGCGTGATCCTCAATCTGCCCCGTTGACGGCAGGGGAAAGATACGGGAGCAAAGAGGCTGGATGGCGTGCGCCGTGCGCACGCCATCCAGTTGCTTCTATTCCTCCCTGGGGAGAGGGCGCTTGTTGCCGTGCTCGTCCAGGCAGACGAAGCTGACCTGGGTGGAAAACACCAGCTCTTCGCTCCCCGTCTCGATGTTGTCGGCGTAGACTTTGACGGCGTAGCGCACCGAGGTCGTGCCCTGGTGCGCACGCTGCACGTCGAAGCGCAGGATGGCGCCCTTGTTCACGCCCTGGCGGAACTCCACCCGATCCATGCCGATGGTGACGAACTTGCAGCCGGGATAATCCAGGCTGGCTGCAATCCAGGAATATTCGTCGGTCCACTTGAGCATGTTGCCGCCGAACAGATAGCCGTAATGGTTCAGGTGTTCGGGCAGGACCAGCTTGTATTGGTTCATGGCGGCACTCCTGGATTGAAGGCCGCCATTTTCCCACATAAAGCAGATACAAGTTACAAGTTGCAAGTTGCAAGTTGCAAGTTGCAAGAGAAGGCTGACAATCCTGCTTGTCACTTGTCACTTGTCACTTGTCACTTGTCACTTGTCACTTGTCACTTGCATCTGATTTTAATGGTGATGATGCTCGTTCTGGCTCTGTTCGGCGGCGACGGGCATGGCGGCGGGGCGCGGCGCCAGCGGGGTGAAGCGGGCCTGCTGTGCGCTCTGGCCCGGCAGGGTGATGTTGAGCACCACGCGCATGGCGGGGTCCAGGACGAACTGGCCGCTGCCGCGCAGCTGATCGTCGCCCGCCGGCTGCAGGGTGACGGATGCGCGCTCGCCGCCCGCCAGCACGGTGGCGGTGCCGGCGGCGCCGGTGGTGGCGACCGGCATGCCCGCGTGATCGGTGACGTAGACGGTGAGTGCGTCCGCGCTCACCACCAGCTCGAAGTGGTAGGCGCCGGCCATGCGCATCTGGCCGCCGTGGGGCGTGGCGATGGTGTCGAGGTATTCATCGCTGTGGGCGAACGAAGGCGCCGCGATGGCGAAGGACAGGACGGCAAGAAAAGTAATCACTAGCTTCATCATGGTTCTCCAGGTTACGGGTTGACAAACATTGCCACCGAGGCACAGAGGTCGACAAACTCGAAATGTTCTCCATGTATCTGCGGCAAATTCTTTAGTACGTTTCTTCTGCGCGCTCGGTCAGCAGTTTCCGCAGCGGCTTTTCGCCCCACAGCCAGAACATCACCGGGGTGAGAATGGTGTCGAGCACGGTGGAGCTGATCAGGCCGCCGAAGATCACCACGGCAACCGGGTGCAGGATTTCCTTGCCGGGCTCGCCGGCGGCGAGCAGCAGCGGGGTGAGGGCGAAGGCTGCGACCAGGGCGGTCATCAGTACCGGCGTCAGGCGTTCCAGCGAACCGCGCACGATCAGCGGCCGGCCGAACTGTTCGCCTTCGCGCGTGGCCAGGTTGATGTAGTGGCTGATCTTGAGGATGCCGTTGCGGGTGCTGATGCCGGCCAGGGTGATGAAACCGATCAGCGTCGCCACCGACAGCACATTGCCGGTGAGCCACAGTGCGGTGACGCTGCCGACCAGGGCCAGCGGGATGTTGCCGAGGATGATCGCGGTCAGGCGCCAGGAGCGGTAGCGGCTGTACAGCACCAGCACGATCAGCGCCAGCGAGATCAGCGCCAGCCAGGCGATGAGCTGCGTCGCCTCTTCCTGTGCCTGGAACTGGCCTTCCAGGGTGGTGAAGTAGCCGGTGGGCAGCGGCCGCGCCGCCAGTTCGGCACGGATCGCCGCGACCAGCCCGGAGAGGTCGCGGCCGTCGCTGTTGGCAGAGATGACGATGCGGCGGCGGCCGTTGTCGCGGCTGATCTGGTTCGGACCTTCGGCGGTATCGACGCTGGCGAGGAGGCGCAACGGGACGTGGCCGCCCGGTGTATCGATGAGCAGTTGCTCCAGTTTTTCCGCACTGCGCTGTGATTCGGGCAGGCGCAGTACCACGTCGAAGCGGCGGTTGCCGTCGATCACCTGGGCGACGACGTCGCCGGCCACCAGCGTTTCCAGCGCACGCAGCACCTCGGCCGGATTGGCGCCGTAGGCGGCGGCCTGGGCGTAGTCGAGGCGCACCACCTGTTGCGGGATCAGCACCTGTTTTTCGATCTGCAGGTCGACCAGGCCGGGGATGGCACCGAGGCGCCGGTGCAGATCGGCGGCGAGGCCGCGCAGGGTATCGAGGTCGTCGCCGAAGATCTTGACCGCGATCTGGGCGCGCACGCCGGACAGCAGGTGATCGAGGCGGTGGGAGATCGGCTGGCCGATGCCGACCACCGCCGGCAGCGGTGCCAGTTGGGCGCGGATGTCCGCCATGATTTCTTCGCGGCCGCGCGCCGACGGCTTCAAGTCCACGTCCATTTCGGTGTAATGGACGCCCTCGGCGTGTTCGTCCAGCTCGGCGCGGCCGGTGCGCCGCCCCACCTTGATCACCTCCGGCACCTGCAGGATGCGTTGTTCGGCCAGGGTGCCGATGCGGTTGGACTCGGTCAGGCTGGCGCCGGGATTGAGCAGCAGATTGATGGTCAGGGTGCCCTCGTTGAAGGCGGGCAGGAAGGCGCGCGGCAGAAACGGCACCGCGGCGCCGGCGAGCAGCACCAGCGCCAGGGCGCCGCCCAGCAGCAGACGCGGCTGATCGAACGACCAGTGCAGCAGGCGCGTATCCCACTGCTTGAGCCGCGCCACCAGCGGCGAGTCGTGTTCACGCAGCTGCTTCATGCGCGGCAGCAGCAGATAGCACAGGACCGGCGTCAGGGTGATCGACACCACCATGCTGGCGAGTATCGATGCGATGTAGGCGACGCCGAGGGGACTGAACAGGCGGCCCTCGATGCCGGGCAGGGCGAACAGCGGCACGAACACCAGCACGATGATCAGCGTGGCGTAGACGATGCCGGAACGCACTTCGGCGGTGGCGTGGGCGATCACGCCCAGCGCGTCGAACGGTTCGCCCGTGGCGCGCGCCTGGCGCAGACGGCGATAGACGTTTTCCACGCCGACCACCGCGTCGTCCACCAGTTCGCCGATGGCGATGGCCAGGCCGCCCAGGGTCATGGTGTTGATGGACAGGTCGAACCAGCGGAATACCAGCACGGTCATCAGGATCGACACCGGGATCGCGGCGAGAGAAATCAGCGTGGTGCGCACGTTGAGCAGGAACAGGAACAGGATGATCGCCACCATCAGCGCACCGTCGCGCAGCGCCTCGCCCACGTTGCCGATGGATGATTCGATGAAGTCGGCCTGGCGGAACAGCACCTGCGGCTTTTCCATGCCCGGCGGCAGGGAGCGGCCCAATTCCGCCAGCGCCTGTTCCACCGCCGCGGTGAGCGGTACGGTGTCGGCGTCCGGCTGTTTCTGCACCGACATGATCACCGCCGGCGCGGCGTTGTAGCCGGCGTCGCCCCGCTTGACGCGCGCGCCGTAGCCCACCTGCGCCACCTGGCGCAGCAGGATCGGGCGTCCCTTGGCCTCGCCGACCACCAGGTTTTCCAGATCGGCCAGCCGCGTGGTGCGGCCGATATGGCGGATCAGGTATTCGCGCGCGGCCTGTTCGAGAAAGCCGCCGCTGGTGTTGACGGCGAAGCCGCGCAAGGCCTGTTCGATGTCGTCCAGTTCGATGCCGAGGTCTTCCATGCGCAGCGGTTCCGGCATCACCTGGTATTGGCGCACCTCGCCGCCGATGGCGATCACCTGGGCCACGCCGGGAATGGTGAGCAGGCGTGGCCGGATCACCCAGTCGGCAATCTCGCGCACCTCCATCGGCGAAGCCGTGGCGCTGACCGGCAGCGCCACCAGCATGATCTCGCCCATGATGGAACTGATCGGTCCCATCTGCGGTAGCACGCCCGCCGGCAACTGCTCCTGCACCAGCGCCAGCCGTTCGGTTACCTGTTGCCGGTTGCGGTATACCTCGGTGCCCCAGTCGAACTCGATGTAGACCACCGACAGGCCGACGCCGGAGACCGAGCGTACCCGCGTCACGCCGGGCATGCCGTTCATGGCCGCCTCCACCGGGAAGGTGACCAGTTGCTCCACCTCTTCCGGCGCCATGCCCTCGGCCTCGGTCATCAGCGTGACGGTGGGTTTGTTGAGGTTGGGGAACACGTCGATGGCGACGTGTTCCAGGCTCAATACGCCGTAGATCATCAGCAGCGCGCTGGCGGCGAGGACCAGGAGGCGCTGGCGCAGGCTGGCGGTGATTAGATGATCGAACATGGGTACATGCTCCTGGTTGCGCTCAGGCCGAACGAATTGAAGACCTTTGTGTCTTCTGCGCCTTTGCGTCTCTGCGTCGGATGTCTGGTTTTCACGCGGTCACCTCAGCGGATCTGCGCCAGCAGGGCGGCGCCCTGCACGACGACGCGCTCGCCCGGTTGGAGGCCGCGGGTGACTGCGACGCGGGCGCCGTCGAGGGGTTGGGTGGTGACCGGGCGCGGGACGTAGCGTTCGGCGGCGGCTTTGATCCAGACGATCTCTTCGCCGCTGTCGCTTTTCACCACGGCGCTGCGGGGCAGGGCGAGGCCGTCGAAGCCGGCGCCGGTCTGGGCGTAGACGACGACCTTGGCGTCCACCGCCAGCGGCGGCAGCGGCGCCTGCAAGGCGAACTGCAGCGGGATGGCCTGCTGTTGCAGGCGGGTGCCGGCTCCGAGGTAGCGGGCGGCGACGCCGCTGCCGTCGGGCAGGCGCACGCTGGCGCCGCGGATCTGTGCCGGCAGTTCGGCCTGGTAGGCCACGGCCTCGACCCACAGCCGTTGCGGGTCGACGATCTCGAACAGGGTTTCGCCCGCCGCCACCACCTGGCCGACGCGCACGAAGCTGGCGCTGATCACGCCGCCGGCCGGTGCGGTCAGGCGTTCGGCCCGGTGCAGGCCGGCGTGGAGGGCGTCGTGACGCCGTTCGATGCTGGTCACTTCCACCGCCGCGGCGTCGATCTCCTTTTGCGGCACGCTGCCTTCCAGTTGGCGCAGGCGTTCGAGGCGGGCGCGGGCGATGGCCAGCTGGCCTTCCAGTTCGGCCAGTTGCGCCTCCTGGCCGCTGCGGTCGAGGGTTTCCGCCACGGCCTCCAGCGAGGCCAGTGTGTCGCCGCGGCGCACGGCCTGGCCCAGATGGGGCAGGCCCTTGGGTCCGGCGACGATGCGACCGGCGCGGCCGGCCTGCAGGGTGCCGCTGGCGTTGGGGTCGGGGATGACGTGGCCGGCCAGTTCGACGCTCTGCACCAGCGGGGCGGTCGCCGTCAGCACGGTGCGCAGGTTGAGCAGGCGCTGACTCGGCTTGGGCACGAACAGGCTGCCATCGGCCAGGCGGCTGGGGGCGCTGCCCGCCGCGGCGGGCGGCGGCGGCGCCTCGTCATGCACCTCGCCCTCGTGGGCGTACAGGTCGGCGCCGGGGCCGGCGACGAAGACCAGCAGCAGCAGGGCCGGGATGCCGTGGCGGCGCCGGCCGATGAACAGGGCCGCGGCGGCAATGATGAGCAAGGCACCGCCGCCGGCCATCCACCACAGGCGTACATCGCGCGGCGCGTCGGCGGACATCCCCTCGCCGGCCGGCACCTCCAGGGTGCCGATCAACAGATCGTCCAGGCTCCCGGTGCGCACCGTCACGGTGAGGTTGTGGCTGCCCGGCGTGTCCAGCCAGTCCGCTTCGGCGCGGTAGGTACCCGGTTCGCCGGCGGCCGCGGCGGTCAGGAGGCGCTCGCCCCCCTCGATCTCGATGACCGCGCCGGGCAGCGGTTCGTTGCTGGCCCAGCGGTCCAGATACAGGGTCAGGGTGTGTCCCTGCAGAACGCCGAGCAGTTCCAGATCGGGTGAGACGGCCTCGAAGCGCGGCAAGAGCGGCGTGGCCGGCGCGGGCGCCGCTTCGTGGCTGTGGTCCTCGCCGCCGTGGCCGAAGGCCAGGGCGGGAAGCAGGACGAGGAGGGGCAGCAGGGGGCGGATCATGGCAACACTCCGTGGGATTGGTTGAGGTGCGCGGCGGCGCGGGCCAGGGCGATTTGCTGTTCGTGCAGGGCCGCTGCGGTGTCGAAGGCGGCACTGCGGGTGCGCAACAGTTCCAGCAGGCTGTGCTCGCCCAGAGCGAAGGCCTTTTCGGCCAGGGCCAGCCGCTGTTGCGCCAGGTCGCGGGCCTGTTCCAGCAGGGTCAGGCGGGTGGCAGCGGTGGTGTGGGCGGCGACGGCCTGGGCCTGCTCTTCGCCGAGCTGGCGCCGCACCTGGTCGTAGCGCGCCAGGGCGGCGGTGAGCGCGGCCTGGGCGGCGGCATCGGCCGCGCGGGCGCGGGGTGTGCTGGAGAAGGGCAGGCTCAGGCGCAGGCCGAGGCTGTCGTGATAGGGCTCGACGGCGTTACCGCGTTCGCGCCGGCCGAATACGGACAGCTCCGGGCCGGGGCGGCGCACCGCAGTGGCCACCTGCACTGCGCCCTGCGCAGCCGCCACCTCGTGTCGCGCCGACTCCAGTTGCGGGTGTTGTTCCAGCGACAGGGCCGCGGCGACGGATTCGGGGGTGGCGGCGGGTGGTTCGGTGCCGGCGGTGAGGAGGGAAAAGCGGCGCCGCTTCTGCTCCAGAACGGTCTGCCGTTCCAGGCGGGCGGCACGGGCGGTGAGGGTCTCCTGTTGCGCCAGCAGCAGGTCGGCACGGGCCAGCTCGCCGACGGCCACGCGCCGTGCGACGTCCGCCTCCAATTGCTCGGCAGTGGCCAGACGTTGGTCGGCCAGATCCAGGGCGGCGCGGGCCGTGGCGTGGTCCCACAGCGCGTCGCGCAGCGTGCCGGCCAGTTCCAGACGCAAGGCCGCCAGTCGCGCCGCGACGACCTCGCCTTCGGCTGTGGCCAGGGCCGTGCGGGCGCCGCGCTCGCCGGGCAGCCACAGCGGCAGGGCCAGTTCGGCCTCCCATTCGCGCTGGCCCTGGTCGTCGGTCCATTGATCGCTGCGGTAGCCCACCGCCAGGGCGGGCGCGTCGGCCAGCCAGCCCCCGGCGGCGCTGCGCAGCGCCGCCTGTTCGTCCTGGCGCGCGTGCAGGGCCTGGGCTTCGGGCTGGCGTGCCAGGGCCTGTTCGAGTGCGTCGCCGAGCGGCGTCGCATGTGTGGTGGTGCTGGCCAGGGCGGCGAGCAGGCACAGCCCACGCCCTGGCGAGAGAAACGCTAGTCCCATGATTTCCTCGCATGTTTCCGTGACGGGATGCGGGAACACGCGCGCAGCCGGGCGTCAGCGGACGCTCAGACGGCAGGCGGACGGTGTTTCCGCGTCAGGCGCGGAACGTGCGGGGTGGACGTTGCTGCTGTTGCGGGATGAAGGAGGTGAAGCGGGCCGCCAGTGCAGGCGGCAGGAAGTGGGTCAGGTCGTTGGCGGTGACGGCCATTCCGCCGACCAGTGTGACCGCGTGACAGTACACGCAGTCGGTGCAATCGCCGGAGGCGAGATGGTGATCGGCGCCGTCGTCCGGCGCGGCAGCGTGGTCGTGATGATGCTGCATCGACGGGTGGTGAGCGTGATGATCCTGCGCGGCGGCGTGATGGCCGTGCTGATGCATTGCGGCGGCTGGGGCAGTGGCCTGCTGCGGGGACTTGAGCGGCATCTGACCGGCGGCAAATACCTGCACCGGCAGCCACAGTGCCAGGAGCCAGACGGTGATGTTGCGCCAACGTAGCATGATGTCGATGGGTGTGTGCCTGTCTTCCAGACTGCCGAATCCGCTCAGAGTTCCGCCGCCTTGCACAGGCAGTCCAGGTAGGATGCCTCGTCGGGTTCGCGACCGTCGCGTTGCGCCTGCCACAGCGCGTTGCCGAGACATTCCATCATGCGGTGTTCCACCTGATGGGCATCGCCGTGGCGCAGCAGCAGCCGCTGGTAAGCTGAAACTATACCCGATGGCCGGTCGCTGGCAAGCTGTTCATGCAGCGCGAGGTGCATACCCATATGGAGGAAGGGGTTGCTCTGTCCCATCTCCGGCGTGTAGTCCCGTTCCAGCGCAACGCTGTTCTCCAACAGGGCATGATATTCCGGATGCTCGGCGACCACTTCGGCCACCAGCCGCTCCAGCGGCTCCAGCGGCTGGTTCTCGCGCAGCTTGCGCCAGGCCTCCAGGTAGAAGCGGCGCAGCGCGGTTCTGTCGTTGCCGAAAAGCACGGCGTTAACACCCAACGCAGAGGCGCAGAGGCGCGGAGGACGCAGAGATGTACAAGACAATGCAGTAACGAGTCACAATCATGTTCTCCGGGTTTTCTCTGCGCCTCTGCGCCTCTGCGTTGGATTTTGTCCTTCCGTTTCATCGATGGTCTTGTGCTTGTACTCGCACAGGTCTTCGATGATGCAGGCCGGGCACTTGGGCTTGCGCGCCACGCAGATGTAGCGGCCGTGCAGGATCAGCCAGTGGTGGGCGTCCTGCTTGAACTCGGTGGGCACCACCTTTTCCAGTTTCTTCTCCACCTCCAGCACGGTCTTGCCCGGGGCGATGCCGGTGCGGTTGCTGACGCGGAAGATGTGGGTGTCGACGGCGATGGTGGGCTGGCCGAAGGCGGTGTTGAGCACCACGTTGGCGGTCTTGCGGCCGACGCCGGGCAGGGCCTCCAGCGCCTCGCGTTCGGCGGGCACCTCGCCGCCGTGCTGCTCCAGCAGAAGGCGGCAGGTCTTGATGATGTTCTCCGCCTTGCTGTTGTACAGGCCGATGGTCCTGACGTACTCCTTCAGGCCGTCGAGGCCGAGATCGAGGATAGCCTGCGGCGTGTTGGCCACGGGAAACAGTTTCGCCGTCGCCTTGTTCACGCCCTTGTCGGTGGCCTGCGCCGACAGCACCACGGCCACCAGCAGCTCGAACGGCGTGCGGTAGTGCAGCTCGGTGGTGGGGGCGGGATTTTCCGCGCGCAGACGGGTGAAGATTTCGTGGCGTTTGGCAGGATTCATGGGAAAAACAGTTTCAAGTCACAAGTTTCAAGTTGCAAGTAAAAATAAAGAACAAAAAACTCCTGCTTGTCACTTGTCACTTGTCACTTGTCACTTGTCACTTGTCACTTACTCAGCTGCCAGCTCTCCTGCGGCGGCCGGTGCCGGCTGCGGCGCGCGGGCGCGGCGCTGGTCGATGACGTTCTTCAGTGCGATGAGCAGGCCCAGGCCGATGAAGGCGCCGGGCGGCAGGATGGCGAGGAGAAAGCCCTTGTAGTCGGCGAACACGGTGACGGTGAGGGCGCGGGCGGCCTCGCCGAACATCAGGTGGGACTGGGCGAACAGGGTGCCGCTGCCGAGCACTTCGCGCATGGCGCCGAGCAGCACCAGGGCGGCGGCGAAGCCCAGGCCCATGGTGAGGCCGTCGACGAAGGAGCGGCCGATGTTGTTCTTGGAGGCGAAGGCCTCGGCGCGGCCGAGGATGGAGCAGTTGGTGACGATGAGCGGGATGAAGATGCCGAGGATGGTGTGCAATTCGTGAAACCAGGCGTTCATCGCCAGTTCGATGGCGGTGACGATGGCGGCAATGAGCAGGACGAATACCGGGATGCGGATGTCCGGGCGGATGATGTTGCGGATCGCCGACACGGTGACGTTGGACAGCACCAGGGTGAGCAGGGTGGCGAGGCCGAGGCCGAGGCCGTTGACCACGCTGGAGGTGACCGCCAGCAGCGGGCACAGGCCGAGGATCTGCACGAAGGCGACGTTGTTGCTCCACAGGCCGTCGCCGGCGATCTGGCCCAGGGTTTTGTCAGCCATGGGTATTCTCCGGGGTCATCGGTTTGCCCTCGCCGGGCTGTTCCGGCGCCGGTACGGCGGGAGCGGCGGCGTCGGGCGCGTAGCCGAACAGCTGTTCCTGATGCTCTTGATAGTAGAGCAGGGCGTTGCGCACCGCACCCACCACGGCGCGCGGGGTGACGGTGGCGCCGGTGAACTGGTCGAACACGCCGCCGTCCTTCTTGACCTTCCACTTTTCCGGTGCCGGATTGGCCAGTGAGCGGCCGCTGAATCCCAGCACCCAGTCGGTGCGTGCCACCTCGATCCGGTCGCCCAGCCCCGGTGTTTCGTGGTGACCGGTGACGCGCACGCCGGCCAAAGTGCCGTCGTGATTGATGGCGATGAGCAGGTTGATGTCGCCGCTGTAGCCGTCGGGGGCGACGGCGGTGAGCGCGAGGGCCACGGGGGTGCCGTCCTTGCGCGCGCGGTACACCTGTTGCGGCATGCGGCTGCCGAGCAGGGCACTGTCGCTTACCTCGATGCGATCGGCGACCGGGTCGTTGTCGTGCAGCTCAGGGGGAATCAGGGCGTGCAGGCTTTGCAGCAGGTTGTCGCGCTCGTTCTGGGCGATGCGCTCGCGCGTGTTCTCATAGGTGAAGGCGACCAGCGCGGTGCCGAGCACGGCGAACAGCCCGAGCAGGGCGGCGCTGAGCAGCATCTTCTTGAGCGGCATCGTCAACCCCTGTTGTGGCCGTACACCCGCGGCTGGGTGTAGTAGTCGATGGCGGGGGCGGCCATGTTCATCAGCAGCACTGCGAAGGCGACGCCGTCGGGAAAGCCGCCCCAGGTGCGGATGACGTAGATGAGCACGCCCATGCCGGCGCCGAACACCAGCTGGCCGCGCGGGCTGGTGGCACCGCTCACCGGGTCGGTGGCGATGAAGAAGGCGCCGAGCATGGCGCCGCCACTGGCGAGGTGGAACAGCGGGCCGGCGTACAGCTCGGGATTGATGAGATGAAACAGCGTGGCGATCAGCGCCAGGCTGCCCAGCACCGCCGCCGGCACATGCCAGGTGATGACGCGGCGCCACAGCAGCCACAGGCCGCCGAGCAGGATCAGGCCGTTGACGATTTCCCAGCCGCGGCCGCCGAACAGGCCGAAGATGGGGCCGCCGCGGATTTCGCTCACCGTGTGCGCCATGCCCAATTGCACCTTGAGGGTGTCGAGGGCCGTGGCCGAGCTGAGCGCGTCCATGGTGGTGCCGGTGGGCAGTGCGCCGGTGAGGCTGTGCAGCAGCACCTGCACCAGGCCGAGATCGCCGCTGCGCAGGGCGGCGGGCGCGGCCCAGTTGGTCATCTCCTGCGGGAAGGACACCAGCAGCAGCACGTAGCCGGCCATGGCCGGGTTGAACGGATTGAAGCCGAGTCCGCCGTACAGCTGCTTGGCGAAGACGATGGCGAACAGCACACCGACGGTCACCAGCCACCACGGCGCCAGCGGCGGCAGGGCGACGGCGAGCAGCACGGCGGTTACCAGGGCGCTGCCGTCGCGCAGGGTGATGATGATCGGGCGGCGGCGCAGGGCGAGGAAGGCAGCCTCGAAGACCAGCGCGGCGGTGATGGCGACCAGCAGGTTGACCACCACGCCCCAGCCGAACAGCCAGACGCAGCCGGCGATGGCGGGCAGCAGCGCGTAGACCACGCGCAGCATCACGCCGCTGACGTTGGCCGGGCCGTGGACGTGGGGTGAGCTGATCACTGGATTGGTCATGGTTATCGATCTCTATCCGCGAATGAACGCGAATGAACGCGAATAAATGACAGTCCAGTCTCGCTGATGACTTTGCATTTGCGTTTATTCGCGTTCATTCGCGGACTCATTCTTTTTTTCCGTCGCGCGCCGTGCCTCGGCCTCGTCGATCTGGCGCTGCTGATCGGCGGTGAGGTTGTCGGTGTTCTTCGGCTCGACGCCGGCGGCCTCGCGCTTGGCCTTGGCCCGCTCCATGGCGGCCTTGATGGCGACCTTCTTGGCCTCTTCGCTGTCGGCGGCCGGCGACTCTTCCAGCGCGGCTTTTTTCTTCGCCAGCTTGGCGGCGCGCTCGGCCTTGTCGCGTTCCTGGCGCTCGGTGCGGAAGTCGTGGCGCTCGCGCGCCAGCTCGGATTTCTTCTTGTCGCGCGCCTGCGCCCAGATCTCCGTCTTGGCGTAGCGGTAATACTGCACCAGCGGCAGGTTGGCGGGGCAGACGTAGGCACAGCAGCCGCATTCGATGCAGTCGAACAGGTTGTAGTCCTGGGCGTGATCGAAGTCCTTGGCGCGGGCATGCCAGTACAACTGCTGCGGCAATAGGTTGGCGGGACAGACGCGGGCGCATTCGCCGCAGCGGATGCAGTTGCGCACCGGACCATGCTGGCCAAACTCGCCCGGCGTCAGGGCCAGGACGCAGTTGCCGGTCTTGGTGACGGGCAGGCCGCGGTGCTGCAGGGTGATGCCCATCAGCGGGCCGCCCAGCACCAGGCGCGACAGGGTCGGGGTGGTGCCGCCGCATTGCGCCAGCAGGTCGTCCACCGAAGTGCCGATGAGCACCTCCAGGTTGTGCGGTTGCGCCACGCCGCCGCCGGTGACGGTGACGATGCGCGAAATCAGCGGCTCGCCCCGTTCCACCGCGCGGTGCACGGCGGCGGCGGTGGCGACGTTGTGACAGACGATGTTGATGTCGATGGGGAGACCCTGCGACGGCACTTCCTTGCCGGTGAGGATCTTGATCAGCTGCTTCTCGCCGCCGGTGGGGTAGAGGGTCGGCACCTGCACCAGTTCGATGTCGTGGCGATCGACGCGGGCCAGCGCATCGCGCAGCGCGGCGTGGGCCTCGGGCTTGTTGTCCTCGATGCCGATCACCACACGGCGCGCGTGCAGCGCGTGGCGCATGATGCGCGCACCCGCAATGACTTCGCCGGCGCGCTCGCGCATCAGGCGATCGTCGCAGGTGATGTAGGGTTCGCATTCGGCGCCGTTGAGCACCAGGGTGTCGACCTCGGTGCGCGCGCCGGGATTGAGCTTGATGAAGCTGGGGAAGCCGGCGCCGCCCAGGCCGACGATGCCGGCCTCGCGGATGACGTTGCGCAGTTCGCCGGCGTCGAGCGCCGCCCAGTGGGCGTGGGGATGCAGTTCGGTCCAGCGTTCCTCGCCGTCGCTGTCGATGACGATGCAGGGCGCGGACAGTCCCGACGGATGCGGCACCGGCCGTTCCTCGATGGCGACGATGGTGCCCGAGGTGGGGGCGTGCAGCGGTGCGCTGACGAAGCCGTCGGCCTGGGCGATCATCTGTCCCTTGAGTACGCGCTCGCCCACTTCCACCAGCGCCTTGGCCGGCGCGCCGATGTGCTGCTGCAAGGGCAGCACCAGGCGCTTGGGCAGGGTGGCGGGCGTGATGGGCCGGCCGCTGGACAGCGCCTTGTGATCGGGCAGGTGCAGGCCGCCGTGAAAGCGCCACAGCTGGCGCGTGGTGCCGGGGTTGGCTTGATTATCCATGATTCGCTTCCGGCTTGGCGGCTGCGGCCGGGTAGGGCCAGGTCCAGGTGGCCGGTTCCACTTTCACCGGGACCATGCTGATGCAGTCCACCGGGCAGGGCTCCACGCACAGCTCGCAGCCGGTGCACTCGCTGACGATGATGGTGTGCATGTGCTTGGCGGCGCCGAGGATGGCGTCCACCGGGCAAGCCTGCAGGCACAGGGTGCAGCCGATGCAGATCTGTTCGTCGATGTAGGCGACGCGCTTTTCCTTCACGCCGCCTTCCACCGGCTTGGGATCGCGCCCCAGCAGATCCGCCAGCGCCATCACTACCGTCTCGCCGCCGGGCGGGCACAGATTGATGTCCGCCTCGCCCTTGGCGATGGCCTCGGCGTAGGGATGGCAGCCGGGGAAGCCGCACTGGCCGCACTGGGTCTGCGGCAGGATCGCATCGACCTTGTCGACGATGGGATCGCTGTCCACCTTGAAGCGCACGGATGCGTAGCCGAGCAGCAGGCCGAAGGCCAGCGCGAGCAGGGCGAGGGCGAGGATGGCTGTTAACATAGTTGCAAGTTGCAAGTTGCAAGTTGCAAGTGAAAAGAAAAGAAGGCTTTTTCTTGCCACTTGGAACTTGTCACTTGGAACTTATTCCTCAACAGAAAGCTCGCCATTCCGACTTACCCCTTCACCAGGCCGGAGAAGCCCATAAAGGCCATCGACATCAGGCCGGCGGTGATCAGGGCGATGGCGGGTCCGCGGAACACGGCGGGGACGTCGCTGACGGTGATGCGCTCGCGCATGGCGGCGAACAGCACCAGCACCAGGGAGAAGCCGACCGCGGCGCCGAAGCCGTACACCGCCGATTCGAGGAAGCTGTGCTGTGCCTGGGTGTTGAGCAGGGCGACGCCGAGCACGGCGCAGTTGGTGGTGATCAGCGGCAGGAAGATGCCCAGCACCTGGTACAGCACCGGCGAGGTCTTGTGCACCACCATTTCGGTGAACTGCACCACCACGGCGATCACCAGGATGAAGGCGATGGTGCGCAGGTACTCGATGCCGAGGGGGGCGAGCAGGAATTCGTTGGTGAGGTAGGCACAGACCGAGGACAGGGTAAGCACGAAGGTGGTGGCCAGGCCCATGCCCAGCGCCGTTTCCAGCTTGCGCGACACGCCCATGAACGGACACAGGCCGAGAAACTTCACCAGGACGAAGTTGTTGACCAGCACCGTGCTGACGAGGATGAGGGCGTATTCGGTCATTTAGTCGGATATGGGAGGAAAAATAAAAGATACAAGTACATTAAATAGTTAGTGCAAAGATAGCAGAAGCGGCGGGTGGGCAAGAATGATCATTCGCAATCCCCTTGTATCTTTGCACTTGTATCTTGTATCTGCCTTATTTGATCCGCATGCCGGGCTGCGCGCCGTCGTCGGGGCTCAGGATGAACAGGTCCTTGCCGCCCGGGCCGGCCGCCAGGACCATACCCTCGGACAGGCCGAACTTCATCTTGCGCGGGGCCAGGTTGGCGACCATCACGGTGAGGCGGCCTTCCAGGTCTTTCGGCTCGTAGGCGGAACGGATTCCCGCGAAGACGTTGCGGGTTTCGCCGCCCAGGTCCAGGGTGAGCTGCAGCAGCTTGTCGGCCCCTTCCACGTAGGCCGCGGCGGCGATGCGCGCCACGCGCAGGTCCACCTTGGCGAAGTCGTCGATGGTGATGGTCTCGGCGATGGGTTCCATGGTCGGCTGGGTCTCGTGCTGTTGATGTTCGGCGTGGCGCACCTGGGAGTGAGTGTCAGGTACCGGCGTCATGCTGGCGGTGTTGGCGGCGATGAGGGCGTCGATCTGCTTGGCGTCGATGCGGGTCATCAGGTGACTGTAGGCGTTGACCGCGTGGCCCTGCGGCAGGCGTGCGGCGATGTCGGCCCAGGACAGCGCGCCGGTGCCGAGGAACTGTTCCACCTGCGCCGCCACCTTGGGCAGGATCGGCTTGAGATAGATGGACAGGTCGCGGAATACCTGCAGGGTGGTGGTGCAGATGGCATGCAGGCGCGCGTCGTTGACCGGATCCTTCGCCAGTTCCCACGGCTTGTTGCCGTCCACGTACTGATTGGCGAGGTCGGCCAGGCGCATGATCTCGCGCACCGCCTTGCCGTATTCGCGCTGCTCGTAGGCCTCGGCTATGGTGCCGGCGGCGGCGCTGATCTCGGTTTCCAGCGTGGTGGAGTCGTCGTGCGCGCCCAGCTTGCCGCCGAAGCGCTTGCCGATGAAGCTGGCGGTGCGCGCAGCGATGTTGACGTACTTGCCGATGAGGTCCGAGTTTACGCGGGCGACAAAGTCTTCCAGGTTGAGATCGATGTCGTCGACGCCGCTGCCCAGCTTGGCGGCGAAGTAGTAGCGCAGCCATTCCGGGTTGAGGTGCTGGAGGAAGCTGGACGCGGTGATGAAGGTGCCGCGCGACTTGGACATCTTGGTGCCGTTGACGGTGAGGAAGCCGTGGGCGAACACGCCGCTGGGCGTGCGGTAGCCGGCGCTTTCCAGCTCGGCGGGCCAGAACAGGGCGTGGAAATAGAGGATGTCCTTGCCGATGAAGTGGTACAGCTCGGTGCCCGCCTGCGCCGCCTTCTGCTTGTCCCAGAACGCGTCGAAGTCGAGGCCCTTCCTGTCGCAGTAGTTGCGGAAGCTGCCCATGTAGCCGATGGGGGCATCGAGCCAGACGTAGTAGTACTTGCCGGGGGCGCCGGGGATTTCGAAGCCGAAGTAGGGGGCGTCGCGGGAGATGTCCCAGTCGGACAGGCCCGCATCCAGCCACTCGGCCAGCTTGTTGGCGGATTCGGCCTGCACCTGGGGCGGCTTGATCCAGTCGCGCAGGAAGTCGGCGCAGGCACCCAGTTTGAAGAAATGGTGGTCGGACTGCTTTCTGATGGGCGTGGCGCCGGATACCGCGGAGTAGGGATTGATCAGGTCGGTGGGCGAGTAGGTGGTGCCGCAGGACTCGCAGGAATCGCCGTACTGGTCCTTGGCATGGCACTTGGGGCACTCGCCCTTGATGAAGCGATCCGGCAGGAACATCTCCTTCACCGGGTCGTAGTACTGCTCGATGGCGCGTACCTCGATGAGGCCGGCAGCCTTGAGCTTGGTGTAGATGTCGTCGGCGTAACGGCGGGTTTCCGGGGTGTTGGTGGAGTAATAGTTGTCGAACTCCACCAGGAAGCCGTCGAAGTCGGCCTTGTGCTCGGCCCAGACGCGGGCGATGAGTTGTTCCGGGGTGATGCCTTCCTTTTCGGCGCGCAGCATGATGGGCGTGCCGTGGGTGTCGTCGGCGCAGACGTAGTGGCACTGGTGGCCGCGCAGCTTCTGGTAGCGCACCCAGATGTCGGTCTGGATGTATTCCACCAGGTGGCCGAGGTGGATCGGCCCGTTGGCATAGGGCAGGGCGCTGGTGACCAGAATCTTGCGGGGGGTATCCGTCATGGCGGGAATTATCAGTATCTTACGGGGGTTTGAAAAAGGGGCATACAGTACCAATTATGGAAGGGACTTGCCACCGAACCCCGATGCGGGGGGCAGGGAAATACTCTGGTATCATGGCGGGCCTTTGTATAAGGCCCTGTGGCCCGTATAATACCTGATTCGATTACTAAGCCATTTTGCCGCCGCCTGCCGGCGCGACTTTTTTACGGAGTGCTCAAGATGTCCAATGTGACCCAAGCGCAGGTCGAGAACGCAATCAAGCAGTATGTCGATCCTTATATGGAGAAGGACCTGGTCTCCGCCGGCTGCATCAAGAACATCGCCATCGACGGCGACAAGGTGACCGTCGATGTGATCCTCGGTTTCCCGGCCCAGGGCTATGCCGACGAGCTGGCCGCCGCCATCCAGGGCAAGGTGACTGCCGTGGCCGGCGTCGGCAGCGCCGCCGTCAGCGTCAAGACCCAGGTCGCCTCCCATGCCGCCCAAAAGGGCGTCAAGCACATCAAGGGCGTGAAGAACATCATCGCCGTGGCCTCCGGCAAGGGCGGCGTCGGCAAGTCCACCACCTCGGTCAACCTGGCCCTGGCCCTGGCCGCCGAAGGCGCCACCGTGGGCATCCTCGACGCCGACATCTACGGCCCGAGCCAGCCGCGCATGCTGGGCGTGGCCGGTACCCGTCCCGAGTCCAGCGACGGCCAGACCCTCAACCCGGTGTTGAGCCACGGCCTGCAGTCCATGTCCATCGGCTACCTCATCGACGAGGACACCCCGATGATCTGGCGCGGCCCCATGGTCACCCAGGCCCTGGAGCAGCTGCTCAACGACACCCAGTGGCGCGAGGTGGACTACCTGGTCATCGACCTGCCGCCCGGCACCGGCGACACCCAGCTGACCCTGGCGCAGAAGGTGCCGGTGTCCGGCGCCGTCATCGTCACCACCCCGCAGGACATCGCCCTGCTCGACGCCCGCAAGGCCTACAAGATGTTCGAGAAGGTGGAGGTGCCGGTGCTGGGCGTGGTGGAGAACATGTCCATCCACATCTGCTCCAAGTGCGGCCACGAAGAGCACATCTTCGGCCAGGGCGGCGGCCAGAGCATGGCCGAGCAGTACAGCATCCCGTTCCTGGGCGCACTGCCGCTGGACATCCGCATCCGCGAGGAAGCGGACAACGGCAAGCCCACCGTGATTGCCGAGCCCGACAGCCGCATCTCCCAGATCTACCGCGACATCGCCCGCCGTGTCGCCGCCAAGCTGGCGCTGAAGGCCAAGGACTACAGCACCAAGTTCCCGAAGATTGTCATTCAGTAAGGCAGATAAAAGCAGATACAAGATACAAGAGGAAAGATGCAAGGAATGATCGAGAGCGACGGGGCGGGCTGACCGCCCCGTTTCTTTTGGGGTTACTTGTAACTTGCATCTTGTAACTTGTATCTTGCAATGCCACCCAGCCCGCATACGCCCATGACCACAAACGAATCCACGGCAGTTTCGACCGCCACGAAAAAATGGGACACCCGCTTTCTCAGCCTGGCGGCGCACATTTCCGCCTGGAGCAAGGACCCCTCATCGCAGGTGGGCGCGGTGATCACCGACGGCAACCGCATCGTCTCGCTGGGTTATAACGGCTTTGCCGCCGGCGTCGCCGACACCACGGAACGGCTGGTGGATCGTGCCACCAAGCTGAACCTGACCATCCATGCCGAAGAGAACGCGATGATCTTCGCCAAGCGCGATCTGCGCGGCTGCACCGTCTACGTCACCCATCCGCCCTGTCCGCGCTGCGCCTCCAAGCTGATTCAGGACGAAATCGGCCGGGTGGTGTTCATCGCCCCGAGCGAGGACTTCCTGTCGCGCTGGGCCGCCGATCTGGAGCTGTCCTACCAGATGTATCGCGAGGCGGATATTGCGGTGAGCAGTTATGCGCTGGACGAGATCAGTGTCGACAACGCGCAGATCACCATCGCCCCCGGCGGTTTCTTCAAGAAGATACTGGAACGCCTGCTGCAGAAGTTCTGACCGAAGCCCTGACCATGACCCGCCTGCACAAGAGCCTGCTCCTGTTCGCCATTGCCCTGGGTTTGTTCACCCTGGGGCGGGCGCTGCTCTACGTGCTCTATCCGCTGCAGTTCGCCCAGCTCGGCTTCGGTCAGGTGCTGGCGGCCTTCGGCAACGGCCTGCGTTTTGACGGCGCGGTGATTGCGCGGGTATTCGCCATTCCCTTCCTGCTGATGAACCTGCCGCTGCGCTGGTTCGATCGGCGCGGCTGGTTCGACCCGCTGGCATGGCTGGCCTATGCGCTGACCCTGGGCATGGTGCTGCTGCTGGTGGGCGACGTGTTCTATTTCGAGCAGGTGCGCCGTCACGTGTCGTACGAACTGCTGCTGCTGCGTGACGACTGGGGCTTCATGCTCCACTATGCCTTCGGCGTGTACTGGTGGGCCCTGCTGTTGTTCGCGCTGTTCGCCCTGGCCTTGGGCTGGCTGTGGCAACGCGTCCTGCGCGGCGAACTGCGGACTATGCGTTGGGCGGCACTGCAATACGTCGCGCTGTTCCTGGCCCTGGCCATCGTCGGCCGCGGCGGCGTGGGCGGCAAGGTGATCGAAATCATCGACGCCTACGACAACGGCGATTCGGCCTACGGCCATTTGAGTCTGAACGGCGTCTTTACCACCATGGTGTTCTCGCTCAACCTCGATCCGGTCGATCATCATTTTTATCCGCAGGAACAGGCCGTCGCCATCATGGGCGAGCAGCAAGCGATTATCGACCCGGCTTACCCGATGCTGCAGCGCTACGATGTTGAACCCACCGGCCACAATCTGGTGTTCGTGCTGTTGGAGAGCTGGAACTTCGATTACGTCGACAGCTTCAGCGGCGGCAGCATCGGCGCCACGCCCAATTTCGATGCGCTGGCGCGCGACGGTCTCAAGTTCAGCCGCTTCTATGCCGCCGGGCAGCGCAGCATCGAGGGGGTGCAGGCGACGCTGACCGGCATTCCGGCATTGAAGGGCCTGCCGCGCATCGACGCCGGCATCGGCGTGTCCAACTTCACCCGCCTCGGCGCCATGGCCGAGCGTCACGGCTACCACACGGTGTTCGTGCAGAGCTCCGACCGCGATTCCTTCAAGATCCAGGGCGTGGCCCGTTCGGCAGGGTTCAAGGAGTTTTACGGCAAGGAAGACATCCCGCTGCTGTTGAATTACCCCGACCCGACGCTGGCGACCTTCGGCTGGGATTACGACATGCTGATGTTCCTCAAGGGCAAGCTGGACCAGGCGGGCAAGCCGTTCCTGGCCTATGCCTTCACCGGCACCACCCACACACCGTATCCGGAGCTGGACGGCCACGTGATCCGTACCCCCCACGGCCTGGTGGACGAAAACGGTTACATCAATGCGTTGCACTACTCCGATTGGAGCGTGGGCGAATTCATCAATGCGGCGCGGCAGCAGCCCTGGTTCGCCAACACCATTTTCATCTTCACCGCCGATCACGCGACTCACTTCCAGCAGGGCGGATTACGCCAGCTGTTTCACACACCGTTCCTGGTCTACGCGCCGGGCATCGTGCCGGCCGGCACCAATCACAACGTGTCCTCGCAGCTGGATGTGATGCCGACCATCATCGACCTGCTCGGCTTCCCCGACGAGTTCGCCGCCCTGGGGCAGTCGGTGTTCAGGAAGACGCAGGGCCAGGCCTTCGTCACCGAGGGTGGCCAGAGCATCGCGCTGATCACCGACCGCGCCCACCTCAAGCACAATCTGCACGAACGCCTGGAGACGGCGGGCGAAGGACTCTCCGAGGCCGGGTTCATGCAGTTGGAACGGCAACTGCTGGCGCGCGACCAGCTCAGCTACGAACTGCTGCGCGACAACCGGTGGGCGCGGTGAGGCAGATACAAGTGACAAGTGACAAGTTAAAAGAACCTTGTTTTTACTTGGAACTTGTTACTTGTCACTTGCGACTAATCAAACCATGAAACCCGAGCGCCTGCGCACTCTCATTCTGACCCTATTGCTGGTCCTGACCGCGGCGGCCCTGCTGCCGTGGGATCCGGCCGGGCCCTTCGATGCGCGCGACTATGCGGCGGTGCCCGGCATGAGCCTGGAGTATCCCGCCGCGGCGGGTCTGCTCGAGCCGTTGCTGGCGCCGGGGCACCTGCTGCTCGGCGCGCCCGATTTCCGCCTCGCCTTTGGCGCCCTTGCCGCCTGGCTGGCGCTGGGCGCCTTGGCGTGGGGCTGGTGGCGCGGCGGCCTGTGGTGGCTGCGCATCCTGCGCATGACGCTGGCGCCGCTGGCGGCGGTGTGGTGTCTCGCCGCCTACGTGCTGTTCGTGTCCCATGTGCATTTTCCTGGCTGGGCTCTCGCTGTCGACGATCCCGATGTGGTCGTCGCCGATCTGCAGAGCCACACCCTCGGTTCCCACGACGGCCTGGTGCGCGCGCCGGTCAATCTCGCCTGGCATGGGGCGCGGGGGTATGACGTCGCCGCCATCACCGAACACGATGATCCCGCCGGCTCGTTTTACACTCGCGCCCTGGCGGCGCGGCAGTTTTCCACCCTGGCGGTGATACCGGGCATCGAGGTGGGCAGCGAGTACGGCGGCTTCCTGCTCGGTCTCGGCCTGCGCGAGGGCGCGGCGCTGCCCGACTTCTGGGCCGACCGCACCGATTACGCCCGCCGCTTCATCGATGCGGTACGCAACCAACACGAGGGCGCGGTGATCTCCATGGCCTGGCGCCTCGATGCCCCGGCGATCTACGCGCTGGCCGACGCCGGCGTCGACGGCTTCGAGATCGCCAACAATGGTCATCCCGACATTCCTGCCGACGTGCGCACCGCGATGCTGGAGCTGGAGCGGACCGGCAGGGTGGTGCTGGTATCGTCCACCGACTGGCACGGCTGGGGCGGCTTTACCCGCACCTGGACCGCGTTGCGCATACCCGGCGCCGCCCGCATGACGGCGGATGAGCGCGCCGCGGCGGTGGTGCGCGTGTTGCGCGAGCGGAACGGTGCGGCAATCACTCCGGTGGTGGCGGGCTATCTCGGCCCGCCGTCCACCCTGCGCCTCGCCTTTACCCCGCTGGTGGAAACACTGCGCTACGGCGCCGAACTGTCCTGGCCGCGCGTAGCCGGCTGGTGGCTGTGGGGCGTGCTGCTGATCGTCGCCGCACCCATCGCAGCACGGCGTGGCCTGAGCACCGCCCGCCTGCTGGGGATCGCCTGGCTGGGCGGCGTGGGCGGCGCATTGTTCTGGCGCGGCGTGGAGATCTACGCCACCCGGGCCCAGGGCGACGTGGTGCTGAGCGACGTCACCGGCGAACTGGGCGCCATGGCCATGTACGTGGGCCTGCCGCTGCTGCTGGCGGCGCTGGTGCTGGCGGTGGGGGAGTGGCGCCGCTTCGTCGCGCGCCGGGGGTGAGCCGTCAAAAGACCACGTCCCTGACAGGATGAACAAGATGTTTCAAGATGGACAAGATGGGGAAATCTTGTTCATCCTGAAACATCTTGTGAATCTTGTCGGTGGTGTTTCTGCGCCAAGACCCGCCCTAGGTAGGATGGGTAGAGCGCAGCGAAACCCATCAAGTGGCGCGCCCGAAAGGCGATGGGTTTCGCGTTGCTCTACCCATCCTGCATCCGTGCTTTGTCTGGGGTTCCTGCAAAGACAACCTCCCTGACAGGATGAACAAGATGTTTCAAGATGGACAAGATGGGGAAATCTTGTTCATCCTGAAACATCTTGTGATTCTTGTCGGTGGTGTTTCTGCGCCAAGACCCGCCCTAGGTAGGATGGGTAGAGCGCAGCGAAACCCATCAAGCGGCGTGCCCGAAGGCGATGGGTTTCGCGTTGCTCTACCCATCCTGCGTCCGTGCTTTGTCTGGGGTTCCTGTAAAGACAACTTCCCTGACAGGATGAACACGATTGTTCAAGATGAACAAGATGAGAAATCTTGTTCATCCTGAACATCTTGTGAATCTTGTCGGTGGTGTTTCTGCGCCAAGACCCGCCCTAGGTAGGATGGGTAGAGCACAGCGAAACCCATCAAGTGGCGCCTGGCGGCGCCGCTATTTCTCCGCCTGCAGATAGCTGGCGTAGGTGCTGTCGTCGTTTTCCTGGACCAGTTTGACCAGCAGGTAATCCCACTCCGGCGCCAGCCAGAAGGTGGTGGTGCCCTTGCGTACCTTGATCGCACGCACGGTGCCGCGCCCGGTGACCACCTCTTCGCTGTCGAGCACGTCGTAGACATAGGGCTTGATGTCGTCGCGATCGGCGATCGGGTATTCGATGTGCTGCATGCCGGCGGCGACGTCGCCGCGCAGGACGGCCTGGTGCATGAGCTTGTCCATCGCGCCGGGCACCAGCGTCACCTCGGTGATCTTGCCGTCGCGCAGCGAGGACACGATGTTGCGCTGCCAGTCGAAGTCGAGCCGCTCGATCACGTCCTTGGCGCGGCCGGTGTAGTGGGCGAAATACTCGATGGGCTTGACGTGGTCGTCGTTGTACACCCAGGTACTGCGCTCCAGCGCGCGATCCTTCTTGAACAGCGCCACCAGACCGGTGGTGTAGGCGAGGTTTTCCAGCACGTAGCGGCCGTCGGCCTCGATACGCAGGTTGCGGTCGATTTCGCCCACCTTGAGGCCGTTGACGTGGACCGAGTAACGGGCGTGGAACGGCTGCGGCCGATAGCCGTCGGCGCCGGCCATGCCGGACAGCAGCAGGAGGCACAGGGACAGCAGCAGGAGGGCAGGACGGGACATGGCGGCAGTGTAGCAAAGCAGGCCGCGGTGGCGACACACAAGGCTGGTATACTCCCCCGCTGTCCTGATTCTGAACGGAATTCCATGTTTCTCGAACCCTCCCGCGAACGGCGCGCCTTCCCGCCCTGGCTGCTGCTGTTGCTGGCCCTGACCCTGGCCGGCAACGTGCTGGCCTGGCTCGGTCTCGGCCTGCTGCCGGACGAGGCCTATTACTGGGTCTGGTCGCAGCGACTGGAGCTGAGCTACTTCGACCACCCGCCGCTGGTGGCCTGGCTGATGCGGCCGTTCACGGACCTGTTCGGCGACGGCGCGGCGGTGATCCGCCTGCCGGCGGTGCTGTCCTGGCTGGTGGGGGCCGTGCTGGCCTACGACCTGGCGCGCCGCGCCTACGGCCAGCCGCGGGCCGGCGGCCTGGCGGTGCTGGTGTGGACCACGCTGCCCCTGGTGCAGGCGGGTTTTCACATCGTCACCCCCGACAGCGCCCTCATCATTTTCACCTGGTGCACCTATTACCTGGCCTGGCGTGCGGTGGAGGAACACCGGCCCGCGCTGTGGGGCCTCACCGGCATCTGCGCCGGGCTGGCGCTGCTGGGCAAGTACCCGGCGGTGCTGATCCTGGGCGGCCTCTTTCTCGCCCTGCTCATGTCCCGCGCCGGGCGGCGCCAGCTGGCCGGCCCCTGGCCCTGGTTCGGCGCCCTGCTGGCGCTGGTGACCTTCATCCCGGTGCTGGCCTGGAACTGGCGCCACGACTGGATCTCCTTCGCCTTCCAGCTGGGCCACGGCGTCCAGCGCAGCGTCGCCGCCGATCCCTGGACGATGCTGCTCATGTTTGTGGGCGGCCAGATGGCGGTTGCCATGCCGTGGACCTTCCTCGCCATGGCAGGGGCCAGCTTCGGCCGCGGCGGGCCGCGCGCCCTGAGCGGCTACGGCCGCGCCCTGTTTGCCACCGGCTTCTGGCTGCCGCTGCTGGTGTTCGGCGCCGCCGGTCTCACCGCCGACAGCGGGCCCAACTGGCCGGAGACCGCCTACGTGCCGGGCACCATCCTGCTCGCCGGGGCGCTCAACCGCTGGCTCTACCCGCCGGCGCGCGCCCGTGGCCGCGCCCGTCCGCTGCTGTTGGGGCTGGTGGTGCTGGCGGTGCTCACCGGCGTGCTGCTGGTGAACCTGCTGCGCTTCCCCCACTGGCTGCAACAGGTGGCGGGGGAAGACATGACGCCCAAGCGCACCCAGCTGAGCCAGGCCTACGGCTGGGACCAGGTGGACGCCGAGCTGCGCCGCCTGCTGCCGGAAGTGGAGGCCACCCATCCCCGCGGCGCGGACTGCGGCATCATCGTCGGCAACCACGCCAGCGCCGGTATGGTCGCCTGGCTGCTCGACGCGCCGCAACGCGTCGGTGTGACCATGCAGGCGCGCATGAGCCAGTACCACCTGTGGGCCCGGGAGGCGGCGGTACCGGAGCGGCTGTGCCTGTTCATCGAGAAATACGACCGCGAAGACCGCGAGCGCGACGACATCCCGGGCCGGCTGAGCCTGCCGGAAGGCGAGTGGCGCCAGCTCAGTGTGGTGGAGGCGAAAAACCCGGACCTGTCGCTGCGCTGGTATGTGTTCTATGTGCCGGTGACGCAGGAGGAGCCGGCAGGGGCAGCGCAGGGGGCCGATGCGGCTGAGCCGGATGCGGATGCCGAGTGATGCCCACTGTGCCTTTGGGTATAATCCGCCCCTTTACCGACGCCACGGGTAGTCTTCATTGAGTCTTGTTCCAGCATCCGCCGCGATGACCCCCGGGCGGGCGGCGCTGCTGCTCGTGGCGTTCAGCTCCCTGCTGCACCTGCTGGCGGCCGGCGGCGGCGCCGGGCTGTCCGGCGACGAGGCGCATTACGCCCTGTACGGTTATCACCTCGACTGGAGCTATTTCGATCACCCGCCCCTGGTGGGCTGGTTGCAGGCCCTGGTCCTGCTGTTCTCTTCCGGCGAATTCGCCCTGCGTCTGTGGCCGGTGCTGCTCGGCGCCCTGGCCAGCCTGGCGCTGTTCCGCCTGACGCGCGAGCTGTATCCGGAGGCCTCGCCCTGGACGGCCTTCGCCGCCGTGGCCCTGCTGCATTCGGCCCTGGCCTTCCAGGTGCTGTCGCTGGCCATGCTGCCGGATTCCCCGCTGCTGCCGCTGGGGCTGGCGGCGGCACTGTTTCTGCACCGGGCCCTGGCGCGGGGCGAGGCGTGCGACTGGCTGGTGCTGGGTGCGCTGTTCGGCCTGGCCGGCCTGGCCAAGTACACGGCGGTGACGCTGGCGCTGAGCGCCGTGCTGCTGCTGGCCCTGGGCGGGCACTGGGCGCAGCTGCGCCGACCCTGGCCCTGGCTGGCGGTGGGTCTCGCCCTGCTGCTCATTGTGCCGGTGCTGGGCTGGAACTGGCAGCACGACTGGCTCTCATTTGACTACCAGCTCGGCCACGGCGTGCCGGGCCGTGCCTGGGAACCGGCGCGCTTCCTGCTGTCGCAGGCGGGGCAGCTGCTGGCCTACGGTCCGGCGCTCTACCTGCTCGGCATCGTCGCAGTGATCGACGGACTGCGCCGCCGGCGCGAGCCGGTAAAACGCCACGTCCTGGTGCTGGCCCTGCCGCCCCTGCTGCTGTTCGGCTGGAGCAGCGGTTTCGAGCCCACCCTGCCGCACTGGACCCTGCTGGGCTGGGCGCTGCTGACGCCGCTTACCGCCCGCTGGCTGCTGCAGCATTGGCCGCGGCGCCCGGTGCGCATCATCGCCTGGAGCGGCGCGGCCTATTCGCTGCTGCTGGCCCTGGTGCTGCACAGCGAACTGTTCGCGCCCTGGCTGCCTTTTGCCGAAAATCAGTATCCCTTCGGCGATCTGTACGGCTGGGAGCAGGCGGTGCAGCGGGCCGAGGAGGTGCGCGAGGCCATGGCGCAGGAACCGGGGCCGGCCCCGGTGCTGTTCGCCGGCAACTGGTCCTATGCCAGCCATCTCGCCTGGCCGGCACGGCCGCGCCCGGTGCAGGTGGCCGATGAACGTTACGATCAGAACGACCTTTGGTTCGGCACGCCGCAGGCGGGGGCCCGCGGCGTGCTGGTGGTGCCGTGGCAGTTCCGCAACGATGCGGCGCGCTGGCAGCAGCGCTTCGAGCAGTGCGCGCAGGCGGACGTGGTGAGCGTTGTGCTGCGGGGCACGGTGGCGGTGAGTTACACCCTTTATCGTTGCGCCGGCTATCGCGGGTGAGGCGCTGTCGCCGCGACCGATACTCGTGTAGGGTGCGCACCGCGCACCATGGCGGGGTTCGGCACGGCACGGTGCGCAGTGCGCACCCTACAAAAAACCAACGATTTTCTCGGCGCCTCCGCGGCTGGGAAATATGTTCCAGACATTTCCAACCGATTACATCCATGTAATCGTCTGCGGCAGATTGTTTTGTTTACAAGGTACAGCTATGACGACGACACACAAGATGGACAGCCGCGAACTGGGGCTGGTGCTGGGCAAGCAGCTGCTGGGGGTGGAGGATCTGCACTACGGCCTGTGGGAGCCGGACCTGGTGCCGTCGCTGACCAATCTGCCGCTGGCGCAGCAGCGCTATACCGAACACCTGGCCCAGGCGCTGCCGCCGCTCGACGGCGAGGTGCGCGTGCTGGACGTGGGCTGCGGCACCGGCCACATCCTCAAGCAGCTGACCGAGCGTGGCTACCGCGTCGACGGCGTCATTCCCTCGCCATCGCTGGCGCGCATGGTGCACGCACGGCTGGCTGAGCTGCCCGGCAACCAGGCACGGGTATTCGAGACCACCTTCGAAGGCATGCCGGTGGCGGAGGTGGAAGGGCAGTACGACGCCATCCTGTTCAGCGAGAGCTTCCAGTACATCGATCTCAACACCGTGCTCGGCCATTGCGCGCGCCTGCTCAAGCCGCACGGCCGGGTGGTGATCTGCGATTTCTTCAAAACCCCGGCGGCCGGCGACGGCCAGCCCGGCGACGGTGTCATCGGCGGCGGCCACCACCTGAGCGATTTCCGCGCCGCCCTGGCGGCGGCACCCTTCGACGTGCTGCGTGACGAGGACATCACCGCCCTGGTGGCGCCCAACCTGGACATCCTCGATGACCTGCTGATGCAGAAGCTCAAACCCTCGGGCGAGGCGATTTGGGAATACCTGCGCGGCAGCCGCCCGTTCGTGGCGTGGCTGTTGGGTTTCTTCCTGCGCAAGCGCATGCCCAAGGTGAAAAAGAAATATTTCTCCGGCCTGCGCACCGGCGCCACTTTTGCCCGCTACAAGAACTATCGCCTCGTGGTGCTGACCAAGCGTGATGCCGTCTGATACCCATTTCGCCGATCCGCACGCCTGGCCACGTTGGGGCTACGGCGTCGCCGCCGTGCTGGCCGGGTTGCTGTTGCTGCTATTAGCGAGCGACGGCAACGTCGCACTGTTCCGGCTGATCAACGGCGCGCCGTGGCCGGCGGGGGCATGGGTGTGGTCCAACATCACCGTGCTGGGCGACACCATGACCCTGTTGTGCCTGTTGCTGCCCTTCGTCGGCCGCCGCCCCGATCTGGTGTGGAGCATCATGGTGGCTGTGGTGGTGGTGTCGCTGCTGATCCATGGTGCAAAGATGGTGTTCGACATGCCGCGTCCGCCCTACCTGCTGAGCGGCGACGACATCCGTGTCATCGGTTTCAGGGCCGTCTCCGGCGCCTTCCCCTCCGGCCATAGTGCGGCCGCCTTTGCCTTTGCCGGCGCCATTTGCGTGATGCGTTTTCCCGTCGATGCCAAGGTGACCGTGCTGCTGCTGGCCGCCGCCGTGGGCGTGTCGCGCGTTGCGGTGGGCATCCACTGGCCGCTGGACGTGGTGGGTGGGGCGCTGGCGGGGTGGCTCGGCGTGATGCTCAGCGTGTGGCTGGGGCGGCGCTGGCCCCTGGGGCTGCGCCTGAATGTGCAGCGCACCCTTGCCCTGCTGCTGGTCGTCGCGGCCCTGTTTACCATCTGGGGCTATGACGGCGGCTACCCCTTGGCCCGTCCCCTGCTGGTGGTGTTGCCGCTGGCGATGCTGGCGCTGGCCCTGCCGGGGTTGCGTACCCTGTTCCCGCGGAGGGCGGCATGAACCATCATCTCAAGCGCACCCTGACCTTGCTGCTGCGCGTGGCAGTGACGCTGCTGGTGTTCTGGCTCATCTTCCGCAACATCAATCTGGATGGAGTGTTGCAGACCATGCTGGGGGCGGAGCCCGGCCTGCTGCTGCTGGGCCTGCTGTTCCAGCTGGCCAGTACCCTGCTGGCCTCCTGGCGCTGGAAGCTGGTGATGCAGCGGCTTGGCTTCGGCCAGGACTTCGTCTTCTATCTGCGCAGCTACTTCAAGGGCAGCTTCTTCAATCAGGGGCTGCCCACCAGCATCGGCGGCGACGCCTTGCGCGTGCTCGACGTGGCGCGTACCGGCCACCGCAAGCGCGACGCCTTCTATGGCGTGGCCGCCGATCGCGGCCTGGGCCTGGCCGGCCTGCTGGTGTTCAATCTGTTGGCCTTGCAGGCCAACCCGGACCTGCTGCCGCATCAGGTGTTTCTTGCCATCAATGGCCTGGTGTCACTGGGCATCGCCGGGTTTGCGGTGTTGATCCTGTTGCACAAGTTGCGCTGGTTGGAACGGGTACCGCTGCTGACGGTATTTCTGCGCATATCCCGCTGTCTGGGCCAGGTGCTGCATGGCGCGCGCCCGTTTGCCGTGCAGTTTTCGCTGTCGTTGCTGATCCATCTGCTTTCGCTGCTGTGCATCTACTTCATCGGCCAGAGCGTCGGTCTGCCGTTCGGCGTGTGGACCTACATGGTGATCGTGCCGCCGGTGATCCTGCTCACCCTGGTGCCGGTGTCGCTGGCCGGCTGGGGCGTGCGCGAGGGCGGCATGATCGGCCTGTTCGCGCTCATCGGCGCCGACCAGACCCTGGTGCTGTCCATGTCCATCCTCTACGGTGTGATCCTCATCGTCAGCAGCCTGCCCGGTCTCTACGCCTACCTCACCGGCAAGCATCACCTGTGACCATGAAAACAAACCTTCTGTCGCAGAGACGCAGAGTGAATGCGGTATACCGCCTGGAATTCGACGTGCCACGGGTGCTCCGGGTAGGCCTGGCTTACATTTGGGCTGGTATTCTCTGCGTCCTCTGTGCATCTGCGGCAAGAGATCGCGCATGACCGACCTGCGCCGCAATTTTTATCTCACCCTGGGCGGCATCACGCTGCTCAAGCTGCTGCTGGCGGCGTGGCTGCCGCTGACCGGCGACGAGGCCTACTTCTTCGTCTGGGGCAGGCATCCGGGCCTGGGCTATTACGATCATCCGCCCATGGTGGGCTGGTGGCTGCACGCGTTGCTCTATCTCGGCCAGGCGGAATGGTGGCTGCGCCTGCCGGCCTATGCCATGACCAGCTTCATCGCCTGGGCCATCTACCGCCTGTTGCGCGACGGCCTGGGCGAGGAGCGCGCGGCGCTGGCCGGACTGCTCTACCTGCTGGCGCCGGTAAACGTGATCAACGTGCTGATCAGCACCGACACGCCGCTGATCCTGTTGTCCTTCCTCTCGGCGCTGGCCCTGCAGCGCGCGCTGCAACGGGACGGCTGGCGCTGGTTCGCCTATTCCGGCGCGCTGCTCGGCCTGGCCTTCCTGGCCAAGTATTTCGCCGTACTGTTGGGCTTGGCCTACGGCGCCTATCTGCTGCTGGTGCGGCCGTCCCGGCGCAACGCCGTCGGCCTGCTGCTGTTGTTCCTCGCTGTGCTCCCCTTCGCCGCGCTCAACCTGTGGTGGAACTACTGTCACTGCTGGGACAACGTGCTGTTCAACGTCTACAGCCGCCACAGCGGCAGCAGCTTCGACTGGACCCATCCGGCGCTGTACCTGCTGATGCTGGTGTACCTGGTGACGCCGCCGCTGCTGTGGCAGGCCTGGCGCCGCCGCGGGGCGGTACTCGATGCGCTGCGCGGGCGCGGCCTGTTCCTGTGGCTGTGGCTGCTGCCCATGGCGCTGTTCGCCCTGCTGTCCTTTACCGCGCGCATCGGGTTGCACTGGGTGCTGGCCTTCTATCCCTTCCTGTTCCTGTTCCTGCCGTCCGTGCTCGATGCGGCGCAGCTGCGCCGCAGCGTGCGCTTCATGGCCTGGTTCTCGCTGCTGCACGTGGCGGCCATTGCCGTGCTGCTGGCCCTGCCCACAGACGCCTGGCAGGGGCGGCCGGTGCTGCACCACGACATGGTGTTCGGCCGCTACAGCGGCGAGTTCTGGCAGCAGATCGAGCCGCAGCTGGACGGCCACGCCCTGGCCACCGAAAGCTACGTCTACTCGGCCATCCTCGAGCACCGCTC
Organism: Gammaproteobacteria bacterium HGW-Gammaproteobacteria-1; assembly: GCA_002840095.1. Classification (GTDB taxonomy): domain Bacteria; phylum Pseudomonadota; class Gammaproteobacteria; order Thiohalomonadales; family Thiohalomonadaceae; genus Sulfurivermis. The sequence continues at coordinate 255,790 of PGZL01000007.1, read as the reverse complement.
CGGCCGGCGCTTCCATGTGTTCGGCGACGCCTCCAAGTACGGCCGCCAGGACGACATGCTGACCGACTACCGTGCCCTCGACGGCAAGGACATCGCCGTGCTGCTGTATGCCGCAAAGTCACCGGCGGTGCACGCGCGTTATTTCGAAAGTCATGAAGTGCAGGAGATCACCGTGCGCGGCGTCACCGACTATCTGCTGCTCGGCCGCGGCTTCCGCTATACGCTGTACCGGGACGAGGTGCTGCGGCGCACGCAGCAACAGTTTTACCGCCTGCCGTGGTTCCTGCCGGCCGGCGCGTGTTATTTTTACGACAAGTATTTCCCCGACGAAGACGTGCAACGGTTGCCACGCGGATGAACACACTGAATAAGGAAATTGCCGGCTGGGGCCGCTACCCGGTGCAGCGCTGCGAGCTGGTGCGGCCGGAGCGTCACGCCGATCTGCTGTCCGAGGCGCCGTCGTTGCTGGCGCGCGGCCAGGGCCGCAGCTACGGCGACGCCGCCCTCAACGAGAACCGCCGCGTGGTGCTCACCGAGCGGGTCAACCGCTTTCTCGCCTTCGATCGCGACCAGGGCGTCATCCGCGCCGAGGCCGGGGTCACCCTGGCCGAACTGCTGACGCTGACCGTGCCGCGAGGCTGGTTTCCCCTGGTGACGCCGGGCACCAAGCATGTGTCCCTCGGCGGCTGCGTGGCCGCCGACGTACACGGCAAGAATCATCATCACGACGGCGCCTTCTCGCGCAGCGTGCGCGAACTAGAACTGATCACCGCCGACGGCCGCCGTCTGTGCTGCTCGGCGCGAGAAAACGGTGAGGCCTTCCGCGCCACCGTGGGCGGCATGGGATTGACCGGCATCATCGGCGAGGTGGAGCTGCAATTGCAGCCCATCGAGAGCGTGTACATCCGCGCGCGCCACCAGGGCGCGGCCAACCTGGAACAGGTGTTTGCCCTGTTGCAGGACACCGACAACGACGCGCGCTACAGCGTGGCCTGGCTCGACCTGATGAGCCGCGGCGCCGGGCTGGGACGCGGCGTGGTGATGAACGGCGATCACGCCGCGCGCGACGAGCTGTCCGGCGGCCGGCGCCTGACGCCGCTGCGCCTGGCCCCGGCCAAGGTGCGCAACATTCCCTTCGACATGCCGGGCTGGCTGCTCAACGGCCTGTCCATCCGTGCCTTCAATGCGCAGTACTTCCGCCGCGAGGGCGGCCGCAGCGGCTCCTTCCTGGTGGATTACGACACTTTCTTCTATCCCCTCGACACCCTGGACAACTGGAACCGCCTGTACGGCAAGCGCGGCTTTGTGCAGTACCAGTGTGTGGTGCCGACGGCGACGGCACTGGAGGCGATGCAACAACTGCTGCAACGCCTGGCCGACAGCGTCCATCCGGCCTTCCTCGGCGTGCTCAAGCGCATGGGGGCGGCGGGTGAGGGCTACCTGTCCTTCCCCATGGAGGGCTATACCCTGGCCATGGACCTGCCCATGAAGGGCGTGGCCACCCTGGCCCTGCTCGACGCCTTCGACGCCATCGTGCTGCAGCACGGCGGGCGCGTGTATCTGGCCAAGGACGCGCGGCTGGCCGCGGACAGTTTCCGCGCCATGTATCCGCAGCTGGAGGCCTGGCGCCGCGTGCGACGCGAACTGGACCCGCAGGGCGTGTTCGGCTCCAGCCTGTCACGCCGTCTGGGTATGGGAGAGGAGGAATGAAACTGATGGCCATTACTCTCGCCAAGACGCCAAGCCCGCAGAGAAGGCAGAAACGGCAGCGCGGGCTGCGTACCGGCCGACGGGCAACCCAGCCCATGGATATTGGGCCTTGTTTTTCTTGGCGCACTTGGCGTCTTGGCGAGATCACAAATGGTTTATTCCATGAGTGTTGTTCCGTCGCGCCGCCGAGCGGTAGCGTAGGGCGGGCTTTCCTGTCATATACAAACCTCCGCGCTCTTCGTGCGTCGGCTGTGCAACGTGAGGGCGTCAGATGAGCGGCGCGGTACTGATCCTGGGTGCGACCTCGGCCATCGCCCGCGGCACGGCGGCGGCGCTGGCGCGGCGCGGCCATCGCCTGTACCTGGCCGGGCGCGACGTGGAATCGCTGCGGCGCGATGCCGCCGATCTTGCGATACGTTACGGTGTGCAGGTGAACTTCGGCCTGTTCAGTGCCGATGCCCACGATACCCACGCGGCATTCCTGCAACGGGTGAGCGAGGAAATGGGCGAACTGGAAGGCGTGGTGCTGGCCTTCGGCTATCTCGGCAGCCAGCAGAAGGCCGCCGGCGATTTCGAGGAAACCCTCACCATCATCAACCGCAATTTCGTCGACGCCGTGTCCATCCTCAATCTCTGCGCCGATCACCTCGAGCAGCGCGGCCGCGGCTTCATCGCCGGCATCGCCTCGGTGGCCGGCGATCGCGGCCGCCAGAGCAACTACACCTACGGTGCCGCCAAGGGCGCCCTCGCGCTTTATTTGCAGGGGCTGCGCAACCGCCTGTTCCCGGCCGGGGTGCGGGTGCTGACCGTCAAGCCCGGCTTCGTCGACACCGCCATGACCTTCGGCATGCCCGGCCTGTTCCTGGTGGCCACGCCGGCCTACGTGGGCGAGCGCATCGTGGCCGCCGTGGAGCGCGGCCGCGACGTGATCTACGTGCCGTGGTTCTGGCGCTGGATCATGCTCATCATTACGAGCATTCCCGAGCGCCTGTTCAAACGACTGAAGCTGTGACAGGAATCAGTCCGCAAATGAACGCGAATACACGCAAATGGAAAATATTTGTTCGATCGCGCAGATCGGATATGGGTTTGCATGACGTGCCTGCTTATCCGGTTTCATTTGCGTCCATTCGCGTTCATTTGCGGACTCATGTTTCATGAACGACAAGCGCCCCGTCGTCGCCGCCTTCGATTTCGACGGCACCCTCACTTACCGCGACACGCTGTTGCCGTTTCTGCTGCGGCTGGCGGGGTGGGGCGGTCTGCTGCGCGGCACGTTGTTCCTGCTGCCGACCCTGCTGGGCTACGGCTTGCGGCTGCTGCCCAACAGCGTCGCCAAGGAAAGGGTGCTGCGCCGCTTTCTCGCCGGCATGGGCGAGGAGGAACTGCGCTGTGCCGGTGAGCGCTACGCCCGCGAGCATCTGCCGCGGATGGTGCGCCCGGCTGCGCTGGCGCGGCTGGAGTGGCACCGCCGGCAGGGACACCGCTGCGTGGTGATCTCCGCCTCCATCGAACACTATGTGGCGCCGTGGGCATACGCCGCCGGTTTCGACGACGTCATCGCCACGTGTCTGGCGCTGGACGGCGACGGCCGGGTGACCGGACACTATGCCGGTGAGAATTGCTACGGTGCGGAAAAGGAGCGCCGCCTGCGTGCCCTGCTCGGCGCACGCGAGGATTTCGAAATCTACGCCTATGGCGACAGCCGCGGCGACCGCGAACTGCTGGCGCTGGCCGACCACGCCTGGTATCGGGACATGCCGCATGAGGGCAACTGAGAAAAACAACCTGGCGCAGAGGCGCAGAGACGCAGAGCTTGTTCGTGTGAATGAGCGGAAAAAACTCTGCGTCTCTGCGCCTGGGAAATATGTTTCAGCATGTAGGATGGGTAGAGTGCAACGAAACCCATCACCTGCCGAGGCAAACATGATGGGTTTCGCTCCGCTCTACCCATCCTACGGAGTCTGCTGGCNNGGGTAGAGTGCAACGAAACCCATCACCTGCCGAGGCAAACATGATGGGTTTCGCTCCGCTCTACCCATCCTACGGAGTCTGCTGGCCCTGGCCGACCACGCCTGGTACCGCACCATGCCGGGCGCCGCAGACTGAGACAGTGAAAACTATTAAATCCAACGCAGAGGCGCAGAGACGCAGAGAATGATCAAGCAAGTAACTCTCTGCGTCTCTGCGCCTGGGAAATATGTTCCAGACATTTCCAACCGACTACATCCATGTAGTCGTCTGCGTCGGATGTTCGTCTTTGGAGGGCGAGGGACGTGAATCCGCGGGAAATGCTGCGTCTGTTGCGGCCGCACCAGTGGCTGAAGAACGGCTTCGTCTTCGTCGGCCTGATGTTCGGCCACGCCTGGAATGATGCCGCGACGGTGCAGGCGGTCGTGCTGGCGGCACTGGCCTTCTGCCTGGTGTCCAGCGCCATCTACGTGATCAACGATCTGGCCGACCGCGAGGCCGATCGGCTGCATCCGCACAAGAAGCACCGGCCGCTGGCCGCGGGCACCGTCACGGCGGGGCAGGGCGGCGTGCTGGGACTGCTGTGCGCGACGGCAGGTTTCGCCCTGGCCTGGGCCGCGTCGCCGCGCGTGTTGCTCATCGTCGCGCTGTACGGCGTGCTCAACCTGCTTTATTCCTGGCGCCTCAAGCACGTGGTGATCCTCGACGTGTTCATCATCGCCGCCGGTTTCATGCTGCGCATCCTGGCCGGCACCCTGGGCGTGGGCATCCCGCCTTCATCCTGGCTGCTGCTCACCGGCCTGATGGTGACCCTGTTCCTGGGCTTCGCCAAACGCCGTTCCGAAATGGCGGTGATGGAACACAGCGGCGTGCCGGCGCGCAAGGTGCTGGAGAATTACTCGCTGCCCATGCTGGACCTGATGATCGGTGTCTGCGCCACCGGCGTGGTGATGGCCTACAGCCTGTACACCATGAGCGCCGACACCATCGCCGCCCACCACACCGGCAATCTCATCTATACCGTGCCCTTCGTGCTCTATGGCCTGTTCCGCTACCTGCACCTCAGCTTCAGCACGGACGCCGGTGAAGACCCGGCGCGCGACCTGTTGCGCGACCCGCACCTGCTGGTGACGGTGCTGGGCTGGGGCGCGCTCACCTTCTGGCTGCTGGCGTGACCCAGGCGGCGGCGCGGCCGGTGCGCGGCCTGCGGGCGCTGATTCTGTCGGTGGCGGCGGCGGCGCTGGGCTATCTCGCCTTCTCCCTGTGGGGCGGCTGGCGCGAGGTGATGGCGGCGCTGCGTGAGGTGTCGCCGGCGGTACTGCTGTCGCTGCTGGCGCTGTCCCTGGTCAATTACGGCCTGCGTTTCGTGCGCTGGCAGCATTACCTCATCCTGTTCGGTCACCGCGTGCCGCTGTGGTCCAGCCTGCGCATCTATCTGGGCGGCTTCGCCCTCACCACCACACCGGGCAAGGCCGGGGAGGCGCTGCGCTGCGTGCTGTTGCAGCCGCTGGGCGTGTCCTGGCCGCACAGCCTCGCCGCCCTGCTGGCCGAGCGCCTGGGCGACCTCATCGCCATCCTGCTGCTGGCCGCCATCGGTCTCGCCGCCTATCCGCAGGCGCGCGGCGTGGTGGCGATCATGGCCGTACTGCTGCTGGCGTTGCTGCTGTTCATCCAGCAGCGCGCCTGGCTGGAGCGGCTGGACGGCTGGCTGCGCCGTCGCTACAGCGGCCGGGTCGCGGTGCTGGCCGCCGGTCTGATCGAAACCATCCTGCACTCCTCGCGCCTGTTTTCCCTGCCCCTGCTCGGCTACAGCATCGTGCTGGGGGTGGTGGCCTGGGGCGCGGAGGGCGCGGCGTTCTATTTCCTGGTGCAGGTGCTGGGTACCGAGCTGGACCTGCCCACCGCCCTGTTCATCTACGCCTTTTCCATGCTGGTGGGGGCGGTGAGTTTCCTGCCCGGCGGCCTGGGCGGCGCCGAGCTGACCATGGTGACCCTGCTCACCCTGCACGGCATGTCGCCCGGCGTGGCGGTGGCGGCGACGGTGATCATCCGCCTCGCCACCCTGTGGTTCGCCGTGCTGCTCGGCGCCGTCGCCCTGCTGCCCGGCCGGCGCGGGCACGCGGTATAATGCCGTTCCCATGCGCCGCAGAGGCGGGGAATGCAGAAGCGATGCTCCATACGTGAAGCCCTCTGCGTTCTCTGCGTCTCTGCGGCAAGTCTTTACTAGCGAGGATTGAATGCGATGAAAGTGGATACCATGCGCAAGGTGGATTACTACGCCGGTGTCCCGTTGTGCTTTCTGTTCACCCTGGTGTTCCGCATCGGCGGCCTGTTCCGCCGCTGGCAGCGCAGCGCTCCCCAGCGCGTGCTGCTGGTGGAGCTGTCGGAGATGGGTAGCGCGATCCTGGTCGACCCGGCCATGCGCAAGCTGCAGCAGCACGGCGCCGAGCTGTTCTTCGTCATCTTCAGGAAGAACGCCGCCAGCCTGCGCCTGCTCGGTACCGTACCGGAAGAGAACGTCTTCACCATCAACGAAAGCGGCCTGTTCTCCCTCGCCTTCGACACCCTGCGTTTCCTGTTCTGGACCCGCCGCCGCAATATCGACACGGTGATCGACCTGGAGCTGTTCTCCCGCTACAGCGCGCTGCTCACCGGCCTGTCCGGCGCCAACAACCGCATCGGCTATCACGCCTTCCACAACGAAGGCCTGTACCGCGGCGAGCTGCTCACCCATCGCGTCGCCTACAACCCGCATATGCACATCGCCAAGAATTTCGTGGCCATGGTCAACACCGCGCTCAGCGAGCGCGAGGAACTGCCCTATTCCAAGACCCTCATCGGCGACGACGAGATCGTCCTGGCCAGGGCGGAGATCACGCCGGAGCAGCAGGAGATCATGCGCGGCAAGGTGCGCGAGGCGTACGCCGATTACGACCCGGCGCGCCAGCGCATCGTACTGATCAATCCCAACGCCTCCGACCTGCTGCCGCAGCGGCGCTGGATGGCGGAACGCTACCTGGAAGTGATGCAGCGCATCCTCGACAGCTATGATGACGTGCTGGTGCTGATCACCGGCGCGCCGGGCGAGTACGACGAGGCCGAGCAGCTGCGCAAGTGGGTGGGGCGCGAACGTTGCGTCAACTTCGCCAGCCGCCTCAAGCTGCTGGAACTGCCGGCGCTGTACAGCATCTCCCTGCTGATGCTGAGCAACGATTCCGGTCCCGGCCATTTCTCCGCCGTCACCGACCTGCCCACCTTCGTCATCTTCGGCCCCGAGACGCCGAAACTGTACGGCTCCCTGGGCAACTCCACGCCCATCTACGCCGGCATCGCCTGCTCGCCCTGCGTCAGCGCCGGCAATCACCGCAAGACCCCCTGCGTCGACAACGTCTGCCTCCAGGTGATCACCCCCACCCAGGTATTCGACACCTTGCGCCCAGTGCTCGACAGCAAATAGAACCGTCGCAGAGACGCAGAGGCGCAGAGATTATGATTGGTAAAAACTCCGCGCCTCCGCGTCTCTGCGACAGGTTCTGAACCTTGAAATCGTTGATTCTCTATTGCCGCGCCGGGTTCGAGGGCGAGTGCGCCGCCGAGGTGCAGGCGCACGCCGCCGCTCTCGGCGTGGCCGGTTACTGTCGCGCCACGGCAGGCAGTGCCTATGTGGAGTTCAATCTCTATGAGGAAGACGCGGCGGACCTGCTGCACCGCCTGAACTTTGCCGAACTCATCTTCGCCCGTCAGGTGTTTGCGGCGCGTCGCGTCGATGATTTGCCCCTGGGCGATCGCGTCAATCCGCTGCTGGATGCGCTGGGCGAGATGCAGGTGGGCGAGGTGTGGGTGGAGACCGCTGACACCAACGAGGCCAAGGAATTGCAGGCGCTGTGCCGCAAGCTGGCAACGCCGCTGCGGGCCGAGCTGCAACGGCGCGGCTGGCTGCACGAAGGGCGCGGCGATCTGCCCCGCCTGCATGTGTTTTTCCTGAGTTCCTCCTCGGCGTACATCGGCCTGTCCGCGCCGGACAATTCATCGCCCTGGTACATGGGCATCCCGCGGCTGAAGTTTCCTTCCGGCGCGCCCAGCCGTTCCACCCTGAAACTGGACGAGGCGCTGCTGACCTTTCTCGATGCGAAGCAGCGCGAACAGCGCCTGCGCCCCGGTATGCACGCGGTGGACCTGGGCGCCGCGCCGGGTGGCTGGACCTGGCAGCTGGTGCAGCGCCATCTGCGCGTCGTCGCGGTGGACAACGGCCCCATGGCCCAGGCCCTGCTGGACAGCGGCGTGGTGGAACAGCGGCGCGAGGACGGCTTCCGCTATCGTCCGCCCAAGGCGGTGGACTGGATGGTGTGCGACATGGTGGAACAGCCGGCGCGCATCGCGCGCCTGGTGGCGGACTGGCTGGCGCAGGGCTGGTGCCGCGAGTGCATCTTCAATCTCAAGCTGCCGATGAAGAAACGCTATCAGGAAGTGCAGCACTGCGCGGAGATCATCGAGCAGCGCCTGACCAAGGCGGGTTTGCGCTACACGCTCCAGTTCAAACAGCTCTATCACGACCGCGAGGAAGTTACCGGCTATCTCAGCATCGTCGAGAGGTAGGGCGGATAAGTGCAGCGCGTCCCCGTCCGAAACCAGATACAAGAGTAAAGAGGCAAGATACAAGTGAAGGTGTGCGCTGCGCGCACGATTTCTTGATCAAGAACAGCACGAGCGCAGCGAGTTCATCCCCTTGTCTCTTGTATCTTTTCTCTCTGCTCTCGGTGGATGCGCTGCGCTTATGTCCATGGATGGACGGTATTTGGCGGAAGGCAGGATGCCGTTAGCCATATCCACCCTACCTGCTGTCCGGCTTACGGAACCCCATGTAGGAGCGAATCGTATTCGCGACAGGAGCGGCTCCGCCCTGTGTTGTCTCGCGGATGCGATCCGCTCCTATTGGGGGGCTTCTTCAGACGGTAGGGTGCGCATTGCGCACCATGCCGGCGCCTGCCGTGGGCTCGGTGCGCGGTGCGCACCCTACATTGTGTCGTCCCTCGTATCGTCCCTAGTCCTTGAACGGCAGCACGTACTGGTCGTAATAGTCTTCTGCCAGTACAGCCGCCTCGCGCAGCTGCTGCGTGGTCAGCTGGTCGGCGACGGCGTCGCGGAATTTTTCCGCGGCGGTGTCGCCCTGGCCGGCGGCGAGGTCGAGCCAGGCGTAGGCCTGGATGTAATCCTTTGCCACCCCCACGCCGTACAGATACAGCGCACCCAGTTTGCCCTGGGCATGCACATTGCCCTGCTGGGCCGCTTGCAGGAACTCGGCGTAGGCGCTGGCGTAGTCGCCCTTTTCGTAGGCGGCCATGCCGTCCTCGAAGGCGGCGTGGGACAGGCCGGAGCAGAAGAGACAGAACAGTGCGACGAGCATGTGTTTACGCATGATGTATCTCCTGAGCGGTGCGGCAATCACGGGGTGACGGGTTTGCCGTCGAGCAGGGCGGCGCCGTCTTTGAGTTCGAGACGGCCCTCGGCGTACCAGCGGATGGCCTGCGGGTAGATGCGGTGTTCCTGTTCCAGCACCCGGGCGGCGAGGGACTCCGGCGTATCGCCGGGATGCACCGGCACGCGCGCCTGGATGATGATCGGGCCGGCGTCCAGTTCCGGCGAGACGAAGTGCACGGTGGCGCCGTGTTCGCCGTCACCGGCGGCGAGGGCTCGGGTATGGGTGTCGAGGCCGCGGTGGCGCGGCAGCAGCGAGGGATGGATGTTGAGCATGCGGCCTTCGTAGCGGCGCACGAAGCCGTCGCTGAGGATGCGCATGAAACCGGCCAGCACCACCAGCTGCGCCCCATAGCCGTCGATGAGCGCAGCCAGGGCGGCGTCGTAGCTTTCCCGATCGGCATAGTCGCGGTGACTCAGCACCTGCGTCGGGATGCCCGCCTGGCGCGCGCGCTCCAGGCCGTAGGCATCCATCTTGTTGCTGATCACGGCGCGGATATCCACCGGCAGGCCGGCGGGCACCGCGTCGATGATGGCCTGCAGGTTGCTGCCGCTGCCGGAGAGGAGGACGACGATGGGCAGGGGCGCCCGTTCGCTTTGCGTCATGGTCAGCCGCGGATCTCCACCTGCTCGCCGTCGTTGGCGGCATCGATGCTGCCCAGGTGCCAGGCGTTTTCACCGGCGGCGCGCAGCAGTTCCAGGCTGGGTTCCAGATCGGCGGCGGCCACGGCGATCACCATGCCGACACCGCAGTTGAACACGCGGTGCATCTCGCGTTCGGCGATGTTGCCCTTCTGTTGCAGCCAGTCGAATACCGGCGGGCGCTGCCAGCTGTTGCCGTTGAGGACGGCACGGCAGTTTTCCGGCAGCACGCGGGGAATGTTCTCGATCAGGCCGCCGCCGGTGATGTGGGCCAGGGCGTGCACGTCCACCGCGGCGAACAGCTGGAGCAGCGGTTTGATGTAGATGCGGGTGGGGGCGAGCAGGGTCTCGCCCAGGGTCTTGCCGTGGAACTCCTCGCCCAGGTAGGCGTTGCTCACCTCGATGACCTTGCGCACCAGGGAGTAGCCGTTGGAGTGCGGGCCGGAGGAGGCGAGGCCGATGAGGGCGTCGCCCGGCTGGACCTTGCTGCCGTCGATGATTTTGCTCTTTTCCACCACGCCCACGGCGAAGCCCGCCAGGTCGTAGTCGCCGCCGTGGTACATGCCGGGCATCTCGGCGGTCTCGCCGCCGATGAGGGCGCAGCCGGCCTGTTCACAGCCTTCCGCGATACCCTTGATGACGTCGGCGGCGGTGTCCACTTCCAGGTGGCCGGTGGCGAAGTAGTCGAGGAAGAACAGCGGCTCGGCGCCCTGCACCACCAGGTCGTTGACGCACATGGCGACCAGGTCGATGCCGATGGTGTCGTGCTTGTGCAGCTGCATGGCGAGCTTGAGCTTGGTACCGACGCCGTCGGTGCCGGAGACCAGCACCGGCTCCTTGTAGCGGTCCAGCGGCACCTGGAACAAGGCGCCGAAACCGCCCAGGCCGCCCATTACCTCGGGGCGCGTGGTGCGCTTGGCATAGGGTTTGATGCGTTCGACCAGGGCGTCGCCTGCGTCGATGTCGACCCCGGCGTCGCGGTAGCTGAGGCCGGCGCCGCTGTGCTGCTTGTCGTTGCTCACGTGTAGTCCCCGTCGAGGCTGGTGATGCGCGACGGGGATCACAAAACCCGGCGCGCGAAAAGGGCCGCTATTGTACCTTGATCATCCGGCGCCGTCTGCCCGCGGCTTGACTTGCGGCAGGCAGTGACATAGCGTGCGCGGGCATGAAGCGATTCCCCTTATATACCCTGTTGTTGACGCTGCTGTGCGGCGGTTCCGCCATGGCGGCCGAGGTGCGCGACCTGTACGAGGCCGAGGTGCCGGTGGCCGACCAGCAGGGCGAGGCCCGGCAGGAGGCCATGCGCGCCGGCCTGGCCGAGGTGCTGGTGCGGGTGACCGGCTACAGCGCCGTGGCGCAGGACCCGGCCCTGGCCGACCTGCTCGACAATGCCTCCCGCTACATCCAGCAATACCGTTACCGCGCCCTGACGCCTGCGCCGGTGACCGATCCGGCCGCGCCGCCGCCCACCCTGGCCCTGTGGATGTCCTTCGACGCCAACACCATCAACCAGGCGCTGCGCAGCCGCGGCCAGCCGGTGTGGGGCAGCGCCCGTCCGCTGCTGCTGGTGTGGCTGGCGGTGGAAAGCGGTAACGAGCGGCGCCTGGTGGCCGCCGCGGAGAGCGTCAGCCACCAGGCGCTGGAATTGGCGGCCCGCCGCCGCGGCCTGCCGCTGCGCCTGCCCCTGCTCGATCTCGAAGACCAGGCGCGGGTCACCGCTGCCGACGTGTGGGGCGGTTTTGCGGAGCCGGTCATGGCCGCTTCCGCCCGCTATCAGCCGCAGGCCGTCCTCATCGGCCGCCTGTATCACGACAGACAGGGCGGCTGGCACGGCCGCTGGACCCTGCGCGTCGGTGACGAGGCCATGAACTGGGACAGCAGCGGCACCACCCCCGATGCGGTGCTGGCGCTGGGCGTGGAGGGCAGTGCCGACGCCCTGGCCATGCGCTTCTCGCAAATCGTCGATCCCGAGCGCGGCAGCGTCCTGTCCCTGCGGGTGGACGACGTCAGGACGCTGGCCGACTATGCCCGTCTGCTGTCCTACCTGGATGCGCTCAGCGGTGTTACCGCGGTGCAGGTGACCGAGGTGGGGCCGCAGACGGTGACCTGCCGCCTGACCCTGGAAATGGGTGCCGGGGCAGTGGCCCGCACCATCGGTCTCGGCTCCACGCTGGCTACCGTAGCGGGCAGTGCGCCGCTGCCGCCGGGCGAGTTGCCGCTGGAGCTGCGCTACCGGCTGCTGCCCTAGGGATACCACCGCGGGCCGCCGGATGCTGCGCTTCCTGCCCAACACCATCACCGGCCTGCGCATCCTGTTCATCCCGCCGTTCCTGTGGTTCCTGCTGCAAGGCGGTTACGGCCCGGCCTTCGCCCTGTTCGTGCTGGCCGGCGCCTCCGACGGCGTGGACGGTTATCTCGCCAAGCGCTACGGCTGGCGCAGCCGCCTCGGCGCCATCCTCGATCCGCTGGCGGACAAGCTGCTGATGCTGTGTGCCTACCTCGGCCTGGGCTGGCTGGGTGCGCTGCCCTGGTGGCTGGTGGCGCTGGTGCTGTTGCGCGACGCGGTGATCGTGGCCGGCGCCTTGGTCTATCACCGTCTGTTCGGTGCCTATGAAATGGAGCCGCTGGCGGCGAGCAAGCTCAATACCGTGTGCCAGATCGTGCTGGTCGTGGCAGTGTTGTTCGGCCTGTGGCGCGGCGGCCTGCCGGACGGGCTGGTGCCCCTGCTGATGGCCCTGGTGGCGCTGACCACCCTGGCCAGCGGCATGGCCTATGTCTGGGTTTGGAGCCGGCGCGCCCTGCGCCGGGAAAGGGAGTAGTCAAAAATGACGGAATCGCGGACGTGGCTGTGGCTGGTGGCGGTGGCCCTGGGCGGGACGCTGCTGTATCTGCTGGAACCGGTGTTGTCGCCCTTCGCGGTGGCGGCCATTCTCGCCTACACCGGCAACCCCCTGGTGGAGCGCCTGACGCGCTGGCGCCTGTCGCGCACCCTGGCGGTCACCGTGGTTTTCCTGGTGCTGGCCCTGCTGACGGTATGGCTGCTGCTGGTGCTGGTGCCCATGCTGGAACGGCAGGTGGCACTGCTCGCCGCCAAGGTGCCGGCGCTGCTCGATTGGTTGCAGACCAAGGCGCTGCCCTGGGCCCAGGCCCGTCTCGGCCTGGCCGAAATTCCCAATCTGGGTACCCTCAAGAGTTACGCCGCCGGCCAGTGGCAATCCGCCGGAGGAATCGCCGCCCAGCTGCTGGCGTCGGTATCGCGTTCCGGCCTGGCCCTGCTGGGCTGGCTGGCCAACCTGCTGCTGGTGCCGGTGGTGACCTTTTATCTGATGCGCGACTGGCAGTCGCTGCTGGCACGGCTGCACGAGTTGTTGCCGCGGCGCAGCGAGGCCGAGGTGGTGAAGCTGGTGGGCGCGGTGGACGAGGTGCTGGGGGCCTTTTTCCGCGGCCAGCTGCTGGTGATGCTGGCGCTGGGGGTGATTTACACCGTCGGCCTGTGGCTGGTGGGGCTGGATCTGGCCCTGCTCATAGGCATGCTGGCCGGGCTGGTCAGCTTCGTACCCTATCTGGGCCTCATCGTCGGAGTGCTCGCCGCGGGCGTCGCGGCCCTGCTGCAGTTCCACGAACTCATGCCGCTGGTCTATGTCCTGCTGGTGTTCGGCGGGGCGCAGTTGCTGGAAGGCATGCTGCTGACGCCGCTGCTGCTGGGCGACCGTATCGGTCTGCACCCGGTGGCGGTGATCTTCGCGGTGCTGGCCGGCGGCCAGCTGTTCGGTTTCTTCGGTGTCCTGCTGGCCCTGCCGGTAGCGGCGGTGGTGGTGGTGCTGCTGCGCCACGCCCACCAGCGCTATCTCGACAGCCGCCTCTATTCCGCCGCCAACCGGGGCTGACGTGGAACAGCAGCTGACACTGCGCATCGGCCTGCGCGACAGCGCCACCTTTGCCAATTTTTTCCCCGGCGACAACGCCGCGTCGCTGCACCTGCTGCAACAGGGGACGGAACCCTTCGTCTACCTGTGGGGCGGACCGGGCAGCGGCCGCAGCCACCTGTTGCAGGCGGCCTGCCATGCCGAGGCGGCCCGCGGCGGCGCTCCCGCCTACCTGCCCTTCGCCGACCTGCCGCCCGGCGGCGTCGAACTGCTGGAGGGATTGGAGCAGATGTCCCTGGTCTGCCTCGATGATCTACAGGCAGTGGCCGGCGACGGGGCGTGGGAGGAGGAGCTGTTTCACCTGTACAACCGGGTGCGCGATGCCGGCGGACGCCTGCTGGCGGCGGCCGATGCAAGCCCGGCGGCCCTGCCCGTCACCCTGCCCGATCTGCGCTCCCGTCTGGCCTGGGGACCGGTGTTCCAGCTGCAATCCCTCGATGACGCCGGCCGCCTGGCGGCCTTGCAGCTGCGGGCCCAGGCCCGCGGCATGGAGCTGGGCGAGGAGGTGGGCGCTTACCTGTTGCGGCGCTGCCCGCGCGACATGCACGCCCTGTTCGAACTGCTGGAGCGGCTGGACCAGGCCTCCCTGGCGGCACAGCGCCGTCTCACCATTCCCTTCGTGCGCGAGCTGATCAGCTAAAAAAAGCGGTTTCACCCAAACATCAATTGAACTCTCGCCAAGACGCCAAGCGCGCCAAGAAAACAGTGAGCAGAGCAACTGCCGTGGCTTCATCCGGAAGGTGAGTTCGTTATCGGGTGCAACAGTTTGTTTCTTGGCGCGCTTGGCGTCTTGGCGAGAGCAAGTGCGGTTTCAGCTTTGCTCGTTCTTCGGCCGGCGCGGGATGACGCCGCCGCTGAGGCGCACGTAGGACAGCGCCCCGGCAAACAGGCACACGGCCAGCAGGATCTCCATCACCGCCAATGACCGGTCCTGCGGCGTCGCAAACAGCTCGCCCGCCCCGTGCAAAACATAGAACAGCGCCAGCACGCTGGCCCAGAAATGGCTCTTGGGCCGTCCCCGCACGATGCCGTACAGCGGCAACAGCAGGGGACCGAGCAGCACGGCCAGCACCAGTCCCAGCGGCAGCGTCGACGGCGACAGCCAGGCCTGCCAGAGCAGCAGCAGGGCCAGCAGTCCGAAGTAGCCGGTGAGGGTGGCGGTGCGCGCCAGCAGCAGGCGGTTCATCGCCCCCCCGCGGGAATGTTGCCGCCCGCCAGCTGCGCCTTGGCGGTGGCGGCTAGGCGCCGGCCCAGGGCCTGGCACAGGCGTTTTTCCTCGTCGCTCAGGGGCAGGCTGCCGTCGGCCCCGGCGTGATGGGAGGGGCCGTAGGGCGTGCCGCCGCCGCGGGTCTGCAGCAGATCGGTTTCGCTGTAGGGCAGGCCGCACAGCAGCATGCCGTGGTGCAGCAGCGGCAGCATCATCGACAGCAGGGTGGTCTCCTGGCCGCCGTGCAGGCTGGCGGTGGAGGTGAACACGGCGGCCGGTTTGCCGATCAGCGCCCCGGACAGCCACAGCGGGCTGGTGCGGTCGATGAAGTACTTGAGTGGCGCCGCCATGTTGCCGAAGTGGGTCGGACTGCCCAGGGCCAGGCCGGCACACTCTTCCAGGTCGCGCAGTTCCGCGTAGGGCGGTCCTTCCGTCGGAATGTCGTCCGCCACCGCCTCGCATACTGCCGATACAGCGGGCACGGTGCGCAGGCGTGCAGCCATGCCGGCGACTTCCTCGACGCCGCGCGCGATATGCCGGGCCATGTCCGCCACGGCGCCGTGGCCGCTGTAGTAGAGCACCAGTATTTCGGTCATGGCTGGAGGATCTCCAGAATTTTCTCGGGCGGACGGCCGATGGCGGCGTGCTTGCCGCAGATCACGATGGGGCGCTCGATGAGGCGCGGATGCTGCACCATGGCCTCGATCAGCGCGCCGCGGTCGAGCGCCGGATCGTCCAGGCCCAGCTCCGCGTATTCCGCTTCCTTCTGCCGCATCAGCCCGCGCGGCTCCAGGCCGAGCATCTGCAGTATGCGTTCCAGTTCGGCTGCGGTCGGCGGGGTGTCCAGGTAGTTGATCACCTCCGGATGCACGCCCTGCCCGGTGAGCAGATCAAGGGTTTGGCGCGACTTGGAGCAGCGCGGGTTGTGGTAAATGGTTACCTTCATGGGAGCCTGTGCCGATGGTTTGGAAGTGCTGGCATTCTAGCGGGTGTCATCGCAGGCGGCCATGGCACACTGCGGCGTGGGGATAATGTGAACGGACTAACACAACATTGCCTCAGAAGTGACTGATAATGCAGCACCTGTTGCTTGACACAGTTTTCGCCAGGGTGTTAGCTTGTGGGCAAGTTTGCCGCCTTTTCCCGTCTGGGGAAAAGATACATTTATTATGCATGGAGCCACGGATATGAAAATCAAGAACATGTTGAAGTACTCCGGACTTGCCGCACTGGTGCTGACGGTTGCCGTCGGTTGCGCCAGCACCCCGAAGGAAGAGGCTGCTGCCGAGCCCGTCATGCAGGAAAGCGCGGCCAGCATGGAAGCGCAGAATGCCATCAACGAAGCCAAGCTGGCCATCGAGAAGGCCACCGCTGCCGGCGTCGCCTGGCGCGATACCGACAAGCTGATGGAGCAGGCCGAAGCCGCCATGCAGGCCGGTGACTATGCCAAGGCCACTGCCCTGGCCAATGAAGCGCGTGCCCAGGCGGAAGCCGCCCTGGCCCAGCACGAAGCGGAAATGGCCAAGATGGGTGCCTCCATGGGTGGTGCCGACAGCTACGAAGTCATGCGCGGCGACAGCCTGTGGCGCATCTCCGGCAAGAGCGAAGTCTACGGCAACCCCTACCAGTGGCCGCTGATTTACAAGGCCAACCGCGACAAGATCAAGGACGCCGACCTGATTTACCCGGGCCAGGTGTTCGCCATCGACCGCGCCGCCTCCAGCGCCGACATCGACGCCGCCGTGAACCACGCCAAGACCCGCGGCGCCTGGTCCCTGGGTGTCACCGAGGATTCCGATACGGCCTACCTCGCCAAGTAATCATCAGTACCCACAGTGCTGAAGCAGAGAGCCCCGCAAGGGGCTCTTTGTTTTTGTGGAAGCGGAAAATGACATAGGGCAGGAGCCGGCCGGGGTGGAACGGCCATGACGTTTTGCGGTCTACACTGTCGCCGCGGAAACGGCGTCGGGCTGGAATAAGTACGGTGGTCGGCGCAACCTTAATGTGAGAGGTGTATTGCGTGTTACGCACAGGTCTGATGCTGAGTTTGCTTGCATGGGCTGGGATGGCTGCGGCCAACCCGGATTTTGCGCTGGTCGATCTGGATGGCAGGGAGCACCGCCTGTCCGATTACCGCGGCAAGTGGGTGGTGGTCAACTACTGGGCGACGTGGTGCCCGCCCTGCCTGGAGGAAATTCCCGAGCTGGTGGCGTTTCACGACAAGCACAAGGACAGCGACGCCGTGGTACTGGGCGTGAGCATGGAGAAGGTCGCGGTGGAAAAACTGCGCCGGTTCGTCGACGAGAACTTTGTGAGCTACCCGGTGCTGCCCGGTTCGCCCAACATGGACACCGTGGGGCCGGTGCGGGGCTTGCCGACCACCTACCTGGTGGCGCCCGACGGCCGCCTGGTGGCGCGCCAGGTCGGCGGTGTAACCGCGGCGGGGATAGAAACGTTCATGAATAACAGTAAATAGCCTAAATCATGGGCAGTGGAGGAGATTGAGATGCGAAGCCTGTTCCTGATGTTGTGCCTGACACTGCTGTTGCCGGCCACCGCGTCCGCCGCCGCCGGCCGGGATCCCCTGACCCACTTCTTCAACGAAACCTTCGGCAACTATGCGGAGGAACTGGTCCAGGCGCGCGAGCAGGGCAAGAAAGGCATCCTGGTGTTTTACGAAATGGATGAATGCCCCTTCTGCCACTTCATGAAGCAGAATGTGCTGAGCCAGCCGATGGTGCAGGAGTATTATCGCGAGCACTTCCTCAATTTCGCGGTGGATATCGGCGGTGACATCGAGATAGCCGACTTTGCCGGCAAGCAGACCACGCAGAAGGATTTTGCCAAGGTGGCGCGGGTGCGCGCCACGCCGGTGATCGCGTTTTATGATCTGGACGGCAAGGAAGTGTTCCGCCACACCGGCCGCACCTCCGGCGTGGACGAGTTCATGCTGATGGGCAGGTTCATTGCCGAAGGCCTGTATCGGAGCCAGAAGTTCACCAACTACAAGCGCGAACATCTCAAATAACAAGAACCCAACTCATGCCCAAGTTTGACCGTAGCGCCGTAAACGGCGCGGCGCTGTGTCTGTGCCTGCTGTGCGTGGTTTCGGCCGGCCATGCGGCAACGGAGCCGCTGCCGGACCCCCTGACCCTGGAGCATGCCCTGACTCTGGCGGCGGAGGCCGATCCCCGTCTGCAGCAGGTGCAGGCCGACGTGGACCTGGCCCGCGCCGGGGTGATGGAAGCGGAGGCGCGGGACGGGGTCAACGTCTGGATCGAGGGACGGGCACGCTGGATCGAACCCGCCGACAGCAGCCCGGACCAGTCCAACGACGATCACAAGCTGAGCCTGTTCGCGCGCAAGAGCCTGTATGATTTCGGTCGCAGCAACGCGCAGCAGGCCGCCGCTGCGGCGGAACTGGCGGGACGGGAACAGCTCTATCTCGACGGTGGCCAGCAGCGCCGGCTGGAGGTCATGCAACGCTACTTCGACGTACTGCGCGCCGATCTGGAATTCGCCCGCGACGATGAGGCGATGGCCGTGGCCTATGTCACCCTGGATCGTCTGCGCAGCCGCCGCGAACTGGGGCAGGTGTCCGATCTGGATATCCTGACCATGGAGAGCGAATACCAGCAGTCGCGGCAGAACCGTTTCGCCAGCGAGGCTCGGATGCGGGTGGCGCGGGCGCAGCTGGCCATCGTTCTCAACCGTCCCGGCATGCTGCCGGCCAACCTGGTCCGCCCTGAACTGCCGCAGCTGGCGCGCGTTCTGCCCGATTACGAAATGCTGCTCAACAAGGCGCTGGCGGAAAATCCGCGCCTGCTGGCGTTGCGCAAGCGCGTCGAGGCGGCGCAGCAACGGCTCGACGGCGCCTATGCCGGGCGGCGCCCGCGCCTGAGCGGCGAGCTGGAGGCGTCCAACTATTCACGCGATCTCGGTTCCAATGACAAGCTGCGCGCCGGTGTGTACCTGGAAGTGCCCCTGTATGACGGCGGCACGACCAACTCCGCTGTGGCACGGCAGCAGGCCGAACTGTACCGCAGCCAGGCGCAGCTGACCGAGGCGGAGCGCTCGCTGCGGCAGGCGGTGCTGGAACAGTGGACCGAACTCAACAATCTGCGCATCGAGCGTGAGCGTACCGTGGTGCAGCGCAACTACCGCGATCTATACCTGGATCGCAGTCGCGCGGCCTATGAAATGGAGGTCCAGGCCGATCTGGGTGACGCCATGGTGCGTCTCAGTGAGGCGCAACTGGACGAGGCCAATGTCCGCTTTGCCACGGCGCTGGCCTGGGAACGGATGGACGCCCTGACCGGCGGTCCGTTGCCGCCGGCGGAAACGGCACAACAGTAAATCAAGGTTGCGAATGACGATGAAGACCATGCGTGGATGGGTGTTGCTGGCGTTGTTGGGGACGACCGGCCAGCTGACAGCGGCAGAGTTGACCGGCAGCCTGCAATGGGCGCGGCGGGTGGAGTTGAGTACGCCGGTGTCGGGCCTGGTCACCCACGTCGCCGTGGACAGCGGCGATGAGGTGCGCAAGGGACAGCTGCTGTTCAACCTGGATGCGCGCGGTTTCAATGCCCAGGTAAAGAAGGCCGAGGCCAGGGTGCTGACGGCCAGGGAGGCGCAGGAAGAGGCCAAGCGCGAACTGGAACGCACGACGGAGATGTACGAGCGCACGCTGTTGTCCGATCACGAGTTGCAGCTGGCGAAGATCGCTTTCAGCAATGCTGCCGCGGAGCTGCAAACGGCCGAAGCGGAGCGTACCCAGGCACGGCTGGAGCTGGAATACAGTCGGGTGAGCGCGCCCTTTGACGGCGTGGTGCTGCAGCGCAGCGCGGAAGTGGGCCAGACCGTGGTGACGCGGCTGCAGAGCGTGCCGCTGCTGACCCTGGCGGAGACCGGCCGCATGCTGGCCCGTGTCGAAGTGGGCGAACTTGAACTGGAGCAGCTGCGCAAGGGGATGGAGCTACCGGTGCGGGTAGGCAGCAGGAATTTCAGCGGCAAGGTGCAGCGTCTGGGTATGGAGCCGGTGATTGCGGCCGGCGGCATCGCCAAATACGAAATCGACGTGCTGTTCGAGTACCCGCGTGCGGAGCGCCTGCGCGCCGGGCAGAGCGTCGTCGTCGTGCTGCCCTGATGTCCTGCCGCCGCTGCCTCGTTGCCGGTACGGTGCAGGGCGTCTGGTATCGTGCCTCGACCCAGCGGCAGGCGCTGGCCCTGGGCCTGACCGGCTATGCGCGCAATCTTCCCGATGGCCGCGTCGAGGTCCTGGCCTGCGGCGAAGAAGACGCACTGCGGCAGTTGCAGGACTGGCTGTGGCAGGGACCGCCGGCGGCAGACGTGACCGACGTGCAGTGCACCCCGGCCGCGGACGCGGCGCCGGAAGACTTCCAAACCTGCTAAAAGCAATTCAAAAGATTTCAACGCAAAGACGCAAAGCGCGCAAAGGGCCGCAAAGAATATCTATGCGAATGCGTTGTACGTAGGGGGCAACCATCGTGTTCCCCTCGCCTGGAGCCTCGGCATAGTACTCTTGGAAATTACCTCTTTGCGTCCTTTGCGCGCTTTGCGTCTTTGCGTTTAATTCCTTTCACTCTCTTTCATTTGTACCAGCGCGTGCGCAATGCGGTGTAGATGCGTTGCGGGTATTTGGCGCTGCCCAGGCTGCCGTTGTAGCGGGCCAGGGCGCGGGTGAGATCGCCGCGTTCCATGTCCAGGTAGTAGCGCAGGATGGTGCAGCCCATGCGCAGGCTGGTATGGACATGGAACAGGTTGTCGTCGGGACGGCCGATTTCGTCGAGCCAGAAGGGCATGATTTGCATCAGGCCCTGGGCGCCGGCTGAAGAGATGGCGAAACGATCGAAGTTGCTCTCCACCTGGATCACCGCGAGCACCAGTTCCGGCGGCAGGTCGGCGCGCCGTGCCTCCAGGTAGACCTGACGCAGCAGCTGCAGCCGTTCGTGCGGGTCCGGTACCCGCTTGCTCAGTCGCAGCGACATGTCGGTAAGCCACACCTCGGCTTCGAAGCGATCCTGGGCACTGCCTTCGTCGGCCATGGCCAGGGCCAGGCGCAGACGCAGATCCTGGTCGAGCTGTTGCGGCGCGGCATGGACTGTCACTGCCGCCAGCAGCAGCAGGGACAGTCCGATGCCGCGCAGGCCGATCATTGCGCTGCGATCTTCCCGCGCAGGAATTCGCTGAGCTGGGCCAGGGCCACGTCCTGCGCTTCCGCATCGCGGCGGCCCTTATATTCGATGCTGCCGGCGTCAAGGCCGCGCTCGGACAACACCAGGCGGTGCGGGATGCCGAGCAGGTCGAGATCGGCAAAGATGACGCCCGGGCGTTCCTTGCGATCGTCGAACAGCACCGCGAAGCCCGCGGCCTGCAAGTCCTGGTACAGCTGTTCCGCCGCCGCCGCCAGGCGCTCCGACTTGTGCATGCCGATGGGCACCAGGGCCAGGTGGAAGGGGGCGATGGCGTCGGGCCAGATGATGCCGCGCTCGTCGTGGTTCTGCTCGATGGCGGCGGCCACCACGCGGGAGACGCCGATGCCGTAGCAGCCCATGGTCAGGGTGACGGCCTTGCCGCCCTCGTCCAGCACCGCGGCCTTCATGGCCTCGGAGTATTTCCTGCCCAGCTGGAAGATATGTCCCACCTCGATGCCGCGCTTGATCTGCAGGGTGCCCTTGCCGTCGGGACTGGGGTCGCCTTCCACCACATTGCGGATGTCGGCCACCTCGGGCAGCGGCAGATCGCGCTCCCAGTTGATGCCGAACCAATGCTTGCCGTCGACGTTGGCGCCGGCGGAAAAGTCGGCCAGCTGCGCCACGGCACGGTCGGCGATGATGGGCAGCGTCAACTTCAGCGGGCCGAGGGAGCCGGGGCCGGCGCCGATGGCAATGCGGATGTCGCCTTCGGAGGCCATCAGCAGCGGGCTGGCCACCTGCGGCAGCTTGGCCGCCTTGATGGCGTTGAGTTCGTGGTCGCCGCGCACCAGCAGGGCCACCAGGCCGCCGTCGCGGCCGTGCACCAGCAGGGTTTTAACCGTGCGCTCAATGGGCTGCTTGAACTGCTCCACCAGCTCGGCGATGGTCCTGGCCTTGGGGGTGTCCACCAGGCGCAGTTCCTCACCGGGGGTCGGGCGGCTGCCGGCCGGGGCCAGGGCCTCGGCCATCTCCACGTTGGCGGCGTAGTCGCTGCCGTCGGAGAAGGCGATGGCGTCCTCGCCGGAATCGGCCAGGACGTGGAACTCGTGCGAGCCGGTGCCGCCGATGGCGCCGGTGTCGGCCAGTACCGGACGGTATTGCAGGCCGAGGCGGTCGAAGATGCGGCAGTAGGTGTCGTGCATCACCTGGTAGGTTTCCTGCAGCGACTCGTCGCTGATGTGGAAGGAGTAGGCGTCCTTCATCAGGAATTCGCGCGCGCGCATCACGCCGAAGCGCGGCCGGCGTTCGTCGCGGAACTTGGTCTGGATCTGGTAGAAGTTGGCCGGCAGCTGCTTGTAGGAGCGCAGTTCGTTGCGGCACAGATCGGTGATGATCTCCTCGTGGGTCGGGCCGAAGCAGAATTCGCGCTGGTGGCGATCCTTCAGGCGCAGCATCTCCTCGCCCATCTGGTCCCAGCGGCCTGATTCCTGCCACAGCTCGGCCGGCTGCACCGCCGGCATCAGCACCTCCTGGGCGCCGGCACGGTCCATCTCTTCGCGCACGATGGCCTCGACCTTGCGCAGCACGCGCAGGCCCAGCGGCAGCCAGGTGTAGAGGCCGGCCGCCAGCTTGCGGACCAGGCCGGCGCGCAGCATGAGCTGGTGGCTGATGACTTCGGCGTCCGCCGGGGTTTCCTTGACGGTGGCGATCAGGGTGCGGGATGCGCGCATGGGAAGCTTGTTCTCCGTTGATGACAATGCAGTACGCGCCGTGACCACGGCGCCGGGCTGCCTATGATAATCGAGACGTGATTAAAAGGTTAAACCCGAATAATTCGATTGGACTCTCGCCAAGGCGCCAGGCGTGCAGAGAAAACAAGGCGAAGGACGTGCACCACCTCGCCGGCCGGTGCGCGGACTTACTGACCCAAGACGGCGTTTTTCTTGGCGGTCTTGGCGTCTTGGCGAGAGTAATTTTGGTTTTCGGCTAGAACGTCGCGCCGTTCCAGCCCCACAGCTCGCCAGTTGCGGGGGAGAACTCGATATAGACCCGGTCGGCGGCGATGCCCAGTTCCTCCTGCAGCAGGCGCGAGAGCAGGGCCGACAGCTCGGCGGTGCGTGCCTTCGGCAGGCCGATGCTTTTCAGTTCCACGTAGGCGAGGGGGGCGTCACCGCCGGCGAACAGCATCGGGCAGCCGTGTTCCAGGGCCACCATGACGTAGTCCTCCGGCTTGCCCAGGGCCTGTGCCACCTGCTGCGAGGCCTTGCGCAGCAGCGGTGCGGCGGCCCCGTCAGCCGGGGTGACATTGGTTTTGATCAGCAGGTAGGGCATTACTGGCAGAACTTCTTGATCATGTCGTTGGCTTCCTTGAGCTTCGCCGCCCGTTCGTCATCGCCCATGGTGACGATTTCCCCCTGTTCGTTCATGACCCGGCGGAAGGTGGTGTAAATCTCCAGGTTCTTGCGCGCGGTTTCACAATTCTTTCTGGCGATGGTTGCCGCCAGTTCCTTCCGTTCCGCCTCTTCCTTTGAGATGGCGTCGCCGTTCGCGCCGGCGGGTTGCCCGGCCGCGGCCTTGGGAGCCTCCGCTTCCGGCTCGGGGGTGGCGGGGGCCGGAGGAGGGGGGGCCATGGTCTGGAAGCCCCCCTGCGGCGGAGGATTCTGGCTGTACTGGACGTTGCCTTCGCTGTCTGTCCATTTGTACATGGCCGCCGCCAGACCGTTGGCAGAGGCGACCAGCAGGCCGGCACCAAGCAGCATGGCGGACCAGAGTGAGGTTCCCTTGTTCATCGCGATAGTCCTGTCCGAGGACGCCGGGGCGGCGCCGTGCCAACTATTATGGGTTTTTCCGCGGCGCGGACAAGGGGGAGACGCCGCCAAGTGCCCGTCGCTCTTGACCTCGGCGGCGATTCTCAGTAGCTTCCCACCTTCTGACTACAACCAATTCGCAACATGCCCGTTTTCGCGGGCTTTTTTTCTGGGGGATTCCTGAGGTGGAGCTGACCGGTGCCGAAATCGTCGTCCGATTCCTGCATGACGAGGGCGTCGAACATCTGTTTGGCTACCCGGGTGGTGCTGTCCTGCATATTTACGACGCCCTGTACCGGCAGGACAAGGTCAAGCACATCCTGGTACGCCACGAGCAGGCGGCGACCCACGCCGCCGACGGCTATGCCCGCTCCACCGGCAAGCCCGGCGTGGTGCTGGTGACCTCCGGCCCCGGCGCCACCAATGCCGTGACCGGCATCGCCACGGCCTATATGGACTCCATCCCCATGGTGGTGCTGACCGGCCAGGTGCCGACCAGCCTGATCGGCAATGACGCCTTCCAGGAGGTGGACGCGGTGGGCATCACCCGCCCCTGCGTCAAGCACAACTTCCTGGTGAAGGACGTCAAGGATCTGGCCATCACCCTGAAAAAGGCCTTTTACATCGCCCAGACCGGCCGCCCCGGCCCGGTGGTGGTGGATATCCCCAAGGATGTTACGGCCAATCGCACCAAATACGTCTTCCCCAAGACGGTGAGCATGCGCTCCTACAATCCGGTGGTGAAGGGCCACACCGGCCAGATCAAGCGCGCCGTGGGCATGATCCTGGGCGCCAAGCGGCCGATGCTCTACACCGGCGGCGGCGTGGTGCTCAACGACGCCTCCAGGCAGCTGGTCGAATTCGCCCGCCTGCTGGGTTACCCGGTGACCAACACCTCCATGGGCCTGGGCGGCTATCCCGCCAGCGACAAGCAGTTCGTCGGCATGCTGGGCATGCACGGCACCTATGAAGCCAACATGGCCATGTCGCACTGCGACGTGCTGGTGGCCATCGGCGCCCGCTTCGACGACCGCGTCACCGGCAACGTGCAGAAGTTCTGCCCCCACGCCAAGATCATCCACATCGACATCGACCCGTCCTCCATCTCCAAGAACGTGAAGGTGGACGTGCCCATCGTCGGCAGCGTGGAGCACGTGCTCAAGGACATGCTCAAGCTGATCAAGGACTCGGGTGAGGTGCCGGACGGCGAGGCGCTGGCCAAGTGGTGGACGCAGATCGACGAGTGGCGCGCCAAGGAGTGCCTCAAGTACGACAAGAGCTCCGAGCTGATCAAGCCGCAGTACGTGCTGGAGACCCTGCACAAGATCACCAAGGGCGACGCCTTCGTCTGCTCCGACGTGGGCCAGCACCAGATGTGGACCGCGCAGTTCTACCGCTTCGACAAGCCGCGCCGCTGGATCAACTCCGGCGGCCTCGGCACCATGGGCTTCGGCCTGCCGGCGGCCATGGGCGTGCAGTTCGCCCATCCCAAGGCCAGCGTGGTGTGCGTCACCGGCGAAGGTTCCATCCAGATGAACATCCAGGAGCTGTCCACCTGCCTGCAGTACGGCCTGCCCATCAAGATCATCTGCCTCAACAACCGCTTCCTCGGCATGGTGCGGCAGTGGCAGGAGTTCTTCTACGACAAGCGCTACTCGCACTCCTATATGGAGTCGCTGCCCGACTTCGTGAAGCTGGCCGAGGCCTATGGCCACGTCGGCATGCAGATCGACAAGCCGGCGGACGTGGAGGCGGCGTTGAAAGAGGCCTTCACCAAGCACAAGAACCGTCTGGTGTTCATGAACTTCCTCACCGACCAGACGGAAAACGTCTATCCCATGGTTCCGGCCGGCGCCGGCCTGGACGAAATGATCCTGGTGTAAGCGATGCGGCACATCATATCGATCCTGATTGAAAACGAGGCCGGTGCGCTGTCGCGCGTGGCGGGTCTGTTCTCCGCGCGCGGTTACAATATCGAGTCCCTGACCGTGGCGCCGACCGAGGATGCCTCGCTGTCGCGTATGACCCTGGTGACGCGCGGTTCCGACGACATCATCGAGCAGATCACCAAGCAGCTGAACAAGCTGATCGACGTGGTCAAGCTGATGGACCTGACCGAAGGGCCGCACATCGAGCGCGAGATGATGCTGATCAAGCTGCGCGCCGTGGGCGGCGACCAGCGCGACGAGGTGAAGCGCATGGCCGACATCTTCCGCGGCCGCATCATCGACGTTACCGACACCACCTATACCATCGAAGTAACCGGCGACAGCACCAAGCTGGATGCCTTCATCCAGGCGCTGGACAAGAGTCTGATCCTGGAGACCGTGCGCTCCGGCGTGATGGGCATTTCGCGCGGCGAGAAGGCGTTGAGGATTTAAAAAAAACCAGTCCCAAGTGGCAAGTGACAAGTAACAAGAGAGCCTTATTACTTGCAACTTGAAACTTGTAACTTGCAACTATCGAAAGGAACCATGCTGTGAACATCTATTACGACAAAGACTGTGATCTCTCCATCATCCGCGGCATGAAGGTAACCATCGTCGGTTACGGTTCGCAGGGCCACGCCCACGCCAACAACCTGAAGGATTCCGGCGTCACCGTCACCGTGGCGCTGCGCCCGGGTTCCTCCTCCGCCAAGAAGGCCGAGGCCGCCGGCCTCACCGTGAAGAGCGTGCCGGAAGCGGTGGCCAGCGCCGATCTGGTGATGATCCTCACCCCGGACGAGTTCCAGTCCAAGCTGTACAAGGACGAAGTGGAGCCCAACCTGAAGCAGGGCGCCACCCTGGCCTTCGCCCACGGCTTCTCCATCCATTACAACCAGGTGGTGCCGCGTGCCGACCTGGACGTGATCATGATCGCCCCCAAGGCGCCGGGCCACACCGTGCGCTCCGAGTTCGTCAAGGGCGGCGGCATTCCTGACCTGATCGCCGTGTTCCAGGACGCGTCCGGCAAGGCCAAGCAGACCGCGCTGTCCTACGCCGCCGGCGTCGGCGGCGGCCGTACCGGCATCATCGAGACCACCTTCAAGGACGAGACCGAGACCGACCTGTTCGGCGAGCAGGCCGTGCTGTGCGGCGGCGCCGTGGAGCTGGTCAAGGCCGGTTTCGAGACCCTGGTGGAAGGCGGCTACGCGCCGGAGATGGCCTACTTCGAGTGCCTGCACGAGCTGAAGCTGATCGTCGACCTGATGTACGAGGGCGGCATCGCCAACATGAACTACTCCATCTCCAACAATGCGGAGTACGGCGAGTACGTCACCGGCCCGAAGGTCATCAACGAAGAGTCCCGCTGGGCCATGCGCGAGGCGCTGGAGAACATCCAGAACGGCAACTACGCCAAGCGCTTCATCCTGGAAGGCATGAGCAACTATCCCGAAATGACCGCCTGGCGCCGCAACAACGCCGCGCACCAGATCGAGGTGGTGGGCGAGAAGCTGCGTTCCATGATGCCCTGGATCACCGCCAACAAGCTGGTGGACAAGTCCAAGAACTAAGGTTCTGGCCACCCCGTCGTGACGAACGGCCGGTCTCCACAAGGGACCGGCCGTTTTTGTTGGGGCGCGGGCACATACCACAGACCGCCGTGGCGTCTCTGCGGCGACATGTTTTTTTGGGTTAAACTGTCAGCATCGTAGGGTGCGCATCGCACACCGTTCTTGCCGTCGAGGGGAGCACGGTGCGCGATGCGCACCCTACGGTTGTTCAAGAGGAAGATCATGACCGACCAAATCAAGCCCAAACGTGCCCGCGGCATCTACCTGCTGCCCAACCTGTTCACCACCGCCGCCCTGTTTGCCGGTTTCTACGCCATCGTGGCGGCGATGAACGGACAATACGTGGCTGCACCGGTGGCCATCTTCATCGCCATGGTGCTCGACGGCCTCGACGGCCGTGTGGCGCGCATGACCAACACCCAGAGTGCCTTCGGCGCCGAATACGACAGCCTGTCCGACATGGTGTCCTTCGGCCTGGCCCCGGCCCTGGTGGTCTATGCCTGGTCGCTGGAGAACCTGGGCAAGCTGGGCTGGCTGGCCGCCTTCATCTACGCCGCCGCCGCCGCCCTGCGCCTGGCACGCTTCAACACCCAGGTCGATGGTGCCGACAAGCGTTTCTTCCAGGGACTGGCCAGCCCGTCCGCGGCGGCCATCGTCGCCGGCCTGGTGTGGGTCTGCCACGACCTGGGCCTGGAGGGGGCGACCATGCGCTGGGCGGCCTTCGTGCTGACCCTGATCGCCGGCCTGCTGATGGTGAGCAACATTCGCTATCACAGCTTCAAGGGGCTGGACCTGCGCGGCAAGGTGCCCTTCGTCGCCATCCTGGTGGTGGTGCTGGTCTACGTCACCATCACCATCGACCCGCCCAAGGTGCTGTTCTTCGGCTTCCTGCTCTACGCCCTGTCCGGCCCGGTGATGACCGTGTACCTGCTGCAGCGCAAGCGCCGCGGACGCCAGCAGGACAGTTCCGGTACGCCGCCACCCGCCGACATTTAACCTAAAAAACGGGGTCCGCGAATGAACGCGAATGGACGCGAATATTGCGAGTGAGCCGGATCTGGTTCTCTTGGCATTCGTTGGCGTACATTGGCGTTCATTCGCGGACCGATTGAGGTTTTAGATGAAAGACTCCCTGATCATTTTCGACACCACCCTGCGCGACGGCGAACAGAGCCCCGGCGCCTCCATGACCCGCGACGAGAAGGTGCGCATCGCCAAGGCGCTGGAGCGCATGGGCGTCAACGTCATCGAGGCCGGTTTCGCCATCGCCAGCCAGGGCGACTTCGAGTCGGTGCAGGCGGTGGCCCGCGCGGTCAAGGACAGCACGGTGTGCTCCCTGGCGCGCGCCCTGGACAAGGACATCGATCGCGCCGGCGAGGCGCTGAAGGAGGCCGCCTCCGGCCGCATCCACACCTTCATCGCCACCTCGCCCATCCACATGGAGCGCAAGCTGCGCATGACGCCGGACCAGGTGGTGGAGCAGGCGGTGCACGCGGTCAAGCGTGCGCGCCAGTTCACCGACGACGTGGAGTTTTCCGCCGAGGACGCCGGCCGTTCCGACATCGCCTTTCTGTGCCGCATCTTCGAGGCGGTGATCAAGGCCGGTGCGCGCACCATCAACATTCCCGACACCGTGGGCTACAACGTGCCGCACCAGTTCGGCGAGCTGGTGCGCAAGGCCATGGAGGGCACGCCCAATGCCGACCAGGCGGTGTTCTCGGTGCACTGCCACAACGACCTCGGCCTGGCCGTGGCCAACTCCCTGGCCTCGGTGATGAACGGCGCCCGCCAGGTGGAGTGCACCATCAACGGCCTGGGCGAGCGCGCCGGCAATGCATCACTGGAAGAGGTGGTGATGGCGGTGCGCACCCGCCAGGACGTGTTCCCCTGCCAGGTGGAGCATATCGACACCACCCAGATCGTGCCGACCTCGCGCCTGGTGGCCAGCATCACCGGCTTCGCCGTGCAGCCCAACAAGGCCATCGTCGGCGCCAACGCCTTTGCCCACGAATCGGGCATCCACCAGGACGGCGTGCTCAAGCACCGCGAGACCTACGAAATCATGCGTGCCGAGGACGTGGGCTGGAGCGCCAACCGCATGGTGCTGGGCAAGCACTCCGGCCGCAACGCCTTCAAGAGCCGCCTCTCCGAGCTGGGCATCGAACTGGAATCGGACGAGGCGCTCAATGCCGCCTTCGCCCGCTTCAAGGATCTGGCCGACAAGAAGCACGAAATCTTCGACGAGGATTTGCAGGCCCTGGTGACCGAGACCGCCACCGAGAGCGACGTCAACGAGCGCATCAAGCTGGTCTACCTGCACGTGTGCTGCGAGACCGGCGAGACGCCGGAGGCCTGCGTCACCCTGGCGGTGGACGGCGGCGAGGAGCAGAAGCTGTGCGCCCAGGGCGGCGGCCCGGTGGACGCCACCTTCAAGGCCATCGAGAGCGTCATCGACAGTGGCACCACCCTGCAACTGTATTCGGTCAACAACATCACCAGCGGCACCGACGCCCAGGGCGAGGTCACCGTGCGCCTGGAGAAGGGCGGCCGCATCGTCAACGGCCAGGGCGCCGACACCGACATCGTCATCGCCTCGGCCAAGGCCTATCTCAACGCCCTGAACAAGATCATGGCCCCCTCCGAGCGCGCCCATCCCCAGGTGCCGACGGTCTAGCGTGATGGACGCGCGGCGCCTGCAATATCTCGACGCCATGGGCATCCAGGCCTGGGAGCTGCGCGCGTCCGTTCCGGCCAGGGACGAGGTACGCGGTGCGAGGGATGCTGAACCTGGGGACGAGGTACCGGCGCAACTCGCAACTCGCAACCCGCAACCGGCGACGCCGAACGAAGTCGCGGCGCTGGATTGGACTGCGTTACAGCAACGGGTGAGCGCATGCACCCTGTGCGAGGAACTGGCCGCCACGCGTACCCAGACGGTGTTCGGCGTCGGCGACCACCAGGCGCAGTGGCTGGTCATCGGCGAGGCGCCGGGCGCCGACGAGGATGCCCAGGGCGAACCCTTCGTCGGCCGCGCCGGGCAGCTGCTCAATGCCATGCTGCTGGCCATCGGCCTCAAGCGCGAACAGGTTTTCATCGCCAACGTGCTCAAGTGCCGCCCGCCCGGCAACCGCGACCCGAAGACGGAGGAGGCGGCCAACTGCGAGCCCTATCTCCGGCGCCAGATCGCCCTGCTCCAGCCGCGCATGATCCTGGCGGTGGGACGCATCGCGGCGCAGAACCTGCTCAAGACCGACACGCCCATCGGCAAGCTGCGCGGACAGGTGCACCGCTACGGCGAGGTCCCCCTGGTGGTCACCTACCATCCCGCCTACCTGTTGCGCTCGCCCGGCGAGAAGCGCAAGGCCTGGGACGATCTGCGCCTGGCGGCGAACACCCTGCAGCAGGGCCGCGGCACATGAGTGCCCAGCTGCAAAACGCGCTGCCGCGCCTGCGGCCCATGCGCGAGGAGGACGTGCAGGCGGTCATGGTGGTGGAGCTGCTCAACTACCCCTTCCCCTGGACCGAAGGCATCCTGCGCGACTGCATCCGCGTCGGCTACAGCTGCTGGGTATACGAAGCGGACGACTGCATCGCCGGCTACGGCGTCCTGTCGGTGGGGGCGGGCGAGGCCCATATCCTCAACATCTCGATCCACCCCGAATACCAGGGGCGCGGATTGGGCCGCGAACTGATGGTCCACCTGCTGGACCGGGCCCGCGACCACGGCGCCGACACCGCCTTTCTCGAGGTGCGCCCGTCCAACCGCGTGGCGGTGCAGCTGTACGAATCCATCGGCTTCAATCAGGCGGGACTGCGCCGCGACTACTATCCCGCCGCCCGCGGCCGCGAGGATGCCCTGATCATGGCACTGGCGCTCTGAGCGCAATCCCCACAGCCGCGCCGGATGGGGTAAAATGGCGCCCTTTTCCGCCTGTCACGATTCCCATGAGCATCATCGAGAAAGAAGCGGCGCGCCGCCGCACCTTCGCCATCATCTCCCACCCGGATGCCGGCAAGACCACGCTGACCGAAAAGCTGCTGCTGTTCGGCGGGGCGATCCAGCTCGCCGGTACGGTCAAGGGCCGCAAGGCCGCGCGCCACGCCACCTCCGACTGGATGGAACTGGAAAAGCAGCGTGGCATCTCCGTCACCTCGTCGGTGATGCAGTTTCCCTATCGCGAGCACGTCATCAACCTGCTCGACACGCCGGGTCATGAAGACTTCTCCGAGGACACCTACCGCACCCTGACCGCGGTGGACTCGGCCTTGATGGTCATCGACGGCGCCAAGGGCGTCGAGTCGCGCACCATCAAGCTGATGGACGTGTGCCGCCTGCGCGACACGCCCATCATCACCTTCGTCAACAAGATGGACCGCGAGAGCCGCCCGCCCATCGACCTGTTGGACGAAGTGGAGCAGGTGCTCAAGATCAATTGCGCGCCCATGACCTGGCCCATCGGCATGGGCAAGGGTTTCAAGGGCGTGTTCCATCTGTACAACAACGCCATCCACCTGTTCTCGCCCCAGCACGGCGGCAAGATCGCCGAGGCGGAGATCATCCAGGGCCTGGACAACCCGCGCCTGGACCAGCTGTTCGGCAGCGTGGCGCAGGAGCTGCGTGACGAAATCGAACTGGTGCGCGGCGCCAGCCACGAGTTCGACCTGGAGGCCTTCCGCCGCGGCGAGCTGACCCCGGTGTTCTTCGGCTCCGGCATCAACAACTTCGGTGTGCGCGAGGTACTCGACGCCCTGGTGGACTACGCGCCCACGCCGCTGCCGCGCGCCACCACCACGCGCACGGTGCAGCCCACGGAAGAGAAGTTCAGCGGCTTCGTGTTCAAGATCCAGGCCAATATGGACCCGGCCCACCGCGACCGCGTCGCCTTCCTGCGCGTCTGCTCCGGGCATTACAGCCAGGGCATGAAGGTGAAGCACGTGCGCCTCGGCCGTGACGTGAAGATCGCCAACGCCATCACCTTCATGGCGCAGGAACGCGAGGCGGTGGAAGACGCCTGGTCAGGCGACATCATCGGCCTGCACAATCACGGCACCATCCAGATCGGCGACACCTTCACCGAGGGCGAAGACCTCAAGTTCACCGGCATTCCGCACTTCGCGCCGGAACTGTTCCGCCGCGCCGTGCTCAAGGACCCGCTGCGCATGAAGGCCCTGCAAAAGGGGCTGGAGCAGTTGTCGGAGGAGGGCGCCACCCAGCTGTTCCGCCCGGTGCGCAACAACGACCTGATCCTCGGCGCCGTCGGCGTGCTGCAGTTCGACGTGGTGGCCTACCGCCTGAAGGACGAATACAACGTCGACTGCATCTTCGAGCCGGTGACCGTGAACACCGCGCGCTGGGTCGAATGCGACGATGCGAAGAAGCTGGAGGAGTTCAAGGTCAAGGCCCACGACAACCTCGCCGTCGACGGCTCCGGCCTGCTCACCTACCTGGCGCCCACCCGCGTCAACCTGAACCTGACGCAGGAACGCTGGCCCGAGGTGCGCTTCTTCGACACGCGGGAGAAGTAAACATCATTGTCGCGGAGACGCAGAGGCGCAGAGTGTGTCAATTGACTTGTCCATGAATTCTGCACCGTACCTAATGGGCTGCATGCGCAACTCCATATCTCTGCGTCTCTGCGTCTCTGCGCCGGGTTGGTTTTATTTGTGATGCGATTGGAGCCGGGATTCATCGGCGTGTTCGATTCCGGGGTGGGCGGCCTCTCGGTGCTGCGTTCCATCCGCGCGGCGCTGCCGGCGGAGAACCTGCTCTACATTGCCGACTCGGCCCATGCGCCCTACGGCGACCTCAGCCCCGAGCACATCCGCGATCGATCCGAGCGCATCACCCGCCATCTGGTGGAACACGGTGCCAAGGCGGTGGTGGTGGCCTGCAACACCGCCACCGCCATCGCCGTCGAACATCTGCGCACGCTCTACTCCCTGCCCATCGTCGCCATCGAGCCGGCGGTGAAGCCGGCGGTGCACCGCACCGCCTCCGGCACCGTCGGCGTGCTCGCCACCAGCGCCACCCTCGCCAGCCCGCGCTACGCCGCGCTGCTCGCCCGCTACGGCGATCGCGCCCGCGTGGTGGCGCAGGCCTGTCCCGGCCTGGTGGAGCGCGTGGAACAGGGCGACTGGGACTGCGAGGCCACCCGCCGCATGTTGCGTGACTACGTGACCCCCCTGCTCGGTGCCGGTGCCGATCAGCTGGTGCTGGGCTGCACCCACTATCCCTTCCTGCGCGGATTGATCGAGGAGATTGCCGGGCCCGGCATCGAGGTGCTGGAAACCGGTCCCGCCGTGGCGGCGGAGTTGGGACGGCGCCTGGCCGCGGCGGCCATGCTGGCAACGGAAGGGGCGGGGGAGGTGCGCTTCCTCACCTCCGGTGATCCCGAGCGGGTGGCGCCGGTGCTGGCGCGCCTGTGGCCGGAGGCCGTGGCGCTGGAGCGCTGGACGGAGTGAGCGTGCGGCGTCCGCGGGGGACGCCGGGATCAGACTTTCTTCAGGTAACAGGCCTTGAGCATGAAGTTGCCGGCATCCATGCGGCAATCCACTTCATGATCGCCGCCCACCAGGCGGATGCTCTTCACCTTGGTCCCCACCTTGAGGGTGATGGACGAACCCTTGACCTTCAAATCCTTGATCAGCACCACGGAGTCGCCGTCGGCGAGCACGTTGCCGTTGGCATCCTTGATCACGGCCTCGGCCTGATCATCGCCGCTTGCGGCTTCCACCATCGGCCATTCGTGACCGCAGTCGGCGCAGACGTAGTTGTCGCCGTCGGGATAGGTGTTTTCGAGGGTACACAGGGGGCAGGCGGGAATAGTGGACATGGGAACGATTCAATGGCTTGCGGGAAGGGTGGAAGTATGCACGACCGCAGGCGGCCGGGGCAAGCGCACCGGGTGGTCGCTCACCCGCGCAGGCGCTGCAGCCAGTCTTCCGCCGGTTCCGGTTTGCTGTACAGATAGCCCTGATGGATCACCTTGCCGCGGGCATTGAGGAACGCCGCCTGTTCACGCGTCTCCACGCCCTCGGCGACCACGTCGAGCTGCATGCGCTCCGCGACCGCGAGGATGGTGTCCACCAGCGTGGCGTCGTTGGCGTCGGTGGGCGCGTCCTGCACGAAGGACTTGTCGATCTTGATTTCGTGTATGGGCAGGCGCTTGAGGTAGGTGAGCGACGAGTAGCCGGTACCGAAATCGTCGACGGAAAAGCGCACGCCGATGGCGGTGAGCTCGGTCATCTTGGCGATGACGTCGTTGAGGTTGTGGATGAGCAGGCCCTCGGTGATTTCCAGGGTGAGCTGGTTGGGGTCGGCGCCGCTCGCCTGCAGGGTGTCCTTGATCCAGCTGACGAAGCTGGGCTGGCGGAAGTGGCGCGGGCTGATGTTGACCGACAGGCGGATGGGCTGTCCCGCCAGTTCCGGCCGCGTCAGCAACGCGCAGGCCTCATTGAACACCCACACGCCGACGTCGATGATGAGATCGGTCTCCTCGGCGAGGGGAATGAAGGCGGCCGGGGTGATCAGGCCGCGCTCGGGATGTTGCCAGCGCACCAGCGACTCGGCGCCGACGACGGTGCCCGCCGCATTCACCTGGGATTGCAGAAACAGGCGCAGTTCCCCGGTCTGTACCGCGCGGCGCAACTCGCGTTCGGTGCGGAAGCGGTGTTCCACCGTCTTGGTCATGGTCTGCTCGAAGAACACGCTTTGATTGCCGCCGCGCTGCTTGGCCTGGTGCAGCGCCGTGTCGGCGCGGCGCATGATGTCGCCCGCGCTGTCGTTGCCGTCCGGCGCGAACAGGGTAATGCCCAGACTGAGAGTGACCGACACCTCATCGGAACCGATGTGCAGCGGCAGGCGGATGGCCTCGTGCAGGCGCGCGGCCAGTCCCGTGATGCTGAGCCGGAAAGTGGTGGCGTGTTCGCCGGGGCGGTGCAGCAGCAGGGCGAATTCATCGGCGCCCACGCGCGCCAGGGTATCGCCCTCCTGCAACAGCGGGCGCAGGCGACCGCCGATGGCGCACAGCACGGCATCGCCGGTGGCGTGGCCGCGGGCGTCGTTGAGGGTCTTGAAGCGGTCCAGGTTGAAGAACATCAGCGCGGCGTCGCCCTGCTGCGGCTGCCCGGCGGCCAGCATCTGTTCGAGGCGCTCAATCAGCAGCGCCCGGTTGGGCAGGGCGGTCAGGCTGTCGTAGTAAGCCAGGTCATGCAGATGGGCCTTGGTGTTTTCCTGTACTTCATAGTCCTGGAACAGCATGCAGATCAGCATGGTGGCCAGCGGATACACCAGCACGATGGTCAGGCCCATTTCTCCCAGCACCCGCCGGCCGGCATCGCCGGGCAGCAGCAGGAACAGCCCCAGCATGATCAAGTGCACCAGCAGGCCGAAACCCAGCAGCTGAAGTGCGCCGAGGTGGCCGCCGCTGCGCCGGCGATGGTAATGGAAGACGACGCCCAGGGCAGAGGACGCGGCGATGACGGCGATGCCCACCGGAGCGCCCACCCCGCCCAGCCAGAGGCGGTAGGCACCCGCCACCAGGGTGCTGGCCAGGGCGACCAGCGGGCCGCCGATGAGGCCGGAAACGGCGAGAATGATCGAACGGCCGTCGAAGATGATGCCGGGGGTGAAACTGACCGGCGCCATCATGCCCAGCACCGCGACCAGGCCGAACAGCAGGCCGAACACCACCTGTCCGCCCTTGGTGCGCAACAGCACGCGCGAGATGACGACCTGATACACGGCGGCCAGGGCCACCAGCAGGGCGATGTTATGTATGACGTCCAGGAGATCCACGGCTGCCGGTACCGAAAGCGTATGCGCAATGGCGGCCAGCATACCGGTTCCCCTTGGGGATGTCAGCGTGCATGCCGCGCCGGATGGATGCATTCAGCCTCCTCCCGCACCAGGGGAGGAGGCGCAGCGCGGGTACGATCGATTACCTGCCGAACAGTCCGCGCAGGCCCTTGCCGATGGCCTCGGACATATCGCCGTCGTCGCCCTTGCCGGCGGCGTCCGGCGGCGGCGCAGACGTGCCGCCGCCCTGCTGCATCATGCCGCGATAGTAGTCTTCCATGCCGGGCATCTTCTGGTAGTCCTTGGGCACGGCGAACAACGACGCCGCCTGGGTGCCTTCCTTGATATTGGTCAGTTCCATGGAGTAGCTCTGGCCGACGCTCTTGATGGGATAGCCCAGCTTCCGGGCTATCCAGGTGGTGGATTTTTCCAGCTCCGGCTTTTTCGGGATCAGGATGTACTTGTCGCACACATAGCCGTTCACCTTTTCGGTGCCGGCATGTTTCACTTCGTAATATTCCTGCCGGGTCTGGTCGTCGGCCGCCCATGCCGCGGTGTCGCCGCCCAGCGGAATTTCCATATACATCCTGTTGTCGGGCATCAGCTGCAGCATTTTCCTCGCCTTGAGGTCGATGATGCTGATCGCCTGCTGGCCGTCCTCCGTCTTCATCTCCGTGCGCATCTTCTGGTCGCCCTGGTAGTAGCGCATCGTGTGGGTCCGGCCCCCGGCCTTCTGCACCATGTCCGCTGCGAACTGCGCACCGGCCGCGGCCACCTGCTGGCCGCCGCACATTGCCGTGAACAGAACCAGCCAGCGTAACGTATGGATATTCATTACTGCCTCCTTGTGCCGGATGTTATTGCCTGCGCCGGATCACTGCGTGTCGGCCGGCAGGCCGCGCTTGATGTGCTGCCCGATCTTGCTGTCTTCCTGCACCATGTGCTTGAGCACCCAGAACTTCAGGAAGCGCACGGTGGACAGCGTATCTTCCATTGTGTTCTCCGCCGCTATCTTGTCGCGGAACTGGGCCACTTCCTGCAACAGGTGCTGGTGTTGCTGGCGGTGCGCCATGTAACCGGGATAGGCGATGTTGTCCATGATCTGTTCTTCATGGGCGAAATGATCGGCCACCTCGGTGATGAGACGATCCAGCTCGGGCAGCCAGTCGGCCGGCGGCGCGTCGGCGGCCAGCAGCTCGATGAGGGCGTTGAGCCGGACCAGCAGTCCTTCGTGTTCCTTGTCGATCACCTGCAGGCCGATTTCGAAACTGGGATTCCACTGCACGGGATCGTAGGTCATGGCGGATGCCTTTGGGGCTGGTGTT
This sequence comes from Gammaproteobacteria bacterium HGW-Gammaproteobacteria-1, assembly GCA_002840095.1. Classification (GTDB taxonomy): domain Bacteria; phylum Pseudomonadota; class Gammaproteobacteria; order Thiohalomonadales; family Thiohalomonadaceae; genus Sulfurivermis. The sequence continues at coordinate 218,279 of PGZL01000007.1, read as the reverse complement.
CGGTTAAAGAATAGCGTTTTTCGGCCGCGCCTGTGGGCGAGGCCTGCCGTCAATGCTTCAGCCCGACGCCGCGGCGCAGCAGCAGCAGGGCGTAGGCGAACAGCAGGGCGATGAACAGTGCGGTGACGCCGAAGGCGGTGGTCAGCGCGATGTCGGTGACGCCCAGCAGGCCGTAGCGGAAGGCGTTGATCATGTACAGGATCGGGTTGAGCAGGGATACGTCGCGCCAGAAGGGCGGCAGCATGTCGATGGAGTAGAAGATGCCGCCCAGATAGGTCAGCGGCGTCAGCACGAAGGTGGGGATGATGGAGATGTCGTCGAAGCTCTTGGCATAGACCGCGTTGATGAAGCCGCCGAGTGAAAACAGCACCGAGGTGAGCAACACCACCGCCAGCACCACCGCCAGGTTGTGGATATGGAAGGTGGTGAAGAACATGGCGACCAGGGTCACCGCCGCACCCACGGTAATGCCGCGCGCCACGCCGCCGGCGACGTAGCCGAGCAGGATCAGGCTGTTGGGGATCGGCGCGATGAGCAGCTCTTCGACGTAGTGGGAAAATTTCGCGCCGTAGAACGACGACACCACGTTGGCATAGGAGTTGGTGATCACGGCCATCAGGATCAGGCCGGGGACGATGTAGTCCATGTAGCTGTGGCCGGCGATGGCGCCGATCTGGCTGCCGATGAGCTGGCCGAAGATGATGAAGTAGAGCGCGGTGGTGATCATCGGCGGCAGGATGGTCTGCAGCCAGATACGCAGGTAGCGGCGGATCTCCTTGACCAGGATGGTGCGGAAGGCGACGGCGCCGTTCATGGTTGTTCTCCGCCGTTTTCCACCAGGCGCAGGAACAGCTCCTCCAGCCGGTTGGACTTGTTGCGCATGCTCACCACTTCTATGCCCTGGGCGGAGAGCGCCTGGAACAGGCGGTTGATGCCCTCGGCGCGGGGGATGTCCACCTCCAGGGTGCAGGGGTCGGTGAGGCAGCTGCCGTAGCCGTCCAGGTGCGGCGCATGCGGCAGCGGCTGTTTCAGGTCGAGGACCATGGTCTCGCTGTTGAGCTGGTTGAGCAGGGTCTTGATGCCGGTGTGCACGACGATGTTGCCCTCGTCGATGATCGCCACGTTGCGGCAGAGATTTTCCGCCTCTTCCAGATAGTGGGTGGTGAGGATGATGGTGGTGCCGCTGGCATTCACCTCGCGCAGGAACTTCCACATGGAGCGGCGCAGCTCGATGTCGACGCCGGCGGTGGGTTCGTCGAGGATCAGCAGGCGCGGTTCGTGCGCCAGGGCGCGGGCGATCATCAGGCGCCGCTTCATGCCGCCGGAGAGATGGCGCGCCAGGGTGCGCCGTTTGTCCCACAGGCCGAGCTGCCTGAGATAGGTTTCCGCCCGTTGCAGGGCCTGCGCCTTGGGCACGCCGTAGTAGCCGGCCTGGTTGATCACGATTTCGATCACCGGCTCGAACTGGTTGAAGTTGAATTCCTGCGGCACCAGCCCGATGCAGCGCCGCGCCGCCATGGGTTCGCGGTCGATGTCGTGGCCGAACACCTTGACCGTGCCGCCGCTCTTGTTCACCAGCGCGGTGACGATGCCGATGGTGGTGGACTTGCCGGCGCCGTTGGGGCCGAGCAGGGCGAAGAAGTCACCCTGCTCCACGTGCAGGTCGATGCCCTTCAATGCCTCGTGGCCGCTGCGGTAGGTCTTGTGCAGACCGCTGATTTCCAGTGCGTGGGTCATGGTTCAGAAAATCTAACGCGGAGGCGCAGAGGCGCAGAGAAGAAAATAGAGGGTCTTGAAATGATTCATCTCTGCGTACTCTGCGCCTCTGCGTTGATCTTTTTGCCTACAGACTGATGATTTCCAGTCCCAGGCCGGCCTGCTTCAGCGTGGCCGGGTTGCTGATCACGGCAGTGCTGGACGCCTCCGGCTTGAGGTAGGCGGCGGCGACGCGCTTGAGGTCGTCCTGGCTGACTTCCAGCACGCGGCTGCGGAAGCGGCGGCGTTGTTCCGGCGTGCGGCCGTGCAGGGCGGCGTGGAAGGTCTTCTTCGCCTCGCCGGCGGGCGAGCCGGGTTTGTCGATGGAGGAGATCACGCCGAGGATCGCCTCTTCCACCAGGCGCCATTCGTGCGTGCCGTCCAGCAGCCAGCGGATCGAGCCGTCGAAGTCGGCCAGGGTTTCGGCCAGGCGCGGGTCGCGGTAGGAATAGAAGCGGAAGGCCGCGCTGTCCGGATCGTAGCCGGCGCCGCCGCCGTAGGCGCCGCCCTGTTCGCGGATGGCGCGGTGCAGGTAGTTGTTGCGCAGGAATCCGCCCAGCACCATCAGCGCGGCGGCGTCGGGGTGCTCGATGGGCACGGCCGGATAGGCGCGGGCGCAGAAATTGACCTGGGTGGAGGTGGTCCAGCCCTGGTTCCGCGGCTCGGCGCTGGCGGGCAGGGTGAAGGGGGCGGTTTCCTGTGCCGCGGCGGCATCGGCCCAGCGCACGGCGAGGGCGCTGGTGTAGCCGCTGCGCTGTTCCTCCTCGCCGATGAGCAGCAGCTGGCGCGGCGCAGCAAGCAGGGCGGCGCGCAGGCGTTGCAGGCGATCGGCGAAGGCCTGGCAGGCCACGTCGTCTTCCAGGGCATCGTCCAGATGTTTCAGTGCCTTGATGCCGGCCAGGCCGTACCAGCGGTGGTTGAGGGCGGCGGTGGCGGAGAGGCCGGCGGCGGCGGCGGTCATGGCCAGGCCGTGGCCGCTGCCGGTGACGCTCTGTTCCTGGTGCAGGCGTTCCTGGGTGACCAGTTCGCGCAGCCGATCCAGTTCGTCGAAGCGCGCGCTCTCGAAGGTCTCGCGCAGCAGGTCGGTGAGGGCGGCGTGATTGCGCGCCAGGGCCTTGCCGGCGAGGACGAACACGCCGCGGCCGTTGTTTGCATCGTCGATGGAGCCGCGCACGGTGCTGCGCGCCGACAGGCCCCCGGTGACCGCGGCCTGCAATTCCTGGGTGGCGAGATAGTCGCGGCCGCCGCTGCCCACCTCGGTGAGGAGGTTGCAGAACATGGGCAGCAGGTTGGCCAGGTCGGGCTCCAGTGCCGGCAGGTTCACCACCAGTTCCTGGTACACCAGGCCGTTGGTGCCGCGCGCATACCAGGTGGCGGGCATGGCGGCGATGGTGGTGGCCTCGCTGGGCGGCACGTGCAGATCCTCCGGCACGTCGCCCAGGCTGACCTTGGGCAGCACCTCCGGATCGTCCTGTTTGGCCTGGCGCGCGGCCAGTTCGGCCGCCTGCGCCACGATGCGTTGCCTGTCGTCGGCGCCGAGAGCAGCCTTCATGGCGGCGAGACGGTCCGCCTCGCGCGCGGCGCGCTCGGCGGAGAGGCCGGTGTCCGGGCGCATGGTCAGGCGCACCCGGTGCGGGTTGGCGATGAGCCTGCGCACTTCGCCCTTGATGAACTCGGAATCGGCGATGCGCTCGCGCAGCCGGTTGAGGATGGTGTCGATGTCCAGCACCGCCGCCGGATCGGCGCCGTGCAGGGCGGGCGACAGGGCGTGCACCATCAGTTGCAGGCCGTAGGGAAAGCCGTCGCCGCTGATCTCGCGCTGCGACAGCTCCAGCTGGTGCAGCATGGCCTCCACCTGTTCCTGCGGCACGCCCTGTTCGGCCACCTGGCGCAGGGTGTCCAGCACCAGCTGCTCCACGGCCTCGGCCTGCTCCGGATCGCTGCCCTCCAGCCCGGCGGCGAAGAATATCTCGCGGCTGGAATCGGACAGGCCGCACATGGGCGAGGGCGCGCTGCCCAGCTCCGAGGTTTCCAGCACCTGGCGCAGGGGCGAGGAGCTGTTGTCGAGCAGCACGTCGGACACCAGGTGCGCGGTGAGCAGGGTCTCGGGATCGGTGCCGTTGCCGAGCAGCCAGCCCAGCACGATGTGGCTCTTGCCCGCGGTCTCCTCCTCGCCGTCGAGGGCGTAGCGTTCCTCGGCGGTGAGCGGGGCGGCGTAGCGCTGCTCGTCGGGCACGGCGATGTTCACGTCGAGGCGCTGGAACTGCTTGAGCGCATATTCCTCGAAATAGAGCTGGTGCTCGTGCGCCGGGATGTCGCCGTAGGTCATCAGCAGCGCGTTGGACGGATGATAGTGGCGGGCGTGGAAGCTCTTGAGTTGGTCGTAGGTGAGGTCAGGGATACATTCCGGATCGCCGCCCGAATTGTGGTGATAGGTGATGGTGGGGAACAGGTGCTTGGTCAGGTACTGGTACAGCGCCGAGGTGGGCGCGCTCATGGCGCCCTTCATTTCATTGAACACCACGCCCTTGAACACCAGCGGGCTGTCCGGATTCTCCGGCTCGGCGAATTCGACGCGGTGGCCCTCCTGGGCGAAGTCCAGCGCATCCAGGGTGGGGAAGAACACCGCGTCCAGGTAGACCTGCAGCAGGTTGTAGAAATCCTTGCGGTTGCAGCTGGCGAAGGGGTAGGCGGTCCAGTCGCTGGAGGTGAAGGCGTTCATGAAGGTGTTGAGCGAGCGCCGCGTCATCATGAAGAACGGGTCGCGCACCGGGTAGCGGCGGCTGCCGCACAGGGTGGTGTGCTCCAGGATGTGGGCCACGCCGGTGGAATCCTGCGGCACGGTGCGGAAACCCACCAGGAAGGCATTCTGGTCGTCGTCGGCGTCCAGGTGGATGTGCGGCGCGCCGGTGACCTTGTGGCGGTACTCCTGCACCTCGACATTGAGGGAAGGAATACGGCTGCTGCGCAGCCACTCGAAGGCGGAATGGGTGGTCGGCTGGTTCATGCGGTTCCTGCGTAGCGGGTAGTGGCGATTTAAGTAGGTAGGGACGAGCCGGTAAGTATACAAGGACTGCACTGCGCGGGAGCCGCGCCGCGCCCCCGATCCTGCTCAATTGCGGTTTTGCCGCGTGCTGGGGTCGCGTCGGTGATGGTAGCAGGCGACGATGAGAAGGTCGTCGCCATCGGTGCGGTAGAACACGGCGTAGGGGAAGCGGCGCAGAATCACCCGGCGCAGCTCCCCTTCGACGCAGGGGTACTTCTCCGGAAATCGGGCGGCGCCGGCAAAAGCGGATTCCACGGCGCGGACGAATTCAACCCGGATGTTTCATGAATTCGCGCGATGATCGCGCCGCAGATTTGATTCCACAAGGGATTTTTCGAAGGAGCGGCGTATCGGTGATTACGGCCGACTGAGAAAAATCCCTTGGGGAATCAAAGATCAAGCGAGGGCGCGCGCAATTCACGAAATATCCGGGTCAAGACCCAAACCCGGCGAGCGGGCTTCATACCAGGCCTGCGCCTCGAACAGCTCGGCCGCAGCTTCCGGTCGGAGCAGGATGCGCATCAGCCGCGGCGTTGCAACAACTGGTCACGCACCTCTGCCCAAGGAATGGCCGTGGAAGGGTCTTGGCGATGCGCATCCAGGCGCCGTTGCAGCTCCATCCGTTGGGCTTCGGTGAGGGCGAAGGAACCGGGCGAGTCCTGGGCAATGCTGTCCCAGATATCCTCGACCAATTGGATACGCTCGGCTATGGACAATGCTTTGTAATCAGACAGGTTGCCGCTCATGAGATACAGTTTAGACCGACTCGAACCGACAGTACGGCGTACTATGCCACCGTCGGGCCGGCCCCACAAACATCGGCCGCAAATTCCATGGAACTGATAGACACCCATTGCCACATAGACGTTGCGGAATTTTCCGCCGATCGCGCCGCGGTGCTCGCGCGCAGCCGCGCCGCCGGGGTGGTGGGCCAGGTGGTGGCCGCCATCCACCAGCCCGGCTGGGCCGCCCTGCTGGAGCTGTGCCGGCAGGAGGGCGATCTCTATCCGACGCTGGGCATGCATCCCATCTACCTGGACGTGCACCGGCCGGAGCACCTGGAGGAGCTGCGCGGGTTGCTGGCGCGGGAGCGGCCGGTGGCGGTGGGCGAGATCGGGCTGGATTACTTCGTCGAGGGACTGGACCACGAGGCGCAGCAGGCGCTGTTCGAGGCCCAGCTGGGCCTGGCGGAGAAGGCCGGGCTGCCAGTGCTGCTGCACGTGCGCAAGGCCCACGACCAGGTGCTGGCCACCCTGCGCCGGCTCCGCTTCAGCCAGGGCGGCATCGCCCATGCCTATTCCGGCAGCGCCCAGCAGGCGCAGCAGTACCTGGATCTCGGTTTCAGGCTGGGCTTCGGCGGTACCCTCACCTACGAGCGTTCCAGCCGCATCCGTACCCTGGCGCGGGAACTGCCGCTGGAGGCCATCGTGCTGGAGACCGACGCCCCCGACATCGTCACCGCCGCCCACCGCGGCGAGCGCAACAGCCCGGAATACCTGCCCGAGGTGCTGGCGGCCCTGGCCGAGGTAAGGGGCGAATCCGCCGCCGCGCTGGCAGTCGCCACCACGGCCAACGCCCGTGCGGTGCTGCGCCTGTGAATTTATTCGTCGTCCTGTCAACCGTTGAGTGGGTGCTGCGTTACTAGTCACTGTAAGGCAACTATTTCCCACGTATCGAGGACTACGATCATGAAAAACTTCACCCGTTCCCTGCTGGCCGCCGGCCTGGTGTCCGCCCTGCTGTCCGTTCCCGCCTGGGCCGAGGACACCGTGACGCCGCTGCGCGACCAGGACCAGACCCGCACGCAGGATCAGCTGCGTACCCAGGACCCGCTGCGCACCCAGGACCAGTTGCGTACCCAGGACCAGACCCGGATCCAGGATCAGGTTCGTGACCAGAGCGGCAGCCAGGACCAGACCCGTACCCGCACCCAGGAGCGGGTGAACCAGGCCGACCCGGAGCAGGCGCAGCGCGCGGAAAACCAGCGCCGCCTGGAACAGCGCCTCAATGAAGGCGGTTCCGGCAGCGGCAAGGGCCAGGGCGGCGGTATGGGCGGCAGCCGCATGGGTGGTTCCGGCGGTATGGGCGGCGGCATGGGCGGCGGCAAGGGCCGCTAAGCCATAGGCAAAGGCCGGCGGCGTCGACGCGCCGCCGGCACGCAAGGGGAAGGAGGACGCCCTGGATTCCAACTCGGAGATGAACCGGTTTCTCGCAGGTATCGAGGCCCGCGCCTACCGCATCGCCTGGTATGCCACGGGCAACCGGGACGATGCCCTGGAGCTGGTGCAGGAGGCGATGTTGACCCTGGTGCGGCGCTACGGCGGGCACCGCGCGGATGACTGGCCGGCGCTGTTTCATACCATCCTGCAAAGCCGGATCCGCGACTGGTACCGGCGCGAGAAGGTGCGCTCGCGGCTGCGCGTGTGGTTCGGCCGCGGCGACGAGGACGAGGAGGACCCGCTCGCGGCGTTCCCGGCCGATCCGGCCGGCGAACCGGAGCGGCGGATGGAGGACGGGCAAACCCTGGGCGCCATCGACCGCGCCGTGCGCGCCCTGCCATTGCGGCAGCAGCAGGCCTTTCTGCTGCGCGCCTGGGAAGGGTTGGACACGGCACAGACTGCCGCGGCCATGGGCATATCGGCCGGCAGCGTAAAGACTCACTACTCCCGCGCGGTGCAGGCGCTGCGCGAACAGCTCGAGGAGCACCGCCATGAATGACGACGACGACCCGCTGATCGGCCGGATCCGCTCCGCCCTGGACGAGGGGGCGGCGAACCTGGACGGGGCGACCCGTTCGCGCCTGGCCCAGGCGCGGGCCCGCGCCCTGGAGCCGCGGCACAGTCATTGGCGCCTGTGGCTGCCGGCGGGCGGCGCAGTGTTCGCCTCGGTGCTGGCCGCCGTGCTGTGGCTGGGACAGCCGGCGCCGCTGCCCGGCAACGGATTCAGCGGCGTGGCCGATCTCGAACTGCTGACGTCGAACGACGGCCTGGAGCTGTATCAGGAACTGGAATTCTATCGCTGGCTGGAAGAGGAAAACGTGCATGCGGGTTAGACCGCTGGCGCTGGCAGCGCTGCTGCTGGCCGCCCCGGTGGCGGCGGAAGACGAGGCGCCGAGCCTCGAGCTGCTGGATTTTCTCGGCAGTTTCGAAACGGCCGAGGGCCAGTGGCTGGACCCGACCGAGCTGGAAGTGATGCCGCCGCCGGAGAACGAGACGGCGGAGCGTGGAGGGCAGGAGGAATGATGAACAGACGATGGTTGTACATGCTGGCCGCGGCCCTGCTGCTGGCCGTGACGCAGGCCGGGGCCGCCCCGGCGTGGAGCGAGCTGGGTGCCGATGAACAGAAGGTGCTCGCGCCCTACGCGGAGCGCTGGGACAGCCTGACGCCGGAACAGCGCGAACGGCTGCAAAAGGGCGCGCAGCGCTGGCAGGCGATGACGCCGGAGCAGCGCAGCCAGGCCCAGGAGCGCTTCCAGCACTGGCGCGAGCTGTCGCCCGAGCAGCAGACGCAGATCCGCGATCGCTACGAGCAGTTCCGGCAGCTGTCGCCGGAGGAACAGGAACGCATCCGCCAGCGCGCCCAGTGGTTCCGCGAGCAATCGCCGGAGCGGCGCGAGGAGCTGCGCAAGCGCTGGGAGGAGATGACGCCGGAACAGCGCAGCGAGGTGCGGGAGCGGGCGCAGCAGCGTAGCGAAGAGGCCATGCCGGAACGGCGCGAACGCATGTCGCGGGATCGCATGGAACAACGGCGCGATTTCGGCGGCGGCATGGGCGGGCGGCGCTGAGGCCGCGGCGCATAGATGAAACAACAAGGAGCGAGAACAGTGAAAAAATGGTGGGCATTGGCGGCGGTTCTGGCCGCGGCACCGGCGGCGCAGGCCGCCACCGGCTACAGCCTCGGCGTGGGCGGCGAATACACCCGCGGCGATTACGGCACGGGCAGCGACGTCAGCCTGATCACCGTGCCGTTCACCCTGCAATACGCCGAGCCGCGCTACGCCTGGTCGGTGTCGGTGCCCTATCTGTGGGTGCAGGGTCCGGGCGACGTGGTGGTGAGCAGCAGCGGCCCCGGCCGCTTCAGCCCGACGCGCTCCAGCACCGCCACCCGCACCGACAGCGGCCTGGGCGACGTCACCGCCAGCGGCACCCTGCGCCTGTGGGAGGAAAGCGCGCGCCGGCCCTGGATGGCGGTCACCGCCAAAGTGAAGCTGGGCACCGCCGACGAGGCGCGCCGCCTCGGCACCGGCGAGAACGACTACTCCCTGCAACTGGAGCTGGCCAGGGAGGCGCTCTACGGCCACGTGGGCTACAAGGTGCTGGGTGATCCGGCGGGGGTCAACTACAACGACATCTGGTACGGCACCGCCGGCTTCAATTTCTTCGCCGGGCGCGCCGACGGCGGCGTGGAGCTGTATGCCGAACAGGCGGCGGTGGACGGCCTCGACGGCAAGCGCGAACTGGTCCTCTACCTGGGCCGGGCGCTGGACGGCAAGACCCGCCTGACCGGCCACTTGCTGAAGGGCTTTGGCGACGCCAGTCCCGACTGGGGCGTGGGCGTGGCGCTGCGGTACGCGCTGTAAATCACTTCTGCTAAGGTGTGCCCATGGAACGGCACGCCGACAGCCAGAAACCCGTTTATGCCTGGGCCCTGTACGACTGGGCCAACTCCGCCTTTGCCACCACGGTGATGGCGGGGTTCTTCCCGCTGTTCTTCAAGCAGTACTGGAGCGCCGGCAGCGACGTCACCGAGAGCACCTTCCAGCTCGGCGTGGCCAATTCCCTGGCCAGCCTGCTGATCATCTTCATCGCCCCGGCCCTGGGGGCCATCGCCGACCAGGGGCGGGCGCGCAAGAAGTTCCTCTACGCCTTCACCCTGTTCGGCGCCGGCATGACCGGCGGCCTGTACTTCGTCGCCCAGGGCGCATGGCTGCCCGCCGCCCTGCTTTACGTGGGCGCCTCCATCGGCTTTTTCGCCAGCCTCATTTTTTACGATGCGCTGATCGTGGCCATCGCGCCGCCGGAGCGCTACGACCGCGTCTCCGCCCTGGGTTTCGCCCTCGGCTATCTGGGCGGCGGCGTGCTGTTCGCGCTCAACGTGGCGATGACCCTCAAGCCGCACTGGTTCGGCCTGGCCGACGCGGCGGCGGCGGTGCGCCTGTCCTTCCTCACCGTGGCGGTGTGGTGGCTGCTGTTCACCCTGCCGCTGGCCCTGTGGGTGCCGGAGCCGGCGGGCAACGGCCGCGGCGGTTTCGCCGCGGTGGCGGGCGGCCTGCGCCAGCTGCGCGACACCTTCCGCGAGGTGCGCCGCCTGCGCCACGTCGGCCTGTTCCTCCTCGCCTACTGGTGCTACATCGACGCCGTCGACACCATCATCCGCATGGCGGTGGACTACGGCCTGGCCATCGGCTTTCAGGCGGAGAGCCTGATCGTGGCCCTGCTCATCACCCAGTTCGTCGGCTTTCCCGCCGCCGTGGTATTCGGCCGCCTGGGCGAGCGCTTCGGCGCCCGCGCCGGCATCTACCTGGCCATCGCCGTGTATTCCCTGGTGGTGCTGTGGGCCACGCGCATGCAGCACGAGGCGGAGTTCTACGCCCTGGCGGTGGTGATCGGCCTGGTGCAGGGCGGCATCCAGTCCCTCAGCCGCTCGGTGTATGCGCGCCTCATCCCGCCGGACAAGAGCGCCGAGTTCTTCGGTTTCTACAACATGCTGGGCAAGTTCGCGGCGGTGATCGGCCCCATCCTGGTGGGCTGGGTCAGCGTCGCCAGCGGCAGCCCGCGCCTGTCGCTGCTGTCGCTGCTGGTGCTGTTCGGCCTCGGCGCCTGGTTCCTCAGCCGGGTGGACCTGGCGCAGGGCGAGCGCATGGCGCGGGAGTGAGAATAGGCGCTACCATGAAGATCGGGGGAACGACAGGGATGAATCATTCATGAATCCGGCAACCGTACTCGGCATGATCGGCGGCATCCTACTGCTCACCGTGACCGTCGCACTCACCGCCAGGGACTACAGCGTCTTCTGGAACCTGCCCGGACTCGGCATCGTGCTCGGCGGCACCGTCGCCGCCACCCTGGTCAGCTACCCGCTGCACGAAGTGCTGCGGGTGTTCCGCGTCTTCATCATCGTGCTGCGCAGCGAGCGCTACTACGCCAAGGAAGACATGGAGGAAATCGTCGCGGTATCGCGCCAGTGGTTCAAGGGCAATCTCGCCGCCATCGAAAACCGCCTCAACGAAATCCAGAATCCCTACCTGCGCATGGGCATCCAGCTGGTCATCGACGACACGCCGCTGGACGACATCCTCACCCTGCTGCAATGGCGCATGACGCGCCTGCGCGCCAAGGAGTCCGCCGAGGCCCAAGTGTTCCGCACCATGGCCATGTACGCCCCGGCCTTCGGTATGCTCGGCACCCTGGTGGGCCTGATCAACATGCTGTTCGGCATGGAAGGCTCCGACTTCGAAAGCATCGGCGTCAATCTCGGCATCGCCCTGATCACCACCTTCTACGGCATCATCCTCGCCAACCTGGTGTTCAAGCCCATCGCCATCAAGATGGAGCGGCGCATCGAACAGCGCGTGATGCTGATGAACATGGTGCTGGAAGGCATCACCCTGATGAGCAAGGGGCGCTCGCCCGCCTACATCCGCGAAACCCTCAAGTCCTTCATGGCGCGTTACGAGGACGAAATCCGCCAGTAGCGGAGCCACGGCCATGGCGGAAGAACCCGGCAGCGACAAGAAAACCAACGGCGACGGCAACGGCGTCGCCGCGGTGCCGCCCGAGGACGAATACAAGCTCGACAACGATCGCCTGCGCGTCGAGCTGGAAGAGGCGCGGCGCACGCCGCTGCCCTGGGCGCAGACCCACGACCCCCGGCCCGACTCCACCTACGAGGACGACAACGCCTGGGTCTTCACCTACATCGACATGCTCACCCTGATCCTGACCATGTTCGTGGTGATGCTGGCCTACGCCAAGACCGACGCCGAGGAATACCGCGAACTGTCCGAGGCGGTGTCGCGGGAAATGGGCAAGGTGGTGCAGCCCGAGGCGGCGCCGGTCAGCGAGGAACAGGCGCTGGCGGAACAGCTGAGCCAAACCATCGCCCAGCAGGGCCTGGGCGAAAACGTCGAGGTGCTGACCCAGGCGGGCAGCATCGAACTGCGCCTCAAGGAAAGCATCCTCTTCGCCACCGCCCAGGCCGAGCTGCGCCCGGAAGGCCGCGCCGTGCTCGACCCGCTGGTGCCGCTGCTGCGCCAGGACGGCCGCGCCATCGCGGTGGAGGGACACACCGACAACGTGCCCATCGCCAACGAGGTGTTTCCCTCCAACTGGGAGCTGTCGGCGGCGCGCGCGACCAACGTGGTGCGGCACCTGATCAGCCAGGGTGTGGCCGCGACGCAGCTGCGCGCCATCGGTTATGCCGATACCCGGCCGTTGGATGACAACGAGTCGGTGGAGGGGAGGGCGAGGAATAGGCGGGTTTCGATAGTCATTTCCATGACGGCGGAGGGGGCGGCGGGGGCGCAGTAGATATTTGAAGGGGGAGGGGGGACTGTGGGAGCGGCTATGCCGCGAATGGTTTTGTGCGGCGAGGACTGTGGGAGCGGCTATGCCGCGAATGGTTTTGTGCGGCGAGGACTGTGGGAGCGGCTATGCCGCGATGATATTGATGCGCTGTCGCGCGGGTGGTTTTTGATGCGGGGGGCCGCCCCGCGCGCGGGTCACTTTTCTTTGCACGGCCAAAGAAAAGTAACCAAAAGAAAGGCCGCCCCGATGTCTCGCCCTTCGGGTTCCCTGCGTTGCTCGCTCAAAACGGGGTTTCGCCGACAGGACGTCCCTGTCCTGACGGCGAAAGACGCGCCATCCATGGCGCGCCCCCTGCGGGCCTGTCCGTTTTGAGCTGCGCTACTCGGCGAGCCAAAGGGGATGAAAGTCAAAGGCAGCTCGCCTGCCGGCATCGCGGAGGTGGCGTGCGCTGCGCGCACGCGGCGTGGGGTAAATAAATCTGTCCCGATTTTCCGTCCAGGATCGATGTAGCGGAGCATGACTGGCTCCGTGTGCAATGGATTGTATATATTCCTGCTACTTGAATGATGAGACGAGCGCTATCTACCCGGTGGCCTCTAAATTGTAATTCCCTTCGTAATTTTTCAGTGCTTTAAGCGCATCCTCGGGTGCCAGGCGGAAAAACTCCTTTCTGCGATTGACGAGATTTACCCGGAGATTTTTAAAGTGATCATGGAAGTGCTTCTCCAGTGTAGGCGCATCATCTGTATAGATAAATGCGTGCACAGTGAAGAATTCTGGTACAGAAGCGTCACCTAGCTCTTTGACCCTGTCATTTGGATCCAGGCGTCTGGTCATGCCTATTTTGCAGATGCCCTCTCCGAATGAGGTTGTGTTTGAGATGATGTACACGTAGCCGGCGCGTGTCTGCTGGGCCAGCGATATCGCTCTCGCCTCTTTCGCTCTTAACAGCTCCAGCTCTTTTTGATGAAGAGCCAGTTTTTCTTTCTGAGCGTCTGTCGCTTCACTGATTTTGGCCAACTCCTGCTCCACCAGCTTTTCCATTCGTGCCCGATCACGTTCAGCTTTCTCAAGTTCCTTTTTTACGCGTTCTTCATCACGCTCTTCTTCCCGGATCCGTTGGCGCTCCTCTCTTTCCTCTTCTTTGAGGTCAGTCTTTAGTTGTTTGATCTCATAATTCAGGCGAAGCTCAAGTACCTTGATATCCAGATAGTCCTTCTCCAGGAAGATTTTAACCAGCTTGCTCTCGTCATTGATCTCCTGGAACTTGTTTTGGACGCGTTCTATGAGGCGATTGATGTTATTCCACTCTGCCGCAGCGATTGCGGCCTTCACTTCGTTGTCCAGGCATCTGATGCGCAACCTTATTTCGCGGTTAATAAAGGTCTTGGCAGCGCCCTTGCGGCCATTTATGGCAATATTTGAAGGTAAGTGAGATATGCAGGCGCGTTTGGCGCTTACAATCGTCTTGGCTTTCTCCTTCACCTTCTCTAGCTCTGCCTCCAAGACGGAGACGTCCCGTGTGTCGTGGATGGGCGTGTAGGTGCTGACATCGATGGTGCCCACTCCCAGGTTGTAGGTACTAATAATGCCCTCAAAGGTTTGAAGGGCGCTGCGTTTGACTTTGTACTTTTCCTGTAGGTCAGAGTAGGTCTTAGAGAGAGTGAATACCTCTGTTTTTAAAGCGTCTACAGGTCTGTAGTCGATCATTAGTGTGTCGTGCTGTGCCTGCAGTTTCTTGCGGTATAGTGCAGCGACGATCAGAGCAACCAAGGCGGCGATGAGGGCTGCCGATGAGATGGCCGTGTTCATGGTTTGCTTTTCCTTATATCGCGTCCGGAAGCTCGATGGAGCCCGCTCTGTGACTACGGTGTTCTACAAGCATCGCTTCCCTCATCATCTCTGATTCCCGGTACTCCCTGGCATCGCATTCATAGTACCAGGACGATTTGATGCCAATATTGTCCATAACGGCCTTTGCTTCCTCTGGTGAGACGAAGAAGAACTCTTTACGGTGATTCTCCTTATTGACACGTCTAGAGCTGAACACCTTGTGTATGGCCTTTTCTATCCTTGGAGCGTCGTCCACAAAAGCTAGGGTGTGCACATCAAAGCGGTATGGGACACTTGCGTCGCCAAGTTCTACCACTCGTTCCATGGGCTCTAGGCGTCGGGTCATGCCTATTTTACATACACCTTCTCCAAAGCTGCCTATATTGGAAATGACATAGATGTAGCCGGCGCGGGTGATTTGAGCCTGGGATGTGGCACGTTCAAGTTTAGCTTCGAGGTTCCGCTTTTCCTCTTCGACCTTCTCAATTTTCAATTCCAGCTTCGCTAAATCATCTCCAGCGATCTGCATTGCCAGTTCGCGAGCCTTTTCGAGTTCTGCGGAGCAGGTTGCCAGCTGGCTTTCGATACCGACTTCGTCGTCATCGTCTTCGTCGTCATCCGACGAACGTCCAAGGGCTTTGTTTTGCTCTCGGAGGATCGCTTTTTGCTTAGTTCTGGCTTCTTTCTCTTCTTGCTTTCGTGCCAGATCGGTATGCCATATTTTTAACTCTTCCTCTTTCGTGGAAAGGTATTCTGATGAAATCTTTACGTTGACTGTTGCGGCCAATTCTTCCAGCGATTTGATGCTCGCTCTGAGCTTATTGATCGCGGTATCGTAGCTGCCGTGCCGCATTTTGTCCCTAGCCATGTCAAATTCGGCGTTGAGTGCGCTAATCATCAACTTATTGTAGGTTTTTATGAGTTTTTGTCCGTCTGACTTGCTGCCAAACCACTCCCAGTTCGACATAGAGCTTGTTGCGCGTTGGCTGGTGATGAGTTCGTGTTGCTTGCCACGGATCTCGCGAATGGCAGACTTTAGGCTTTCATCGTCATCGACTTTAAAGTTGGGCGGGGGAAGTCCGGCTTTGATTTGGCTCACTTGAGCCTCAGCTTTAGCATAAGCTTCAATCAGTTTGGAAAGTATGGAATTGCCATTTTGGAGCTTTTCCAAGACAGGCAGCTTCTCCTTCTCTAACTCTTCGACAAGCGCTGAAACGGGCTTTTTTGCCATTTCTGCCGCCATGGTTTCGATGCGCTTCCTAAGTGCTAATGCGCGAGCATAAAGAACAATTGCCGATATGCTGAGCGCGAATGAAATGACAGCGATAAAGTAAGGAATCTGATCTGGGGAGGTTAACATTTCAAAGTCTATCCTTATTAATCTGGCATCCTTGCTCTGGCCACGGCTATTCCGTCCCTATCATTATTCCGTCGCAGGGTCGACAAATGGTTGATGCTCAACAAGGCCGTTTCGAGATCCACCAGAAAACAAACGTGCAGCCTGCACAATCCGTTCTGCAACTGTTGCGTTAATTTCGTCGATTTTCTGAGCAGCTGCACACTCGGTTCCTGGGATTGGGTTCCCGGACGAATCCAACAACCCATCCGGTGCAGGGAGAGGTTCTCGATGACCTAAAACAGAAAATATCTTTTCCAGAGATTGAACGCTCTCGGGAGATGCTAATGCACGGGTGTCCGTACTAACGGAAACACCTGTCAGGCTGTTAGAAATGGTCGTTGGGGTCGCTCCGGCCATATCTATATTCGCATGCGACCTTGACCACACGCTCCAACCAGACGCTAAAAATACGCCTACGAACGCGAAAGGTATCCAACACAATTCCGGCTTATGCCAAAGGAAGACAAAGCCGGCAGTTAACGAGAGTAGTGCCCCAAATCCCAGCATGAACAGATACACATGACTCCGCTCGGGAGTTATTTGAATTCCAGCTTCTAATTTTGTATCAACGTTCACAAGCACTACCTCTTAGCCCTTGATCGTTATGGTGCCGTTTGCGTTGCGAATTGGCGCAAAGTAAGGGGCTTCGGCGTACATCCATTCATTTCTACTATTGAACAGCTTAATCGGGCGCAGAACATCATTTCCGTAGACGACTGTTGTCGTAGGGTCTATGTAGCACGCGTCGAGTTCAAAGTTCGTTGAAGTTAGGACCAATTTGCACCCATCGAATCTGCATGCAATAAAGCGATAACCATCCAATTTGACCTCTTTGTTGTGATACCACACATCCCGTACCTCGGGCTTCGCTAGGAGCAATCCGAGACCAGCGATACCAAGTAGCCCCGCAGCTGCGGCTGTTCCACTATCTGCCATTGTCTATTTGTCCTCCTGTTGAAAGTATCTATGGGCCAAATTTTGAGGGTCTTGTCTTTTGCCTTTCCTGTGTGAAGGCGTGGCCTTGGGCGGCATTATCCACCGGACTGTGGCTGCGGTCCAGAAAGCATAAGCCCCTCAACCTGATCACGGTTGTCCACCAAATTCAAATTGATGCGCAGGCCTCCGCCTTTTCTTGCGAAAGGACTTCGAACTTCTTCCCGTCAGGGTCAATCCTGAACAAATTGAAATTGAAGCTATGAAGTCGACCCCGTAAGCATACATGCTCATTAGTTAGAGAAATACCATCAATCATCTTCTCAATATCCACTGTCTTTGACACAGGAATAATGGTTTCGCCCAGCAGGCCTGGATCGATGCTCTTTTCAACTGTCATGTGATAGCAGTTCTCGCACGCGAGCTTTTGATAGCTTGCGCTTAGAACAAGCTCATCTGATTTAAGCTGCGACATCGCAAACATTGCCGCCAATACAAGAATCAAGCCCAATAATGTCACGTGACGTTTCTTCATTTATTCAGTTGGGACAGCCTGTGCTTCACCATTTCAATGACAAGTTCTTTTGGGACAGGCTTGTTTACGGGGAATTGAATTGAGCCCTTGGCGAACTTGTATCCTGTAAGCCGGTCGGAGAACGCCTCTATCACGTCCGGATGTGGATAGAATCCAACATGTTTAGCGTATCCTGCAATCATGATCTGCTGGTCGCGCTTGCCACCTTCGATCAAAGCAAAGGCCGGGATGTTGTAGTTTAAGAGTTCGGAAGAGTTCGGCGCTGCGAGCCAAATATATGAACGAATCTCCTCAAGCGCTCGCTGCGTTTCTGGGGGCTGCGCGGCGATGTACGCATCCACTTCCTTCGATCTACCCATTAATCATTGCCTGTTCAACTTCCTTGTTCACAGTTGTCGCAAATTCGACTGTGACGCCATTTATTGATGTTGGTATGTTTGACATTGGTATGCCCTCTCTCCATGAGCTATAAAAATATGTATGACTTTGAGTCTAAAACCGCCTTCCAGGCTAACTTTGCTTCCTTTAGCTCGCCTGGTGTTGCCGTCGGCACGACATGTCCAGGCCAGTTCTTTTCAATATCGCCTTCTTTTGTCGTGGGTTCGTAATAAGCCATTTGAGAAAGAGCTTCGTAGCAAATAATCCCCGTGGCCAGCTTTTCGCCTCGCAAAGTCGAATTGGTCAACGTTAGATCATCAAGGCAATCAACAAGTGCATTAACCGCAAGTTCCGGTTCTCTGGTTGATAGTATTTTTTCAATGAGATTCTTTTCTGAATAAGTAAAACGCTTCAGTTCATCATTCCATTTATACTCCCCATTGATTGCGCGCAATCCCGTCAACAGAGAATCTTTAGCATCTGAATCAACAGGGTTCGCGTTTTGAGAGCAGGCTGAAAGTAATATGAAAATAGCCGCGGCAGATATTGGTCGTAATGTTTTCATTAGAGATGACATTTTGTTCTCCATTAAACAGCTGACGCTCAAAAAACGGTAGCGCATTCATATCGGGATTTACGCCCCTGTCTGGTGTTGTTCCGCTTATGGCGTGCCCCGTCGGTGTAGGGTTTATCCACTAACACAGGCGAAGCCAGCATGTTTTGTGCTGGTCTGTAGGAACTGTCTTGCAGTCATATTGACGCATCGGACAATGTCTCTTCTGGCCGAAAGTCGCCTTGTAGGGTGGTTAACAAGGGCTGGGTTCTCATTCTTCGATCTCCCGATCACCGACCATAGTTACGAAACCCTCTGTCCAGTGATCTTTGTCTAGCGGATATTCGGAGATGTGGAATCCTTGATCATCGTCGTATTTATCAAAATCAACTACATATGGGTGTTTTGAGAAACCAGGCTGTAGCGAAAGTCGCTTTACCGCTTCCTCAGCATGACTTCTTGTGCGATAGACACCGATAAACATGACGCTATCTTCCCCGTGAGGAAGCCGATGAAGATGCTGAACTACAAAAACGCTATCCATTTACGTTCAACTTAATAAGCATTTATCCGCCGTGCGCAGCATAGCGGATAAACGTTGTTGGGCTAGGCCACCCATCAGGGTTGCACGCTATATAGAGATAGAGGGGATTGAATTGCGCGCCTTAGGGGCGGCGCGGGTGTCGTAGCGTCAGCCGGCGGTGTTGGGGGGAGATTCAGTCCTTCGATGTCCATGCGCCGGTCCTTCGGATGGGGTGTGGGCCTAATCTAACTCCATCTCAGGGCAAAATCCAACCGCAGGCGCGGGATGGGGGAGGGCTGGCGCAGGAGTTCGTACAAGAAATCCCAGGGGATACGCCTGAACAGGCTAAACCAACCTGCATCTACGGCGTGTAAATTCATGCTTGACATCCACTGTCTATTCATACACTTTAAGGCATCAAGAAAAAGCGCCGCCCGGTGGTGCGCTAACACCATCCGGGCGGCTAACCCCAAGACTGACAAGACCAGACCTTGGGGCTGCGCGAGAGTATATCACCGGGTCCGGCCCCAGCTGGATCTCGGCTCATCGAGCGGCCCCGTAATCGGGGCCGTTTTCGTTTGCGGCCCCACAAAGAGCCAGGAGGGCTTATGGACGGGACCGCCGATCGTAATGGAACCACCTTTTATTCCCTTTCCCTGTGGGACAGGCAGTACACCGAGGGCGGGGAGATGCCTGCCCAGGCCAGCAGCCTGCGGCCTGTCGTCCCCAAACCCCCGCCGCCATCCCACGTTCCACCATGCCATGCCGGCCCCAAGGGGCCGGGCGCCCGCAGCCTGCCTACTGGTACAAGCCAATGACCGCCGCCATGGGTGGGGGCGCGGCACGGAGGCTGTTGGCGCAGAATGTTCGCGTCCTGCGGCTGATGCGGGGCTGGTCACAGGAGGCGCTGGCCGAGGCGGCGGAGCTGGATCGCTCCTACGTGGGCGACATCGAACAGGCCCGGCGCAACGTCAGCCTGGATAGCGTGGAGCGGCTGGCAGGGGCCTTCGGCTTGACGCTGTTGGACCTGATGCGCGAGCCCGATCCCGCCGAACTGGGAGCGCAGCTGCTGCGCAGGATATCGGGCGATATAGCCAGGGAAAAGCAATAAGGTAATCGGGGACAGTATACCTATTGGCCGGAAGCCTCGGCCTGTATCGGTATACTGTCCCCGGAATCCATCACCGATCATGTGCAGCGCGGAGATATACTCGGCAGGGTGAAAGAGCAAACCCGTCGACAGCAATCAGGTGGGCAATTGAATACGAAAAGATCGAGCAGATATTTGCTTACACTTCTTCTCTATTCACTTCCCCTGGCATGTGGTTCCGTAGCGGCGGCGTCAATTCAAGCCGGTGCCGACGGTTCGACATTGTCCGGGCACTATATCTATGGGCACGAAGCAAACAGCTTCCAACCTTGCGGCGGGGAAAAGGTATATTGGGTATCTGGCTCAGATAAAATGCTTGAGCTTATGGCGAAAAAATACAGCAAGCTAACCACGGAACCTCACGAAGAAGTATTCGCCCAGATAGTTGGTCAACAACTTGGCAAAGCTACGGACGGTTTCGCTATGGATTATGACGGCCAAATCCAGGTTATTGAATTGATTTTCATGAAAAAGAAGTCAGATACCGATTGCCAATAATTATTGGCCCGTATGCAAAAACTCAAGGAAGAGAATAGTGGAAGAATCCAGAAATATAAGCACGAGAGAGAGAATATGCCTCAAAGCCCTGCTACTGGTTATGGCGGCCGGCTGTACTTCTTGTAACTCACCATCCAATGCTACCGAGAGTAATGAATTCAAGGTTGTTACTGTCGAGAAGCGGCTTGATTCCTCCTCATCTCCCGTAGGTTACTGGGGAACATCCCTTACCTACCCGCAACTCATACAAGCCGGAAAAAAGACACTCGATTCGGTAAACAAACAGATTGATGCGTTGGTCGACAGATATTCCTGCCAGGGCCCAGGCGATCAGGCGTTTACGGCCGAACCGATCTACAGCAACGGACGCGCGCTTAGCTTCTACTACGAAGCGACCTGGATGTGCGAGTCGATGCCATCACCGGATAGCACCTCTGGCACCGCCAATTACAATCTGGAAACCGGCGCATCGCTGACAGTCAATGAGGAGTTTCTTGATGCAACATCTCAGAAGCGATTTATTGAACTCGCCAATCAGTTGCTGGAAGAGAAGCTGAGAAAACTACCGGAAGAGGATATCTCAGGCTGCGCACCATTTGAAAACGCCCGTAATGCATTAATTACCGCTCAAGGCATAGAACTGAGAGGGCTGCCACCAATCCACGGAGAACCGGATTGCCCCGTCTCCGTGCTTATCCCCAAGACTGAGCTGGGTTCATTCTTCAAGCCCGACAGTGTCATTCTGAAATAATCTGCATAAAAGCTTCAGATGGCGAACGTTCTAACTGGACAGGAGCCCTATGTGTTCCGCAACAGTATCCTGTCATAGGGCGCCCCATGGGCGCCGTATCGCGGCGGGCACGGCACTCCGCTATTTGTCGGATTCGGCGTCTATCGGAACGTCTTGTTGGACGCGTTTTCCTGCAAGAAGCTGCGGCTTTTGTAAAACAGATTCAAGCTCTTCCTTGGTGCAGAACGGCCATACGTTGAAATCCCCGGCCTCCAAAAACTGCTCCCACTTCCTCTTTTTCATTCTTCCCCACCAGCCGAGAGTCAGCAGGTTCATGGGCCAATTCACGAATTGCATGAAGGAATACTCAGGCCATAGATACTCCCTGTCGGAGTGCAAGAACGCAATCCAGCGAGCGACCGTCCTTCTCTCTTCAGAACCGCGTGTGAGATTGCCTTCTACATGATGGGTGCGCAGGTCGTCATACAGGTGCCAGGCCATCTCTTTAACAGCAACGGCCCCGCGATCACGCCAGTCGACTTCAATAGCATCCAGTTCATCGTTCGTGATGCGTCCGGACAAGTATTGCCTTAGTGCCTCTGCAAGTCGATTTCTGGATTCGCGGTGAATCAAAGTGTTCTCCCGTCCAGGTTGAGCTAGCTCTAGCCCCTGAATTTATATCGGTAATGCAGATATATGCCCAGCATGATCAATGAAAGCCATGCCAGAACGAATACAGCAGCATCCGTCATGGTGTGAATCATGTCCCCAAACAGAATGCGGTGAAACAGGAGAAGGCCAAGGAATATGGCAACAACGCCTTTGTGCAGAATATGGTCGTCATAGGTCGTCTTGCAATTGGCGCATTGATAAGCCCTGTTGGAGATCAGGTATTTCAGGTATGCCAAGAATGGCACCGGGGATTTGCATATAACGCACTTGGCCACGATGGATGTCCGTTGTCACTGCAAGTTAATGGTAAACAAATCGGTCCAGATTTCTGTGTGGTGGGACTGTGGGTTGGGGCTACTTTTCAAGTGGAACCGCCAATGGGGCTAATTGGTACAGACAAGTTTGTTGATTGAATTGACGGTCTTCAGGTGCAATTCGCTTTACGCATCGGATTGCGTGCTGTGTTCGCCTCAGGCGCTGGCTTGTCAGATTCATTTCGCACTCTACGGCCCTGGCGGACTGCCAAGTGCTCATGCCTCCAGAAAGTGCGCCGATAAGCTCGCATTCATTGTCCTTGAATTGATGCCATGACTTGTGCTGAGCTTGAACAGCTTCTACCAGTCGCTGGTCATCGAGGTGCTCAGTACCATTGTTGACGTGCTTGGTGGAAATAAGGGCGACGAGTTCCTCATGTCGTTGTTGCAGCTGCTTGCGCAATTTGTCTTCAATTTGACGCCTTAGTAGCCCGGTATGCATGGCACTACCTTCCGGCCAGCATTCTGGACGTTCCGTGCATTCGACATCGGCGGCGACTGCGTAGGGTGTACTGATCAGTAACAGGGTAGTAAGTAAGAGTGATCGAATGGCTGTGCCGGCGCAGCGGCACTGCCTGGCTGCCGAGGGGGGCGACAACGTCCCCGACGTCGGCCCCGGCCGGTGGACGGATGGACTAAGTTTCGAGCAACTGGTCATTTATTAATCCCTCCGTCAACTTTGTTTTTCTGTGCGCTCATCAGCATGTCTACTCCATCGCAACTGCCCGGATAAGGCATGATGCGGTCAGCAGCATCAAAGTCGAAAATAGAGCGCCAGGGCTCGACGTCTGTATAGGCGATAAGCTTGCCCATATTCATTGGGTCGGCACGGCTGGGACCGGCGCCAACGAGGGCTTGATCATCTGTAGTGCTCGGATCGCTGTCGCGGTCAAAGAGTAAGAACCCCAGCGAACTCTCACCCTTGTAAGCTTCTGGCCTGGGGCGTTGGACCCGATATATCGACGCCTTTTTTCCTTCTTTCGCGACCTTGGGAACAACCTTCTTTGGATGGCCGTTCGAAAATACAATGTTCCCGTTTACGTATGCTTGGCGTAGTTGACCGCTGGCGTCGTAGTCAGCCGATATGTTCCAGCGCCAAATATAGTAATGGCATAGATCGATATCGTAGACGTACTTCTCGATACTAGGATCATCGGCCTTGATCTTTAGTGTTGCGCGCCCTTGTTCCACAAACATGCGCCGTATATTTGCGCGAGAAGTGCCAAGCGGTGCTTTCGCATGAATCAGAGACGACATTTCGTCGAGCGTTACTACTGACTCAAAGGTGAATGTCGATTCAGCGCTGGCTACCGTGGTGCTGCATAAAATGAGCAATAGAATGACGCTGGCAATATAGGAATTATTCATAATGGTTTCTGTATGTGATGAAAGTTGTCGTGGGGCCAACGTGTTTCTTGGCCTGCGTCCACTGCAAGACGCCCAAGCGAGAGGCGGAGCTTCCAAGGTGTCGGGCTCAAGTATTCGTTATGCACGGCGGAAGTACTCCCAGAGCAAGAATGGCACTGGAATGAACCACGCGATCCCGAAGTAGAGGCCGTAAATATTCCCAACTCCTTGAGACCACAGCCACACGCGACCACCGCCCATCACCACACAGAAAACGATCCAGAACACAACCAAGGCGCGACTCTTTAGGAACGGACGGCGCTCTGTTGTATTATTCATGCGTTTATCTGCTTCCATTTGCGCCGCGCTTTCCTTTGGGCTCTTGGTGCAACGCTGAGCTCAGCCGCCCCGCAAAAGCGGCGCGTCGAGCGCAAAAACGAACATGGAAGTTGCTCCGCGTTTGCGGGTCGGACTGCAGCCGATAGTTAGAGCTTCGGATAGGAGAACGCTTAAATATCCGGCTAGGAACGCTTCCATGTCTCGATCTCATGAAAGGGCGAATCTTGCAAGAATCCCGGCGAAGAGAAGGCCAAATACTGCACCAATGCTAACCCCACCTGCTGTCGCAAGCCGTTGCAAATATTCTTCATTGGTTACGTTAAGCTCCGATAGGACGTTAATTGTCTTTACAGCCTTTCGGTAATAGAGCACGTTTGCCGCGAATCCAAGAATGGACCTCCAAAGGAACAAACATCCCAGGATTAGGGCAATCCCCGCACCATTTTTGGGGCCGAATGCTGCGGTGGCAATGAGCGGCGTTCCGCCGAGTAGCAATACATCTCCAATCAGCGCGCCTACTCCAAACATGTAAAGTTTTCGGTAGAAGAACCACTGGACACCAAGGATCGCGGCCCAACGGTTAAAGCCAGCTAACTTTGTGCTCCCATCATGATAAGGGTGCCAAATGGTTTCGTAGCCACCGGAACCAGCAAATGTTTTCAATTCGGTGACGCTCATGTCATTACTCTGCATGTTCTTCTTTTTCCTCTAACGTACCGCTAACCCGCCCCGCTGCCGAGCCCTCCGCGAAGCGCCCACTGCGCTTTCCGGCGTCGGGTTCAGCTGGTGGTTAGACCTGTCTCCCTTACCAGCAATAAGAATCTTCTTTGGTTGGGGCAAATTGGTCTCCCCTAATCTCGATCCGTAGATATTTGGGGTAAGAGTAAAAAGCCATGACTTCAAATGTCTTCGAGTTTTTACTCTGACCCCAAATATCGGAGAGTCAACCGGAGGTGATGTTTATGGGTATTCATATTGATGTATCCTCGAACTCGACCAGCTTCCAACACTCACCGATTTTCTGGAAGTGGTAGATGAGCAAGTGTCCGGTGTCAGGTTTCTGTAACTGAACAATTCTTCCATCCAGTCTTGGGCTCATGATGAGTTTCTCAAGCTGGAGTTTCTTCTGATCTGCTTGCGAAGGGAATACTGGCGCCAAGCGCTCGACCACCTCGCTCTTTGAGAGGGGTATATCAATTACTTTTGGCTCTGGTTCGGCTCCCGCGTCCACAAAGGAATGCTTTAACGGAAGGATTATGTTCTCTTCTTGAAATGATCTATTAGCCTCGAACTTAGAAAGAAACTCATCGAATGCCGGGATGCATGCTGGTGCGGCCGCGCTCACGCCCGGAGTGATGCAGAAAATAAGAAAAAGACATCGCATGTCTTGATACCTATAGCGAAAGAGCTGAAGCAGTGCTGCTGCCACAGCATGAAAGGAGCGGAACACATATCGGCGTCGTTTCAAGCGCTATGTTTGGCATGTCCGTCTATCCTGTACAGGCGACCTATTGGTGGGGCAAATGAAAGTACCACCAGCGCCCCGTCGATAAGTGTGCTCAGGTATCCAACTGCGTTATCGACCGCCGGAACCACTGCCACGCCGCTGAATGGGCCGATAACAACGCCCGCGGCCAGCCAAACGACAAACAGGCTGCGCCCCCAAGTTAACAGCAGAAACATCCCAAGAGTGGCCGCAGCACGGATTGCAAATTCAGTTATAGAGAACAGCGGGTGCCAGGTAAAATTCCATGCGCCGGCGCCTGCGTATTGAAGCGCGGCAAACGCGTCCTCAGTAGTGGTCCATCCCGTGTACGGCAACAAGCACCAGATCCCATATAGGAGAAGGCTTCCGATTACCAACATTTGGTAAACGCGCAATGTCATGATTGATTTGCCCAGCGTCTTTCTTCAGACGCGCGCCGCTGCGGCTGCATGACATTTAGGCGTAGCGTCCGGCGCGTCGGCCTGAAAGAACTTGTTGGGCCTAGTACACTTGGCCATAGACATCCTCCACCGAAATGTCCTTTTCTTCTCCGTTGCCGCTAACTATCAGATCCATGCCTACCGCTGCTCCCTCGACCAGAGGAATCGCACACTCAACAACCGCAAAGAGGCCGGTATCGTTTGGTTTGAAGTACTTCACCACGACCGACAGCCCATCACCGGGTCTTGCCTTAAGGGGCGATGAAGCCGACCTTTCATAATCAGCTTTCAATGCAACCGCAGGTTCTCGATCCCACGCCAAGGCATAACCAAAACGGCTTGCCAATGCCTCGAAGTCGCCGCGCATGACCATCGCAACCGCCTCTTTTCCAAAGCCAAAGAGGGTCTCTTCATCTATTTGCGTTGGAAGAAGCTTCATCCGTTTCTGAGGGCCCAACGATGATTAGACGGCCATATGACTGATATCGCGGCCGATGAATTGTTCCCTTTCATGATTTTTCTTTCTCTTTCGGGCGGTTGCATCCTGCATTGGCGGGGACCCTTGGGCGAATATACCGCAAAATGACGGTATATCAACCCTGTCGGTCGGTCGACTGATATCACTTGATACAGGTGGGGTGAGGAGTGGATTCAGCCTTCGTAGTCAAGGGCCTGGGGACTTCGAATAGTTGCCGTACTGATATGGTCAATATGGCCGCCTGGTTTTGGGATTTATCCAGCGCGATGCCGCCAGGCGAGCCGTCTTTGCCTTTCATCCCCTTTGTCTCGCCGAGTAGCGCAGCTCAAAACGGTTAAGGCCCGCAGGGGGCGCGCCATGGATGGCGCGTCTTTCGCCGTCAGGACAGGGACGTCCTGTCGGCGAAACCCCGTTTTGGGCGAGCAACGCAGGGGACCGCGATAGCGGCGAGACATCGGGGCGGCCTTTGACGTACAGGGACGTACTAATGTCGCGGGCGCATGGATGCGCAGGAGCGACGCTTTGGTTACTTTCTTTTCGGCCGCTCAAAAGAAAGTAATCCGGAGTAGGGGGACGGAATCCCCCGCCTAAATCAGCGTGCGATAGCGCACCACACGCCCTCCGGCGCAGGGGACCGGTATCCCCGTCAAATATGATTCCGCAACATCAACTCCCGCGGATGCGGCGCCAGATAAATCTGCTGCGCCACATATTCATTGGGATGGCGCCGGAAGTGATGGTTGAGCAGGGTGACGGGAACGATGAGCGGCACTTCGTCCAGGCGGTAGGCGTCGATGATCTCCAGCAGCTCGGCCTTGTCGGTGCCGTCGATCTGTTTCTTCAGGTAGCCCATGAGGTGTTGCAGTACGTTGGCGTGACGCTTGCGCGTGGCGGGGTGGGCCAGCGCCGCCATGAAGCCGTGGATGTATTCCTGCGCCAGGGGGGCGATGGGTTCGCTGCCGGCGCGGGCGGCGAGGCGGCCGAGGGCGCGGTAGTATTCGGCGCCGTGGCTCATGAGGACCAGTTTGTGGCGGGAGTGGAACTCCAGCAGCCGCGCCGGGGTGATGCCGGCGGCTTCCAGTTGCAGCCAGCGCTGGTAGGCGAAGACCCGCTCGATGAAGTTTTCGCGCAGTACCGGGTCGCCGAGGCGGCCTTCCTCTTCCACCGGCAGGAGCGGCCGGGCTGTCATCAGTTCGCGGGCGTAGAGGCCGCGGCCTGGTTTGGGCACGCCTTTGTCCTGGTAGACCTTGACCCGCTCCATGCCGCAGCTGGGGGATTTGCTCTTGAGGATGTAGCCGGCCAGGGGCGGCAGTTCCCGGGCCATGCGCCGGCCGTAGTCCTCCAGGGCGGCGGTGACGTCCCGCGCGGGATCGAGCACGCCGACGGCGCGGGGCCGGGCCGGGTCGCCCACCAGGCGCAGGGTGGGGCGGGGCACGCCCAGGCCGATGGCGACTTCGGGGCAGACGGGGACGAATTCGAAATATTCCCCGAGGGTGTCGCGGATGTAGGTGTCCAGCTTGTGGTTGGCGTCGAAACGCACCTTTTCCCCCAGCAGGCAGGCGCTGATGCCGACGACGGGGGCGGCAGGATCGGGGGAATTTTTGATATTTGTCATTGGCGGACACATGTATAGGCGCTAACGTACCCGCATCGTATTCAGGAGCACAGTCGCATGTCCATTCCCACCGAACGCCGCGATGCCGGCACCCTCTTTTCCGACCTGGTCGAGACCCTGGCCGACGGCAGCAGCCGCCTGCCGGAGGCGGTCCATCCCATGGCCGATCTGCTGGAGCTGTCCGCCGAGCAGGTGCTGGCCCGTTTCAAGGACAGCCAGCAGCAGGACTTCAGCGCCGTGATCAAGGAGCTGGAGGACCCGGCCAATCCGCTGTACCGCATGCTGCACGAGCTGCGCGACATCGCCGCCCGGCAGCCGGGCAATCCCTTTCCCGGCAACCGCCTGTTCGCCTCCGGCGCCCTGCAGGACATGTTTCTCGACCTGCACAATCACGTGATGGATCACCCGGTGTGGCGCCATCCGTTCTTCGTGCGGGTGTTCGAGGGCCGCTTCACCCAGCAGCAGCTGGCCAGGTTCGCTTTGCAGTATTTCAACCAGATCAAGAACACCCGCCAGTGCGTGGCCCTGTCCCTGGGCCGCTTCTCCGGCGTGATGGCCTCGCCCTACGGCGTGCTCAACGAGCGCCTGTCGGAGCTGACCCAGATCGTGCTGGCGCAGCTGGTGGCCGACGAATACGGCGTCGGTAGCCACTCCGTCGAGGATTACCCGTCCATGGGCGGGCTGTTCCAGTCCACCACCCACATCGTCATGTACCGCCAGCTGTTCGACGGCCTGGGCATCCCCTTCGAGCAGCAGGACATCCCCATGCTGCCGGAGGTGGCCGACAACGTGCTGACCCAGCGCCTGGTGGCGGGCAGCGAGGCCTTCACGCCGCTGGAGTCCCTGGCCTCGGTGGGCCTGGGCATGGAGTGGGGCGTGCCGGAGTTCTTCAGCCTGCTGCTCGGCGGCATGATCCGTTTCGCCCGGGACCACCAGGTGCCGCTGACGCAGGAGCACCTGTTCGTGTTCATCGCCCACGTGCGCTACGACGTGCTGCACGCCATCGCCGTCATGCTGGTGACCAGTTTCTACGTGCGCGAGGCCCGCGACATCGAGGCCGTCAAGAACGCCACCAACACCCTGATGGCCGGGCGCTACGGCATGATGACCGGTCTGTACCACCACGTGTTCGGCGAGTCCTGCCCGACCCTGGCGGATATCGGCCTGGACCCGCGCTACCAGCTGCGCGATCGCCGCATCGAGGACGAGCTGCGCCGCGCCCGCGCCCGGGTGGCGAACGGCACGGTGGAGCAGACCGCCGCCTACCGCAGCCGGCAGGACACGCCCTACGTCTTCGCCGCCGGCGTATAGGATTGCCGCCCCGCTGGGCGGCCTCCGGCCCGGTTTCTGCCGAAGGCATCGCGGTTTTTTCCCCTTTTCTGGTCTATAAATCACCTGCGGTGCCGGGGCGGCACCGCACTGCCTTCATACAACAAGCAACAGGGAGATTGAGCATGAGGATGATTTCTTGGGTTTTGTCGCTGGGCTTGCTGGTCGCTGCGGCGCCGGTCCTGGCCGAAGGGGAAGCTGTGGCCGAAGGGGAGGCCGCTGTCGCCGCCGCCGCCGTACCCCAGTGGGAAGTGGCCCGTGCCATCGTGACCAGCGGCATCAGCGAACGCGAGCCGGTGGATGACGTGAACCAGCTGGCCGGCGAGGCCCCGCAGGCGTATTTCTTCACCGAGCTGCGCGGCATGCAGGGTCAGCGCGTGGTGCACCGCTGGGAACACAAGGGCCAGGTGATGGCCGAGGTGGGATTCGACGTCAACGGCCCGCGCTGGCGCGTCTGGTCCAGCAAGAACCTGATGCCCGAGTGGACCGGCGTGTGGACCCTGAGCGTGGTGGACGGTGCGGGTGAGGTGATGATCAGCCGCGACTTCATCTACGGTCAGTAGGCCGGACGTAGCGCAGCGGTGTCCGGCAACTCTTAGTGTGTAGTCGGCAAATCCGGCTCCGGGGCGTCCTGCTCCGGAGCCTCTTCGTAACCCTTGCAGTATTCGCTTGATTCCAGCCAGTCTTCCAGCGCCGCCGCCGACAGCGGCCGGCTGATGTGGTAACCCTGCGCCGCGTCGCAGTCGAGGATGCGCAGCAGGGCCAGCGCCTCTTCGCTCTCCACCCCTTCCGCCACCACTTCCAGCCCCAGGTTGTGCGCCAGATCGATGGTCGAACGGACGATCATCGCGTCGTTGTCGTCCTCGTTCATCTGCATCACGAAGGACTTGTCGATCTTAAGTTTGTCCACCGGCAGCTGCTTGAGATAGGACAGGGACGAGAAGCCGGTGCCGAAGTCGTCGATGGCGATCTGCACGCCGATGTCGTTGAGCTTCTCCAGCGTGGCCAGGGCGCGGGCGGGGTTGGCCATCATGGAGCTTTCGGTGATCTCCAGTGCCAGGCGCCAGGGCTGCACGCCCCATTTCTTCAGCAGGCGCGCCACCTCCAGCGACAGGTCCGCGTCCTGCAGGTTGTAGGCGGACAGGTTCACGGCGATGGAGCCCAGCGGCAGCCCGCGATGGCGCCAGGCGGCGACGTGGGCCAGGGACTGATCCAGCACCCAGTAGGTGAGGTGGCGGATCAGGCCGGTCTGCTCGGCCACCGGGATGAAGTCGTCGGGGGAGATGTAGCCCAGCTGCGGGTGCTGCCAGCGCAGCAGGGCCTCGACGCCGCTGAAGCGGCCGGTGTGCAGGTCGATCTGCGGCTGGAAGTGCAGGAACAGGTGGTCGTTGCCGATGGCGCTGCGCAGGTCGCTGGCCTGGGCCAGGCGTTGCAGGGTGTAGTGGTCCTGGGCCGGGTCGTACAGGGCGACGCCGTTCTTCTCCCGCTTGGCCACGTACATCGCCACGTCGGCGCGGCGCGACAGTTCCTGCGGGGTGTGGGCATGCTGCGGGTAGAGGGCCATGCCGATGCTGCCCGACACGTACAGGCTCTGGCCTGCCACTTCGAAGGGATTGTCCAGCAGGTGCAGGATGCGGCCGGCCATGTGCTGCGCCTCCGCCTGGTCGACGTGCTCCAGCAGGACGGCGAATTCGTCGCCGCCGAGGCGGGCCACGGTGTCGCTGTCGCGCACCTCGCGCTGCAGGCGGTCGGCCAGCTGCTGCAACAGGCCGTCGCCGATGGGATGGCCCAGGGTGTCGTTGATTTCCTTGAAGCCGTCCAGGTCCATGATCAGCAGGGCCAGCCCGCCGTGGCCGAGGCGGCGCAGGTGGTGGATGGCCTGCTGCACCCGATCCTGCAGCAGGACGCGGTTGGGCAGGCCGGTGAGGGCGTCGTGCATGGCCTGGTGTTCCAGGGCCTGCTGCCGATCGGCCACCTGGCGCCGCATCTCCGTGAAGGCCTCCACCAGATGCTGGGTTTCCGTGGTGGCCGGCAGCGGCAGCACCAGGTCGCGCTTGCCGTGGGCCTCGTCGCGCAGGGCGCGGGCCACCAGGGAGATGGGGCCGAGCACGTAGCGCTGGAACAGGAAGAAGCCGATCAACATCATGGCCAGGGTGCCCAGGGCCAGCAGCCAGACGCTGCCGATGACGTTGTTGGATGCGCGCAGCAGATAGGACACCTCCGCCGTGGCGGAGGACTCCAGCGTCTGGTCCATTTTCTGCAGCTGCTGCCAGAGGGTATCGAAGGCGGTTCCGGGCGGGTTGGGCGCGCCCGGGCGGTGAGCCTCCATCAGGCGATCGAGGCGGCTGTGCAGCCCTTGCATTTCCGTCCCCAGGGCGGCGAGCTCGGCACTGTGCCGGCTGCCGTGCAGCCAGGGGGATGCGAACAGTTGCTGTTGCCGCTGCTGGGCCCGGTCCACGGCCTGGAATACCGTCCGGCGTCGCTCGGTCGACGGTGCCCAGTAATAGCTGGTCAGGGCGCGCTCCACGTCGAGCAGGGCCTCGCGCAGCAGGCGGCTGTGCTGACTGGCCTGTTGCCGCGTCTCGATGCTGGTGGCGCGTTCGCCGCGGACGGTGGTGATGTAGTGCTGTAACAGCAGGGCGCAGCCGGCGAGCAGTGCGGTGAGCACGATCATGGCGGCCAGATAGCGACTGCGCAGACTGGACAGTCCGGTGAGGCGTAGCGGAGTTTTTGGCTTTTCCGTGCGCTTCATCAAATTTCTAGGTTTCAGTCGTATCTTTATGATTTAAGTGGCGTAGATGCAAAATATCCACGCTAGCATAGGCGTCCGGCAGGGCCCAAGTCAAAGGCATTGAGCAGAGGCGATGCCATGGACTGCAATCTTCGCGTGATCCTCGGCGGAGTATTAGGGCTACTATAGGGGTGTGCATGAAGCGGAGGTATGCGACATGGCTACGGCTATCAACCCCGAGATTGGCGCCTGGTACAAGAACATAGAGGGCGAATCCTTCGAGGTCATCGCCATCGATGACAGCGAAAGCATCGTCGAAATCCAGTATTTCGACGGCGCGGTGGAAGAGCTGGATCTGGATACCTGGTATGAAATGGAACTGATCCGGCGCGAGGCGCCGGAAGACTGGTCCGGCCCCTTCGACGATCTGGAAAAGGACGACTTCGGCGACACCGAACAGGTGCGTCATCCCGAAGACTGGTCCGGCCCGCTGGATACGCTGGAGTGGGAGGAGTAGGCGGTCGCGGGAATTCCGCTGCGCCCGACCCGCAGGGGCTGCGGCGCATGCTCATCGATATCGATCGCGAGCTGCATTACACCCGTGACTACATCGGTCAGAGCGCTTTCAGTGAGCGCGTACTGACCGCCATTGCCGCCGTGCCGCGGCATCACTTCGTGCCCGAGGATTTGCAGGAGGCGGCCTACGACAACGGCCCCCTGCCCATCGGCCACGGCCAGACCATTTCCCAACCCTATATCGTCGCCCTGATGACCGACCTGCTGCGGCTGACCCCCGATGCCGTGGTGCTGGAGGTCGGCACCGGCTCCGGCTACCAGACCGCCATCCTGGCGCGATTGGCACGCCAGGTTTACAGCCTGGAGATCGTCGCGCCCCTGGCCGCCGCCGCTGCCGCGAAGCTGCGCGAACTGGGATGCCGCAACGTCGAGGCCCGCCAGGGCGACGGCTACGCCGGCTGGCCCGAACACGCCCCTTACGACGGCATCATCGTCACCGCCGCCGCGCCCTATGTTCCCGCCCCCCTCATCGAGCAACTCAAGCCGGGTGCGCGCTTGGTGATCCCCGTCGGCGACGTCGGCGGCCCGCAACAGCTGCTGGTGGTGGAAAAGGATGGGGACGGCGCGGTGAGCGAACGGTCGGTATTGCCGGTGGCGTTTGTGCCGCTCGTTAAAGGCAGTTACAAGTGACAAGTGACAAGTGACAAGTGACAGCAGGATTGTTTTCCTTTTCTTGTTACTTGCAACTTGTCACTTGCAACTGTCTTTACTGCACCACCGCCACCGGGCAGCTGGACTGTTGCAGCTGCGGCAGCAGTGCCGCGGGATTGCCGCCCACCACCAGCAGGCGGCAGTGGTGGCGGCGGCCGGCGTCGAGCAGTTGCGCCGGCGACAGGTCGGGCAGGACCAGGTAATGGGCGCGGCGCTTGCGGGCGGCGAGCAATGCGGCGGCGGCGGGACGCAGTTCCTGTGCCTGGGCGGCGGGCAGCAGTATGAGTATGCCGTCGCCTTCGTCCGCCATGTCGGCCGCGGTGTCGAGGGCGCGGTGTGCGGCCTCGCTGCCGTCGAAGGCGGCGAGCACCGGGGTGGTGCCGGCGGGCTGCCGGCGGGGGCTGTCGCCGGGGCGGCCCAGCATGACGATGTCGGTGGCGCTGCTGGCGGCCAGGGTCGCGGTGAGCGCGCCGCGTTCGATGCGGAAGGTCCATTGCACGCTGTGGCGCACGGCGTGATTTTCCAGCAGGCGGCGCACCTGTTCCGCCTGGGCGCGCAGATCGCGCTCCAGCTGCGCCGTTTCGAGGCGGCGCGGCGTGGCCGAGGTGATCGATATCTCGCGCGCAAAGGGCAGTTGCGCCAGGCGCAGCAGGTCGCTGCTCTCCACGAACACGCCCTGCAACGTGCCCTGCACCAGGGCCGCCAGCTGGGCTGCCAGCTCCAGCGTGGTGGCGTCCTGCGCCGAGTCGAGGGCGAGCAGGATGTGGCGCACGGCGCGGCGGGTGTCTTCAGTCGACATGGCGGGGCGGGGCGTCGGCGTCGCTGGTGTCGGGCGGCGGGCTGTCGTCGTGCTTGTCCTTGCCGTGATCGCCGAAGCTGGCGCGGAT
This sequence comes from Gammaproteobacteria bacterium HGW-Gammaproteobacteria-1, assembly GCA_002840095.1. GTDB lineage: Bacteria > Pseudomonadota > Gammaproteobacteria > Thiohalomonadales > Thiohalomonadaceae > Sulfurivermis. Next base: position 184,555 of record PGZL01000007.1, on the reverse strand, counting down.
GTGCGCCATCTCGGAGAGGCGTGCCTGCACGCGGCCGTTGATGCTGTCCGCCGGCCAGTTGCCGTCCTCGTCCGCCACGCCGGCCTCGGCATCCATCAGCAGGCCGAGGGCCTGATCCACGGTTTCCACCGCAAAGATGCGGAACTGCTGCTCCGCCACGGCCTGCACCACGTCCTGGCGCAGCATCAGGTGTTTGACGTTGCTGGCGGGAATCAGCACGCCCTGTTTGCCGGTCAGGCCGCGCAGGCGGCACACGTCGAAGAAGCCCTCGATCTTTTCGTTGACGCCGCCGATGGGCTGCACCTGGCCGTGCTGGTTGACCGAACCGGTCATGGCGAAGGATTGCGCCACCGGCAGTTCGGCCAGGGCGGACATCAGCGCGCACAGCTCCGCCAGCGAGGCCGAATCGCCGTCGACCATGCCGTAGTTCTGCTCGAACACCAGGCTGGCCGACAGGGCCAGGGGATAATGCGTGGCGTAGCGCGCGGCGAGGAAGGAGGAGAGGATCATTACGCCCTTGGAATGAATGGCGCCGCCCAGTTCCACTTCGCGTTCGATGTCGACCACGCCGCCTTCGCCGATGTGCACGTTGGCGGTGATGCGCGAGGGCTGGCCGAAGGCGAAGTCGCCCATGGACAGCACCGACAGGCCGTTGATCTGGCCGATCTGCGCGCCGTCGGTGGCGATCATGATGGTGCCGCGGCGGATCTCGTCCTGCAGGTGCTCGCGCACGCGCGAGGAGCGGTGGATCTGATGGTCGATGGCCTGCTCGATATCGACGGCGCCGACCACTTCGTGGCCGGCCTCGCCGGCCCAGTAGTCGGCCTCGCGCAGCACGTCGGCGATGGAACGCATGTGGGTGGTGAGGTGTTCGGTGTCTTCCACCAGGCGTGAACCGTGTTCGATGACGCGGGCCACGGCGCCGCGATCGAACGGCCGCAGCTTCTCCTTGCGGGAGAGGGTGGCGATGAGTTGGGCGTAAATCTGCTTGTTGTCGTCGGTGCGCGGGAGACGGCCCTCGAAGTCGGCCGCCACCTTGAACAGCTCGGCGAAATCCGGGTCGTACTCGTGCAGCAGGTAATAGGTCATGCGGTCGCCGATGATCACCACCTTCACGTCGAGCGGAATCGCCTCCGGTTCCAGCGACACGGTGCTCACCAGAGACAGCATCTTCTCCAGCGACTCGATGCGGATCTCGGAAGAGTACAGCGCGCGCTTGAGGCCTTCCCAGGCGAAGGAGTGGGTGAGCAGCTTGTAGGCGTCCACCAGCAGGTAGCCGCCGCTGGCCTGGTGCAGGGCGCCGGACTTGATCAGGGTGAAGTCGGTGATCAGGGTACCGAACTGCGCGACGTGTTCGGCACGGCCCACCAGGTTGAGATAGGTGGGGTTGTCCAGGTAGACGATGGGCGCGCCTTCGGTTTCCTTGTTGTCGACCAGCACGTTGACCTGGTAGCGGTGCAGCGATTCGCCCTTGCCGTCGGGCATGCCTTCGGCACTTTCGTCGCTGTGGACGAAGTTGCGCACGTTATTGATCACGTCCTGTTCCACTGCCGCGAGGTATTCCACCACCCGCGGCAGGTCGGTGTAGCGCTGCTTGATCTCCTCGATGAGATGATTGACCGCCGCCATGGAGGTATCGCGGTTGAGGTCCTTCACCTTTTCGCGCGTTTCCTTGCGCCACAACGGGATCTGGCGAATCAGCGCCTGCAGCTTCTCCTGCAGGGCGGCGACGATGTGTTCGATGCGTTCCTGTTCATCCTTGGGCAGTTTTTCGAATTCATCGGGGCCGAGCACCTCGTCGTCCTTCATGGGCGCGAAGGCGAATCCCGACGGGGTACGGAACAGCTTGACGTTTTGTTTGCCTGCCTCCTCGGCCAGGGCGCCGAAGTCCTTTTCCTGGTGTTCCTTCAGTTCCTCTTCCAGGGCCTGGATACGGCTGCGGTATTCATCGCCTTCGAAGGTGGCGGGCAGCACCACGCCCAGCTCCTCCACCAGCTTTTCCATGTCGTGCTTGAGTTCCATGCCGCGGCCCGGCGGCAGGCGCAGGGCGTGGGGTTTGTGCGGCGTTTCGAAGTTGTTGACGTAGCACCAGTCGTCCGGTGTGACGCAGGCGTCGGCCTTCTGTTGCAGGAACTGGCGCACCAGGGTGTGCTTGCCGATGCCCGGCGGTCCCATGACGTAGAGGTTGTAGCCCTCACGGCGGATGTTGACGCCGAAGTGCACCGCGCCGATGGCGCGCGCCTGGCCGATGACCTCGGTCAGGTCGGGCAGCTCGGCGGTGGTCTCGAAGCCGAACAGGCCGGGGTCGCAGCGCTTGTACAGTACTTCGGGTGCCAGCGGTTCGGGTTTGCTCATGGCGATCCTTTATTTATCGACTTTCAACATCCTGCCGCAGAGGCGCAGAGGGCGCAGAGACAAAACTATTCGATGTGTCGTTTCCACACCAAGGCGGCGACTGGCGATGAACCGGTTCACCGAGTGATCACACGCCGTGCTTTCTGCGTCCGGGAAATATGTTCCCGACATTTCCAACCGACTACGTCCATGTAGTCGTCGGCGCCCAAAAGGTGTCACCCCACCTTGGGCAGGTGATCGAGTGCCTGACGGATGGCCTCTTCAGGATAAGCATAGTCCTCCAGCTCACCGGCGAAATACTTGTCGTAGGAGGCCATGTCGAAGTGGCCGTGGCCGGAGAGGTTGAAGAACAGCGTCTTGGCCTCGCCCGAGGCCTTGCACTGCAACGCCTCGTCGATGCAGGCGCGGATGGCGTGGCAGGATTCGGGCGCCGGGATGATGCCTTCGGCGCGGGCGAACTGCACCCCGGCCTCGAAGGTGGCCACCTGCGGCACGGCCACGGCCTCGATGATGCCTTCGTTGTACAGCTGCGACACCAGGGCGTTGTCGCCGTGATAGCGCAGGCCGCCGGCGTGGATCGACGGCGGCATGAAGTCGTGGCCCAGGGTGTACATCTTGAGCAGCGGGGTCATGCCGACGGAGTCGCCGAAGTCGTAGGCATAGTGGCCGCGGGTCAGGGTCGGGCAGGAGGAGGGCTCCACCGCCACCAGGCGCACGTTCTTGCCCGCCGCCTTGTCGGCCAGGAAGGGGAAGGCCGCGCCGCCGAAATTGGAGCCGCCGCCGCAGGGGGCGAAGATCATGTCCGGATAGTCGCCCACCTTCTCGAACTGCTTCTTGGCCTCCAGGCCGATGACGGTCTGGTGCAGGATGACGTGGTTCAGCACCGAGCCCAGCGCGTAGTTGGTGTCGGCGCGGGAGGCCGCTTCCTCCACCGCCTCGGAGATGGCGATGCCCAGCGAGCCGGGATTGTTCGGGTCCTTCTCCAGCACGCCGCGGCCGGCGTTGGTCATGTTGGTGGGGCTGGCGAACACCTCGGCGCCCCAGGTCTGCATCATGGAGCGGCGGAACGGTTTCTGCTCGTAGCTCACCTTCACCATGTAGACGCGCACCTGCATGCCGAACATCTGTCCCGCCAGGGCCAGGGACGAGCCCCACTGGCCGGCGCCGGTTTCGGTGACCAGGCGCTTGATGCCGGCCTCCTTGTTGTAATAGGCCTGGGCAATGGCCGAGTTGGGCTTGTGCGAGCCGGCCGGGCTGACGCCCTCGTACTTGTAGTAAATCTTCGCCGGGGTTCCGAGCGCCTGCTCCAGGCGGTGGGCGCGGAACATGGGCGACGGGCGCCACATCTGGTAGATCTCGCGCACCTGTTCCGGAATCTCGATCCAGCGTTCCGCCGACACTTCCTGTCCGATGAGCGACATGGGGAAGATCGCCGCCAGCGCGTCGGGGGTGATCGGTTTGCCGTCCGGGCCCAGCACCGCTGCCGGCGGATTGGGCATGTCGGCGACGACGTTGTACCAGTGGGTGGGGATTTCGCTCTCGTCGAGCAGGATCTTGGTCTGGGCCACGGTGATACCTCGTTGTTGTGACGGGCGGGAAGCCGGACGCGCGCGGCGCCGGTCGTGCGGTTTTAGCCCATGAGGCGTCGCGGCGTCAAATCGGCACGGAAAACGTGGAAAACGCAAAGAGCGGGCAGGCCGGGGGGCGGATGGGTTAACCTAAGGCAGGCATCCGACCACACCGGATTCAGCGCCCGGCAGGGCCTTGGGAGACACACGTGATACTCGATACCCTGGACAACGCCGGGCGCTATGCCGCCCTCCATCCCCAGTTCGCCGCCGCCTTCGACTACCTGCGCCGCCTGCCGGCGCAGCCGCCCGAGAGCGGGCGCCTCAACCTCGACGGCGAGAAGCTGGTGGCGATCTATTCCGCCGTGCCCGGACGGGCGCGCGACGCGGCGCGGCTGGAATGCCACCGCCGCTACATCGACATCCAGTACGTCATCGCCGGCTGCGATGAAATGGGCTGGGCGCCGCTGCCCGCCTGCCGCCGCCCGGCGGCGGCGTTCAGCACGGAGAAGGACATCCAGTTCTTCGACGACACCCCCTGGAGCTGGGTCGCCGCCGCCGCCGGCAGCTTCTGCATCTTCTTTCCCGACGACGCCCATGCCCCGCTGGTGGGCAGCGGGCACATCCACAAGGTGGTGCTGAAGATCGAGGTTTGAGCAGCGCAGTTATGGCAGGGGCAGGCTGGTGGGCAGATGAACCCTGCCCACCCTACATAACTATATCGCCGCAGTGTCGTAGGGTGGGCAAGGTTCATCTGCCCACCGACATTATTTTGTATTGGCCAGGACTACTCGCCGTAACGGCCCTCTGTATCCGCACCTTCACCTGCCCAGTCCTCCGGCAGCCAGCCGCGGGCAACGTAGCGATGAAAACTTGACCATGGCCAATCACATACGAACGGTGTCAGTCCGTGCTTCACCGGGTTGAAGTGGATGTAATCCACATGCCGTGCCAGATCATTTTCGTCACGAATCCGATGCTCCCAGTAGCGACGTTGCCATATGCCCTTTTCTCGCCGTCTGGTTTTGCTGGATGTGTGCTCCACTGGAAGCAGCAGGCGTGAAAAACCGGACTTGATCAGGCTCCAGCGTTGGGGGTAGTTCGCGTCGCCTTCAGGCAGTTGCCAGATGCTGTGCAAGTGATTCGGCAACACGCATATGGCGATGGTGCGAAAGGGGAGCTGTTTTTGTACCCGTTGATACACGGTACGCAGATGATCGACGTGTTCGACCAGCAAGCCGGTATCACGATGTTCGAGTGCGACGGTGAAAAAGTAGATACCGCCGGGTGTGTGATCGCGCCGATAGTGCGACATGATATTGGCCTCCTTGCCAGTTTGTTGCCGTCCGGGACACGGACAGATATGCAGGGTGGGCAGGGGGCGTCTGCCCATGCGGTGCGGCTCCGCGTGGGCAGATGAAGCCTGCCCACCCTACATTGAGCACATCGATACGGCCGCTGCCTACCGGCTGATCGGCTTGTAGCGGATGCGCTTGGGCTTGGCCCCTTCCTCGCCCAGGCGGCGTTTCTTGTCGGCCTCGTATTCCTGGTAGTTGCCGGCGAAGAATTCCCAGTGCGAATCGCCTTCGCAGGCGAGGATGTGGGTGGCGATGCGATCGAGGAACCAGCGGTCGTGGCTGATCACCAGCACGCAGCCGGCGAATTCCAGCAGGGCGTCTTCCAGCGCGCGCAGGGTTTCCACGTCGAGGTCGTTGGAGGGTTCGTCGAGCAGCAGCACGTTGCCGCCCTGGATCAGGGTGGTGGCCAGGTGCAGGCGGCCGCGCTCGCCGCCGGACAGGTTGCCGACGATCTTCTGCTGATCGCCGCCCTTGAAGTTGAAGCGGCCGAGGTAGGCGCGGCTCGGCATCTCGAAGCGGCCGACGGTGAGGATGTCGGCGCCGCCGGAGACCGCCTCGAACACGGTCTTGTCGTTCGCCAGGCCTTCGCGGCTCTGGTCGACGGAGGAAATCTTCACCGTCGGGCCGATGTCGACGCTGCCGGCATCGGGCTGTTCCTTGCCCTGCAGCATCTTGAACAGGGTGGACTTGCCGGCGCCGTTGGGGCCGATGATGCCGACGATGGCGCCGGGCGGGATCTGGAAGCTCAGGTTGTCGATGAGCAGGCGATCGCCGAAGCCCTTGCTGACGTTGCTGAACTCGATGACCTTCTCGCCCAGGCGTTCGCCGGGCGGAATGAAGATTTCCTGGGTTTCGTTGCGGCGCTGGTATTCGACCGAATTGAGTTCCTCGAAGCGGGCGATGCGCGCCTTGGACTTGGCCTGGCGCGCCTTGGGATTGGAGCGCACCCATTCCAGTTCCTGCTTCATCGCCTTCATGTGGGCGTCGATCTGCTTCTGTTCCTTCTCCAGCCGCTCCTCCTTCTGCTCCAGCCAGGAGGAATAGTTGCCCTTCCAGGGAATACCGTGGCCGCGGTCCAGCTCCAGGATCCACTCGGCGGCATTGTCGAGGAAGTAGCGGTCGTGGGTGACCGCAACGACGGTGCCGGGGAAACGGGTGAGGAACTGCTCCAGCCATTCGACGGACTCGGCGTCGAGGTGGTTGGTGGGCTCGTCCAGCAACAGCATGTCGGGCTTGGACAGCAGCAGCTTGCACAGTGCCACGCGGCGTTTCTCGCCGCCGGACAGGTGTTCGATGGTGGCGTCCCAGGGCGGCAGGCGCAGGGCGTCGGCGGCGATTTCCATCTGGTGTTCGATGTCGCTGCCGGCGGCGGCGAGGATGGCCTCGTATCTGGCCTGCTGTTCGGCCAGCTTGTCGAAGTCGGCATCCGGTTCGGCGTAGGCGGCGTAGATTTCCTCCAGCTTGCTGCGCGCCTCGGCCACCTCGCCCAGACCGGCCTCCACCTCTTGCTTCACCGTCTTGGCGGCGTCCAGCTGCGGCTCCTGCGGCAGGTAGCCGATGCGCACGCCGGATTGCCACTGCACCTCGCCGTCATATTCCTTGTCGGCACCGGCCATGATGCGCAGCACGGTGGACTTGCCCGAGCCGTTGAGGCCGAGCAGGCCGATCTTGGCGCCGGGGAAGAAGGACAGGGAGATGTCCTTGATGATCTGCCGCTTGGGCGGAACGACTTTGCTCACACGGAGCATGGACATTACGTATTGGGCCATGGCTGCCTGCTGTCGGGGTGGATGCGAAAGGCGGCATTATAGCCGCCCCGCAAATTGCGGGGCAAAGCGCGGCGGAAAAAGGCTTGTGCCGTGTCGGCGGCGGTCATAGGATGACGATCCGCAGTGTTCCAGCCCGGATGAGCGGATCGATATGGACAGCACACGCAAACCACCACTGGAAACCGCCGTTCCTGATGCCGATGCCGCCGGTCTGCGGCAGTTCGCCGATGCCATCGACGAAGCCTTCTGGCTGGCCGATTGCGGCAGCGGACGCCTGCTGCACGCCAACCCCGCCTGCGAACTCCTGTGGGGACGGCCGGCGGCCATCATGTTCCACGATATTCCCTCGTTTCTCGCCACGGTGCACCCCGAGGATGTGCCGCGGGTGGAGGAATGGCTGGCGGCGGGCTGGAATGGCCTGAGCGGCGAATACCGCATCCAGCGGCCGGACGGCACGGTGCGTTGGGTGCGCAGCCGCACCTTTCCGTTCCAGGAGGCCGATGGCCGGGTTCAGCGCTGTGCCGCACTGTCCCGCGACATTACCGAGGCGCGCCAGCTGGAGGCGCAGAGCAAGCAGATGTCGCGGGCGCTGGAGCAGACCGCCGATGCGGTGATGATCACTGATCGCGACGGCGTCATCGAATACGTCAATGCCGCCTTCGAGGACGTCACCGGCTACGCCAAGGCCGAGGTGATCGGCCGCAGCCCGGACCTGCTGCGCTCCGGCTTTCAGGACGCGTCCTTCTATAGCCAGCTGTGGCAGGCGTTGCTCAACGGCCTGCCCTTCAGCGACGTGTTCATCAACCGGCGCAAGGACGGCGAGCTGTATTACGAGGAAAAGACCATTACCCCGGTGCGCGACGAGCAGGGCAACATCACCCACTTCGTTTCCACCGGCAAGGACATCACCCGGCGCCTGCTGGCGCAGCAGCGCCTGCACCGCGTCCTGCACTACGACGCCATGACCGGACTGGCCAACCGCATCCTGTTCACCGACCGGCTGGGGCAGGCGCTGTTGCAGGCGCGGCGCCTGGGGCTGGCGATCGGCGTCCTCCATGTGGGCTTCGACCTGGCCGGTCTGTTCGGCGAGGAGCTGGGCCGGGTGACGGAGGAGCGGTTCCAGGGGTTGCTGGCGCAGCACCTGCGCGAGGTGGTGGCGGAGGGGGACACCGTGGCGCGGCTGGGCCGCGGCGAATTCGCCATCCTGCACAAGCACGCCGCCCACCTGCCGGCGACCGAGCCCATGGCCCGGCGCATCATGCTGGAGTTCGCGCAGCCCTTGCGGCTGGACGGCTACGAGCTGTTCCTCACCCCCGCCATCGGCATCAGCCTGTTTCCCGGCGACGGCGAGGAGACGGAGGATTTGCTGCGCAAGGCGGAGATTGCCATGGGGCAGGCGCGCGAGCGGGGTGAGCAATATCATTTTTACCGCGGCGACAGCCCTGCGGGTGGGCACCGCATCAACGGCTGAGTGCGCAGCGCGGGCGCCGCAGGGTATGATAGGCGGCACAGGCATGCCGCCCCTTCAGAACCTCCGCCCTCTGCCGATAGCGGGATTAATGCAAGTGGGGCCGGAATATGCGGGGAACCGGGGCCGGGAGGATGCCGGGCCGCCGGGGCAGGGAGTTGCGGATACTCTAAGAAAGCTAGGGCGGCCCGCGGGCCGCACGCCACAGCAGCCATTGAGGTAATAAATGAACAAGCCGTCCGCCACCCGACAAATGTCCGTCCAGGCCAAAATCAATCTCGCCCTGCTGCTGGTCTTTGCCCTGGTCATGGCCGCCTCGCTCATCTTCGCGGCGAGTACCGAAAAGCGCCTGGTGCTGGACGTGGTGGAACAGCAGACCAAGGACGCGGCCGACTCCTACTTCGACAGCATCAACACCATGATGCTCACCGGCACCATGGCCCAGCGCGACGTGCTGCGCAACAAGATCCTGGCGCGCCCCGGGGTGATCGACGCGCGCATCATCCGCGACGAGGAAATCACCAAGGTGTTCGGCCCCGGCAACGAGGGCCAGGCGCCGCAGGACGAACTGGACCGTCGCGCCCTGGCGGGCGAGGCCATCATCCAGGTGACCGACAACGGCGATGGCCGCGTGCTCACCGTGGTCAACCCGATCCACGCCGAGAAGGATTATCGCGGCACCAACTGTCTGATGTGCCACCAGGTGGAGGAGAACGCCGTGGTCGGCGCGGTGCGCATCAGCTACGCCCTCAAGACGCTGGACGAGGAAGTGGACCGCAACGTGCTGGTCTCCGCCGGCATCCAGTTGCTGCTGCTCGTCGCCGGCCTGGTGGTGATGTTCTATACCGTGCGCGGCGTGGTCATCAACCGCATCAACGCCATGCGCAACACCATGGAGGCCATGGCCCAGGACGAGGACCTGAGCCGCAGCGTCGCCATCAGCGCCGAAGACGAGGTGGGCGCCATGGGCCACGCCTTCAACCGCATGATCGAGAAGTTCCGCCGCAGCCTGGAGGCCGTGGCCGGCGCCACCCGCCAGCTCAACGAGGTGTCGGACCGTGTCGCCGACGTGGCGGACGAAACCCTCAAGGTGGTGATGGAGCAGCGCAGCGAAACCGATATGGTCGCCTCGGCCATGAACGAAATGTCCGCCACGGTGCAGGAGGTGGCGCGCAACGCCAGCCAGACCGCCGCCGCCTCGCGCGGCGCCGACGACGAGGCCAAGAACGGCGCCTACGTGGCCACCGAGGCGTTGGGCGGCATCGAGGTGCTGATCCGCGACATCGAAAACGCCGCCAAGGTCATCCAGAAAGTGGAGGCCGACAGCGCCAACATCGGCATGGTGCTGGACGTGATCAAGGGCATCGCCGAGCAGACCAACCTGCTGGCCCTCAATGCGGCCATCGAGGCGGCGCGCGCCGGCGAGCAGGGCCGCGGCTTCGCCGTGGTGGCCGACGAGGTGCGCACGCTGGCCTCGCGCACGCAGAAATCCACCGAGGAAATCCAGACCATGATCGAGCGCCTGCAGAGCGGCGTGCGCGATGCGGTGCGGGCCATGGAAGCGGCGCAGACCCGGGCCCAGTTCGGTTCCGACCAGGTGGAGAAGGCGGCGGAAAGTCTGGGCATGATCGCCGGCGAGGTGGGCACCATCAACGACATGAACACCCAGATCGCCACCGCCGCCGAAGAGCAGAGCGCGGTGGCGGACGAAATCAACCGCAATATTTCCAGCATCAGCCACATGGCCGACATGACCTCGGAAGGGGCCAAGCAGACCTCGCAGATCAGCGAGGAGCTGGTGCGCGTGGCCAATGAACTGAACCGTCTGGTCGGTCAGTTCAAGCTCTGAAAGAACCGAAAATTCAAGGTTCAAGGTTCAAGGTTCAAAACTGAAGAGGGAGGGGGGCAGGGGCGGGCCGTTGCCCCGGCGCACTTTGAACCTTGAACCTTGAACCTTGAACCTTGAACCTTGAACTAACTCCCGTCCCGCTTGAATTCCCTTATTGCCTCCCCATATTTTCTCTGGAATATAAGAAAACGCTAATATACAATGCCTGCCGGTCCCGGAGGCGTGTTAGCGTTGTTCGTGCGACTTCACTATAGTTAGCCAAGTTTCGGTTTGATAACGAATTTCTGCGGAGGAACGGGTATGCGCATGAGGCGTCTGTTGATCGGTGGCATCGTCGCCCTGGGTGGGTTGGGCGGGGCGATGGCGGCGGAGCCGCAGCTGCCCTTCGAGGTGACGACGGCCGAGCCGCGGACCGTGGTGCGCGAAGCGGTGGTGAACGCGGTCATCGAGGCGGTGCAGCGCGCCACCGTGTCGGCGCAGACCTCCGGCCGGGTGGTGGAGGTCAACTTCGACACCGACGACTACGTTGCCAAGGGTGATGTGCTGATCCGCTTCCGCGACGCCGAGCAGCGCGCGGCACTCAAGGCCGCCCAGGCGCGCTACGCCGAGGCCGAGGCTGAGTTCAACCGCACCAAGGACATCTACGAAAAGAAACTGGTGGCCAAGTCCGCCTTTGACCGCGCCGAAGCCGCCTTCAAGGCGGCGCGCGCCGGCCTGGAACAGGCGCAGGAACAGCTTGAACACACGGTGGTACGCGCGCCTTATGCCGGCATCGTGGTCAAGCGCCACATCGAGGTGGGCGAGGTGGCCAGTCCGGGCCAAGCCCTGATGACCGGCCTGTCGCTGGAGCGGCTGCGCGCCGTGGCCGACGTGCCGCAGGCCCACATCGACACCCTGCGCAGCCTGTCGCGGGCGCGGGTGCTGGTGCCGGACGGTGCGCCCGGCGCCGAAGGCGTCAAGCTGACCATCAGTCCCTATGCCGACCCCATTTCCCACACCTTCAAGGTGCGCGTCGATCTGCCGCCCGGTCAGCACGGCGTCTATCCCGGCATGTTCGCCAAGGTGGCCTTCGCCGTGGGCGAAGAGGCGCGCCTGGTGGTGCCGGCGGCGGCGGTGGTGCATCGCTCCGAGGTGACCGCGGTGTACGTGGTGGGCGAGGGCAATCGCGTCAGCCTGCGCCACGTCCGCGCCGGCCGCACCCTGCCCGACGGCAACGTGGAAGTGCTGGCCGGTCTCGCCGCCGGCGAGCGCGTGGCGCTGGATCCGATCCGCGCCGGCATTTACCTCAAGGGGCAGCGTGAGGGCGGCGGCTCATGAGCGTGAAGCTGGGCATCTCGGGCACTATCGCCCAACGTTTCCTCACCACCGAAATCACCCCGCTGCTGGCCCTGGTGGGCTTTCTGCTCGGCGTGTTCGCGGTGCTGATCACGCCGCGCGAGGAAGAGCCGCAGATCAACGTCACCTTCGCCAACATCTTCATCGCCTATCCCGGCGCCTCGGCGCGCGAGGTGGAAAGCCTGCTGAGCATGCCGGCGGAGCAGATCCTGTCCGAGATCGAAGGGGTCAAGCACGTGTACTCGGTGTCGCAGCCGGGCATGGCCGTGCTCACCGTGCAGTACGAGGTGGGCGAGGATCGCACCGCCGCCATCGTGCGCCTGTACAACGCCATGTATTCCAAGGGCGACTGGCTGCCGCGCAACCTCGGCGTCGGCCAGCCGCTGATCAAGCCCAAGGGTATAGACGACGTGCCCATCGTCGCCCTGACCCTGTGGAGCGACGATCCGCAGGTGGGCGGCTACGAGCTCAAGCAGGTGGCCCATGCCCTGGAGACCGAGCTGAAGCGGGTCAAGGGCACGCGCGACATCTACACCATCGGCGGTCCCGACCAGGTGGTGCACGTGCAGCTCGACGCCGCACGGCTGGCCGGTTACGGCCTGGCGCTGGATGATTTGCGCCGCGCCTTGCAGCTGTCCAACCAGACCCAGCCGGCCGGTGCCCTGGTCAGCGACAACCAGGAGATCCTGGTGCAGACCGGCACCTTTCTGGCCAGCGCGGAGGAGGTGGCGGACCTGGTAGTGGGCGTGGCCAACGGCGCGCCGGTCTACCTGCGCGACGTGGCGCAGGTGACGGGCGGCGCCGATCAGCCGGAGCAGTACGCCTGGTTCGGCACCGGTCCCGCCGCCGCCAGCAAGGGCATCACTTCCCAGGGCAGCCACCCGGCGGTGACCGTGGCGGTGGCCAAGCAGCCGGGCACCAACGCCGTGCAGATCGCCGACCAGGTGATCGACCGCTTTGAACAGCTCAAGGGCATCTTCGTGCCCGAGGGCGTGCACGCCACGGTGACGCGCAATTACGGCGAGACCGCCAACGACAAGGCGCAGAAGCTGATCTCCAAGCTGATCTTCGCCACCGCCTCGGTGGTGGCGCTGGTGTTCTTCGCCCTGGGTTGGCGCGAGGCCTTCATCGTCGGCATGGCGGTGGTGATCACCCTGGCGGTGACGCTGTTCGCCTCCTGGGCCTGGGGCTTCACCCTCAACCGCGTGTCGCTGTTCGCCCTGATTTTCTCCATCGGCATCCTGGTGGACGACGCCATCGTGGTGGTGGAAAACATCCATCGCCACATGCAGATGGGCAACAAGAGCCTGTTGGAAGCGATCCCCATGGCGGTGGACGAGGTGGGCGGCCCCACCATCCTCGCCACCTTCACCGTCATCGCCGCGCTGCTGCCCATGGCCTTCGTCTCCGGCCTGATGGGGCCGTACATGAGCCCGATCCCCATCAACGCCTCCATCGGCATGGTCATCTCTCTGGGCGTGGCCTTCATCTTCACCCCCTGGCTGTCGCAGGTGATGTTCAAGAATCACCACGTGGCCCATCAGGAGGGGCATCAGGAGGACTGGCTGTACCGCCTGTTCAAGAACAGCGTCGGCCGTTTCCTCTGCGGCGCCGAGGGCGGCGCGCGCCGGCGCAAGCTGACCCTGGCCATCTTCGTCCTGATCGTGCTGTCGGCGGGACTGGCCGGGGTGAAGCTGGTGGTGCTGAAGATGCTGCCCTTCGACAACAAGTCGGAGTTCCAGGTAGTGCTGGACATGCCCGAGGGCACCAGCGTGGAACAGACCGCGCGCGTGCTGTCCGAGTTGGGCGAGTACCTGGCCACCGTGCCCGAGGTGAGCGATTACCAGGTGTATGCCGGCACCGCCGCGCCCATCAACTTCAACGGCCTGGTGCGCCAGTACTACCTGCGCCGCGGCGCCAACGTGGGCGATCTGCAGGTGAACCTGGTGACGGCGCACGATCGCGAGCGCAAGAGCCACGAGATCGCGCTGGCCGTGCGCGGCCCCTTGCAGGAAATCGGCCGTCGCCACAACGCCAACGTCAAGGTGGTCGAAGTGCCGCCGGGGCCGCCGGTGATGTCGCCGCTGGTGGCGGAGATCTACGGCCTGGACTACGAAGGCCAGATCCGCGTCGCCCGCGAGGTGCGCGGCGTGTTCGAGTCCACCGCCGACATCATCGACGTGGACGACAGCATCGAGGCGGCGCAGACCAAGCTGATCCTCAAGGTCGACCAGCAGAAGGCCGCGCTGCTCGGCGTGGCCCAGCAGAGCGTGGTGGCGGCGCTGAATACGGTGCTGTCCGGCGAGGACGCCTCCTACCTGCACGGTGAGCACTTCAAGTACCCGGTGCCGATCCGCCTGGAATACCCGGTGGCCGCCAAGGCCGACGTCGGTTCCCTGCTTGATCTGCGCGTGCGCAGCCAGGGCGGCCAGCTGGTGCCCCTGTCCGACATCGTCACGGTGGAGCGCAGCACGCTGGAACACGCCATCTACCACAAGGACATGCTGCCGGTGGTGTTCGTCAACGGCGACATGGCCGGCGAACTGGACAGCCCGCTGTACGGTATGTTCGACATCCTCGGCCAGCTCGGCGATCGCACCATGGAAAACGGCGAGGTGCTCAAGCAGTACCTGATCAGCCCGCCGGTCAGTCCCTATGAATACAGCCTGAAGTGGGACGGCGAGTGGCAGGTCACCTACGAGACCTTCCGCGACATGGGCCTGGCCTATTCGGTGGGCCTGCTGCTCATCTACCTGCTGGTGGTGGGGCAGTTCCGCTCCTACCTGGTGCCGCTGATCATCATGGTGCCGATCCCGCTCACGGTCATCGGCGTGATGCCGGGGCACTGGATGCTGGACAAGCAGTTCACCGCCACCTCGATGATCGGCATGATCGCCCTGGCCGGCATCATCGTGCGCAACTCCATCCTGCTGGTGGACTTCATCAACCAGCAGGTACGCGAAGGCATCGACTTCGAGGAGGCGGTGATACGTTCCGGCGCGGTGCGCGCCAAGCCCATCGTGCTCACCGGACTGGCTGCCATGCTGGGCGCGTTCTTCATCATCGACGACCCGATCTTCAGCGGCCTGGCCGTATCGCTGATTTTCGGCATCTTCGTCTCCACCCTGCTGACGCTGGTCGTGATCCCGGTGATGTATTACGCCTTCATGCGCAAGCGGCTGGATGCCATCGTTAACGGGCCGGCGTAAGAGGGGCTCGGGTGTGGCAAAAAAGGGGCGGTGGGAACCGCCCCTTTTTCTTTGGGGGTTGTGGGAGGATTTGTGCGCGCTGTCGTGCAGTGTATTTAGACGGGGGCTCCGTCTCTGTGTGGTGCGCTGCGCGCGCTGATTTAGGCGGGGGATTCCGTCCCCCTACGCCGGGTTACTTTTCTTTGTTCGGCCAAAGAAAACTAACGAAAAGAAAGGCCGCCCGATTGCCGCGCCCTGCGGGTCCCCTGCGCTTCTCGCCCGAATCGGCGC
>PGZL01000007.1:0-169266 GCA_002840095.1 Gammaproteobacteria bacterium HGW-Gammaproteobacteria-1 | reverse complement strand
TAGCGGCGAGACATCGGGGCGGCCTTTTCTTTCGTTAGTTTCTTTTGGCCGCGCAAAAGAAAGTAACACGTCGTACGGGGGCGGAACCCCGACCCAATATACCCGCGCGACAGCGCGCACCACCCCGGAGTAGGGGGGGCAGCCCCCGCCGAAATCAGCGCCCGCAGCGCGCAAAAAACCTAGCATCATCAACGGGACGGGATCCCTGCCAAATCAGCACACACCGCCTTTCCCTTTATGGATATACGGTTAACGTTGTTTCGAACCACACGGATAAAGTATTCTTGCCGCTTATCCACGCATTAGCCAGATTTTGCCGAAATACGGCATGGGGAACTCATGGCCGACCGACGTTTACAGGTATTTCACACGGTGGCCCGCCTGCTCAGCTTCACCAAGGCGGCGGAACATCTGCATATGACCCAGCCGGCGGTCACCTTCCAGGTGCGCCAGCTGGAGGAACATTTCAATACCCGCCTGTTCGATCGCACCCATAACCGCATCAGCCTCACCGTGGCAGGGGAACGGGTCTACCAGTACGCCGACCGCATCTTCACCCTGTACGGCGAGATGGAGAACTCCGTGCGCGAACTGACCGGCGAGGTCAGCGGCGTGCTGCTCATCGGCGCCAGCACCACCATCGCCGAATACATGCTGCCGGCCCTGCTGGGCGACTTCAAATCCAAGTACCCGGACGTGAACATCCGCCTCCAGGTGGCCAATACCGACCACATCGTCTCCATGGTGGAAAACAACAGCATCGACCTGGGCGTGGTCGAGGCGCCGGTGAGCAACAAGAATCTGGTGGTGGAAACCTGCCGCATGGACCAGATGGTGCTGATCGTGCCCAAGGGCCATCCCCTGGCGCGGGAGCGTTCGGTGCCCATGACCCGCATCCCGGACTATCCCTATATCTGCCGCGAGGAAGGGTCGGGTACCCGCGAGGTGATGCTGGAACACCTCAGCGCCGGCGGCATCGATTCCTGCAATCTCAACATCGTGATGGAGCTGGGCAGCCCGGAAGCGGTGAAGGGCGCGGTGGAGGCGGGCATGGGTATTTCCATCATCTCCCGCGCCACCATCGCCAAGGAGCTGGCTCTGGGAACCCTGGTGGCCATCAACATCGAGCCGCCCATGGAGCGCCCCTTCTCCTTCGTGCACCAGAAGCAGAAATTCCGCCTGCGTGCCATCGAGAAGCTGCTCGACTTCGCCCGTGCCTACTGCAAGGATCATCCCGCCGTTCGGGCGTGACGGGAGGATTCCACGGATGGCCCAGGACGACGCGCGGCTCGCCGCCCTCTATAACCGCCTTCCCGCCGCCGAGCGTGAAACGCTGCTGGCCTTCGCCGAGTTTCTGGTGAGCCGCAGCGGCGTGCCGGTGGACATCACCCCCAAACCGGTCGAGCGGCCGGCGCAGGAGTCGGTGGTGGCCGCCATCAAGCGCCTGTCGGCCAGCTACCACATGCTGGATCGCTCCAGGATGCTGCATGAGACCTCGGGCCTGATGACCGAGCACCTGATGCAGGGCCGTCCCGCCCCCGAGGTGATCGACGAGCTGGAGGCGCTGTTCCGGCGCCACTACCAGCAGCAGTTCGGGGAACCGCAATGAACCTGATCGTCTCGTGGTTCCGCCGCTACTTTTCCGATCCGCAGACCATCATTCTTGCCGTGTTGCTGTTGCTGGGCTTCGGCGCGGTGCTCATCTTCGGCCACATGCTGGCGCCGGTGCTGGCCAGCATCGTCATCGCCTACCTGCTGGAAGGCGTGGTGCGCGTGATGGTGCACCACGGCGCGCCGCGTTTTTCCGCCGTGCTCCTGGTCTTTGTCTTCTTCATGGCCTTTCTGCTGGTCCTGCTGTTCGGCGTGACGCCCCTGCTGTGGGCGCAGACGGTGGAGCTGGCGCGCGAGCTACCGGCCTACCTCGGCCAGGGCCAGAAGACGCTATTGCAGCTGCCGCAACACTATCCCATCGTCTCGGAAGAGCAGGTGGCCGAGCTGTTGCAGGTGATCCGGGCCCAGAGCCTGGGCTTCGGCCAACGCATCCTGACCTATTCCCTCACCTCCCTGCCCGGCATGATCACCATCCTGGTGTACGTGATCCTGCTGCCCCTGCTGGTGTTCTTCTTCCTCAAGGACAAGGAGACGCTGGTGCGCTGGTTCAGCGGCTTTCTGCCGCGCGAGCGCCATCTGGCGGTGCAGGTATGGGGCGAGGTGGACGTGCAGATCGGCAACTACGTGCGCGGCAAGTTCTGGGAGATCCTCATCGTCGGCGTGGTCACCTCGGTCACCTTCGCCCTGATGGGACTGAAATACGCCGTGCTGCTCGGCGTGCTGGTGGGGCTGTCGGTGGTGGTGCCGTACATCGGCGCCGCCGTGGTCACCCTGCCGGTGGCCCTCATCGCCTGGTTCCAGTGGGGCTGGGGCTCGGAATTCGCCTGGCTGATGGCCGCCTACGCCATCATCCAGGCCCTGGACGGCAACGTGCTGGTGCCGCTGCTGTTCTCCGAAGTGGTCAACCTGCACCCGGTGGCGATCATCGTCGCCGTGCTGCTGTTCGGCGGGCTGTGGGGTTTCTGGGGGGTGTTCTTCGCCATCCCGCTCGCCACCCTGGTCAATGCCATCATCCGCGCCTGGCCGCGGCCTGCGGTTGAGCCGACTACGCAATAAACACCCCTGTCGCAGACGACTACATGGATGTAGCCGGTTGGAAATGTCGGGAACAGATTTCCCAGACGCAGAGACGCAGAGGAACTTTGTGGAGAGAATCAGGCGTAGGCCAGTACATACTGGCAACATGGCGCTATTTCGGTCCTACGACTTCCAACACAAACCGCAGAGACGCAGAAAACCATAAAGTTGTTTTCTCCGCGCCTCTGCGTCTCTGCGACAGATGGTTTTACAGCACTTCCGAAGCGTAATCCGCCAGCCGCGAGCGTTCGCCGCGGGTGAGGGTGATGTGGCCTGAGTGTTCCCAGTTCTGGAAGCGATCCACCACGTAGGTGAGGCCGGAGTTGGTCTCGGTGAGGTAGGGCGTGTCGATCTGTGCCACGTTGCCGAGACAGACCACCTTGGTGCCGGGACCGGCGCGGGTGATCAGGGTCTTCATCTGCTTCGAGGTGAGGTTCTGCGCCTCGTCGATGATCAGATACTTGTTGAGGAAGGTACGGCCGCGCATGAAGTTGAGCGAGCGGATCTTGATGCGCTTGTTGAGCAGCTCCTGGGTGGCGGCGCGTTCCCAGTCGTTGTTGTGTTCGGACTGGGTCAGCACTTCCAGGTTGTCCATCAGGGCGCCCATCCACGGCGTCATCTTCTCTTCCTCGGTGCCGGGCAGGAAGCCGATGTCCTCGCCCACCGGCACGGTGACGCGGGTGACGACGATTTCGTTGTAGCGCTTTTCGTCCAGGGTCTGGGCGAGGCCGGCGGCCAGGGTGAGCAGGGTCTTGCCGGTGCCGGCCTGGCCCACCAGGGTGACGAAGTCGACTTCCGGATCCATCAGCAGGTTGAGGGCGAAGTTCTGCTCGCGGTTGCGGGCGTTGATGCCCCACACGCTGTGGCCCTTGCCGCGGAAGTCGCGCACGGTTTCGATGATGCTGCCGTCCTCGCCCGCTTCGCGCACCGCCGCCTCGAAGGCGTTCTCGCCTTCCAGGTAGAGCAGCTGGTTGGGATGCCAGGAGGCGGCCTCGGGGCCCTTGATGCGGTAGTAGCTGCGGCCCTGCTCCTGCCACGATTCCATGGCCTTGCTGTGCTTGTCCCAGAAATCGGCTGCCAGTTCGGTCATGCCGCTGTACAGCAGGTCGACGTCTTCCAGCACCTGGTCGTTGCGGTAGTCCTCGGCGTGGATGCCCAGGATCGCCGCCTTGATGCGCATGTTGGTGTCCTTGGACACCAGGGTGACGGTGACGTCCTTGCGCGTATCGCGCAGGGCGAGGGCGGTGCCGAGGATGGTGTTGTCGGACTTGCTGCCCGGCAGGGTGGTGGGCAGGTCGGCATCCATTGTCTTGGTCTGGAAGAACAGGTTGCCGCTGGGGCCGCCGGTGACGCCGTTGGTGAAACTGCCGCCGGACAGGGGCAGGCCCTGATCGATGGTGTCCTTGCTGACGCCGACCATCAGTTCGTCGAGGAAGCGGCTGGTCTGGCGGGCGTTGCGGGCGACTTCCGAATGGCCCTTCTTGTTGTTGTCCAGCTCTTCCAGCACCACCATGGGCAGGTAGATGTCGTGTTCCTGGAAGCGGAACAGGGCGGTGGGGTCATGCATCAGTACGTTGGTGTCGAGGACGAAGAGTTTCTTGCCGGGCATGCTGGTTTTTTTCATGTGGGCACGGTTCGGTCGGTTGGTGGGTGGTAGGAGGGAGATTACAGGTCTTTTACGGCGGCGAGAACTTCCGCGGCATGGCCCGCGGCCTTCACCTTGCGCCATTCGGCGCGCAGCACGCCCTTGCCGTCGATGAGAAAGGTGCTGCGCTCGATGCCCATCACCTTTTTGCCGTACATGTTCTTTTCCCTGATCACGTCGAACAGCCGGCACAGGGTTTCGTCGCCGTCGGACAGCAGCTCGAAGGGAAAACCCTGTTTGGCCTTGAAGTTCTCGTGGGATTTCACGCTGTCGCGGGAGACGCCGAGGATCACGGTGTCGAGCCGGGCAAATTCGGCGTGGAGGTCGCGGAATTCCTGGCCTTCGGTGGTGCAGCCGGGGGTGCTGTCCTTGGGGTAGAAATAGATGACCAGGTTTTTTCCCGGGTAGTCTTTCAGGCCGAGGGGCTTGCCGCCGCTGGCGGGCAGGGAGAAGGCCGGCACCTTGCGGCCGAGGGTCACTGTGCTCATAGGGCTCCCGGTAAGTTGGATTGCAAGTCTATGGCGGGGAGATGACGGGGATATGACCAGCGGCCTGCCGGACTAGCCTTTTACCGGCTCCAGCACGGCATCCAGGTTGAGGGCGTCGCAAAAGTCGAGGAACTCCTCGCGCAAACGCGCGACCTGGGTGGTGGCGGGGATGCTCACGGTGATGTTGGCGGAGAACATCTGTGCGCCGCTGTGGGCGGCACGGTAGCTGTCGGTGTACAGGTCCTGGATGTTGATGTTGCGGCTGGAGAAGAAGTTGGCCAGCTGGTAGACGATGCCCGGATGGTCCATGGCGATGACCTCGACCATGTAGGGGCGGCCACCGGTGGTGGGTTCGTGCTCTTCGGTACGCTTGGAGATGACGGTCAGGCCCAGTTTCTTCTGCAGGCCGGGAAGCTGGGTCTCCAGCTTGGCGACCGCGCTCCAGGCGCCTTCCACCATCATCATGATGGCGAATTCGCCCCCCAGTACGGTCATGCGGCTGTCGACGATATTGCAGCCGGCGTCGGTCACGTGCAGGGCAAGGTCGTTGACGATACCCGGCCGGTCCTGGCCCAGGGCCGAGATGACGAGGTATTGCTGCTGGGTGGGTTGGGTGCTCATGGGGCCTCGGGGCGACTGTGGGATTGTTGGCGGGCATTGTACCGCAGGCGGCACGGTTGCGGAGCAGGTGCTTTTTGGGGCGGGGGGCGTCGCCAGGGACGAGGGGCGGGGTAGGAGGGCCCCCCTTTCGTGCCTCGTACCTTGTCCCTCGTACCTCTCTTCTTGTAGGATGCAACGTTATTTTCGGCCGGACGGACGCCCCAGTGCGGCGTCCACAGCGGGGGAGCGAGCATGTTTCACGGCAGTATGGTGGCCCTGGTCACGCCGATGCGGGCGGACGGCAGCGTCGACGACGACAGCCTGCGCGGACTGGTCGAATTCCATGTGACCAACGGCACCGACGCCATCGTGGCGGTCGGCACCACGGGCGAGGCGTCCACCCTCGATTACGACGAGCACTGCGGCCTCATCCGCCGGGTGGTCGAACTGGCCGACGGCCGCATCCCGGTCATCGCCGGCACCGGCTCCAATTCCACCACCGAGGCCATCGAGCTGACCCGCTGCGCCATGGAGGGCGGGGCCGACGCCTGCCTGCTGGTGACGCCGTACTACGTCAAGCCGACCCAGGAAGGACTGTACCGTCACTTCCGCGCCGTGGCCGAAGCGGTGCCCATCGCCCAGATCCTGTATAACGTCCCCGGCCGCACCGCCGTCGACATGCACAACGACACCGTGGCCCGCCTGGCCGACATCAGCAACATCGTCGGCATCAAGGACGCCACCGGCAATCTGGAGCGCGGCAAGGAACTTATCGACCGCTGCGGCGCTCGTATCGATATCTACAGCGGCGACGACGCCACGGCGATGGAACTGATCCTGCTGGGCGCCAGGGGCGATATTTCCGTGACCGCCAATGTGGCGCCGCGCGCCATGCACCAGATGTGTGCCGCCGCGCTGGCCGGTGATCGTGCCGCCGCCCAGGCCGTCAACACCCCGCTGGAACTGCTGCACAAGAACCTGTTCGTCGAGGCCAACCCCATTCCGGTGAAGTGGGCGCTCCATGAAATGGGACTGATTCCGCCGGGAATCCGCCTGCCCCTGACCGAACTGTCCGCCCAGCACCACGACACGGTGCGCCAGGCCATGACTCGGGCCGGCGTGCTTTAACCCGGGTGCCGCAGGCATTCGGGTGTGCCCGCGATGCCTGGCATCCGGGTCAACAAACGAGGAATCCCAGTGCGTAAAGGTATTGCCACCGCGGCCGTTGCCGCGACCGTCTGTGTACTCCTGTTCGGCTGCGCCAGCGAACAGTCCCGCAAGGCCGAATACAAGCGCGCGGTGACCCTGCCGCCGCTGGAAGTGCCGCCCGATCTCACCGCGCCCGAATTGCAGGGCACCATGGACATGCCGCAGGGCAATACGGCCAGCGCCACCCAGGGCGGCACCGTCACCGGCGGCGGCATCCAGGTCCTGCCGCAGCAGGCGAACGTGCGCGTGCTGCGCGACGGCAATATGCACTGGTTGCAGGTGGATGCGGCGCCGGAGCAGCTGTGGGTCAAGCTGCGCAACTTCTGGCAGCAGCAGGGGCTGGAAGTGAAGCGCGACGAGCCGCGGCTGGGCTTCATGGAAACCCAGTGGGCCGAGAACAAGGCCGATGTGCCGGGCGACTGGATCCAGGGCGTGATCAGCAACCTGTTCCAGAACGCCTATTCCGCGCCGACCCGCGACAAGTTCCGCCTGCGCGTGGAACGCGGCAGCACCCCCAACACCAGTGAAATCTTCATCACCCACTACGGTCTGGAGGAAGTGCTGCGCAGTTCCAATGCCGAATCCTACGACACCATGTGGCAGACGCGTCCGTCCGATCCCGAGCTGGCAGGCGAGATGCTCAACCGCCTGATGGTGTTCTTCGGCGTGCTCCAGGCCACTGCCGACACGCAGCTGGCGGCCGACGCCCCGGCAGCGCGGGCACGGCTGGAGGAAGGCAACATCGCCCTGGTGGTGAACGAGGCCTTCCCCCGCGCCTGGCGCCGGGTCGGCATCGCCCTCGATCGTCTCGGCCTGGTGGTGGAGGACCGTGATCGTTCCGCCGGCATCTACTACATCCGCCCCGTCGATCAGGGCGAGGACGGCAAGGCGAAGAAGGGCTTCTTCTCCAGCATGTTCTCCGGCAAGGAGGAAGAGGCGGCCCAGGCTGCCCCCGCCCGCATCCAGTTGCAGGACGGCGGCGAGACCACCCGCGTCACCGTGCAGGATGCGGAGGGCAAGCTCGACGTATCGGCGGCCGCGGCGAAGATCCTGCAGCAGCTGGAAACGGAACTGCGTTAAACCACAGTTTCGGGTTTCGAGTTTGAAGTTTCGAAACTCGAAACCCGAAACTCGAAACTTTCTTTGAACGATGCGTTTCGCCTCCTTAGGCAGCGGCAGTCGCGGCAACGCCACCCTGGTCGAGCAGGGGGACACCTTGCTGCTCATCGACTGCGGATTCTCGCTGCGTGAAACCGAGCGGCGCCTGCTGCGTCTGGGGCGCGACCCGGCCCAGGTCAGTGCGCTGCTCGTCACCCATGAACACGGCGATCACATCAGCGGCATAGCGCTGTTCGCGCGCCGCTACAAGGTACCGGTGTGGCTCAGCGCCGGTACGCGCAGCGCCTGTCGCGACGATATTCCAGGTGCCGTCGTCTTCAGCAGCCACAGTCCCTTCGCTGTCGGCGATCTGGAAATCACGCCCTTTCCGGTACCGCACGACGCGCGTGAGCCGGCGCAGTTCGTGTTCGGCAACGGCGTCCACCGCCTGGGCCTGCTCACCGACACCGGCTCCCTCACGCCGCACATCGAGCAGCAGCTCACCGGCTGCGATGCGTTGCTGCTGGAATCCAATCACGATCGCACCATGCTGGCCAACGGCATCTATCCGCCGGTGCTCAAGGCCCGGGTCGGCGGCGACTACGGGCATCTCAGCAACGATCAGGCCGGCGCCTTGCTGCGCCGCATCGACTGTTCCCGCCTGCAACACATCGTCGCGGCCCATCTCAGCGACAAGAACAATACGCCGCTGCTGGCGGGCACCGCGCTGTCCGCAGCACTCGGTTGCAGCCCCGAGTGGATTGGCATCGCCGGACAGGACAACGGCCTGGACTGGCGCGAACTGGGCTGATCTACCTCGTTTCCCCCGGCGGAATAAAACGATATCTATCGACATCCTTGGTGATGCAGCTTATAAATAATCGGTGATGGGCCGGCCGATATAAGTTAATCGCCATATATCAATAATTCGCCACGGTTGGCCCCTCCTGCCGCAGGGATGCAACAGAACTGCCGGAGAGAGGTGTCCATGATCACGCTCATACAGCGCCTGCTGGCGCGCTTTTCCATACGCACCAAACTCTGGGCCGGTTTCGGCATGCTGGTGGCGATCCTCGCCGTCGTCGTGCTGACCACGGTGATCAGTCTCACCGCCACCCGCGGCAACATGGCCGAGGTGGTGCAGCGGGTGCAGCCCACTGCGCTCGATGCCCTGGAGCTGGCCACGCGCCTCGAACACACCAGCGCCTCGCTCGGCTTCTATCTGCTCAGCAAGGAGCCGGGCCAGCGCGAGGATTACCTGCGCAATCTGCAGCAGGTGGGCGAGCTGGTGCAGCGCCTGCAACAACAGCCCCTGCTGCGCGAGGATGCCGAGCTGGGCGCGCTGGTCGCCACGGTGGCGGAAAAGGTGCACACCTTCGACGGCTATCGCGAGCGCATGCTCAAACTGGCGCTGGACGACGGCGCCAACTTCCCGGCCATGCAATATGCCGGCATGAACGTCAATCCGCTCAGCCAGCAGGCCTTGCAGCTGCTGTCGCAGATGATCATGGCGGAGGAGGAGGAGGCCGCCAACGGACAGCGCAAGCAGCTGCTCATGCTGCTGGGCGAACTGCGCTATGCCTGGACCAACGTGATGAACGGCATCCGCGGCTATCTGGCGTTTCGCGCCGACAGCGCGCTGGATGAGATCCAGGTCCATCAGGAGAACGTGGGCGTACTCATGGAGCGGCTGAAGAAGCGCGCGGGCCAGCTCAACTTCGAACAGCAGGATGCCTTCGAGCAATTCGTCGGCCTGCGCAAGCAGTTCCTGATCAACTTCGCGCAAATGAAGGCCCTGCATTCCGGCGAGCAGTGGCGCACCGATGCCCACCTGGTGCGCAGTGAACTGGGCCCGCTGCTGGGCGAGATCAAGCAGACCCTGGACAGCCTGGTGCAGCAGCTGCGCAACCGTACCGAACAGCGCAGCGACGCCCTGCTGGCGCAAATCGACGTGACGCGCACCTCGGTGTTGCTGCTGCTCGCCATCGGCCTGGTCCTCGCCGTCTTCGGTGCCTGGATCATCAGCCACCTGATCAGTACACCGCTGCGGCTCGCCGTCAGCACCATGAACGACATCGCCCAGGGCGGCGGCAACCTCGCCTGCCAGCTGCACATCGACAGCCGCGACGAGATCGGCCAGCTGTGTACCGCCTTCAACCGCTTCGTCGGCACCATCCGCGACATCGTCAGCCAGGTGGCCGGTTCGACCGCGCAGCTGGCCGCCGCCGCCGAGCAGATGTCGCAGATCAGCGCCAATGCCAACAGCGGCGTGCAGCGCCAGCAGCATGAGACCGAACAGGTGGCCGCCGCCATGAACCAGATGGCGGCCACGGCGCAGGAGATGGCGCAGAATGCCGGCCTGGCCGCCGACTCGGCCGCCCAGGCTGACGGCCAGGCGGCCGGCGGACGCCAGGTGGTGGCGCAGACCGTGGATTCCATCGACAACCTGGCCCGCGCGGTGGAGCAGGCGGCGGAGGTGATCCATCAGCTGGAGGACGACAGCGACAGCATCGGCTCGGTGGTGGACGTGATCCGCGGCATCGCCGAGCAGACCAACCTGTTGGCTCTCAACGCCGCCATCGAGGCCGCCCGTGCCGGAGAGCAGGGCCGCGGCTTTGCCGTGGTGGCCGACGAGGTGCGCACCTTGGCCTCGCGCACCCAGCAGTCCACCGCCGAGATCAAGGCCATCATCGAGACCCTGCAGAAGGGGGCGAGCGATGCGGTGGCGATGATGACCAAGGGCCGGGTGCAGGCCAACGCCAGCGTGGAGCAGGCGGCCCGCGCCGGCGCCGCCCTGGAGGAGATCACCGCTTCGATGGACAACATCACCGACATGAACCGCCACATCGCCGATGCCGCCGTACAGCAGGAACAGGTGGCCGAGGAGATCAACCGCAACATCGTCAACATCACCCAGGTGGCCGAGCAGACCGCCGAAGGCACCCGGCAGCTGGCGGACTCCAGCGCCGAGCTGGCACAGCTGGCGGAACAGTTGCAGGGGCTGGTGGGACGGTTCAAGACCTGACGGCGGTCCCGGTCCCGACACAAAACGCCCCCGCCATCCCCGTGGCGGGGGCGTTTTGCGTTAGAATCCCTCCACTTTGCTTTTGCCGGACTGCCGTCGCCGACGGCACCACACGACGATGTTCATTAGTAACCAAATAGTGCTGAAAACGATCAGTCCGCGAATGAACGCAAATAGACGCGAATATTCATAGTGTTACGGTGAGCCGTACCTGCTCACCCGGTGCGTGGATCGGTATGACGGCTTCACCGCCTTGATCTTTAGTCACGATTTGCGTCCATTCGCGTTTATTGGCGGACTCAACTGTTTTTTTTGGGAAAATTATGTCATCCAGTTCCTATACCGCCGAATCCATCGAGGTGCTGTCCGGCCTGGAGCCGGTGCGCAAGCGCCCCGGCATGTACACCGACACCTCGCGCCCCAACCACCTGGCGCAGGAAGTCATCGACAACTCCGTGGACGAGGCCATCGCCGGCCACGCCAGGAGCATCGAGGTGACCCTGTACAAGGATGGCTCGCTGTCGGTCTCCGATGATGGCCGCGGCATGCCGGTGGACATGCATCCGGTGGAAAAGATGCCCGGCGTGGAGGTCATCCTCACCAAGCTCCATGCCGGCGGCAAGTTCTCCAACAAGAACTACCAGTTCTCCGGCGGCCTGCACGGCGTCGGCGTCTCCGTGGTCAACGCGCTGTCGAAGCATCTGGAGGTGTGGGTGCGGCGCGACGGTCGCGAATACAACATCGCCTTCAAGGACGGCCACAAGGTGTCGCCGCTGGAGGCGGTGGGCGAGGTGGGCAAGCGCAACACCGGCACCACGGTGCGCTTCTGGCCCGACCCGCAGTTCTTCGACTCTCCCAAGTTCTCGGTGCAGCGCCTCAAGCACGTGATGCGCGCCAAGGCGGTGCTGTGCCCCGGCCTGCACATCAGCTTCTTCGACGAGGCGGCCGGCGAGCGTGAGGAGTGGCATTACGAGGACGGCCTGCGCGCCTACCTGCTCGACGAGCTGAAGGACACCGAGTTGCTGCCGGAGGAGCCCTTCATCGGCAGCCTGGCCGGCAACACCGAGGCGGTGGACTGGGCCGTGGTGTGGCTGCCCGAGGGCGGCGAGCTGATCACCGAGAGCTACGTCAACCTGATTCCCACCGCCCAGGGCGGCACCCACGTCAACGGACTGCGCACCGGCCTGACCGAGGCGATGCGCGAGTTCTGCGAATTCCGCAACCTGCTGCCGCGCGGCGTCAAGCTGGCGCCGGAGGACGTGTGGGACAAGGTGAGCTACGTCCTGTCGGTGAAACTGGCCGACCCGCAGTTCTCCGGCCAGACCAAGGAACGCCTCACTTCGCGCGAGTGCGCCCCCTTCGTCTCCGGCGTGGTGAAGGATGCCTTCTCGCTCTGGCTCAATCAGCACGTGGACCTGGGCGAGCGCCTGGCCGAGATCGCCATCAACAGCGCGCAGAGCCGTCTGCGCGCCGGCAAGAAGGTGGCGCGCAAGAAGATCACCCAGGGCCCGGCGCTGCCCGGCAAGCTGGCCGATTGCACCAGCCAGGACCCGGCGCGCAGTGAGCTGTTCCTGGTGGAGGGCGACTCCGCCGGCGGCTCCGCCAAGCAGGCTCGCGACAAGGACTTCCAGGCCATCATGCCGCTGCGCGGCAAGATACTGAACACCTGGGAGGTGGACCCCGCCGAGGTGCTGGCCTCGCAGGAGGTGCACGATATCGCCGTCGCCGTCGGCGTCGATCCCGGCTCCGACAATCTGGAAGGGCTGCGCTACGGCAAGGTGTGCATCCTGGCCGACGCCGACTCCGACGGCGCCCACATCGCCACCCTGCTGTGCGCGCTGTTCCTGCGCCACTTCCGCCCGCTGGTGGCAAACGGCCACGTGCACGTCGCCATGCCGCCGCTGTACCGCATCGACATCGGCAAGGACACCTATTACGCCCTGGACGACGCCGAGCGCCAGGGCGTGCTGGATCGCATCGCCGCCGAAGGCAAGCGCGGCAAGGTCAGCGTCACCCGTTTCAAGGGCCTGGGCGAAATGAACCCGCTGCAACTGCGCGAAACCACCCTGGCACCGGACACCCGCCGTCTGGTGCAGCTCACCATCGAGGCGGGCGACGACACCAACCTGCTGCTCGACATGCTGCTGGCCAAGAAGCGCGCCGGCGAGCGCAAGAGCTGGCTGGAGCAGAAGGGCGATCTGGCGGAGGTGTGAAGTCGATGACTTTGAAAACATCGATGACTCTCGCCAAGACGCCAAGTGCGCCAAGAAAGGCTCTTGATTGGCGTCTTGGCGATACTTCCCTTGGGGTTTTGAGATGAAGCATCTGGTACTGGTCGCGCACGGCAGCCGCCGCGAGGCCTCCAACGAGGAGGTGCGCATGATCGCTGCGCGCCTCAAGTCCCTGGCCGGCGCGCGCTATACCGACGTCACCGCCGCCTTTCTCGAACTGGCCGAGCCGAGCATCCCCGGCGCCATCCAGTGCTGCGTCGAACGCGGCGCGCGCGAGGTGGTGGTGCTGCCCTATTTCCTGTCGCAAGGGCGCCACGTGGCGAACGACATCCCGGAGCAGGTGCAGCCCAAGCAGGCGGAACATCCGCAGGTGACGATTACCATCGCGCCCTATCTAGGCGCGGCGGAAGAGGGCATCGCCGCCCTGTTGCTGCGATTGGCACGCTAGGAAAAATGACAAACCATGGGACAAGATGAACAAGATTGAGCAAGATGAACAAGATAAAACATCTTGTTAATCCTGAAACATCTTGTTCATCTTGTCCTGTTTTTACACTGGGTTGAACAGCTTTGACACAGAGTGTGTAGAACCGCATGACTGACAGTACGGAAATGAATTACGAAGGCGTCGAGCGCCTGCCGCTCAAGACCTTTACCGAGAAGGCGTACCTGGACTATTCCATGTACGTCATCATGGATCGCGCCCTGCCGCACATCGGCGACGGCCTCAAGCCGGTGCAGCGCCGCATCATCTACGCCATGAGCGAGCTGGGGCTGAAGGCGGGCGCCAAGTACAAGAAGTCGGCGCGCACCGTCGGCGACGTGCTGGGCAAGTTCCATCCCCACGGCGACTCCGCCTGCTACGAAGCGATGGTGCTGATGGCGCAGCCGTTCAGCTACCGTTATCCGCTGGTGGACGGCCAGGGCAACTGGGGCGCGCCGGACGATCCGAAATCCTTCGCCGCCATGCGTTACACCGAGGCGCGGCTGGCGAAGTTCTCCGACCTGTTGCTCACCGAAGTGGATCAGGGCACGGTGGACTGGGTGCCCAATTTCGACGGCACCCTCGACGAGCCCTCCATCCTGCCGGCGCGCGTGCCCCACGTGCTGCTCAACGGCACCACCGGCATCGCCGTCGGCATGGCTACCGACATCCCGCCGCACAACCTGCGCGAAGTGGCCAGCGCCTGCGTGCGCCTGCTGGACGAACCCAAGACCACGGTGGAGCAGCTGTGCGAGCACGTACAGGGGCCGGACTATCCCACCGAGGCGGAGATCATCACGTCGCGGGCCGATCTGCTGAAGATGTACCACAGCGGCAACGGCAGCGTGCGCATGCGCGCCAAGTGGGAACGCGAAGAGGGCGACATCGTCGTCACCGCGCTGCCGCACCAGGTGTCGGGCGCCAAGGTACTGGAACAGATCGCCCAGCAGATGCAGCAGAAGAAGCTGCCCATGGTGGAAGACCTGCGTGACGAGTCCGATCACGAAAACCCCACCCGCCTGGTGATCGTGCCGCGCTCCAACCGCATCGATGTGGACGAACTGATGAACCACCTGTTCGCCACCACCGACCTGGAACGCAGCTACCGCGTCAACATGAACGTGCTCGGCCTCGACGGCCGGCCGCGGGTGAAGAACCTGCGCGAGATGCTGGTGGAATGGCTGGAATTCCGCATCCGCACCGTGCGCTGCCGCCTGGAGCACCGCCTGGAAAAGGTGTTGCGCCGCCTGCACCTGCTCGACGGCCTGCTCATCGCCTTCCTCAACATCGACGAGGTGATCCACATCATCCGCACCGAGGACGAGCCCAAGCCGGTGCTGATGGCGCGCTTCGGCCTGTCCGACGAACAGGCCGAGGCCATCCTCGAACTCAAGCTGCGTCACCTGGCCAAGCTGGAGGAGATGAAGATTCGCGGCGAGCAGGACGAACTGGCCAAGGAGCGCGACGGCCTGGAAAAGACCCTCGGTTCCGAGGCGCGGCTGCGCACGCTGGTGAAGAAGGAACTGATCGCCGATGCGGAAGCCTACGGCGACGAACGCCGCTCGCCCCTGGTGGCGCGTGCCGCCGCCCAGGCCCTGGACGAAACCGCACTGGTCGGCGTGGAGCCCATCAGCGTGGTGCTGTCCGAGCGCGGCTGGATCCGCGCCGCCAAGGGACACGACATCGATCCCACCGGCCTCAGCTACAAGGCCGGCGACGGGTTCAAGGACCTGGCGCGCGGCAAGAGCAACCAGCTGGCAACTTTCATCGACTCCACCGGCCGCAGCTATTCGCTGCCGGCGCATACCCTGCCCTCGGCGCGCGGCCAGGGCGAGCCTCTGTCGGGCCGCGTCAATCCCATAGCCGGCGCCAGTTTCGAGAGCGTGCTGATGGGCGAGGACGACGAACTGGTGCTGCTGGCGTCGGACGCCGGTTACGGTTTCGTCGCCAGGCTGTCCGACCTGCACGCGCGCAACAAGGCCGGCAAGAACGTCCTCAACCTGCCCAGCGGCGCCAAGGTGCTGCCGCCGCAGCGGGTCGGCAACTATGAAGGCGATCTGATCGCCGCCGCCACCAACGACGGCCGCCTGCTGGTGTTCCCGCTGCAGGAGCTGCCGCAGATGCCGCGCGGCAAGGGCAACAAAATCATCGGTATTCCCGGCGCCAAGGCATCGTTGCGCGAGGAATATGTGGTGGCCACCGCGGTCATCCCCGCCGACGGCGCGGTGACCCTCTTCGCCGGCAAGCGCCACATCACCCTCAAGGCCGCCGACCTGGAGCACTATCGCGGCGAACGCGGCCGGCGCGGCAACAAGCTGCCGCGCGGTTTCCAGCGCGTCGATGCGATGATGGCGGGGGAGAAGGTCTGAGGTGTAGCCCCGGGGCGCACTCAGCGGCCTGAAGGCGGATAGTGCGGGGCGTGATTTATTCGCTGCCCTTCTTTTCCTGCAAGGTACGCAATTTATCCAGCACCCGCTCGGCCCGTTCGATATGGGCGCGCACCCGTTCGTTGCTGGGGTCGAGCTGTTGCGCCTCGCGCCAGAGGGCGAGGGCGCGCTCATACTTGCCGTTGCTGTACAGGGCGAGACCCTGCTCGGTGAGGCGGTTGACCGCCTCGGCCACCTCGGCATTGAGTTCGCTGCGCAGCTGCGCCACGTCTTCCGGCGGTGACGGCTGCAGTTCCAGCAGCGCCAGCAGGCGTTGCGCCTCGCTCCAGTTCCTGCCGTCGTAGGCTTGGCGATATTGTTGCAGCAATTCCTGTGTCTCGTCTTCCCGGGTCTGCTTGATCGCCGGCTTGGCCGGCGGCGGTGCGGGCGGGCCCAGGCGTTGCAGCAGTTCCTGGTTGGCGCGTTTGGTATCGGGGCTGCGGTTGAGGCGCAGGGCGAGGGACAGGCTGCGGCGGGCAAGGTCCAGCTCCTTGCGCTCCAGCGCGGCGCGGCCGAGGCGGGTCAGTTCCTCGCTGAGCCGTTCCGCATCCTCCCGCGCCAGGCGCAGGTCGCGCTGCGCGCTCCAGGAGCGGGGATCGGCGATGGCGCGGGTGTTATAGACCGGCAGCAGGTGCAGCAGCCCCTCGCCCCGTGCCATCAGCAGATCCAGCTCCAGGGCATCCAGGCGGGCTGCGCGCTGCTGTTCGAGGCGGGCGCGGCTGCTGCGCAGCACGCTGCTTTCAGGCAGGCGGGACAGGGCCTGATCGTAGCGATCCAGCGCCTGTCCCCATTGTCCCTGCCGCGCCAGTTCCGCCGCCTGGCTCACGGTGTCGCGCTCGTAGCGCTCGGCCTTGAGCAGGATGGCGTCCCGCTTCTTCATCAATTGCGCGTAGTCGGCGCGTCCCGGCTTGACGTGGCCGAGGGCGGTCAGCGCCTTGCCGTATTCCTGCTGCGCGACCCAGCCGTCGATGTGCTCGTCGAGATTGCCGCTGAAGGTGGCGAGATAGGTGCAGCCGTTCAGTGCCGGCAGCAACAGCAAAGACAGCAATAGCGACCGGTAGCGCATCAGGCCCCGCTGTCGCGCCGCCGGCGCAGAATGTGGTGGTAATGCTGTTCCAGTTCGCTGCGCAGGGGCTCGGTCAGGTCCAGCACCTGGAAGGTGGCCACCGGCTGTTGTTTGCCGCGCAGGCGGATGGTGTCGTGCTCGCGGCTGACCAGGTGCCCGGCCAGGATCGGCAGGTCGTGCATCACCTTGCTGATGATGATCTGCTCGGCCTCCGCCACGGTGGAAAGGCGTGAGGCGAGATTCACGGCGTCGCCCACCACGGTGTAGTCCATGCGGTCGTGCGAGCCCATGTTGCCGGCCAGCATCATGCCGGAGTTGCAGCTGATGTGAAAATGCACCGGCATCTGCCGGTTCGCCTCGCGCTGCCGGTTCAGTTCGCTGATCAGGCGCTGGATCAGCACCGCACAGCACACCGCATTGAGGGTGTGCTGGGCGTCGGGCTGCGGCACGCCGAACACCAGCATGGCGCAGTCGCCCATGTATTTGTCCACGTGGCCCTGGTAGGCCAGGGCGGCCTCGGCGATGACGCCGAAGTAGTCGTTGAGCAGGGTGCTGATCTGCTGCGGCGTCAGGTTTTCCGACAGCGCGGTGAAACCGGCGATGTCGGCGAACAGGACGCTGGCGTCCGTATGCTGGCCGCCCAGCTGCACCTGGTCCAGGTCGCTGAGCACCTCCTTGGCCACCTTGGGCGAGACATAACGGGAGAAGGCCAGTTCCACCTGCTCCTTGCGCACCAGGCCGTCGCTCATGGTGTTGAAGGCCTGCATCAGCGTGCCCAGCTCGTCGTTGCGCCGCTCGGCGAAGCGGAAGCTGTAATTGCCGCGCGACACCTGCAGGCTGGCATCCATCAGTTCGTTGATCGGGCGCGACAGACGCTGGCCGAGGAGGATGGCGGTGACGGCGCCGAGCAGCACCATCAGCAGCGTGGCCGCGGTGACGGCGCGCAGGGTGTCGCGCTGGGCCTGGCTCAGCTGGGAATGATCGAAGGTGAGCAGGACGTAGCCGGTGGTCAGTTCGCGCACCACGATGGGCGCGAAGAAAGCGATGACTATGGTGTTGTCGGATCGCGGCAGGGAGTCCCACTCGACCGCGGCGACCGGTACGGTCGGGCCGGGCTGTTGCAACTGCTGCTGCAGCTGCCGCAGCTGCGCATCGGGCGGCGTCAGCCCTTCGGCCACCAGCGGTTCCAGCTCGTCGGAGTAGATCACCGCCCCCAGTACGCCGCCGTGGCGGGTCATGCCGTCGGCGGCCAGGCGCAGGGCGAGGGCGTCGCCGGCCAGCAGGGGCTCCTTGACGGTTTCGGCCATCTGGTTGATCAGGGCGTGTCCGAACTGGTTCATCTGCTGGCGCAGCAGGCGGGTCTGGTTGTCCACCACCACCATGCCGAGCAGGGACATGCCCACGGTGATGACGAGGGTAATGATCAGGGCCAGCTTGTAGGCGATGGGGAAGTGCTGCGGCTGCAGGCGCTGCCACAGCTGCGCCACACGGGATGGCACGGCCGTTACCTGCTGGATGAACCGCTCAGTGGCGAGTCGTGTGGTTCTCAATGTGGGGCTGCCTGCGCGCATGGGCCTGACGTTTCGACAGTCGAGCCGACATCATATCACGACCGCCGCAGCGGTCGGGGAGGGGGCGAACCCCTCCCGGCGCGTGAGGGGTCAGCCGGCGTCCTGGCTGAACTGCTGGCACTCGCGGAAGACGCGCTTGTCGCAGTGGCGGCAGAGGTCGTGGTCGAGGCGGTCGTTGACGATGGTGGTCAGGGCCTCGGTCTTGGAGTGGAAGATGTTCTCGTCGCCGATGGACTTGATGTAGCCGCCCTGGTGCAGGATGCCGCAGACGGTGTCCTTCACCTCGTACAGGTACATGCCGCCGCCGATTTTGCGGCGCCGCTCGGCTTCCTGCGCCAACATCTCGGCGCCGGCGATATCGACGAAGTTGATCGCCTTGGCCACCAGCAGCAGGTGCTTCTGCTGCGGGTTCAGCGTATCGACATTCTGCATCGCCTGCTCGACATGATTGACGGCGCCGAAGAACAACGAGCCCTCGATGCGCATGATCTTGAACTGCGGGCATTCCGGCAGGGTGCTGTCGGTGGTGAAGGCGCGCTTGGCGTCCTTCGGGTCCGGCACGCGGCTCAGGATGCGCGGCCGCGAGGTACGGTTGAGGTAGAAGATCAGCGACAGCATCACACCGAGCAGGATGGCGAATTCCAGCTCCAGGAAC
Source organism: Gammaproteobacteria bacterium HGW-Gammaproteobacteria-1 (assembly GCA_002840095.1). Classification (GTDB taxonomy): domain Bacteria; phylum Pseudomonadota; class Gammaproteobacteria; order Thiohalomonadales; family Thiohalomonadaceae; genus Sulfurivermis. The sequence goes on along the minus strand of PGZL01000007.1, from coordinate 150,080 downwards.
AGGGCGCCGAAGAAGGTGGCGCCGAGCACCACGGTCTCGCTGCGACTGACACGGACGATCTGGCTGATGTGGTGGAAGTCAATGAGGCCCCAGGCCACCAGGAACAGGATGCCGGCCATGGCGGCCACCGGCAGGTAGGCGGCGAGCGGGGCCACCAGCAGCACGATCAGCGCCAGGGCGACGGCGGCGAAGACCGAGGCCAGCGGAGTGTGCGCGCCGGCTGCGTAGTTGACGCCGCTGCGGTTGAAGGAGCCGCTGCTCGGATAGGCGGAGAAGAAGGCGCCCACCATGTTGGACAGGCCCTGGCCGATGAATTCCTGGTTGCCGTCGATGCGCTGCTGCGCCTTGTTGCCGATGGAGCGGGCGATGGAGACGGCCTCGGTAATGGCCAGCAGGGCCACCGCCACTGCGCTGGGCGCCAGCTGCTTGATGGTGGCCAGCGACAGGTCGGGCAGGGACAGCGGCGGCAGGTGGGTGGGCAGCGCGCCGACGGTGCGGATGCCGGTGGTGTCCATGCCGAAGGCCATGTTGAGGGCCACGGCGAACAGGCTGCCCAGCAGCATGGCGATGATCATGTACACCTTGCGCGCGTAGCGCCGCGCGATGATGCCGCTGGCCAGGGTGACGACGCCGACGGCGGTGACGTAGGGGTTGATGTCATCCAGCTGCTGGGTGAAGGCGTAGATGATTTCGTAGAAGTGGCTGCCGCGGGGGATGTCCAGGGCGAAGAAGTTCTTGATCTGGCTCGCGGCGATGAGGATGGCCGCGCCGGCAGTGAATCCCACCACCACGGAATGGGAAATGAAGTTCACCAGGCTGCCCATTTTGGCCAGGGCCATGGCCAGTTGCAGCACGCCCACCAGGAAGGCGAGGGTGATGGCGAGGCGGACGAAGTCGACGCTGCCCGGCTCGGCCAGCGGACTGAGGGAGGCGAAGACCACGATGGAGATGGCGGTGGTCGGACCGGACACCAAGTGCCAGGAACTGCCCCACAGCGCGGCGATGATCGCCGGCACCATGGCGGCGTACAGGCCGTATTCCGGCGGCAGGCCGGCGATGGTGGCGAAGGCCACGCCCTGCGGCAGGACGATGACGGCGCCGGTCAGTCCCGCCAGCAGGTCGGCGCGCGTACCCTCACGGGTGACGCGCGGCCACCAGCGCAGAAAAGGAAAAAGCTTCACCCAAAACAGGTTGCATTGCTGGACAGGATTCATGTAAGGGGCATCCACGACAAACGCCCGGTGCGGTGCATGGCCGCCGCCGGATAGTAAAGAGTGGCGCATTATATAATAAACGGCTGATATTGCGGCGGACGATTATTGATAGTCGGCAAGGAACCCGGATGCGGCGGTCCTTGTCTATGCAACGCCGCCGGATGGAAGCGGGCTTGAATCGCCCCGCGCATGCCCCCATTCAAAGTGCGGCAATACCCGAATCGGACCACTATTTAAGGAGCGAGTAACCTGCCATGAAGCGCATCTTCCTGTTCCTGGCCACCAACCTGGCCATCATCGTCGTGCTCAGCATCACCCTGCGCCTGCTCGGCGTGGAGCGTATCCTCGATGCCCAGGGAGCCAATCTCGATCTCAATGCCCTGCTGATATTTGCCGCCGTGTTCGGTTTCGGTGGTTCGTTCATTTCCCTGGCCATATCCAAGTGGACTGCCAAGCGCATGACCGGGGCGCAGGTCATCGAACGCCCGCGCGATGCGAGCGAGCAGTGGCTGGTGGAGACGGTGCGGCGCCAGGCGCAGCAGGCCGGCATCGCCATGCCGGAAGTGGCGGTTTACGACGCGCCGGAGATCAATGCCTTCGCCACCGGCCCGACCCGCAACAGCGCCCTGGTGGCGGTGAGCACCGGCCTGCTGCGGAACATGAGCCAGGACGAGGCCGAGGCCGTGCTGGGCCACGAGGTGAGCCACGTCGCCAACGGCGACATGGTGACGTTGGCGCTGATACAGGGCGTGGTGAACACCTTCGTCATCTTCCTGTCGCGCGTCATCGGCCACCTGGTGGATCGCGTGGTGTTCAAGACCGAGCGCGGCCACGGCCCGGCCTTCTGGATCGCCACCATCGTCGCTGAGCTGGTGCTGGGCATCCTCGCCAGCATGATCGTCATGTGGTTTTCGCGCCGGCGCGAATTCCGCGCCGATAACGGCGGCGCCAGCCTGGCCGGTTCGCGCAAGATGATCGCCGCGCTGGAGCGTCTGCAGATGAACCACGGCGCCGGCCAGCTGCCGGATCAGATGGCGGCGTTCGGTATCTCCGGCGGCCTGGGCGGCGGTCTCAAGCGCCTGTTCATGTCGCACCCGCCGCTGGAAGAACGCATCGCCGCACTGAAGAGCCAGACGATGGTGTGATGGGTCTTGGCCGTATAACTGCGAATGAATTCTCGCCAAGGCGCCAAGACGCAAAGGAAACCAGCCGCGATACGGTGAATTTCTTGGCGTGCTTGGCGAGAGCAACTGGGATTTTCAAGATAAAAAAGCCGGCACTGTGCATGCCGGCTTTTTTTTTCGCGCCGATTCCCTGATCAGCTGGCGTTGAAGTCGTAATTCATCTCCGTGCCCGGTTCCTGCAGGAAGTAACCCTGGATATAGTCGATGCCGCAGGACCACAGGGTGGACAGGGTGTTGGCATCCTCGACGAATTCGGCGATGGTCTTTTTGCCCGACTCCTGCGCCATGGCCGTGATCTCGCTGACCCGCGCCTGGTTTTCCTTGCTCTGGGCGATACCGCGGATCAGGTTGCCGTCGATCTTCAGATAATCCACCTCGGCATGGCGCAGCAGGTTGACGTAGTTGGGCGCCAGGCCGAAGTGATCGAGGCCGACCTGGATGCGCAGCTGGTGCAGTCCTTCGATGAGCGGTTTGATCAGCTTCAGGTTGCTGCTCGCCACCGCCTCGCTCAATTCCAGGGTCAGGTAGCTGCCCTCGACCTTGGCCGCCTTGAGCAGGTCGCGCAACCAGGGCAGCATCTTGTCGTCGTGCAGCGACTCTCCCGACACCTTGATGAAGAAGTGGGTGTTGCGTCCGGCACGGCGCCGTTCCACCAGCGCCTTGACCGTGTGCGCCAGCACCCAGCGGTCGATGCCGCCCATCAGCCCGGCATGCTCGGCCGCCGGCATGAATTCGCTGGGCGGTATCTGCTTGCCGTCGTCGTCCAGCAGGCGCAGCAGGACTTCGTAGTTTTCCACCGGGTCGCCGTGCAGGCTGACGATGGGCTGGAACAGCAACTGGAAGCGGTTGTCGCGCAGCGCGGTCTTCAGCTGCTTGACGCGCAGCGAGGCCTGCTCGCGTTCGGCCATGCCTTCGGTCTGCGGGTTGTACAGATAGAGCCGGTTGCCGCCGGCGGAGGCCTTGCGATAGGCCTTCTCCGCCCGCTGCAGCAACTCGTGCATGTCGTGCAGGTCTTCGTGATAGAGCGCGATGCCGATGCTGCCGGTGAGGCTGGCGGTCTGGCCGTTGGCGTCGAAGATGTTTTCCTCGATGGCCTGGAGGATTTTTTTCGCTATGGCGGTCGCATCGTCCTCTTCCACGCCCTGCAGGATCAGGGTGAACACCTCACCGTCAAAGCGCGCCACCAAGTCGTTCTCGCCCGGCAGGTGCTGTTTGAGCAGGGTGGCGAAATCGGTGAGCACCAAATCGCTGCCGGCGATGCCTAGCCGTTCGCGCAGGGACTTGAAGTCGTCGGGCGCGACGTAGAGCAGGGTGCCGTGCACGCCGCTCTGGCCGACCAGATTCTGCAGCATGGCCATGAAGTACGGTCGGTTGTAGGCCCCGGTGAGCAGGTCATGCTTGGTCAGCGAGTCCAGCTTGGCCTCCAGTTCCTTGCTCAGGGACTGATCGCGAATGATGATCTGGATGCAGGATTCGCCTTCGTAGCTGGCGGGGGAGAAGTCCATGGTGCTCATGAATTCGTCGCCGTCGGCCTTGCAGCCGTGGATGTCGAGCGAGTCGCCCGCGGTGCGGCCCTTGAGGTAGCCGCGCAGGAATTCCTTGAACTTGCCGTGATCGGCAGGCGAGACCATGTCCATCAGCGGCATGCCCTCGATTTCCTCCAGCGAGGAATAGCCGAACATCTGCAGATAGGATTCGTTGGCGTAGATATACATGCCCTCGTGCACATAGGCGATGGCGTCGCGCGAGCTGTCCACCAGAGACTGGGCGCGCCGGTTGGCCTCTTGCAGCAGGGTTTCACATTCGCGGTGGCGGCGCCGTTTCAGTACGTCGCCGAATTCACGCGCCAGGGTATGGACCAGGGTGACCGGGTGTTCCAGGCTGACCACGGCGCGGGCGCCGGCATCGAGGACGTCGCCCATGCCGCTGTCGTCGAAGGCTTCGAGCAGCACGATGAGCGGAATCTCCAGCTCCGTCTGGTGGATGATGTGCATGGCGTCGATGGGGTTGAGGTGCGGGATGTCGGCCTTGGTCAGGACCATGTCCCAGCCCTGTTGCGCCAGCAGCTCACGCAGATCCTCGTCGTCTTCCGCACGTTCGGTGCGCACGGCCTGCCCCGCGTTGCGCAGCAGGCTGCTCACCGTCTCGGCGTGGTTGGACGAGTCATCAATGACGATGAGCCGGAGAATATCCTCTGATTTAACCATTACAGCTTTTTTTACCTTGCCTGGTCTGCATCCCGCCGCAGGCGCATGGGCAGGATGACGCGTGAATTACAGATCGTTCCACAGGTTTGAATAATCCGCCGGCTGTCCCCCGTGGGTATCCGTCTTGGCCGGGGCGGTGGCGCCTGTGGAGCCCAGATCTTCGAAGCTGAACTTGGAGAACGAGCCGGTGCTTTCCAGCAGGCCGGTGAGCATCAGGCGGTGTTCCGTGTGATCGAACTGCACCAGCAACGTGCTGCCGACGCCGAACAGCAGCGGCGGGGCCAGCAGGCTCTGCGGCTGCGGCGGCTCCTTGACCTCCGGCAGGCCGATGATGCGTTGGAACTCCGTCAGTTTTCCTCCTTCCTGCCGCATCCGCGCCGCCGCAGGCCGGCTGCGGTTGGCGATGTTCTGGACGCCCATCTCCAGCTCTTCGGGGCCGCTGTGGCGGATCCAGCGCACCACGCCGATCACCCAGTTGGCGTCGTGGGTGTCGGTCAGGGGGCGGACGGCGATGAGGTCGCCGACCTGCACGCCGAGGGTATCGCCGCCGCTGCGCGCGATGCGGTAACCGCCCCCGCTCTCGTCGCGCACCTCCCAGGTCTGCATCAGCAGGGCAGGGGTCTTGGGGGCGGCCTGCTGCGCCTGTCCCGGCTTGGCGGCAGGCTTGGGCTTGAACACGTCCCACACATCTTCCTTGACGTCGCTTTCGGCCGCGACCACGCGGCTGGAGAACTGGGATGTCTTGGAAAACAGGTTTTCCGGGCCGCTGTCGCCGCTGTTCAGCAGAGTGATGCTGCGCAGGGCACTGACCAGGCCGAGGGCACGATGGACGGCGGTGAGGCCAACCACCACTTCGGCCTTGGAACTTTTGTTGCTGCGGTAAAAGCCGCGCTTGGGCGGCACGTCCCAGGTCATGCCGACGCGGCGCAGCAGGTCGACATTCAGGCTGCCGCCGAGACGGTGCTTCAGCTCGGTGGTGGTGCCCGCGGCGATGAGATCCCGTTCGTCCTGCACCGTCAGCGTGAGGCGCTCCAGATCGATGAGGCGGCACTGGCCGTCGTCGCACTGGAAGTGGTTGAAGGCGAGGTGGCTGGGTTCTTCGTTGCTGCCGAGGTGGGTGACGAAGAGGGGGGCCTCGGGATTGGCGCCGGACGTGTACGGCGTCAGCTGGGCCAGGTGCGCCCAGATTTCCAGCGCCGCATAGATCACGCCTACTTCGCCCTGGCGCAGGCGATAGGGGGTGGCCAGGGCCAGCAGCAGGGCCTGCTTGTAGGCGGTGGCGATGCTGGTCTTGGGCAGGATCTCCTGTTCCTTGTCGGTCACCGACGACTGGTGCAGCCGCCGCTCTTCGGCATAGCGATACAGGCGGTGCAGGTCGGCCCAGGTTTCCCGCGGCTGCGGCGAGTAGACCTGATAGGTGGTCAGCAGCACGCGGTTCAGATAGCGCAGGGCGCGGTGCAGCATGATGGTGAGGGCTTTGCGGTCGCGGAACAGGAAGCTGCGCGCCAGCATGTCCTCGATGGCTATCTTGTAGCCGAGGGCCATTTCACCGTACAGCTCGGTGGCCAGGTTGGCGATGCGCTGGGTCTTGGGCTGGAGTGGGAAGGTGAGTCCGGTGAAGCGCTTGTGCAGCGCCTGGCCGATATAGCCGACGGGACCGCGCAGGGCCTCCAGCAGGCGGTAGCGCTCATCCCAGGAGATGCGCAGGCGGTTGCTTTCGTGCAGCGCGCCAAACACCTGGCGTGCGGTTTCACCCACGTTGCCCATGGGCAACTGGGAAATCCAGGCTTCGACCTTCCGTGGTTTGGTATCGAAGGAGTCGCGACCGGGCTTGTGCTGGTCCGGTAGTGCGAATCCGATGTGGCCCTTTCCCTCTGCCATGCAGCATCCTCAGGGTTGAACGTTGTGGCGTCTGCGCCACGCGCTAGCATATCAACTCAAGGGCAAAATATCAGCTGCGATCAATACCCTGAGGGTGTTTCGTCCTGGGTTGGGGGCGGGGGCGTCAATTTTTCCGCGCCTTCGCGCCAGCGGGCCAGGCAGTCGATGCCGCAGAAGTGGTGCACGTAATCGGGGCCTTCCACGGTGGTGGCGACGGAGCCCGGGACTTCGGTCAGGCAGATTTCGCACTGAACCAGTTCCGGTTCGGTGGGGACGGGTTTATCCGTTATGGCCTCGCTCATGACAAACCTCCGGTTCCCGCAGGGATGTCATAAAGTATAGTAAAAGGCTTGGGTATTACTTGGGGTCTGAGTTACCGGCCAGGCGGCGCGTGCCCAGGCGCTGGCCCATGCGCACCGGCGCGTCGGCCTGTATGGACTCGGCCCAGTCCAGGGCGTGGGGGCCGAACAGCACGATGACCGTGGATCCCATGTTGAAGCGGCCCATCTCGTCGCCGCGGGCCAGGTGGACGGGCTGCTCCTTGCCGTCATAGCGCCAGCGGCGCACGACTCGTCCGGCGGGCGGCGTGACCATGCCGCTCCATACTGTTTCGATGCTGCCGACGAAGACGGCGCCGACCAGCACCATGGCCATGGGGCCGGCCGCGGTGTCGAAGATCGCGGCGACGCGCTCGTTGCGGGCGAATAGGCCCGGCACCATGCGCGCGGTGGCGGCGTTGACGGAAAACAGCCGTCCGGGAATATGCACCATCTCGCGCAGGGTGCCGTCCAGGGGCATGTGGATGCGGTGATAGTCGCGCGGCGACAGATACAGGGTGGCGAAGCTGCCGCCCTGGAAGGGCGCGGCACGTTTCTCCGAGCCGCCGAGCAATTGCAGCAGGCTGAAATCGTGTCCCTTGGCCTGCAACAGGCGGCCGTCCTCGATGGGGCCGGCCTGGCTGACGGCGCCGTCCACCGGACAGGCGATGTCGTATGGCCCGTCCACCACCGCGCGGGCATCCGGCTTCAGGGCGCGGGTGAAAAAGGCGTTGAAGTGTTCGTAGGCGTGCGGGTCCGGCTCCTGCGCCTCGTCCATGTTCACCCGGAAACGATCCACGAACCAGTCGGTGAAGGGTTCGCGGAAGGCGGCCCAGCGGATGCGGGTCAGCCCGTGCATCAGGCGCGACAGCAGGTGGCCGGGCATCAGGTATTGCGGCCAGGTCTTGAGATAATCCAGCAGCGGGACGGGATTGCCGGCAGGGTGTTCCATGGCGTGGGCTCGTTAGCGGTGTCGGTTGCGGATTTCGCGGTAGGTATCGCTGATCACGGCGACGCTTTGCGTCGGCGTGTAGCGGGCATGATAGCGCCCGTCGCTGTCGATGAGCAGGATGGCGGCGGCGTGGTTGACCACATATTCGTCGCTGCCGGCCTCCCGTTCGATGGCGTAGGGGATGTTCATGGCCGCGCTCAGGCGGTCGATGGTCGCGCTGTCGCCGCGGGCGGCGAGAAAGGTCTGGTCGAAGTGCTGTACGTAGCCCTTGAGTATCTCCGCCGTGTCACGCTGCGGGTCGAGGGTGACGAACAGAAAACGGGTGTCGGCCAGCACGTCCGGGGTCCGCTCCAGCTGCCGGCTGACCTGCTGCATGGTGTAGAGCGTGGTGGGGCAGATGTCGGGGCAGTGGGTGTAGCCGAAAAAGGCAAAGGTCCACTTGCCCTTGAACCAGTCCGCGGTGATGGGCCGCCCGGCATAGTCGTGCAGCAGGAAGTCCGGCAGCGCCCGGGGCTGGGGCAGCACGATACCCGTCAGATCGCGCCGCAGCGGCTCGGCGGCGTGCCGCCTGTCCGTGCCGGCGTCGGCGAACCACAGCCAGTACAGCGCGGCACTGAGGGCCACGATAAGGATAATCAGCAGGGATGTGCGCAGGCGTTCCATGAGGGCGCCGATTATCGCATCTGTTTGCGGCGCGGTCATCGTCGGCTTGCGTTATGGCAGCGGGACAGGTAGCTTACTGTATATAAACCCAGGAGAGGAGGCCGTCATGTCCAACGTTAGCCTGTTGATTCCGAAGAACACCCGTCCGGTCTGGGCGCCGGAACTGGAGCCGGTGGCGATGGCCGCCGTCGAACTGGTGGAGGTGCCGCTACTCGGCTACATCAGCGCGGGCCGCCCGGTGGAGTTGAATGAAAGCCGGGAGCAGGTGGCGGTGCCCGCCACTATGGTGCGCAAGAACACCTACGCCCTGCGCGTGCGCGGCCACTCCATGATCGAGGACAACATCCAGGACGGCGACATCGTGATCATCGAGAAGCGCGAGAGCGCGGACAACGGCCAGTCGGTGGTGGCCATGATCAACGGCGAGCAGGTGACCCTGAAGAAATTCTACGTCGAGCGCGACGGCATCCGCCTGCAGCCTGCCAACCCGGAGATGGAGCCCATCTACCTGCGCAACGAGGACGTGCAGATCCTCGGTATCGTCACCGGGGTGATTAGGATGGCTTGAAGGCAGATACAAGTTACAAGTTGCAAGTTGCAAGATACAAGCGGAGGAACTCGCTGCGCTCGTGCTGTTCTTGATCTAATAAAATGCGCGCAGCGCACACCTTCACTTGTAACTTGTAACTTGTAACTTGTAACTTGTAACTTGTAACTTGTAACTTGTAACTGCCTTTGCTTGTAACTAGTAACTAGTTTTCCACCGGTGTGTCGTCCCGGTTGCCCCAGTCGGACCAGGAGCCTTCGTACCCCTTGGCGCTGTAGCCCAACCACTTCAGCATGAACCAGGTGTGGGCCGAACGGTGGTGGGTCTGGCAGTAGGCCACCACGGTCTTGTCCGGTGTTATTCCCAACCCCTCCAGCTGTGCGCGCAGATCCGCCGCCGGCCTCAGGCGCAGGTTGCGTCCCTGATCCATCGCCTCGGTCCACTCGAAATGCACCGCGCCCGGAATATGGCCGCCGCGCGCCGAATAGCGTTGCAGGCCGCGGTATTCCAGCGCGCTGCGCGCATCGAGCAGGGCGTGCGAGTCGTCCCCCAGGTGTTTCAGGATATAGGTCGCGTCGGCGCTGACGCCGGCATCGGCCGCATACCGGGCATCGTAGTGGCTGGGCGTGGGCTGCACCGGTTCGCGGGTCAGTTCATGGCCCTCGTTGGCCCAGGCGTGCAACCCGCCGTTGAGCAGGGAGTAGCGCGTATGGCCGAGGGCTTCCAGGGTCCACAGCAGGCGGCAGGCCTTGCCGCCGCCCTCGTCATCGTAGGCCACCACATGGTGCCCTGGCGTCAGCCCGATGGCCGACAGCACGGCGCTCAGCTGTGTCTCGTCTGGCAGCAGCCCGCCCACCGGCGGCGCCATGCGCACGATCCGGCCGTATTCCAGAGGCACGGCACCGGGAATATGGTACTGCGCGTGTATTTCGGCGCGGCTCAGATCCACCAGCAGCAGATCGGGACTGCCCAGCAGGGGTTCCAGGGCCTCGGGTTCCAGCAGCAGGGGAAGCGGGGTTGCGGTCATGGTGGCGTGACTTTGTGGTGGGAGGAATGGGAACTGGATGGGCGCTGCGGTGTTATTTTTCAAGTACCGACGGCATTGTGTGGGTAATTGTCGTTAATTGAATGCAACGGCTGGCATGTGTATTAATGCTGGGGTTGCGTGGTTGCATCGGTTATAATGACGGACATCGACAGGCGGCCAGCATCCAAACAGCCCGAGCCGCCCGGTAACCGCAGCTGTCACACAGCGGCGCTACCATCATCCGGCCCCCGGCGCCGGTTCTGCGTTTCGGCGCATCCATACATTGCAGCAGGAAGCCTCCCCGCTAACCCGTGCCCTACGGGCGGTTCCCTTCCTGCCTGCCCATGCGAACTCTATCGGCAGTCGTTGTCGGCAGATACGAGGTAAGCAGATGAGCCAGTTCAGCAATCTGGAAGCACGCAAGCTGCCCCTTGGCGCCCTGACCGGCGTGGAGGACTTTCAGGTCTATACCGAGCGCCAGTTGGAGCAGATCCCCCAGCTGCAGCGCCTGCCGGCGGCCCTGCGCCGCAGCATGCGCGCGGTGGCGCAGGTGCTGCCGTTCCGCGTCAACCGCTATGTGGTCGACGAACTGATCGATTGGGACAAGGTCCCCGACGACCCCATCTTCCAGCTCACCTTTCCCCAGGAAGGCATGCTGGCGCCGGAAGACTTCCAGCGCATCGCCGCCCTGCTCGATGCCGGCGCCGATCCGGCGCAGATCCGCGCCGTGGCGCAGGACATCCGCCAGAAGCTCAATCCCCACCCGGCCGGCCAGCGTCTGCTCAACGTGCCGCGCCTGGACGACAAGCGCCTGGAGGGCATGCAGCACAAGTACCGCGAGACGGTGCTGTTCTTCCCCAGTCAGGGACAGACCTGTCATGCCTACTGCACCTTCTGCTTCCGCTGGGCGCAGTTCGTCGGCGACAAGGAACTGCGCATCGCCTCCCACGAAGCGGCGCTGCTGCACCGCTATCTCCGGCAGCACCACGAGGTCACCGATCTGCTGATGACCGGCGGCGATCCCATGGTGATGAAGACCAAACACCTGGCGGCCTACCTGGAGCCGCTGTTGCAGCCGGAGTTTTCCCATATCCAGACCCTGCGCATCGGCACCAAGGCGCTGTCGTTTTGGCCGCAGCGCTTCGTGCTGGACGAGGACGCCGACGATCTGCTGCGCCTGCTGGAGCGGCTGGTGCGCAAGGGCAAGCACGTCGCCGTCATGGCCCATTTCAATCACTGGCGCGAGCTGGACACGCCCATCGCGCGGGAAGCGGTGCGCCGCGTGCGCGCCACCGGCGCGGTGATCCGCAGCCAGTCGCCGCTGGTGGCCCACATCAACGACTCCGCCGACGTGTGGGCCCGCCTGTGGCAGACCCAGGTCAGCCTCGGCATCGTGCCTTATTACATGTTCGTGGAGCGCGATACCGGCGCCAGCCGCTATTTCGAGGTGCCGCTGGTGCGGGCCTGGGAGATCTACCGCGACGCCATCCAGCAGGTGTCCGGCGTGGCGCGCACGGTGCGCGGACCCTCCATGAGCGCCGGTCCGGGCAAGGTGGAGGTGCAGGGCGTGGCCGACGTGGCCGGTGAACAGGTATTCGTGCTGCGCTTCATCCAGGGACGCAATCCCGACTGGGTGCAGCGGCCGTTTTTTGCCCGTTTTGATCCGCAGGCCACCTGGCTGGACGACCTGCGCCCGGCCCTGGGCGAAGAGAACTTTTTCTTCCAGGCCGAGTACGACGCGATGCAGACACGCGCGGTCCTCTGACGGTCGTTTTCCCCCGCCCGGCCCCATTGCCGCCCCTTGTTTATGGGGCTACCTTATCTGCTGCGGCTGCCGCATCCAGGACGGTCAATAACAACCACCAAGGGGTCGACGATGGGATCGCAGAAATACGTGTACGCCTTCAGTGAAGGCGACGGCAAGAACAAGCATCTGCTCGGTGGCAAGGGCGCCAACCTGTGCGAGATGACCCAAATCGGCCTCAACGTGCCGCCCGGCTTCGTCATCAGCACCGAGGCCTGCCTGACCTACCTGGCCGACCCCAAGCGCGAACTGCCCCCCGGCGTGATGGACCAGGTGCGGGCGCAGATCGCCGCGCTGGAAAAGGCCACCGGCAAGATATTCGGCGGCGCCGACAATCCCCTGCTGGTGTCGGTGCGCTCCGGTTCCGCCATGTCCATGCCCGGCATGATGGACACCATCCTCAACCTCGGCCTCAACGCCCAGACCCTGGTGGGCGTGATCAAACAGAGCAACAACGAGCGTTTCGGCTACGACTCCTACCGCCGTTTCATCCAGCTGTTCGGCAAGGTGGCCCTGGGCGTGGCCGACGAGCACTTCGACGAACACTTCGAGGCGGTGAAGCAGCGCGCCGGCGTGGCGGTGGACGTGGGCCTCAAGGCCGGTGATCTGAAGGAGATCAGCGAGCGTTTCCTGCAGGTGGTGCAGCAGCAGACCGGCAAGCCCTTTCCCACCGATCCCATGGAACAGCTGGAGCTGGCCATCAAGGCGGTGTTCAATTCCTGGATGGGCAAGCGGGCGGTGGATTACCGGCGCGAATTCCACATCACCCCGGAGATGGCCAACGGCACCGCCGTCAACGTGGTGACCATGGTGTTCGGCAACCTGGGCGACGACTCGGCCACCGGCGTCGGCTTCACCCGCAATCCGGGCACCGGCGAGAACCTGATGTTCGGCGAGTACCTGGTCAATGCCCAGGGCGAGGACGTGGTGGCCGGCATCCGTACGCCCAAGCCGATCCTGGAGCTGGAAAAGGAAATGCCGGAAATGTTCCGTCAGCTGGTGGATCTGCGCAACAAGCTGGAGGCGCACTACCACGAGATCCAGGACTTCGAGTTCACCATCGAAAAGGGCGTGCTCTACTGCCTGCAGACCCGCAACGGCAAGATGAACGCACAGGCCATGGTGCGCACCTCGGTGGAGATGGTCAAGGAAGGTCTGGTCGATCGCAACCAGGCTCTGCTGCGCATCCAGCCGACCCTGCTCGAACAGTTGCTGTTCCCGCGTCTCGATCCGGGCTACAAGCGCGAGGCCATCACCACCGGCATCGGCGCCTCGCCCGGCGCTTCCAGCGGCCGCGTGGTATTTGACGCCGACACCGCCGAGCGGCGCGGCAAGCTGGGCGAGAAGGTGATCCTGGTGCGCGAGGAGACCAAGCCGGAGGACATCCACGGCTTCTTCGCCGCCCAGGGCGTGCTCACCTCGCGCGGCGGCAAGACCTCCCACGCGGCGGTGGTGGCGCGCGGCATGGGCAAGCCCTGCGTGGTGGGCGCCGAGGGCGTCAAGGTGGACAGCCGGGCGCGCACCGCGGTGGTGGGCGAGCATGTGCTGCACGAGGGTGACGTACTCACCATCGACGGCGGCAGCGGTGCCGTGTACCTGGGCAAGGTGCCGACGGTGGAGCCGGAGTTCAGCGACGAACTGGCCACCCTGCTGGGCTGGGCCGACGAGGTGGCGAAGTTGCAGGTGATGGCCAATGCCGACACCCCCAACGACGCGCGCCGCGCCGTGAAATTCGGCGCCATGGGCATCGGCCTGTGCCGCACCGAGCGCATGTTCAATGCCCAGGAGCGCCTGCCCATCGTGGTGGAGATGATTCTGGCCGAAGATACCGAGGCACGACAGAAAGCGTTGGACAAGCTGCTGCCCATGCAGCGCGGCGACTTCAAGGAAATGCTCAGCGTGATGGCGCCGCGGCCGATGACCGTACGCCTGCTCGATCCGCCGATCCACGAATTCCTGCCCACCGAGCAGCGCCTGCTGGACGAGCTGACCCACCTGCGCCAACTGCGCAGCTCGGTGCACGGCGTGGAATCCCTGGTGTCCACCCTGCGCGTGCTGCACCCGGAAAAATCCGCCGGCCTGGAGGGTGGCCTCGGCATTCTCGGCGACAGCTCCCTGGTGGAGGAAGCCATCGCCCGCACCGAAACCATGCTGGCCAAGGTGCGCGTGTTGCAGGAGGTCAACCCGATGCTCGGTCATCGCGGCGTGCGCCTCGGCATCACCTACCCCGAGATCTACAGGATGCAGCTGCGCGCCCTGTGCGAGGCGGCGGCGGAATGCGTCAAGGAAGGCATCGCCGTGCACCCGGAGGTGATGGTGCCCAACGTCTGCACCAAGCGCGAGCTGGAGATCGTGCGCGGCTATCTGGACGAAATCAAACCGCAGGTGGAAAAGCAGTACGGCGTCACCGTGCCGCTCAAGTTCGGCACCATGATGGAGGTGGTGCGCGCCTGCCTGCGCGCCGGGCACATGGCCGAGGCCGCGGAGTTCTTCTCCTTCGGCACCAACGACCTGACCCAGGCGACGTTCTCGTTCTCGCGCGAGGACGCCGAGAACAAGTTCCTGCCCATGTACGCCGAAAAGAAGATCCTCGACGACAATCCCTTCGAGGTGCTGGACGTGAAAGGCGTCGGTCGCCTCATCTGGATCGCCGTGGACTGGGGCCGCAAGGGCCGCGCCGATCTCAAGGTGGGCATCTGCGGCGAGCAGGGCGGCCATCCGGAGACCATCCGCTTCTGCCATCACGTCGGTCTCAACTACGTTTCCTGTTCCTCGCCGCGCGTGCCGGTGGCGCGCCTGGCGGCGGCGCACGCGAAGCTGAAGGAGGCGGACTACCAGTGGTGACCGGTACTTGAAGACGGGCACAGGGAGGGCGGAACACGCCTTCCCCGCGCCCGCTGATGCCGCTCCGGCACACCAGGTTTCTCCCTTGGTTTTTGTCTGCGCCTAAGCATGATCGCGTGCGGCGGCACGGCGGACCGATTGGAATCTATGGATCACACTCTCCCGTTGATCACCACTCTCGTCGCCGGCCTCGGCATGGCGCTGATACTAGGCGTTATTGCGGAGCGGCTGAAGATTCCCGCCCTGGTGGGATATCTGATCGCCGGTATCGTCATCGGCCCATCAACGCCCGGCTTCGTCGCCGACATGCATATCGCATCGCAACTGGCCGAGATCGGCGTGATGTTGCTGATGTTCGGGGTCGGCTTGCATTTCTCCCTCAAGGATTTGCTGGCGGTACGGCGCATCGCCGTGCCCGGCGCCGTCGTGCAAATGAGCCTGGCGACGGTCCTGGGCATGCTGGTGGCCTGGACCTGGGATTGGGATTGGGCCAGCGGCCTGATTTTCGGCCTGTCCCTGTCCTGTGCCAGCACCGTGGTACTGCTCAAGGCGCTGGAGGCGCGCGGTGTGCTGGAGACCATGAACGGCCGCATCGCGGTGGGCTGGCTGGTGGTGGAGGATCTGGCGACCGTGTTGGTGCTGGTGTTGCTGCCGCCGCTGGTCGGTCTACTGGCCGGCACCATGGACAATGCCGTCGCGGCGGGCCCGGCGCCGGTGCAGCCCTTATGGATCACCCTCGGCAAGACGCTGGTGGAGGTGGCCGCATTTATCGTGCTGATGCTCGTCGTCGGGCGCCGTGTGTTGCCGTGGCTGCTGTGGCAGATAGCGCGCACTGGTTCGCGCGAACTGTTCACGCTGTCGGTGATTGCCATCGCCCTCGGCATTGCCTACGGCGCTGCGCAGCTGTTCAGCGTGTCGTTTGCCCTTGGTGCCTTTTTCGCAGGCATGGTGATGCGCGAATCCGAGTTCAGCCATCGCGCGGCGGAGGAGTCGCTGCCTTTGCGCGATGCCTTCTCGGTGCTGTTCTTCGTATCGGTGGGCATGCTGTTTCAGCCGGCGATATTGCTGGAGCAGCCGCTCCGCGTGCTCACGGTGGTGGCGATCATCATGTTCGGCAAGTCCCTGGCGGCGCTGGCCCTGGTCCTGGCCTTCCGCTATCCGTTCAGCACCGCGTTGACCGTCTCGGCCAGTCTGGCGCAGATTGGCGAGTTTTCCTTCATCCTCGCCGGGCTCGGTCTGACGCTTGGCGTACTGCCGCCGGAAGGCATGAGTCTGGTGCTGGCCGGCGCGCTTATTTCCATCGCCTGCAATCCGCTGTTGTTTGCCGCGGTGGAGCCGTTCCGCCGCTGGATATTGACACACTCGGACCTGGCGCGCCGGCTGGAGCGGCGCGAAGATCCCTACGCCGAGCTGCCCATGAGCACGGAGCGCAAATATCTCGAGGGGCAGGCGGTGCTGGTGGGCTACGGTCGTGTCGGACGACGCATCGCCCAGGCGCTGGAGGCGGCAAACATACCCTATGTAGTGGTCGAGCAGAACCGCGAGGTGGTGGAAAATCTGCGCAAGCAGGGGAAGGCCGCGGTGTCGGGCAATGCCGCCGAGTCGGCGGTGTTGATCCAGGCGCACATCGCCAAGGCGGCGATGCTGGTGGTGGCTGCGCCGGATCCGCTGCTGGTGCGGCCGGTGGTGGATATCGCGCGGGCCCTCAATCCCGCCATCGAGATTGTGCTGCGCACCCACAGCGAGGAGGAGTCGCAGCTGTTGCGCAAGGAAGGAATGGGTACCGTGTTCTTCGGCGAGGAGGAGCTGGCCAGGGGCATGATGAGTCACGTGCTGGCCCGCTTTGCGCCGCCTTCGCGGCAGGGCTGACCCGCCTTCCGGGGTGTGTCCCGGAAGGCGGGGCGGCCGCAGGATCAGGTGATCACCGTCGGCCGGTCACGGCCGGTGCGCTCGCCCAGTTCGGATATCTGCGCCGCCGCCTTGATCAGATCGGCCAGGGCGATCTGCGGATCCTGGTCGTGCTTAACCGGATCCGGCTCGTAGCTTTCGATATAGACGCGCAGGGTGGCGCCGACGGTGCCGGTGCCGGAGAGGCGGAAGATGATGCGCGCGCCGTCGTCGAACACGATGCGCAGGCCCTGGTTCTTCGACACGCTGCCGTCGATGGGATCGGTGTAGCTGAAATCATCGGCCAGCTTGACCGTACGGTCGGCAATGGTCTGTCCGGGCAGGGCGGGGAACTGGGCGATGACGTGCTGCATCAGGCCCTTGGCATCCACCGCATCCACTTCCTCGTAGTCGTGGCGGGTGTAGTAGTTGCGGCCGAACTTCGCCCAGTGCTCGCGCAGCAGTTGTTCCACCGGTTCCTTGCGCACCGCCAGCACGTTGAGCCAGCACAGCACCGCCCACAGGCCGTCCTTCTCGCGCACGTGATCGGAGCCGGTGCCGAAGCTCTCCTCGCCGCAGAAGGTGATGCGACCGGCATCGAGCAGGTTGCCGAAGAATTTCCAGCCGGTGGGTGTTTCGAAATATTCGATGCCCAGTTTTTCCGCCACCCGGTCGGCGGCGCAGGAGGTGGGCATGGAGCGGGCGATGCCGGCCAGGCCCTTCCCGTAGCCCTTCACCAGGGTGGCGTTGGCAGCGAGCACCGCCAGGGAGTCGGACGGGGTGACGAAGAAGTTGCGGCCCAGGATCATGTTGCGGTCGCCGTCGCCGTCGGAGGCGGCGCCGAAATCGGGGGCGTTCTTGCCGAACATCTCGGCCACCAGTTCCTCGGCATAGGTGAGGTTGGGGTCGGGATGGCCGCCGCCGAAGTCGGGCAGGGCCTCGCCGTTGATCACCGTGCCCTTGGGGGCGCCGAGACGGCCCTCGATGATCTCGCGCGCGTAGGGGCCGGTGACGGCGCTCATGGCGTCGAAGCGCATGCGGAAGCCGGAGGCGAACAGGGCGCGGATGGCGGCGAAATCGAACAGCGATTCCATCAACTCTGCATAATCGGCCACGGGGTCGATGACCTCCACTGCCATGGCGCCGATCTCGTAGTGGCCGACCACATCCAGCGGGATGTCACGGGTGTCCTGGGTCAGGTAGCGGTCGATGGTCTGGGTGCGGGCGTATATGGCCTCGGTGAGTTTCTCCGGTGCCGGGCCGCCGTTGGCTATGTTGTACTTGATGCCGAAGTCGCCTTCCGGGCCGCCGGGATTGTGGCTGGCGGAGAGGATCAGGCCGCCGTTGGCGCCGTGCTTGCGGATCACCGCCGAGGCCGCCGGGGTGGAGAGCAGGCCGCCGCGCCCCACCAGGCAGCGCTTGATGCCGTTGGCCGCCGCCATGCGCAGGATGACCTCGATGGCCTCCTTGTTGTAGTAACGGCCGTCGCCGCCCAGCACCAGGCTGCCGCCCTGAAGATCGGGCACGCAGTCGAACACCGATTGGACGAAGTTCTCCAGGTAGCCCGGCTGCTGGAATACGGTGACCCGCTTGCGCAGGCCGGAGGTACCGGGGCGCTGGCCCTCGAACGGGGTGGTGGGGACGGTGCGGACGGTCATGACGGTTCCCTTTTTATAATTGAAAAAGGATTTTGCCACAGAGGGCACGGAGGACACAGAGGATTCAGGCGGGCAGGCGGTGGCCATTTCTCTGCGGGCTCCGCGCTCACTGCGGCCAGGTGATTTTTGAGGCTTGAAACCCTGCCATAATATCCCCACTTTCTGTTGCTGTATCGTTAACCCTCTATTCTGTCAGGAGTTGGAACATGACCATAGAAGCACATAAGGAAACCCTGGGCTTTCAGGCCGAGGTGCAGCAGCTGTTGCAGCTGATGATTCATTCCTTATATTCCAACAAGGAAATCTTCCTGCGCGAGCTGATCTCCAATGCCTCCGATGCCTGCGACAAGCTGCGCTTCGAGGCGCTGTCCGACGATGCCCTGTGGGAGGGCGACAACGAGCTGAAGATCCGCGTCAGCTTCGACAAGGATGCGCGCACCATCACCCTGAGCGACAACGGCATCGGCATGTCGCGCCAGGAGGTGATCGACAATATCGGCACCATCGCCAAGTCCGGCACACGCCAGTTTTTCGAGTCGCTCACCGGCGATCAGGCCAAGGACGCCCACCTCATCGGCCAGTTCGGCGTCGGCTTCTATTCCGCCTTCATCATTGCCGACAAGGTGACGCTGACCACCCGCCGCGCCGGTCTCGGCGCCGAGCACGGTGTGCGCTGGGAGTCGGGCGGCAGCGGCGACTACACCCTGGAAACGGTGGCTCAGGCCGGCCGCGGCACCGAGGTGACCCTGCACCTGCGCGAGGGCGAGGATGAATTCCTCGACGGCTGGCGGCTGCGCTCCATCATCCGCAAGTATTCCGATCACATCACCCTGCCCATCGTCATGGAGAAAGAGCGCCACGGCGAGGAGGAGGAGCAAAAGGAGCCGGAGGACGAGACCGTCAATCAGGCCTCGGCGCTGTGGGCACGGTCCAAGAGCGAGGTGAGCGAGGAGGAATACAAGGAGTTCTACAAGCACGTGGCCCACGACTTCGAGGACCCGCTGCTGTGGAGCCACAACCGGGTCGAGGGCAAGCTGGAGTACACCTCGCTGCTCTACCTCCCGCAGCGAGCCCCCTTCGACCTGTGGGATCGCGAACGCCGCCACGGCATCAAGCTCTACGTGCGCCGGGTGTTCATCATGGAGGACGCCGAGCAGCTGATGCCCGCCTACCTGCGTTTCGTGCGCGGCGTCATCGACTCCAACGATCTGCCGCTCAACGTCTCGCGCGAGATACTCCAGCACAACAAGGTCATCGACGCCATGCGCGGCGGTTCGGTGAAGAAGGTGCTGGGCATGCTGGAGGATCTGGCGAAGAATGACGCGGAGACCTACCAGAAGTTCTGGAACGAATTCGGCCGCGTGCTGAAGGAAGGCCCGGGCGAGGATTTCGCCAACCGCGAACAAATCGGCAAGCTGCTGCGCTTTTCCTCCACCCACACCGACAGCAGCGACCAGACCGTGTCGCTGGTCGACTACATCGGCCGCATGAAGGAGGGGCAGGAGGCCATTTACTACATCACCGCCGATTCCTTCGCCGCCGCCAAGAACAGCCCGCACCTGGAAATCTTCCGCAAGAAGGGGATCGAAGTGCTGCTGCTGGCCGACCGCGTCGACGAATGGCTGATGTCCTCCTTCACCGAGTTTGATGGCAAGCCGCTCAAGTCGGTGACCAAGGGCGAACTCGATCTCGGCGAATTGGAGGACGAGGAGGAGAAAAAGGCGCAGGAGCAGGTGGCCGACGACTTCAAGGACCTGCTGGCCAAGGTGCAGGACGTCCTGGGCGACAAGGTGAAGGAAGCGCGCCTTACCCACCGCCTGACCGCTTCCCCCGCCTGCCTGGTGGCCGGGGAGCACGACATGAGCGCCAACCTGGAGCGCATCCTCAAGTCGGTGGGGCAGAAGGTCGGCGGCAGCAAGCCGATCCTGGAGCTGAATCCGGAGCACCCGCTGGTCCTGCGCCTCAAGGCGGAGGGTGAGGGCGAGCGTTTCGGCGATTGGGCCAGCATCCTGTTCGATCAGGCGCTGCTGGCCGAGGGCGGCCAGTTGGACGACCCGGCGGCCTTCGTGCAACGCCTCAACCAGCTGCTGCTGGAACTGCGCTAAGCTT
This sequence comes from Gammaproteobacteria bacterium HGW-Gammaproteobacteria-1, assembly GCA_002840095.1. Classification (GTDB taxonomy): domain Bacteria; phylum Pseudomonadota; class Gammaproteobacteria; order Thiohalomonadales; family Thiohalomonadaceae; genus Sulfurivermis. The sequence continues at coordinate 129,786 of PGZL01000007.1, read as the reverse complement.
TCAGTGACGGCCGGCCCCGCCTTGCTGCGGCGGGGCCGGCTCAGCTAAGGTAGGGGAGCACCTTCCGGTCAGGAGAACCGCCATGGCGCGCATCATGCTGGTGGATGACGAACCGCACAATCTGAGTGCCATGGGGCGCGTGCTCCGCATGCAGGGCGACCATGAAATCGAACGTTTCGAGCAGCCGGCGGCGGCTCTGGAACGGGCGCGGGAAATTCCGTTCGACATCGTCATCGCCGACTACCGCATGCCGGGTATGGACGGTGCCCTGTTCCTGCAGGCCTTCCGCCAGATCCAGCCTCATGCCTACCGCATCATCGTCAGCGGTTATGCCGACAGTGAACTGTTCCGCTCCGCCATCAACCAGGCCCAGTTGCATCGCTTCATCGAAAAGCCGGCCGACAACATGGTGTTGTTGCAGGCGGTGGAAGAGGGATTGGCGCAAAGCGCGTTGCAGCGCGAAGTGGTCCAGCTGCGCGAGGAGATGGAGCAGGTGCGCAAGCTGCTCGATACGCGTACGGCCTTGCTGAAGCAGGTGGCGGAGGACAGTCCCGGCGCATTGCCGGCAGATTGGGAGGAAGCGCCGGACTGAGCGCTTTGGTGCGCGGTGCGCACCCTGCGAAGAATTGGAGAGGAAACGCCGCCTTTGCAGGCGGCGTTTTGTTTGCGGCCTATGACTCCGGCTAGATGCGGAACTGGCCGACCAGCCCCTGCAACTGTTCGGCCAGGCGGGCCAGCTCCTCGCTGGCGGCCGCCGTCTGCTGCGCGCCCTGATTGGTCTGTTCCGCCACCTGGCTGATGTTGACGATGTTGCGGTTGATCTCCTCGGCCACCGAACTCTGCTCCTCGGCGGCGGAGGCGATTTGCGCATTGAGGTCGTTGATGGTGCCGACCGCACGGGTGATGGAATCCAGCGACACGCCGGCCTGCGCCACCTGCTCCACACCGGCCTGGGCCTGGTTCCGGCTGGTTTCCATTACCTTCACCGCGTTGGCGGCGCCGGTTTGCAGTTTTTCGATCATGCCCTGAATTTCGGCGGTGGACTGTTGGGTGCGCGAGGCCAGGGTGCGTACTTCGTCGGCCACCACGGCAAAGCCGCGGCCCTGTTCGCCGGCACGGGCGGCCTCGATGGCGGCGTTGAGGGCCAGCAGATTGGTCTGCTCGGCAATACCGCGGATCACGTCCAGCACGGTGCCGATCTTGTCGCTGTCCTGCTCCAGCTGGTGGATCACGCCGGCGGCCTTTTCCACTTCGCTGGCCAGCGAGTCGATGACGTCGATGGTGCGGTTCACCACCTGCTTGCCGGCAGTCGCCTCGTCGTCGGCCTTGTGCGCGGCCTCGGCGGCGCTGGCCGCACTGTGCGCCACTTCCTGTACCGTGGCGGTCATTTCGTTCATGGCGGTGGCCACCTGTTCGGTTTCCGATTGCTGCTGGCGGATGCCCGCGCTGGTCTGCTCGGTGACGGCCGAGGTCTCTTCCGCCGCTGCCGCCAGCTGGCTGGTGGCGCCGGAGAGCTGCTGCACCATGCCGTGGAAACGTTCGGCCATGCGGTTGAAGGCCTGGGCGACACGGCCCAGTTCATCCTTGCCCTGATAGTCGGCGTGGGTGGTCAGGTTGCCTTCGGCCAGCTGGCCGCTGGCGCGTTCCAGTTCCGCCACGGCGCGGCCGATGCCGGTGATGGTGGCCCAGGCCACCAGGACGGAGAGGCCGATGGCGACGGCGATCAGCGTGATGATGGCAGTGCGGATCGTCCGGTATTCACCTTCCGCCCGGTGAAACTCCTCCTGCGCCACGTCCAGCTGCAGCTGCAGCAGTTTTTCCGCGGCGGCATTGGCGGTGTAAAAGGCCGGGTTGACGCGCTTGAGCAGCGTTTCGTTGGCTTCGTGGAAGCGGCCGGCCTTGAGGGAGGCGATGACCGGCTTCAGCCCCTCGTTGACGAACACCGCGCGTTTGGCGGCAAAGTCGTCGGCCAGCTTTTTCTCCTCATCGGAGTGAGAGATGGTCATGAACGCTTGCCAGAGGGTGGTGATTTTCTCGATGTTCTCTTCCGCCACCTTGAGATGCCTGTCGATGGGGTGGTCATGCATCTTGGAGAACTCGCTGGCCGGGTCGTGCTGCAAGGTCAGCAACAGCTGGGTGCGGTTGTCCTGCATCATTTCGAGAATCTGGCTGATCTGCCCGGTAGGGACCAGGCGATCGTTGTACACCGAGCTAAGCGACTCGTCCGCATGGCGCATGCCGCTCAGTCCCATCAGGCCGATGGCCACCATCAGCACAATGGCGAAAGTGACCTGCGCAATAAGGCGGGTTTTGATGGTGAAATTCTGCAGGAGGTTCATAAATCACCTTGGCAATTATGTTGGATTGTAGGTGTAACGCTTACTGTTGGTGGCTGGGTCTTTGTGTGTGCTCACTTTAGCACGCGCCAGGAACCGCGTGCCAACGGCTGGGGCATGGCGCCGGTTTCCGTTAGACTTGGCCCGTTTCCCTGACAGGAATGGTAACTGATGAGCAAGGCGTTGCGCGCGTGGGGCACCTGCATCGACTGCGGTTATGAAGGGATGCTGGAGTATTTCCGCGTCGAGGGTGAGTGTTATGAGGACGAAGAGGCTCTCGGGCTGATCATGCTGCTGCATTGCCCGGCTTGCGACAGCCGGGAGAATACGCTGATCACCATGGAGTACTACGTGGAAATCAGCCAGGGCGGGGCGGATGAGTGACGGCGGCGGGAAGGGCGCCGTCCGTCTGGACAAGTGGCTGTGGGCGGCCCGTTTCTACAAGACCCGCGCCCTCGCCGTGGAAGCCATCAACGGCGGCCACGTGCATCTGAACGGCGTGCGGGTGAAACCCTCGCGCGGCGTGCAGTGCGGCGACGAACTGCTGATCCGCAAGGGCGGCGTGGAGTTTGTGATTACGGTTGCGGCACTGTCGGAGCAGCGCGGCCCGGCGCCGGTGGCGCAGCAGCTGTATACGGAGACGGAAGAGAGCCGCGGCCGGCGCGAGGCCCTGGCCGAGGAGCGGCGCCTGGCTGTTGCCGCCGGTGTGTTGCCGGCAAGACGACCGGACAAGAGGGGCCGGCGCCAGATCATCCGCTTCACCGGCCGCGGTGCGTGATGCCCGCGGCACCGCACGCACCTTCCCAATAGTCCGGTCCTGCGCGCGACGCGCGTCCCCCGTGCCGGGCGCGGTTCTGTTCACGAAAACATTAGTGTAGGCTAATGCTCACCACTACCCGTCTGTCGTTTGCCCCGGCCCGCTGCCGCTGCCCGCCTCAGACTTTCCCCATCACTCAGCGAACCGGAGACTCGCCATGGCCGCCGTGCACATGACCAAAGAAAATTTCGACCAGATCATCAACGACAACGCCTTCATCATGATCGATTTCTGGGCGCCGTGGTGCGGCCCCTGCCAGGGTTTCGGCCCGGTGTTCGAGGCGGAGTCGGAGAACCACCCCGACATCGTGTTCGCCAAGGTCAATACCGAAGAGGAGCAGGAACTGGCCGGGTTGTTCCAGATCCGCTCCATTCCCACGCTGATGATTTTCCGCGAGCAGGTCATCATTTATTCCGAGGCCGGCGCCCTGCAGGCCTCGCAGCTGAAGGACCTGTTGCAGCGCGCCAAGGAGCTGGACATGGCCGAGGTGCACAAGCAGGTGGCGGAGCAGCAGCAAGAGGGCTAGGTTTCGCGAGTTTCGAGTTTCGAGTTTCGAGTTTCGGTCTGATGTCTTGCCACTTGAAACTTGCGACTTGGAACTTGGGGCTTCCGGCCCCATCCCCTGTTCTGTGAATCCGACAAATGCAGTAAGCTATTGTCCTTTGCCATGTAACGGGGAGTTTTGATGCGTCCGGCACACATCACCGAGGTTCTGGAGCGGGAATTTGCGAGCACGCGCGACGGCCATCACACGCCGGTGATGCTGTGGGGTCCGCCCGGCGTCGGCAAATCGCAGATGGTGGCGCAGGTGGCGCAGCACAACGCGGTGCCCGTCATCGACATCCGCCTGTCGCAGATGGAACCCAGCGATCTGCGCGGCATCCCGTTCCGCAGCGACGGCCAGGTGGAATGGGCGGTGCCCGCCATGCTGCCCGATGCCGGGCGTCATGGCCCGGCCGGCATCCTGTTCCTCGACGAAATCACCTCGGCGCCGCCGTCGGTGTCCGCCGCCGCCTATCAGCTGATCCTGGATCGCCGCCTGGGTGAATACCGCGTGCCCGAGGGCTGGGCCATCTTCGCTGCCGGCAACCGCCAGGGCGATCGCGGCGTCACCTATGCCATGCCGGCGCCGCTGGCCAACCGCTTCGCCCACTTCGAGGTGGAAACCCATCTCGACGACTGGGTACTGTGGGCCTACCGCAGCGGCATCGACGAGCGCGTCATCGCTTTCCTGCGCTTCCGCCCCGAGCTGCTGTTCGATTTCGACCCGGCGCACAATCCCATCGCCTTTCCCTCGCCGCGTTCCTGGGAGTTCGCCCATCGCGCGCTGAAAAAGTTCGGTGAGGCGCACCAGTTGCTGGTGGAGACCCTGCAAGCCTGCGTCGGTCCGGCGGCCGGTATCGAGGCCGCCGCCTTCGTGCGCAACCTGGACAAGCTGCCCGACCTCGATGCCATCCTGCGCCGCGAGCCGGTGCCGGTACCGCGCGAGATCGATCTGCAATACGCCGTCGCCTCCGCGTTGGTGGCCCGCGCCCTGCGCGCCAAGGCCGAGAAAAAGGGCGCCGAGGTATACGGCCCGATCCTGGAGTTCGCCGGCCGCTTCAGCCAGCGCGAGATGGGCGTGATGCTGGTGTCCGACATGCACCGCGCCATCGGCCAGGATATTTTCAACATACCCGAGTTTGCCCCCTGGGCCCAGGCCGTGGCCGACGTGATGTTATACGAATAAGATGGAACACCTGCCGCAGAGGCGCGGAGGCGCAGAGGATAAAAATACTGAACCGTACTCGCGCATCTCTGCGCCCCTGCGTCTCTGCGGCGGTGTTTTGTTCTGATGTCTGATCTCGAAACCAAACTCAGTGCCGCGCGCACCAGGCTGATCCTGGACAAGCCGTTTCTCGGCGCGCTGGTGTTGCGCCTGCCGCTGGTGGCCGCCGATCCGCGCTGGTGCAAGACCACCGCCACGGATGCGCGCGCGTTCTACTACAACGCCGAGTACATGGATGCGTTGACCCTCGATCAGACCCAGTTCGCCCTGGCCCACGAGGCCCTGCACTGCGCGCTGTCCCATTTTGCCCGCCGTCAGCACCGCGATCGCCATCGCTGGGACGTGGCCTGTGATCTGGCCATCAATCCGCTGCTCATCGACGAAGGGCTCACCCCGGTACAGGATGCGCTGTTCCTCGATGAATACAAGGGCATGACGGCGGAGGAGATCTATCCCTGTCTGGACGAGGCCGAGTCGATGCAGCCGCACGACGAGCATGTCTATGATCAGGACAGCGGCGATCAGGGCGGCACGCCCGGCAGCGGCGGCGACAAGGGTGAAGGCGGCGCCGGCAAGGCGACGCAGGAGGACAAGGACAACAAGGGCGGCGGCGGCAAACCGCAAGAGCGGCCGCAGGACGGCAAGGGTGGCGCACCCAGGCCCGAGCCGTTGTCCCATGAAGAGCGCGAGCGCCTGTCGGTGCAGTGGCGCCAGCGCATGGCCGGCGCGGCACAGCAGGCGCTGCAGGCGGGAAAAATGGGCGGGGCGCTGGCGCGGCTCATCGATCACCTGCTGCAGCCGCAACTGCCCTGGCGCATGCTGCTGGCCCGCTACATGACGGCCACCGCCCGCGACGACTACAACTATTCGCGCCCCTCACGTCGTGAAGGTGACGCCATATTCCCCAGTCTGCGGTCCTCGGAAATCGACATCGTGGTGGCGCTGGATACCAGCGGCTCCGTCAGCGACAAGGAGATGGGTGAATTCCTGGCCGAGATCGACGCCATCAAGGGACAGGTGCGGGCCCGCGTCACTCTGCATGCCTGCGACGCGCAGCTGGCGGCGGACGGGCCGTGGAGCTACGAACCGTGGGAGGAGTTCAAGCTACCGCGCGAGTTCACCGGCGGCGGCGGCACCTCGTTCCGGCCGGTGTTCGACTGGCTGGAGCGCGAAGACCGCCAACCTGACCTGCTGGTCTACTTCACCGACGCGGATGGGGAGTTTCCGACGCAGGAGCCAGGATTTCCCGTGATCTGGCTGGTCAAGGGCAAGGCGAAGGTGCCCTGGGGGCAACGGGTGCAACTCAACTAGTCGCCCCCCTACGCCCGAAAGCCAGGCAGGCAAACCACGGGGAACACCGGCCATGTGATGAGTTTCGCCAGGTAAAGCCCGTGCCTCCGCGTCCTTGTGGTCAAATCTTTGTGTTTTGTTCTTCCAAGACGGCCGCTATCCCTTCCGCGGGAGCCGCTACCCGCAGGGGCGGCTCGTGTATACTGGCGGCGGAAATTCTGGGTGCGACCACGATGCCGCCAGGCGTGGAGAGCGCAACAACAGGGATCAGATAATGCGGCGGAGTCTCTGCAGCAGGCGAACGGGACTATCGGCATGGACAACGCTGTTGGCACTGTGGCTGATGGCGCCGACCGGACATGCAGCTACCATCGCGGTGATCTACCCCGAAACCTCCGGCGCCTATTCCCAAGTGTTCGAAAGCATCATCGCCGGCGTGCAGCAGACGCCGGGGGTGCGCGTGTTGCCGCGCGCCCTGGCCAGCGCCGCCCAAGGCGACGAGGTGCAGGCCTGGCTGAATGATGAGCGGCCCGACGCAGTCATCGCCCTGGGGCAGCGCGGCTACAACATTGCCAAGGGCCTCGCGGCGGATACACCGGTGGTGGTGGGTGCCACGCTGATGGCGCCCGACGGCGTGTCCGGCATCAGCCTGGCCGCGGACCCGGAGCAGTTCCTGCGCCGCCTCGGCGAGCTGACTCCCCGGGTCAAGCGGGTCTTCGTGGTGTACAGCGAAAAGCACAACGGCTGGCTGGTGCGGCGGGCCGAACGCCTGGCCGAGCGGTACGGCATACAGTTGCTCGCCTCCGAGGCCGCCGATATGCGCACGGCCGTGAAAAATTACCTGGATGTGCTCGATGCCGTGCGTGAGCAGCAGGACGCAATCTGGTTGCCGCTGGATATCGTCGCGCCGGACAAGACGGTGTTGCCGCTGATACTCGAGGCCGCCTGGAAAAAACGCCTGGTGGTGTTCTCCGACAATCCGTCCCACGCCGAGAAAGGCGCGTTGTTTTCACTCTACCCCGATCATGAGGGCATGGGGCGGCGCCTGGCGAACATGGCCCTGGGGATGGCGCAGCACGGCCGGACCGATCCCGGCGTTGAGCCCCTGCGTGATCTCAGGATTGCGGTCAACCTGCGTACGGCCTCCCACCTCGGCATGCTCTACACACCCAGCCAGGAGCGCGATTTCGCCCTGGTGTTCCCGAGCAGGTAAGGGGGAATGATGGCGCCCGCAGTCGCACGCATCCGCTGGTTTTTTTCCCGCAAGCTCAGTTTCCGTCGCCAGTTGTTCCTGGCGTTTTCGCTTGGCGTGGCGGCTCTCGCGGTGACCGTTTCCGTCGCTACGGCCTGGGTCACCGCCAACCACTATCGCGAGTTGTCGGTTGCGCAAGGCCTGCAGGTCACCGAAGACCTGGCGCAGCGCAGCGTGTTGGCTCTGCTCTACGCCAGCGGCGAGAGTGCCGACGATTCCATCCAGGCCAGCATGGCGTTCCCGGGGGTGAAGCGGGTGGTGCTGTTCGACCTGCGCCACAACGCCATCGTCACGCGCGGGACCGCAGAGGCGCCGCTACTCGCCCGCAGCCTGCTGCGCTGGCCGGCCGAGCGGGTTGCATTGATCCATGAGGACAACGCCGCCTGGCATTTCATGGCGCCGGTGTATGCGCCCGGAGAGCATGCGGAATCGGAGTTGCCGGCCTACGCGGTCGAACACACGTCGAGCGAACTGCTCGGCCATGCCTACGTAGCCATCAGCAAGGATGACCTGCGCGCAATCCAGCTGGGGGTGTTCCGGAACAATATCGCCATTGCCCTGTTGTTCGCATTGGTGCTGTTGCTGGTGTTGAACCTGATCCTGGCGCGCCTGACGCGGCCGCTGCTGGCCTTGTCCGCCTTGATGCAGCGCACCGAGCAGGGTGAAACCGGCGTGCAGGCGACGCTGGATGGCCCGCGTGAGGTGGCGCGTATCGCCGCCGTGTTCAATGCCATGATCCAGGCATTGGCGGAGCGCGACCGCCGCTTGCGACAGCAGAACGAGCGGCTGGAATCGGAGGTGGATTTGCGCACCAAGGAGCTGGTGCTTGCGCGCGACGTGGCCGAGGCGGCGAGCCGTCACAAATCCGAGTTCCTGGCCAACGTGACCCATGAACTGCGCACGCCGTTGCAGGCGATCATCGGCTACACCGATGTGGTGGCGGAGTCCCTGCAGGACGAGGGACTCGACGATCACATGGACGATCTGGATCGAATCCAGCGCAGTGCGCAGCATTTGCTCAATCTGATCAACGAGGTGTTGGACCTGGCGAAGATCGAGGCCGGCCGCATGGAACTGCATCTGGAGCCGGTGGCGCTGGCCGAGGTGCTGGAAGAGGCGGAGGCTACGGTCAGGCCGCTGGTGGTGCAGAACGGGGATCAGCTGGACATCGAGATCATCGACGAGGCCGGGCCATTGCAGATCGATCGCGGGCGCCTGGTACAAATCCTGCTCAACTTGATGAGCAACGCCGCCAAGTTCACCGAGCAGGGCCGCATCGCCGTGATTGCCGAACATCGTCCCCACCTGTTGTCGATACAGATCGCCGATACCGGCGTCGGCATGAGCGAGGAACAGCAGCAGGTGGTATTTGAACAGTTCCGCCAGGTGGACAGCGGAGCCAAGCGCCGCTTCGAGGGCAGCGGTCTCGGTCTGGCCATCACACGCCAGTTGTCCCGCTTGATGGGCGGCGACGTGACCCTGAGCAGTGCTCCGGGTAAAGGCTCCGTGTTCACCGTTACCATCCCGCTGCCGATCAAGAAAACATGACGGATAGAATAAAACAATGCGGCGCGCGCTTCCGTATCCACGCGAAGCCCGGTATTCTTGGACTCCGGTTGACGAAGGACAGCGTAAACTGGTCACACCAAAAACGGACTCCGGGTCAGGGGGGCGCGGCGTCTGGGAGTCGGGCGATCATGAACATGCGTCATGCGGTATCCGTCGGCGTGTTGCTTATCTGCCAGTACCAGGGGCTGGCCTGGGCACAAGGCGACGACGGCGAACTGGCCCTGCTTTACGGTGACGAGGAAAGCGTCAGTATCGCCACCGGCCTCAGCAAGTCGGTGCGTCTGGCTCCCGCCGTGGCATCGATCATCACCGCGGACGACATTGCAGCGCACGGGGCCACCGACCTGGACCAGGTGCTGGAGATGGTGCCGGGTCTGCACGTGTCCTCATCTTTCAACCGACTGAATTCCATCTACTCCATCCGCGGCATCCATACCGGGCAGAACCCGCAGGTGTTGATGCTGATCGACGGTATTCCCATCACCCAGTTCACCACCGGCGGCCGCCCGAATACCTTTCGTCTGCCGGTGGCGGCCATTGTCCGCGTGGAAGTGATGCGCGGACCGGGTTCGGCAGTGTACGGCGCCGACGCCTATGCCGGCGTGATCAACGTGATTACCAAGAAGGCCGCCGACATCGCAGGCACCAGGGCCGGCGTCGGCGCGGGCTCTTTTTCCACCACCGACGTGTTTGCCCAGTACGGCGGCGAAGCCGGCGGCTGGCAGGTAGCCGCCAGCGTCGAGTGGCTGAAGAGCGACGGCGACAGCAAGCGTACCGTCGATTCCGATCTGCAATCGACGTTCGATGCCAGTTTCAGCACCGACGCCTCCCGCGCGCCCGCTGCGCTCAGTACCCGCTACGACATCCTCGATACCCATCTGAACCTGGCGCGTGATCGCTGGAACCTCAGTTTCTGGGGCTGGCGTCAGTATGACGCCGGCGTCGGTCCTGGTTCGGCCCAGGCCCTGGACCCGGAGGGACGGACCGACGAAGAGAAGTATCTGGTCGATCTCAGTTACCGCGCCGATGACTGGGCGCAGAACTGGGACGTGACCACCCATCTCACCTATCAATACCTCAAGGACAGCAACCGGTTCACCGTACTGCCGGCGGGCGCCACGGTGCTGGTGGGGACCGACGGCAACCTGTTTTCCTGTGGTGGCGGTTGTGCGCTGGTGACCTTTACCGACGGTGTAATAGGAGCCCCCTCTGGGATCGATAAGAGTTACTCGATGAATGTAACCGGAGTCTTCCGAGGCTGGGAAGGCCATACGCTTAGACTAGGGACTGGTGTCACGCGACAAGAGATTGATACCAGCGAAAGCAAAAATTTTGGTCCCGGTGTGATTGACGGCAGTGTCTCGCCGGTGGATGGCTCCCTTACCGACGTAAGCGCCACCGATTTCGTCTTCATGAAGGATCGACAGCGGGATCTCTGGTTTGTCTCGGCCCAGGATGAATGGGCCCTGGCACCCGATTGGGAGCTTACCGCCGGCATACGCTACGACCGCTATTCGGATTTCGGTTCGACCACCAATCCCCGCGCCGCCCTGGTCTGGTCGACCACGCACAAGCTCACCACCAAGCTTCTCTACGGGCATGCGTTTCGCGCGCCCTCATTGTCCGAACTCTATTTCATCAACAACCCCTCCCTGGTGGGCAATGTCGACGTGAAGCCGGAAACCATCGACACGGCCGAGCTCGCATTCGACTACCGCGTGACGTTTTCCTCCCGCGTGGGCCTGTCGCTGTTCCATTACGATGCCAAGGATTTGATCGATTTCGTTGTCGACCCCGGCACCGGGGCCCAAATCGCCACCAATACGTCCGGCCAGACCGGCCAGGGACTGGAACTGGAGGCGGACTGGAAACCTACGCCGCGCGTCCGCCTGTTCGGCAGCTACGCCGTGCAGCGCGCGGAGTACAAGACCGGCGGCGACACGGTGCCCGATGCGCCCGGCCAGCAGATCTATGCGGGGCTGGAGTGGGAGTTCGTCGCCAACTGGAAGGCGGCCCTGCAGGGCAGCTGGGTGGCCGATCGAAAACGTGCCGCCGGCGACGACCGCGACCCGGTACCCGACTACTCGCTGGCCCACCTGACCCTGCGTCACGACAATGCGGCTACGGGCTGGGGATTCACCCTGAGCATCCACAATCTGTTCGATGCCAGGGCCTACGAACCCAGCGACCCGGCCATTCCCGGCGATTACCGGCTGCCGAGCCGCAGCCTGTATGCCCAGGCGAGATTCGACCTGTGACCGAACCTACGGATCAGCACCGGGTCGAGCGGCGGGCAGACCGTTTCACGGAGCGCGCAGCGACCCGCATCTGGCACGAAGAGCCCGCCGCCGACAATCCCTACCTCGCCGTTGCGGCGCGCTGTCATGGCTATGAGCTGTCGCAGCTGATGCAGCGCTGCAGTTTTCCCCAGGTGTTGTTCCTGCTGTTTCGCGGCGAGTTGCCCGACGTCCGCCAGACGCAACTGCTTGAGCGCCTGATGATCGGCTTGATCAATCCAGGTCCGCGGCACCCGGCCACGCGGGCCGCCATGAATGCTGGCGTGGGCAAGACCGATGCATCGCATGTCCTGCCTATCGCGTTGATGGTCCTGGGGGGAGGGCACCTGGGAGCCGCGGAGGTTGAGCCGAGCATGCGGTTCCTGCGCAAGGCGGTGGACCGCCCCCCGCAACAGGTGGCTGTCGAGCTCATGGCGCAGTATGAAGAGCTGCCCGGGGATCCCGATCGTCACCTGGTGGCAGGTTTCGGGCGCCGCTTTGGCTCAGCTGATGTCCTGGCGGCAGGTATCGCCGATGAACTGATCGCGATCGCGGGTGTAGGCTCGGTGTTGGCATGGGGACGGGATTTCGCTGCCCAGTTGCGCGAACACCAGATGGGCTGGCTGGCAACCGGGGTGGCGGCGGCGGCGTTCTGCGACCTTGGCTTCATGCCGCGGGCTGCGGCGGGCTTGTTCCAGTTGCTGTGCGCGCCGGGACTGCTGGCCCATGGCGTGGAGCTGGCCAACAAGCCGGTCACGGCCCTGCCCTGGATATCTGACGACGACTACGTGATCGAAGATGAAAAATAGGGAGACTTGGGACAGGCAGCGCGGCGTGATCCGCAGCCGCAAGGGCGGTTGGTTCGCCGGCAAGGGGGCCTTCAGTCACGGCTATTCGATTCTGGAAGAGCTGGTTGGCGAGGCATCTTATTTTCAAATGCTCACGCTGAACGTGCTCGGAGTTCTTCCCGAGCGTCGCTTGGCGGACTGGTTGGAAGCCGTTCATATTTGTCTGAGTTGGCCGGACCCGCGGATTTGGTGCAATCAGATTGGCGCCCTGGCCGGTACCGCGCGCGCGTCGGTCGTGGCGGCAACTTCAGCCGGCGTGCTGGCCGCGGATTCGACCATGTACGGCAGCCGTCCCTTGCTGGACGGGGTGGCGTTCATCCAGCAGGCCTTGCGTGATCATCAGGATGGCCTGTCTGCCGCAGAGATCGTGCAACGCGAGGTGCAGAAACACCGCGGCAAGGTACGCATCACCGGCTATGCACGGCCCCTGGCCAGCGGCGACGAGCGCATTCCTCCGATGGAGCAGCTTACCACTCGCCTTGGGTTCGAGCATGGTCCACACTTGACCCTGGCCTACGCCATTGAGGAGGTGTTACGGCTCGACTACAAGGAGAGCATGAACATCAACGGCTATGTGTCTGCCTTTTTGTCCGACCAAGGATTTAATGCGGAGCAAATCTACCGCTTGTTCGCGATGGTCGTGATGAGCGGCGTGACGGCCTGCTATGTCGACACCCTTGAACGCCCCGCTGAAACCTTTCTTCCCCTGCGCTGCGACGACATCGACTACCAGGGGCCGCCGCCGCGCGACGTTCCCTGAGTTCTATATCCCCGGCTGCAGATTGAGCGTGCGCACGCGCATGTCCATGGGCGGCACTTCTTCGCCATCGATGTATACGTCCAGTATCGCCGGTCCCGGCCGTGCGCACAGGGCTTCGATATCCAGGTCGTAAAGGTCGGCGAGGGAGGTAATGGTGTATCCGGCGGCGCCCATTGCCCGTCCCATGGCGGCGAAGTCCACCGGCGGCAGTTCGATGGCGGTCTGCTCGGCGCCGGACAGGCGCTGGCCATGCTTGACCATGCCGAGGGCCCGATCGTTGAGCACCACGTAGATCACGGGCAGGCGTTCCTGCACCGCCACGGTGATCTCCTGGCCGCTCATCAGGAAGCTGCCGTCGCCGGTGATGCACACCACCGGTGTGCCGCGGCAGCCGAGGGCGCCGCCGACGGCGGCACCCACCGCCCAGGCCATTGCGCCGAAACCCATGGCCACGCGATAGGTGCCGCGTTGCCGGGTGTGCAGATAGTGGGTGGTCCAGACAAAGCTGTTGCCGGCGTCGGCGAAAAAGCGGGTTTCGGCGGGAAACAGCCGGGTGAGTTCGCACACCAGGCGCTGCGGTTTGAGCGGCGCTCCTTCGTGGCGGTATTTGGCGGGGTCTTCCAGTTCGATGTGACGCGGCGCGCAGCGCCGGCTGCTGTCGTTGCGTCGCTCCTGTTCCGGCAACTGGGTGCTGGCGGCGTCGGGCGGCGCACCGTCCCCGGCCGGGATGCTGACACAGGCGCGGCCCAGATCCTGCGCCTGCTGCGCCCGCTGCGCCAGCATCTCGAACACGGTCTTGATGCGTCCGTAGAGGTGGGTGCGGGCCATAGGCGAGCGGCTGAAATGGGTCAGTGTTTCGTCGACGTGGATCAACTTGTCATTGAGCAGCGCGGCACGATCCCAGCCGCTGGTGGCGAACTCGTCCAGGTCGGTGCCCACCGCCAGGATCAGATCGGTATGTTCGGACAGCAGCGCCCGGCGGGCGCTGGCATGGCCGGCGAAGCCGAACACGCCGCGGTACTGGGGGTGGTAGGCGTCCATCCACGGCTTGCCCTGCGGCGTGGTCACCACTTCGGCGCCGATCACTTCCGCGAACCTGGTGATGGCGTCGATGGCATCGCCGCAGTCGGCGCCCACCAGAATCACCACGCGCGCCGCATCGGTCAATTGTTCACACAGCGCCTCGACGGCATGCGGGTCCACCAGATTGGGTGTACGCAGCAGCGTCCCGAGCCTCGATATCGGGTTGTTGCCGGACCAGGGGGCACACAGCACGTCGCGCGGCACGCTGATGTGGGCCGGTCCGCACGGTGACTGGAATGCCGTCATGATGGCCGTGATGAGCTTGCCCTCCAGCTGATCCGGGTGCGACACCAGGGTGTTGTAGACGGTGCAGTGCTGGAACATGCCCACCGTGTTGACCGCGGTGCAGGAAGATTCCTGCAATGCGCCGCGGCCGAAATAGGGCAGGGCGGTCTGTGCGGTGATGACCAGCATCGGGATCTTGTCGGCATAGGCGGAGGCGACGCCGGTGATCAGATTGGTGGCGCCGGGGCCGGTGGTGGCGCAACAAACGCCGAGACGTCCGGTTTCCCGAGTGTAGCCGTCTGCCATGTAGGCAGCCCCGCATTCGTGACGCGCGACCACCGCGCGCGGGCCGCCGCTGCGGGCGCTGCGGGCCAGGGCGTTATAAAGAGGTTCAATGGCGCCGCCGGGGACGCCGAAGATGAATTCGACGCCGATCTGGTCTAGATAGTGCACCAGCAGGTCTCCGAGTTCAGCGCGCGGAGCGGGCGGGACAGGATGCCGATGTTCCATGGTCATGGTGACCCCCAGGCAATGGCGTCCTGCCGGGTGGCGCCGCCGCGAATGCCGCGACGGCTGTCGTCCATGAAAAAATGAATGATCCGGGCTTGGTTGTTTCCGGGTATGGCTTGTTATTAAACGCCGACGCCGCGTAGTATCTGCGTGGGCTGCGGCGATTCTGCGCCTTCGCTGCCGGCAGTGCAAGGCGGAGTGGAATTGTGTGATGGCGTTCAAATAACAACAGAACCGGACAACGCAAAGCGGCAATTGATGATCGATCAGACGCACATACTGTTGGTCAATCGGGATCCCGAACTGCGCGGCGCGCTGCGGGAGACGCTGGATACGGCGGGTTTTGCGCGCGTCACCGAGGCGAACGACGGCGTCGCTGCAATACAGCACCTCAACAACGGCACCATCGATGCATTGGTGACCGACATCCCTCTCGGCACGCTGGACGGCTGGCGCCTTGCGCGCCTGGTTCGTTCCGGGGTTTTCCCCTGTCCCGCCGATATCCCGATACTGGTGGTGTCACGCAGCTACTCCGAGCACATCGCGGAGGTGACCGCGAAAGAGTACGAAATCAATCGGTTTTTCACCTTTGAGCAGCGTCACCAACTGCCCCACACCCTGCGCGATGCACTCAGCGGCGGAGGGCTGCCGCAGCGCCCGTCGCTGCTGGTGATCGAGGATGACGCGGATATTCAGCGTATCGTGCAGCGCGTGCTGGACCGCCGCTTCGAGATTGAAGCGGCAACGGACGGGCTCACGGGCCTGGAGGCATGGCGTGCCCGGCGCCACAGCCTGGTGTTGCTCGACGTCATGCTGCCCGAATTGTCCGGCCCCGAGGTGTTGAAGGCGATCCTGGCCGAGCATCCGCACCAGACCGTGGTAATCATGACGGCGGACGGCACGCCGCAGCGGGCCGCCGAGCTGGTGTTGGGTGGGGCGGCGGATTTCATCGCCAAGCCGTTCCGCTCCGAGCAGCTGCGCCGGGTATGCGAGATCGCAGCCCGCCGCGAAGACTACATGATCAGCAATCAGCAGTTCGCCGCACAGTTCCTGGCGCTCAACCGCGAAAAGGGCCGGGCGCTGGTGACGCTGGAATCCATAGGCGACGGCGTGATCACCGCCGACTGCAACGGTGTAATCGAATATATCAACCCGGTGGCCGAGCGCCTGACCGGCTGGACCAACGTGGAGGCCTGCGGCAGACCGCTGACCGAAGTGTTCCGCGTGGTGAGCGAGTTTTCCCACCAGGATGCTCCCGATCCGATCCAGCTCTGCATAGCCGAAGGGCGCGCGCGGGATATGGACTCGCACGGCCTGCTGATCCATCGCAACGGCAGCGAGATCGCCATCACCGAGTCGGTGGCGCCGATCCGGGACGTCGTCGGCGTCATCACCGGAGCGGTGCTGGTGTTCCGCGACGTGACCGAGGCGCGCAAGCTGAACCGGCAATTGTCCTACCAGGCGTCCCATGACAGCCTGACCGGACTGATCAACCGTTCCGAGTTCGATCGCCGTCTGGCGCATGCCCTGGACGACGCGCGGCAAAACGGCGGCGAGCACGTCATGTGCTACCTCGATCTCGACCAGTTCAAGGTGGTCAACGACACCAGCGGCCACGGTGCCGGGGATCAGTTGCTGCAGCAGGTGGCGGTGATCCTGCAGCGCCAGGTGCGGGTGAGCGATACCCTGGCCCGCCTCGGCGGCGACGAATTCGGTATCCTGCTCGAGAACTGCAGCATCGAAAAGGCCTACCGTGTGGCGGACGAGACGCGCAAGGCATTGCAGGACTTCCGTTTCAAGTGGGAAGACAATCTGTTCACCATCGGGGTCAGCATCGGTATGGTGCCGGTGACGGCTGAAAGCGCGGGACTGGACGACGTGCTCAGCACCGCGGATGCGGCCTGTTATCTGGCCAAGGAGGGCGGCCGCAACCGTATCCACGTGTATCACCGCGACGACGGCGAACTGGTACAACGCCACGGCGAGATGCGGTGGGTCTCCAAGGTGAACCAGGCCTTCGAGGAAAACCGCTTCCGCCTGTTTGCCCAGCGCATCGCGCCGGTGAACGACGTGGAGGAGGGCGAGCACTATGAGCTGTTGATCCGCATGATCGACGAAGACGGCGGCCTGGTCCCGCCGGGATTCTTCCTGCCCGCCGTAGAGCGCTACGGGCTGGCCTCGACCATGGACCGATGGGTGATCCGTAATGCCCTGGATTGGCTGGAGGCGGACCCGGCACGCCACCAGCGCCTGCATCTTTGCACCATCAACCTGTCGGGAAAATCTCTGGGCGACGAGTATTTCCACGAGTTTCTCGACGAGCAGTTGAACGGAACCAGCGTGCCGGCCTCGAAGATTTGCTTCGAGATCACCGAGACTGCCGCCATCACCAATCTGGGCAAGGCGACGGATTTCATGCGCCGATTCAAGCGGCGCGGCTGCTACTTCGCCCTGGATGACTTCGGCAGCGGCATGTCCTCCTTCGCCTACCTCAAGGCCCTGCCGGTGGACTACCTCAAGATCGACGGCGTGTTCGTGAAGGACATCGTCGAGGACAGTGTCGATCATGCCATGGTGCGCTCGATCAACGAAGTGGCGCAGGTGATCGGCCTCAAGACCATCGCCGAATTCGTCGAAAGCGAGGATATCTTTCACGCCCTGCGTGCTATCGGCGTCGACTATGCGCAAGGCTACTGGGTAGCCAAGCCGCGGCCCCTGGACTCCCTGGACCCGGTGGCGCCGGCGGACCGTCCCGCGTGGACCCTGGTCACTGAATGAAGCCCGTACCGGGCGGAACACTTGAAGTTCCGGCGGGTCATCTCCATTTTATCCGCGGGCCGGGAGGATGGTTGCGCCTGGACCGGCGCGCCGCACAGACACCGCTCCGGGAGTAGGCATGTCGTTGACCAATGAAGACGCCCTGCGTCTCAACGTACTCATCGCCAACGTCGAGGCGATCCGTATCGACGAAAACACCCTTACCGTGTACGGACTTCAGGGAGAGCGCGAGGTCAAGGTCACGCTTAACCCCAACTGCCGCAACGAACAGTACCTGCAACAGGTGCGCGAGTTGCTGTCGGGGCAGGTGCTTGGCTCACCCGGTGGTTATCCGGTGTTTCTGCGCCGCTGGACCCGCATGGGCCAGATCAATAACGAAGACCTGGACAAACTGCTGATGATCGGCGAGCCGGAGGCGGTGGTGGCGGTGAGCCGTTCGCGCCAGCTGACCGATGAACTGGCGCGGCGCGCCTGGTGGGTGGCGCCCTATTCGGAGAATGCCCGGCGCATGCTGGAAAATCCGGTGGTGGTGGCCGGCCGCATGGGACCGGTGTTGGCGGAGTTTCTGGTGGAGCACCTGCCCTTCGAGAGCGAGCACCAGGACATGCTGGATACCGTGAGGCTGGTGTTGCAGCCGGGGCTGATCGGCAGCGCGACCCGTAAAAAACTGTGGGACAGCGGCCGTACCCGCAAGACCTATCGCGTCGGCTTTCTCGCCACCCTGCCTGATGTGCTGCCCGATCCCGTCGCGGCGCGCCCGGACCTGGAACAGTATCGGCCGGTGCTGGCGCCGCTGGTGACGGATAATCCCTATGCCGCCCTGCTGCTCAAATTGCTGGACAGCCCGGGACAGACCTTTCTGGAGGTGGGGGCCGATGTGCTGCAACGGCCGGCGGATCAGGATGTCGTCACCGCGCTGGTCAATGCCATCGGCAGCTATTTTCGCGCCGCACGGCCGGTCGGCCCCGGCCTGCGCGAGATCGAGGCCATCAACGCCAGTGTCGAATCATTGTGCGGCGTGACCGGCGGCCCGTTGTGCCAGCTGTTGCAGGCCGTGCCGGAACTGGCGGCCGAAGTGCGCGCCATGATGTTCCTGGCGCATATCGACGAGGCCATCATCACGCCGATCTTCGCCCACAGCGACGCCGTCGGTACCGTGATGCGCAAGAAGATCGAGCCGGTGGTGACGCCGATCCTGCAGCAATTCGCCGTGTTGCGCGGGCGACTGTCATAGCAAATTCAAAGAATTCGTCGCAGAGACGCAGAGGACGCAGAGGGAGTAAGATTTCCCCACATGACTGACTCGACCGCACCGCTCGGCATACTGCTGACCAATCTGGGCACGCCGGACGCGCCGACACCGTCCGCTTTACGCCGCTATCTGGCCGAATTCCTCTGGGACCGCCGCGTGGTGGACGTGCCGCGGCCGCTGTGGTGGCTGATCCTGCACGGCGTCATCCTGCGTACCCGGCCGGCCCGTTCGGCCGCGCTGTATCGCAAGGTGTGGACCGCCGACGGTTCGCCGCTGTTGAGCATCGCCCGGCGGCAGCGTGAGCTGCTGCAACAGCTGCTGGAGGCCCGCTGGCCGGGGCGCACCCAGGTGGTTCTCGGCATGCGCTACGGCAATCCGTCCATTGCGGCGGCGCTGGAGGAGTTGCGCGCCGCCGGTGTGCAGCAGGTGTTGGTGTTGCCGCTTTATCCGCAGAATTCCTGTTCCACCACTGCCTCCACCCTCGATGCCGTGGCGGCGGCGTTGCGCGCGCGACGCGACGTCCCCGCATTGCGTTTCGTGGCCGACTACCATACCGGGCCGGCCTATATCGATGCCCTGGCCGCCTCGATACGCGAGGCGCGGCAGAACGCTGAACCCGTGCAGCGCCTACTGTTTTCCTTCCACGGCACGCCCGAGCGCTTTCGCAGCGAGGGCGATCCCTATTACCGGCAATGCCTCGCCACCGCCCGCCTCACGGCGGAACGTCTCGGCCTGGCGGAGGATGCCTGGCAGGTGACCTTCCAGTCCCGCTTCGGCCGCGAACCCTGGCTGCAACCCTATACCGACGAAGTGCTCCGGCAGTTGCCCGCCGCCGGCGTCAAACGGGTGCAGGTGATCTGCCCCGGCTTTTCCGCCGACTGCCTGGAAACCCTGGAAGAGATCGCCGAAGAGAACCGCGAGGTGTTCCTGCACGCCGGCGGCGAGGCGTTCCACTACATCCCCGCCCTCAACGATCGCCCCGACCACATCGCCGCCCTGGCCGCCGTCGTGGCGCAGGAGCTGTGCCTGGGGTAGGTATGAATTAAACCCACTGTCGCAGAGCCGCAGAGGCGCAGAGAAATTTCTGTGTTCTCTGCGTCTCCGCGGCAGATCGGTTTTTAGGTTCCGATGCCGAACACCACCCCGGCTACGTCGCGGTAGTGGTGGGCGAAGTGGACGGTGACCCCCTTGCGGATGTGGGCGGGAAGCTCCTCGAAATCGCCGCGGTTGGCTTCCGGCAGAATCAGCTCCATCACCCCGATGCGCCGGGCGGCGATCACCTTTTCCCTTATGCCGCCCACCGGCAGCACCTGACCGGTCAGGGTAAGCTCGCCGGTCATGGCGAGGGGACGTTTGATGCGCTCCTTGCGCGCCAGCGACAGCAGGGCGGTGGCCATGGTGACGCCGGCACTGGGACCGTCCTTGGGCGTGGCGCCTTCCGGCACGTGCAGGTGGACGAAGGCCTCGTCGAAGAAGGCCGGATCACCCTCGTACTGCTTCAGATGCGAGGCGATGTAGCTGTAGGCGATTTCGGCCGACTCGCGCATCACCTCGCCCAGCTTTCCAGTCAGTTTGAAGCCGCGATTCTTGCTGTGGACCAACGTCGCCTCGATGCTGAGGGTGGCACCGCCCATGGCGGTCCAGGCCAGCCCGGTCACCACGCCGATGCCGGTGAGCGGCTTTTCACGGTGGAACACCGGCTTGCCCAGTAAATCCTCGATGCTCTTGGGGCCGACACGGATCGGACCTTTCTCGCCCCCCACGATGCGCACCACCGCCTTGCGCACGATACGGCCCAGTTGCTTCTCCAGGTTGCGCACACCGGCCTCGCGCGCATAGCCCTCGATCACCTTGCGTAATGCACTGTCGGATATCTTCAGCTGGCTGGGCTTCAGCCCCGCCTTTTGCAGCTGCTTCGGCCACAGGTGGTGGGTGGCGATGGCCAGCTTTTCTTCAGTGATGTAACCGGAGAGGCGTATCACCTCCATGCGGTCGAGCAGGGGCGGCGGTATCGTATCGAGCTGGTTGGCGGTGCAGACGAACAGCACCTTGGACAGATCGAAGCGCAGATCCAGATAGTGATCGAGAAAGTCACTGTTCTGCTCCGGATCGAGCACCTCCAGCAGGGCCGAGGCGGGATCGCCCTGGTAGGATGCCCCGATCTTGTCGATTTCATCCAGCATGATTACCGGATTGGCCGTCTCAGCCTCCTTGATGGCCTGCACGAATTTGCCCGGCATGGCGCCGATGTAGGTGCGGCGATGTCCCTTTATTTCGGCCTCGTCGCGCATGCCGCCGAGGGAGAACCGAAAGAACTTGCGCCCCAGGGTGTTGGCGATGGAGCGGCCGATGGAGGTCTTGCCTACGCCGGGCGGGCCGACCAGCAGCAGGATGGAACCCGCCACTTCGCCCCGGAGCACTCCGACGGCAAGAAACTCGATGATGCGCTGCTTCACTTCCTCGAGGCCGTCGTGATCCTGGTCGAGGATGCGGCGGGCCCGCTTCAGCTCCAGCCTATCGGTCGAATACACCCCCCAGGGCAGGGCGGTCACCCAGTCCAGGTAGTTGCGGGTAACGGTGTATTCCGGCGAGCCCACCTCCAGGATGGAAAGCTTCTGCAACTCGTCGTCGATCCGCTTGCGCGCCGCCGCGGGCAGGGTCAGCTTGGCCAGACGGGCCCGAAACCGGTCCACATCGGCGGTGCGGTCGTCCTTTTCCAGGCCCAGTTCCTTCTGTATCTCCTTGAGCTGTTCGCGCAGGAAGAATTTTCGCTGCTGCTCGCTCATGCGCTCATCCACCCGTTCGCGGATCTGCGATTGCAGGCGGGCCACGTCCAGCTCCTTCTTGATCAGCACCAGCACCTTTTCCATGCGCGGCAGCACTGGGAACAGTTCCAGCACCTGCTGCAGCTCCTCGGCCTTGGCGGTGGTGAGTGCGGCGGCGAAATCGGCCAGCGGCGAGGGTTCATTGGGGCTGAAGCGGCTGAGGAAGTATTTCAGCTCCTCGCTGTAGAGCGGATTGAGCGGAATCAGCTCCTTCAGCGTGTTGATGATGGCCATGGCGTAGGCCTTGAGCTTATCGTCGTTTTTGAGCTGCTTTTCCGCCGGATATTCCACCTGGACCATGAACGGCGGCTTGTGCGACAGCCATTTGACGATACGGAAGCGCTGGATACCCTCGGCGATGAACTGGATTTTTCCTCCGGATCGGGTCGGGTTGTGGACGCGCACCATGCTGCCGATGCGGTAGAAATCTTCCGGCGTGAGGTGTTCCGGATCGCCGCCGCGGGTGAGCACCAGTCCGGCCATGTGATGGGGGTGATCGCCGACGTGCTCGATGGTTTCGAGCCAGGGCTGTTCGTCCATCACTACCGGAAACGCCTGCGCGGGAAAGAACGGGCGGTCGTTCAGCGGCAGAAGATAGAGCGTGGTGGGCAGCACGCCGGCGCTGATCGCCAGCTCCGAGGAGACGGTGCCGGCGCCTTTCTGGGGCAGTATTTCCGGTTCGAGCGGTTCATTGTCGGCCATGATTGTTGTTCCTTGTTGCGGCCCAACGGCAGTCGTGGGACTCAGAAATTTCCAGTCTGTCGCATAACTGTACAGATCAATATATAGGGTGCGGAGCACCGGTTGCACAAGTCCGTGAGGTGTCGAACGACGGACATCACATGCGTCAGCGACGCGGCCGGTGCGATGCAGATCATTTTTTGCTTGAAAAAATATTGCAAGTTTGCTTGTTACATTTAAGTTTATGTTTATAATGTTTTTCGACATGTGTCTCTACTAACACAAGGAGAAGAGTTGCCATGCCGAAAGTTGCACGACGTGCCGTTGCCAAGAAAAGCGTTCGTACCAAGAAGGCTGCCACTGCCAAGGCCGCTGCGCCGAAGAAGGCAGTGCGCCGCTCCACCGTCAAGACCGCGAGCAAGAAGGCGGTCCGGGCTACCGTGAAGAAGATGAATGCACAGGCCAAGGCCGTGAAGACTCGTCTGGTTGCCCAGAAGAAGAAGGCAGACCAGGCGGAGAAGGTCATGCGCGCCAAGTTGCGTGCTGCCGTGGCGGAAGCCAAGGCACGCCTGAAGGCAGTGCTGGATGAAGAAAAGGCTTATGAGGGTCGTCAGGCCGTCATCGCCAAGGCCGTGGCTGCTTACGACAAGAAGCACGCCAAGGTTGCGGCAAAGAAGGCCAAGCGCAAGCCGGCGCGTAAAAAGCGCGTCGTTAAAGCGGCCGCTTGATGAACCAGGCCACCGTCTTCGGACGGTGGCCTTCTTCTTTGTGGTCCCCGCGCCCGGTCAAATCAGGCCGGCGAAGGGTTCCACTTCCACTGTTGTTCCCGCCTCCACATTTTCCCATTCCGCCGGCAGAATGATGAAGCAGTTTGCCCGGCTCATGGAACTCAATACGTGTGACCCTTGCGGACCGGTGCTGCGCACGGTCA
The DNA here is from genome assembly GCA_002840095.1 of Gammaproteobacteria bacterium HGW-Gammaproteobacteria-1. Taxonomy (GTDB): domain Bacteria; phylum Pseudomonadota; class Gammaproteobacteria; order Thiohalomonadales; family Thiohalomonadaceae; genus Sulfurivermis. Next base: position 106,585 of record PGZL01000007.1, on the reverse strand, counting down.
GCTGACCTGCGCCGTCATATTCCAGAATGCCGCGCTGAAAGTCGGCGCGTCCCGCCGATTTCTTGAGCGGGCTTGCACAGGGCACACGCAGGCGCAGAGGCGCCTGATCCTGCTGTCCCGTCAATCGGCGCAGCGCCGGCTGGACGATCTGGTAGAACGTGGCCATGGAGGACACGGGATTTCCCGGCAGGCCGAAAAATGCCGTGCGATCGAGCAGGCCGAAGGCCAGGGGTTTGCCCGGCTTCATGGCGATCTTCCAGAAATTGACCTTGCCCAGCGCATCCAGGGTTTCCTTGACGAAGTCGGCGTCGCCCACGGAAACACCGCCGGAAGTCATCAGGACATCCGCCGCAGCAGCGCCCTGGCGGAAGGCGGCGGCGATGTCCTCGCGCCGGTCGCGCACCACACCCATGTCGATGATCTCGACGCCGAGACGGCGCAACATGCCGTGCAGCGTGTAACGGTTGCTGTCGTAGATTTGCCCTTCGCGGGGGATTTCTCCCAAAGAGCACAGCTCGTCGCCGGTGGAGAAGAACGCCACCCGCAGGCGGCGCACCACGCGGACCTCGGCGATGCCGAGCGAGGCGAGCAGGCCCAGATCGGCGGGCGTCAGCTGCCGGCCCCGGGCCAGCACGGTGGCACCGGTGGCGATATCCTCACCGGGCAGGCGCACGTTCGCGCCCTGTCTGTGCCCGCCACCGACATGAATGACATCGCCCTCGCGTCGCACATCTTCCTGCATGACCACGGTGTTCGCGCCGGCCGGTACGTTGGCGCCGGTCATGATGCGCACGCATTGCCCGTCGCCGACGCTGCCGCTGAACGGGTGACCGGCGAGGGCGGTGCCGGTGACCCGCAGGGTCACCTCGCCGCCGGCGGGCAGATCCGCGGCGCGCAGGGCGTAGCCGTCCATGGCCGAGTTGGCGTGCGGCGGCACGTCGATGGGGGAAAGCACGTCGGCGGCGAGGACGCGGCCCAGGGCTTCGCGCAGGGCCAGTTGTTCGTAGCCCTCGATGGGTTGCAGGTTGTCACGGATGTAGCCCAGCGCCTGTTCGACGGTGAGCAGGGGGGCGCGGGGTGTGGCGTTCTTGTCCTGGGGCATCGCTGTTGCGACTCCTTGGCTGGGTATTGTTGGTCGAATTATTGCCGGCCGATGGTGCGCAGCACAAATGCCGCAACTTCTTCCGGGTTGTTGAGATCAAGCAGCGGGATCGCGCTGCCTTCGGCCGGCGGCGCATCGCAGGCCACGGCGATGATTTGCGGGTCGGCGGGAAACAGCGCTGCCTTCCCCAGGGCTGGCCGATGCAATTCAATCTTGCGCACGGTTTCGTGTTTGAAGCCTTCCACCAGGATCAGGTCCAGCGCACGCCGATCCAGCGCCTGCACCAGTTCCGCCAGCCGCGGTTCCTCGCGCCCGTCGGCGTGTTCGGTCAGCAGAGCCCAGCGCCGGCGCGAGGCGAGCATCACCTGTTGTGCGCCGGCGGCGCGCATGCGGTAGCTGTCCTTGCCCGGCTGATCGACGTCGAAGTCATGGTGGGTATGCTTGATTACCGCGAGGCGCAGTCCCCGGGCGCGCAGCAAAGGAATGAGCTGCTCCAGCAGGGTCGTCTTGCCGGTGCCGCTGGCGGCGACGAAGGCGAGCAGCGGGGGCATATGCTCAGCACTCATGTGAATTGAACCTCTGTTCCAGCCGGTGCAGGTCCTGCGCCGTGTTGACGTTGCTGAAGGCTTCGGGCCGGTCGGAAAAATCGGCGACGGCCAGCTTCTGTTCATGCAGCCAGTCCTGGACCTTGCGCTTGCCCGCCGCAAGATAGGACTGCAATGCCGGGATGACGCTGCGTCGTGCCAGCATGAAGGCGGCGTGCAGTTGTGCGCCGTCGCTCACGCTGCACACATCGGCGTGCTCCGCTTCCAGTGCCGCGTACATGCGCGTGACCAGATCGGCGGGCAGGCAGGGCGTGTCGCAGGGGACGGCGAGGACCAGATCGCTGTCGCGGGCGAGCAGGGCACTGAGCAGGCCGGCCAGGGGGCCGGGCTGGTCGGCAATGGCATCGGCGATCACCGGCAGGCTGAAATGTGCGTAACACTCGGCGGGGCGATTGCTATTCAGCAATATTTCCGTCACCTGCGGCTGCAGCACGGCGATGATATGCGCCAGCAACGGTTGGCCGGCCAGCGTCAGCAGCGCCTTGTCCGCACCGTCCATGCGGCGCGCCTTGCCGCCGGCAAGGATTACGGCGGTGATGTCGGGGCGAGGGATTGGGGCAGGCATGTGTTCCCGGGTATCGCGGTTGGTGCAGCCATCGTACCATGGGGAAAGGGCAGGACAACGATGCGGAGGTGGTAGCGTGGACGAGACCGAGCGCGGCATGTGGGGCGGGCCGGAACAACCCACGGTCGAGGTGGTGGAGCAGCAGGTGTGCTATCAGGGTTTTTTCCGCATGGAGCACTACCGCCTGCGCCACCGCCTGTATGACGGCGGCATGAGCCGGCTGCTCAGCCGTGAACTGTTCGAGCGTGGCCATGCGGCGGCGGTGCTGCCCTACGATCCGCTACTGGACCGCATCGTGTTGCTGGAGCAGTTTCGCATCGGTGCACTGGACATGCCGGGCGGCCCCTGGCTGCTGGAAATCGTGGCGGGGATCATTGAGGACGGTGAAACCCCGGCGGATGTGGTGCGACGGGAAATACAGGAGGAGGCAGGGTGCGCTCTGCTGGACCTGGAGCCTATCTGCGACTATCTGGTGAGTCCGGGCGGAACGTCGGAGCGCATCAGCCTGTTCTGCGGGCGGGTGGACGCCTCTGCCGCCGGCGGGATCCACGGCCTGGCCGCCGAGGGCGAGGATATCCGTGTCGGTTCGGTCAGTTTCGAGGAGGCGCTGGCGCTGCTCCATGCCGGTCGCATCAATTCCGCCAGCCCCATCATTGCCCTGCAATGGCTGCAACTCCACCGTGAGCGCTTGCGTCGGCAATGGTGCCCTTGAAAAAATTCCTGAATGGACGATAGTAGGATAAGACTGTACGCAGGACCCACACCCATGAAGATATCTTCCGTATTCAGCAATGCCCTGCAAGGCATCCGCCGTGGCATGGAGGGGCTGGATCGCAATTCGGCCCGCATCGCCAGTGCGGCGCAGATGCGCGGCGAGGACTCGCCGCTGCAGCCGCTGGTCGAGAGCAAGGTCAACCGGCTGCAGGTCGAGGCCAGCGGCAAGGTTATGCGCACCATCGACGAGGCCGTCGGCAGCCTGTTCGACGACAAGGCCTGAGGTATTGAGCACGCCCTCGGGGCGCCGTCCCTCCCCGTAGCGCGGGGGGACGGGAAACCCCGGCGGCGCACTGCCGCATTTCAGGCTCCACAAGTTCCCCTTTTTCAATATACTGTGCGCTTGTTGATGAGCGTGGCCATATGCTGGCCGGAGCCGCAAGCGAGGAAGAACACCCGTGCATGGCAGTCATACGGTAACCGAGACCCGGCTTGAGATTCAGAAGCTGAATGCGCTTCCGCCCATGTCTTTGGTGGCCCAGGAGCTGCTGACGGTGTTCGGCAGCAGCGATCTCGACGTGCACCGCATTGCGACCATCATCGAAAAAGATCCCGCCCTGCTGGCCCGTATCATCGGCCTGGCCAACTCCGCCTATTTCGGATACCCCGAACGGGTATCCAGCGCCGAAGACGCCATATTCAAGGTGCTCGGCCTCAATATCGCCCGTAACCTGGCCTTCAGCATGGTTCTGGCCGGTCCCTTCCGCACTGCGCACTGTCCTGCATTCCACGTCGACCAGTACTGGACCGGCGCCATGGTGGCGGCGACCCTGGCGCAGCGTCTGTCGCGCCACATCATGGTTGAACCGCGTCCCCAAGGCGGCAACGCCTATCTGGCCGGTCTGCTGCACAATCTCGGCCTGCTGGCCCTGGTGCATCTTTATCCGGATGAAATGACGCAGGCGTTCCGTCAGCTTGAGGAAAACCCGGAACAGCATTTGGCGGAGGCCGAGCTGAAGCTGCTGGGGGCCGATCATCTGCAGGTGGGCGGCTGGCTGGGGCGCAAGTGGCATCTGCCGGGGTTTGCGGTGGCGGCAATTGAAAATCATCGCGCGCCGGGATACGGCGGCGAACACTGGCCGCTGGTGCAGCTCATCGGATTTTGCGCGCAGTGGGCCGATGGCCTGCAACGCAGCGAAGCGAGCGCCGATCTCGGCATACTGGCGCGGCTGGGTATCCCTGCGGCGGAGGCCGAAGCGGTATTGGGCGAAATGCTCGGCAAGCGCGACGAAATCGTCCAGTTGGCCAAAATGCTGGCCGGCCACTGACCAGGACTGCCATGGATACCTCGCCGTTCATCGACTCGTTCCGCGAACTCAACGACAGCTTCCTCAAGCTGATCGATTCGCTTTCGGCCTTGCGCGGCCTGTCGTCGCTGCGCGTCTACGGCCAGAGCGATACGCAGTTGCTCGGCAGTTCGCTCGATGTGCTGATGCAGAACCAGGACCTGGAGCGTTGCTCGGTCTACCTGCTCAAGGACGGCAAGCTGGTGAATTCCGCCGGCATGGACTGGGCGGACATGATCGGCCTGGAGCGCGGCCAGAAGAACAGCCACGTTCCGAAATTTGCCAGCTTTGAAGTGGGCGAGGGCTTGGTCGGCGTCGCCGCCCAGACCGGCACCCTGCAGCACAGCCGCAACTGCGAGCACGACCCGCGCTTCGAACGCAATTGCCGCGGCATCAGTCCCAGTTCCATGGCCATCGGCTCGCTGATCAGCCTGCCCATCAAGGCCAGCGGCGAAATTCTCGGCGTACTCAACGTGTCCCATCCGCACGTCGACTTTTTCACCGAGGCGCACGAGCGCTCCTTGGTGATATTTGCCAATTTTCTGGGGCAGATGCTGGTCAACAACCGGCTGCTCAACAGCATGGAACACCTGGTGCGGGAGCGCACCCGCCAGCTGGAGCTGACCCTGGCCGACGCCGAGGCGCTCAAGCGGCGCTATGCCGAGCTGTCGGTAATCGACGAGCTGACCGGGCTGCACAACCGCCGTTTTTTCTTTCCCGAGTCACGCTCTGCGCTGGCGCGCAGCCTGCGCTATAAAAAGGGCTTCTGTCTGCTGCTGCTGGACATCGACCATTTCAAGCGCATCAATGACGTGCATGGCCATCGCCTGGGTGACGAGGTGCTGTGCCGCTGCGCGGAACTGTTCCGTGAACAGATTCGGGAGGTTGACGTGCTGGCGCGCTTCGGCGGCGAGGAATTCATCATTGCCCTGCCGGATACCGATCTGGAGGGGGCCAAACTGCTGGCGGAGCGCGTGCGCGGCGCAGTGCAGGATGCCGTGTTCGAAATCGAGGGGCACAGCATCAAGACCACGGTCAGCATCGGCATCGCCAGTCTGTTGGAGACGGACAGCGGCGATGCCCAGGTGATTTTGGAACGGCTGATCAGCGAGGCCGATCAGGCGCTCTACTTCGGCAAGCACAACGGACGCAATCAGGCGCGGGCCTACCCCGAAATCGCCTGCTTTCTCTAGGTCGCAATCCTGCCGCGCCCTGCGGCACTAGCCTGCCAGTCGCTCTATCCCCTGTTGTCCGCATTTGCGGCCTGCCAGGCGTGCCGCTTCGATCAGCGTCAGCTCCAGCGAACGCCTGCGCACCAGGCCGTGAATGATGCCGGCATTGAAGACGTCGCCGGCCGCCAGCGTATCCACCAGCCGCGGCGGCGGGAAGGCCGGCGTGTGATAGCCGCGGTTGTCGCGGTCCCGTGCATAGGCGCCGCCTTCGCCCCAGCCGCAGACCATTTGCGCATGGGGCGCCACCGCCCGCACCCGCTCGAACAGCCCCTCCGCGCGCTGGAAGCCCCGGGCACGGGCGTAGACTCGGGAAAAGATCAGCAGGTCGGGATAGGGCAGCAACTGCTCGATGCCGGGGCGCGGCTTTTCAATTTCCAGGGAGCAGGGCAGCGCGGGGTGCAACTCCTTGAGGCGTTGCAGCATGCGCAGCGTCGCCTCCACGTTGCGCCCTTCGAAATGCACCCAGTCGAAACGGGCGAGATCGATGGCACGGAAATGCTCGAAGCTGTACTCGGGCAGGTCGCGGTAGTGCACGATGGTGCGCGAGCCGGTGCGTTGGCTCAGGGTGATGTAGGAGGTGGGCACCTTGCCGCGGGGGAGCAGTTCCACCGCACTGACGTCGACCGCGTGGTGCGCCAGATCGGCACGGATGATGCGGGCATCCGGTTCGTCGGCCAGGGTGCCGGCCCAGCTGCACTGGTGGCCGAACTGGCTCAATACCACCAGGGTGTTGGTGGCGTTGCCGCCGCGGCGCAGCTCCTGCTCCAGGGCGCGCACTTCGGCGTCTTCGGCCGGGTAGTCTTCGACCAGGTTGATGATGTCCAGGGTGGCGATGCCGACGGCAAGTATGCGGGCCATGGTTTCGTTCCGGTGCTGCGAGGGGGCGTAGTTTATATCCGAAGGCGGCGGCATTTCGCCACCGCGGTCACAGCATGGCGAAACTCAGCGTGCCGTCGACCGTCGGTGCAGGGCCCAGGCGACGTGTTCCCGTACCAGGACCGAGGGATGGTCGCTGCGCGACTGCAGCGCGGCGGTGATTTTGTCGCCGGGCGGCGCGTTGCCCAGGGCGACGGCAATGTTGCGCAGCCAGCGTTCGTGGCCCAGGCGGCGCAGGGCACTGCCCTCGGTGCGTTGCAGGAATTCCTCTTCGCTCCAGGCAAACAGCTCTGTCAGCTGCGGGGCATCGAGGCCGTGGCGCGGCAGGAAGTCCGTTTCCGGCGTGGTCCGGGCGTGGCGGTTCCAGGGGCAGACCAGCTGGCAGTCGTCGCAGCCGTAGATGCGGTTGCCGAGCAGGGGGCGCAGTGGTTCGGGAATGGCGCCGTGCAGTTCGATGGTCAGGTAGGAGATGCACAGGCGCGCATCCACCGTGTAGGGCGCGACGATGGCGCGGGTGGGGCAGACGTCGATGCAGGCGGTGCAGCGGCCGCAGTGGGCGCTAACCGCAGCGTCGGGCGGCAAGGGCAGATCGGTATAGATTTCGCCGAGAAAAAACCACGAGCCGTTACCGCGGGTGAGCAGGTTGCTGTGCTTGCCCACCCAGCCGAGGCCGGCCTGGGCGGCAATGGGCTTTTCCAGCACCGGCGCACTGTCGCTGAACACGCGGTAACCGTAGGGGCCGATGGCCGCCGCGATCTGCATGGCCAGTTTTTGCAGGCGCCCGCGGATCAGCTTGTGGTAGTCGCGGCCCAGGGCATAGCGCGCGATATAGCCCCTGCTGCCGTCGTGCAGCACGCCCCAGGGTTCCGCCGCCGGCGGCAGATAATCCATACGCGCCGAGATGATGCTGAGGGTGCCCGGCACCAGTTCCTGTGGCCGGCTGCGTTTGCTGCCGTGCTGCGCCATATACGCCATCTCGCCGTGACGGCCGGCGGCGAGCCAGTGGTTCAGTTCCGTTTCCGCCGCGGCCAGATCCGTGTGGCCGATGCCCACGTGCTGAAAGCCCAGGGCCGCGCCCCACTGGCGGATTTGCTGGACCAGGGCGGTGTAGTCACGGTGGTCACTGTGCGGCGGTTCCTGCATGCCGCTATGATACCCGCCTATGCAAACCTTACCTCCTGATCTTTATCGCGCCGCGCAGGTGCGCGAACTGGACCGCCTCGCCATTGAGGAGTTCGGTATTCCCGGTGCCGCGCTCATGGCGCGCGCCGGCGGCGCAGCCTACGCACTGCTGCGGCAGCGCTGGCCGGCGGCGCGACGCATCGCCGTGGTGTGCGGCACCGGCAACAACGGCGGCGACGGTTTCGTGCTGGCGCGGCTGGCCAGCGAGGCCGGGCTAGAGGTGGCCTTGTACCAGGTGGGCGATCCGGCACACCTGCGCGGTGATGCGCTGGCCGCGGCCGCCGGGTTGGCGGCCAAGCCGCTGGCGGCAGGAGACCTGCGCCATTGCGAGGTGGTGGTCGATGCGCTGCTGGGCACCGGCCTCACGGGCGAGGTGCGCGATGCCTGGCGCCAGGCCGTTGCGGCGATCAATGAAAGCGGCCGACCGGTGCTGGCACTGGACATTCCGTCGGGCCTGGACGCGGATACGGGTGCCGTCCTGGGCTGCGCCGTGCGCGCGGCGGCGACCATTACCTTCATCGGCCTGAAGCAGGGGCTGCTCACCGGCAGCGGCCCGGCATTGTGCGGCGATCTGTATTTCGATGATCTGGCCGTGCCCGGGGCGATCTATCAGCGCGTGCCGGCCGCCGCACGGCGGCTGGATTGGGCGCACTTCGCGGCGACGTTGGCGCCGCGCGCCCGCGATGCCCACAAGGGCGACTTCGGCCACGTGCTGGTGGTGGGGGGCGAGGCGGGCTTTTCCGGTGCTGCGCGTCTGGCGGCCGAGGCGGCTGCCCGCGTGGGGGCCGGCCTGGTCAGTGTGGCGACGCGGCCCGCGCATGCCGCCGCCATCGCCGCCGCACGGCCGGAGCTGATGTGCCACGGGGTGGAAACCGCGGCGGAGCTGGAGCCGCTGCTGCGCCGGGCCACCGTGATCGTCGCCGGTCCCGGCCTGGGCCTGGGGGGGTGGGGACAGCGCCTGCTGGGGCGCCTGCTGCAGGTACGCCAGCCGCTGGTGGTCGACGCCGACGCCCTCAATCTGTTGGCGCTGGACCCGGTGCGGCGCGAGGACTGGGTGCTGACGCCCCATCCCGGTGAGGCGGGCCGCCTGTTGGGTGAGGACGCGGCGCAGGTACAGCAAAACCGCTTTGCCGCCGCCGCCGGTTTGCAGGCCAGCTTCGGCGGGGTGGTGGTCCTGAAGGGACCGGGCACCCTGGTGCTGGGTGATGACGGCATGCCCGGAGTGTGCAGCGGCGGCAATCCGGGCATGGCCAGCGGCGGCATGGGCGATGTGCTGAGCGGCGTGATTGCCGCGCTCATCGCCCAGGGTTGGGGGCTGCGCGAGGCGGCAGCGGCCGGGGTCTGCCTGCATGCGGCGGCGGCCGACGCCGCCGCGGTGGAGGGCGAACGCGGCCTGCTGGCCTCCGATCTGTTCCCCCACCTGCGCCGCCTGGCCAATCCGTCCCGGTCATGACAGCGGCCACGCTGGACCTGGCCCTGGCCGACAGCGTCGCCACCGAGGCGCTGGGGGCGGCCATCGCCGCCTGCGCCGGGACGGACGGATTGCTGCTGTTTCTGCACGGCAACCTCGGCGCCGGCAAGACCACGCTGGTGCGCGGCTATCTGCACCGCCTGGGACACGGCGGCGCAGTGAAGAGCCCCACCTACACCCTGGTCGAGCCCTATGAACTGGCCGGCCATGCGGTCTACCACTTCGATCTCTACCGTCTGGGTGACCCGGAGGAACTGGAGTTTCTCGGCATACGCGACTATCTCGATGCCGACGCCCAGTGCCTGGTGGAATGGCCGGAACGGGGCCAGGGGGTGCTGCCCGCCCCCGATCTGGATCTGACCCTGGATTACCGGGCCGAAGGCCGTCTGGCTCGGCTGGAATCAAGGACGGCAAGAGGGGGCGGGGTGCTGGAATGCCTCCGCCGGATTGGGTAGGAGGTTGATTTTTCGCTTGTTCGGTATTAAGTTACCCATATATCCTGAGAAGTGATCAAAGGAATGAGCTGTATCTTCATGATAAATATGGATGTTTGACGGGGCATGGGGCTGCCGAGGGGGCGCGAAATGATAAAAACAGCCTTTACCACGCTGCTGCTCGTGCTGCTGACCGCCACGGTCTGCGCCGAACCGGTCAATATCCGCGGCGTACGCATGTGGCCGGCGCCGGACAACACCCGGTTGGTGTTCGACGTCACCGCCGACATCGAGCACAGCCTCTTCGTGCTGAAGAATCCCGACCGCCTGGTCATCGATCTCAAGAATACCCGTCTCGACAAGCCCTTTGTCGGTCTCGATCTCGGTCCCAGCCTGATACGCGACATCCGTTCCGCCCCGCGCAACGACAGCGATCTGCGGGTGGTGCTGGATCTGAAGGGTGCAGTGCGCCCCAAGAGTTTTGCCCTGCGTCCCAACAACGAATACGGCCATCGCCTGGTGATCGACCTGTACGACGAGCGCGGCGCCGCGCCGTCCGCCGACACGCGCGCGGCGCCGTCGGCGCCGGCCGCGGCCAATGCGCCGCGCGAGATCATCATCGCCATCGACCCCGGTCACGGCGGCGAAGATCCCGGGGCCATCGGACCGCGCGGCACGCGCGAAAAGGAAGTGACCCTGGCGGTGGCGCAACGCTTGCGCGAACTGGTGGCGCGCGAGCCCGGCATGCGTGCGGTGATGGTCCGCGACGGCGACTATTTCATCCCCTTGCGCCGTCGCGTTGAAATGGCGCGCGAGCACCGTGCCGATCTGTTCATCTCCATCCACGCCGACGCCTTTGGCGATCCGCGCGCCCACGGCGCATCGGTCTACACGCTGTCGCATCGCGGCGCCACCAGCGAGCATGCGCGCCTGCTGGCGGACAAGGAAAATGCTTCCGATATCATCGGTGGCGTCAGCCTGGACGACAAGGACGATCTGCTGGCCTCGGTGTTGCTGGATCTGTCGCTCACCGGCACCATGGAGGCGAGCACCGACGTGGCGGGACGCGTCCTGTCCGGTCTGGGCCAGGTGGCGCGGCTGCACCGGAGCCGGGTGGAACAGGCGGGCTTCCGGGTGCTGAAATCGCCCAACGTGCCTTCGATCCTGGTGGAAACCGCCTTCATCTCCAATCCGCAGGAAGAGCGCAAGCTGCGCGATCCCAATCATCAATATGCGCTGGCGCGCAGCGTGATGGACGGTGTGCGCAGTTATTTCCGCCAGAATCCGCCGCCGGGAACCCTGCTGGCGGTGCGCCAGGAATCGCGCGGCCAGCAGCACGTCATCGGCCGCGGCGACACGCTGTCCGGCATCGCGCGCCAGTATCAGGTGAGCCTGGAACTGCTGCGCTCCAGCAACGCGTTGCGCAACGATCAGCTGCGTGTCGGCGACGTGCTCAACATCCCCCGCTCCAGCGACGGTTAACGCACTCACCGTAAAGGCGCAAGAGCGCCAAAGGATCAACAGCGAACACCTGCCGCGGAGACGCGGAGGCGCAGAGAACTACACACTCAATTAACTCTGTGTCTCCGCGTCTCTGCGGCGAATGGTTTTATATCTGCCGTTTGTTCGGCGCCCCTGTTCGGGGTAATCTGCGCGCCATGACTTCTGTCCCCCGGCGCATACGCCAGCTCGACCTCCTGCTCGCCAACCAGATCGCCGCCGGCGAGGTGGTGGAACGGCCTGCCTCGGTGATGAAGGAGCTGCTGGAAAACAGTCTCGACGCCGGTGCCGCCGCCATCACCGTGGAGGTGGAGCAGGGCGGGGTGGCGCTGATCCGGGTGCGCGACGACGGCAGCGGCATCGCCGCCGCCGACCTGCCCCTGGCGCTGGCGCGCCACGCCACCAGCAAGGTCTACAGCCAGGACGAACTGGTACGGGTCATGAGCCTGGGCTTTCGCGGCGAGGCGCTGGCCAGTATCTCGTCGGTGTCGCGCCTGATCCTGAGCAGCCGTTCCGCCGCCGAAGAGCACGGCTGCCGCATCAGCGGCCAGGGTGCGCCCGCGCCCTGCGCCCATCCGCGCGGCACCACCGTTGAGGTGCGCGATCTGTTTTACAACACGCCGGCGCGGCGCAAGTTCCTGCGCGCGGAACGCACCGAGTTCGAGCATCTGGCCGAGGTGGCAAAACGGGTCGCGCTGAGTCGTTTCGACGTGGCCCTGACTCTGCACCACAATCAGCGCCAGGTGCTCGCAGTACGCCCGGCCCACGATGATCGGCAGCGGGAGCAGCGGCTGGCCGCCATCTGCGGGCGGCCCTTCGTGCAGCAGGCGGTGGCGGTGGAATTCACCCTGCCGGGCCTGCGCCTGTGGGGCTGGCTGTTGCGGCCGGAAGCGGCCCGGGCCCAGGCCGACATGCAATATTTTTTCATCAACGGCCGGGCGATCCGCGATCGGGTGGTGACCCATGCGGTGCGCCAAGCCTACGGCGACAAGGTATATCCCGGCCGCCATCCCGCCTACGTGCTGTACCTGGAAATGGACCCGGCCCAGGTGGACGTCAACGTCCACCCCACCAAGCATGAGGTGCGTTTTCGCGAGACGCGGCAGGTGCACGACTTTCTCTACCGCGCCCTGCGCGCGGCGGTGGACGAGGCCGCCGCCGCGCCGTCTGGCACGCTGGCGGTGCGGGAGGCGACGGCGGCGTATCAGTCCGCCGCAACGGATGCCGGTGCAACCGGCACGGCGACCCGCCAGCTCGGGGTGGTGGCCGGGCGCTATTTATTGGTGGATGAAGGTGAACGTGGTCTGCGCCTGGTGGATTTGCCGGCGGCCCGTGCCCTGCAGGCTTCCCGCGTCGCACATGCGACGCTCACCGCCGGGGAGAACCTGCGCTCGCAGCCCCTGCTGCTGCCGGTAACGCTTTCCCTGAGCGCGGCGCAGAGTGTTGCCCTGCAACAGGGCGCGGCCCTGCTCACCCGGCTGGGGTTCGATCTGGAATTGCTCGGCCCCCTGCAACTGGTGCTGCGCCAGGTGCCGGCGCTGCTGCGCCACCTCCCCCCGGAAGTGCTGGCGCGCACTGCGCTGGACAGCCTGGCGGCCGGCGCGGACACCGATGCGCTGGTGGCGGCGTTGGTGGTCGTCGACGGCGGGCCATTGCCGGAGCGCGGCGAGTGGGACGGCCTGGTCGCCGCCGCCGTGGCCCATCCAACGGCCGGGGTCTCCACCCTGTTGGCGCCTGCCGACCTGGCCCGTCTGCTGGCGGGGTGAGAGACGGACCATGTCTCCACATTCCAATCCCCTGCCGCCGGCAATCCTGCTGATGGGGCCCACCGCCTCGGGCAAGACCGACCTGGCGGCGGCCCTGGTGGAACGGCTGCCCTGCGACATCATCAGCGTCGATTCGGCCCTGGTGTACCGCAGCATGGACATCGGCACCGCCAAGCCCGATGCCGAACTACTGGCGCGGGCGCCGCACCGCCTCATCGATATCCTCGACCCCGCCGAGGCCTATTCCGCCGCCCGCTTTCGCGCCGACGCCCTGCGCGAGATGGCCGAAATTACCGCCGCCGGCCGCATCCCCCTGCTGGTGGGCGGCACCGGGCTGTATTTCCGCGCCCTGCGCCGGGGCCTGTCCGACCTGCCGCCGGCCGATCCGCAGCTGCGTGCCCGCCTGGAGCAGGAGGCGGCGGAACAGGGCTGGGAGGCGCTGCACCGGCGTCTGCATGCAGTCGACCCGGTGGCGGCCGAACGCATCCACCCCAATGACCCGCAGCGCCTGCAACGGGCACTGGAAGTGTACGAACTCACCGGTCGGCCCCTGAGCGAGCAGCAGAAGGGCGGCGGCGAGGCCTTGCCCTACCGGGTGCTGGCCCTGGCGTTGGCTCCCGAGCGCGAACTGCTGCACGGACGCATCCGCGATCGTTTCCATATCATGCTGGAACGCGGCCTGGTGGCCGAGGTCGAAGAGCTGTACCGGCGCGGCGACCTGTCGCCCGACAAGCCGTCGATCCGTTGCGTGGGCTATCGCCAGGTGTGGAGTCATCTGGCCGGCGAGACGGACTATGCCGCCATGGTGGAGCAGGGCATCGCCGCCACCCGGCAGCTGGCCAAGCGCCAGTTCACCTGGCTGCGCAGCGAGCCGGACAGCCACTGGTTCGACAGCGCCGACCGGTTTTTGCTGGACAGGGTGTTGAAACTGCTTGGACAGAACGCCATTAACTGAGTTTCGGGCCCTATGCTACACTGGGTTTCGATCAGGGAAGTCGCATTTAAACAATTGGATACTTGGCCGGTTTTGGCCGCTATACCGCATGTTGCGGATAACAATAAAGGAGAAACACCATGAGCAAAGGGCAAGCCCTACAGGATCCGTACCTGAACGCCCTGCGCAAGGAGCGCATCCCTGTCTCGATCTACCTGGTGAACGGAATCAAGTTGCAAGGCCAGATCGAATCCTTTGATCAGTTCGTCGTGCTGCTGAAGAACTCCGTCAGCCAGATGGTCTACAAGCACGCCATTTCCACCGTTGTGCCCGCGCGCAACGTCAAGCTGAACCTGGGGCCGGACGATATGCCCGTGCCCGCCGCCGCCGAGCCGGGCAACCGTATCTGACGCGGGTGGTTCAAGAGTTTGCCGCCGAGATGCAGGGTGTGTGGGGCTAGTGCCATCCGAGTGTTTGCCCGGCCGGTTGCCGGACCGATATCGCAGGCCTGTACCGCATTCCCATGCCACTGATTTTCATGCGTCCCTGCGGCGAATATGTAATTCCGGTTGATTTTGTCCCGTCCTCCAGGCGATTTGGAGCGGCGGGGTGGAGCTACGCACGTGTTTGAGCGGCCGAAGAGCGGTGAGCGTGCTGTCCTGGTCCATCTTGAACTGCCCCAGGAGGGCGATCAGGAGGACCTGCAGGAAATTGAGGAACTGGCGATATCCGCCGGAGCCCTGCCGGTGGCCATCGTCACCGGCACCCGCAAGAGTCCCGATGCCAAGCTGTTCATCGGCAGCGGCAAGGCGGAAGAGGTGTTGGCCGCCGTACAGGCGCACGAGGCGGAGCTGGTGTTGTTCAACCACGCCCTGACACCGGCGCAGGAACGTAATCTGGAGCGCGTTCTGCAATGCCGCGTGCTGGATCGCACCGGGCTGATTCTCGACATCTTCGCCCAGCGCGCCCGTTCCCATGAGGGCAAGCTGCAGGTGGAGCTGGCGCAGCTGCGGCATCTCGCCACCCGCCTGGTGCGCGGCTGGACTCACCTGGAGCGGCAGAAGGGTGGTATCGGTCTGCGCGGCCCCGGCGAAACCCAGCTGGAAACAGACCGCCGCCTGCTGTCCGATCGCATCCGCCAGCTGGAGAAGCGGCTGGAGAAGGTCAACCGTCAGCGGGAACAGGGCCGGCGGGCACGGCGACGTGCCGAACTGCCCACCGTCTCCCTGGTGGGCTATACCAACGCCGGCAAGTCCACTCTGTTCAACCGGCTGACCACGGCGCAGGTGTATGCCGCCGATCAGCTGTTCGCCACTCTGGATCCGACGCTGCGCCGCGTGCAGCTGCCGGGCGGCAAGGCCATCGTGCTGGCCGATACCGTCGGTTTCATCCGCCACCTGCCGCACGATTTGGTGGCGGCGTTCCGTTCCACCCTGCAGGAGACGCGCGATGCCGATCTGTTGCTGCACGTCATCGACACCAACGACCCGGAGCGGCAGGCGAAGATCGAGCAGGTGCGGGCGGTCCTGACGGAAATCGGCGCCGATGAGGTACCGCAGATCGAGGTGTACAACAAAATCGATCTGCTGGAGCAGGGTATGCCGCAGCTGGAGCGCGACGGCGAAGGCAATCCGCTGCGGGCCTATCTATCGGCCATGAGCGGGGCCGGCATGGAGTTGTTGTTGCAGGGGCTGGCCGATTTCTTCCGCGAGGAGACGGTGCAGAGCCGTCTGCTCCTGCCGCCCAGTGCCGGGCGCCTGCGCGCCGCGCTGTACGCCATCGACGCGGTGCGGCGCGAACAGGTGGAGGAAAGCGGCGACTGGCTGCTGGATGTGGAGATCAAGGCGCACAATCTGGCGGTGTTGCGCAAACAGCAGGATTTTGCACCATTGTTGCCGAGCTTGCGGACTGAGGGCTAAACTTTGCCCCTTGGTGCGCGACCAAATTCACGATAACGACAGGTACAGACACTCATGGCTTGGAACGAACCGGGTAATTCCGGGGGCAAAGACCCCTGGGGCGGCCGCAACAGCGAGCAGGGACCGCCCGACCTCGACGAGGTGGTGCGCAAGCTGCAGGACAAGTTCGGCGGCCTGTTCGGCCGGGGCCGCGGCACCGGCGGCGGGGCATCGGCCGGCTCCATCGGCATGGTGCTGGTGCTGGCACTGGCGCTGTGGGCGCTGTCCGGCATCTACACCGTCGACGAAGGCCAGCGCGGCGTGGTGTTGCAGTTCGGCGCCTACAAGGACACCACCATGCCGGGCCTCAACTGGTATCCGCGTTTCATCCACTCGGTGGAAGAGGTGGATATTTCCAGCGTGCGTTCCATCGAACTGGGCCGCCGCGCCGACGAGGCGCTGATGCTGACCCAGGACGAAAACATCGTCGACGTGAAGTTCACGGTGCAATACCAGGTGAAGGACGCGCGCGACTACCTGTTCAACGTGCGTGACCCGGACCAGACCCTGCGCGAGGCCACCGAGAGCGCGGTACGCGAGATCATCGGCCAGAGCGAGATGGATTTCGTCATCACCGGCGGCCGCAGCGAAGTGGTGGAGCGCGTCAAGGTCCTGGTGCAGGAAATCCTCGACCGTTACCGTGCCGGTCTGACCGTGGTCAATCTCAATATGCAGGATGCCCAGGCGCCGGAACAGGTGCAGGGTGCCTTTGCCGACGCGGTCAAGGCCCGCGAGGACGAGCAGCGCCTGAAAAATGAGGCCGAGGCCTATTCCAACGACGTCCTGCCCCGTGCCCGCGGCGCCGCGGCGCGCCTGATCGAGGAGGCCAATGCCTACCGCGAGCAGGTCATCGCCCAGGCGGAAGGTGAGACGGCCCGCTTCCTCAGCGTGCTGGCGCAGTACGAAAAGGCGCCGGCGGTAACCCGCAAGCGCCTGTATCTTGAATCGATGGAGTCGGTATTGAGCCAGAGCAGCAAAGTGATGGTGGATACCAAGGGGGGCAACAATCTGCTCTATCTGCCCTTGGACAAGCTGATGCAGCGTGATTTGCCCCTTACCTCCATGGGAACGGCCGACCCTCTTGCATTGCCGCAGACGCAGACGCAGCAGCAGCGTACGGACGCCCGCCTGCGTGATGCCGTACGTCAACGGGAGGTGCGCTAAATGTCCCGCGGAATGATGTCTCTCGTCGCCCTGCTGGCGGCGCTGTGGATCGGCTCCATGTCGGTCTTCGTGGTGAACGAACGTGAACTGGCGATCAAGTTCCGCCTGGGCGAGTTCGTGCGTGCCGATTACACGCCGGGCCTGTACCTGAAGCTGCCCTTCATCAACAACGTGCGCTTTTTCGACAAGCGCATCCTGACGCTGGAGGTCGATTCCGAGCGCTACCTGACCCAGGAGAAGAAAAACGTCATCGTCGACTCCTTCATCAAGTGGCGCATCAAGGACGTTTCCACCTATTACGTGACCATGCGCGGTGACGAGCGCCAGGCCGCCATGCGTCTGGCACAGATCATCAAGGATGGCCTGCGCAGCGAGTTCGGCAAGCGCACCATGCAGGAGGCCATCTCCGGCGAGCGCTCCGAAATCATGGCCATCATCACGGCCCAGATGAGCGAGCAGGCGGGCCAGTTCGGTATCGAGGTGGTGGACGTGCGCATCAAGCGCATCGAACTGCCGGCCGAGGTGTCCACCTCGGTGTATCTGCGCATGGAGGCGGAACGTTCCCGCGTCGCCAAGGACCTGCGCTCGCGCGGCGCCGAGGCGGCGGAACGCATCCGTGCCGATGCCGATCGCCAGCGTACGGTCACCCTGGCCGAGGCCTACCGCGACGCCGAGCGGCTGCGCGGTGAGGGCGACGGCCGTGCTGCAGAAATCTACGCCAAGGCCTTCGGCCGCAACGCCGAGTTCTACTCGCTGTACCGTAGCCTGGATGCCTACCGCAACGTGTTCAACAAGGAACAGGACATGCTGGTGCTGGATCCGAGCGCGGAGTTCTTCCAGTACTTCGGCAACGCCGCTGGTACGCGCAAGTAAGCGCAGCAAATACATCCCGGGTGGCGCAAGCCACCCGTTTTTTTTGAGAGGCGGCAATGTGGTCTGATTTGTGGGTGGCGCTGGCCCTGCTGCTGGTGCTGGAAGGGGTGTTGCCCGCGCTGTCGCCCCGTAATTACCGCAAGGCCATGCTGAGCCTGGTGCAACTGGATGATCGTTCCATCCGCAGCGCCGGGCTGGTGCTGATGGTCGCCGGTGCGGTTCTGGTCTACTGGTTGAAACACTGATGGAAAACGAACGCTGGTTGTTGCCGGAAGGCATCGAAGAAGTATTGCCGGAAGGTGCCTGGCGACTGGAGCTGTTGCGCCGGCGCCTGCTCGATCTGTTCGGTACCTGGGGCTATGAGCTGGTGCTGCCGCCGTTTATCGAGTACATGGAATCGCTGCTCACCGGTACCGGCAACGATCTGGACCTGCAGACCTTCAAGCTGACCGATCAGCTGAGCGGCCGCATGATGGGGGTGCGCGCCGACATGACGCCGCAGGTGGCGCGCATCGACGCCCATCACCTCAAGCGCGAGACGCCAACCCGCCTGTGCTATCTCGGCACCGTGCTGCGCACCCGGCCGGAAGGCCACGGCGGCAGCCGCAGCCCGTTACAGGTGGGGGCCGAGCTGTATGGCCACGGTGGGATCGACAGCGACGTGGAGGTCCTGCGCCTGATGCTGGCCACCCTGCACGCCGCCGGACTCGACCAGCTCTACCTCGATTTGGGCCACGTGGGCATCTTCCGCGGCCTGACGCGCCAGGCCGGGCTCACGCCGGGACAGGAGGCGCAGTTGTTCGATGCGCTGCAGCGCAAGTCGCGGCCCGACATTGCCGCGCTGCTCGCCACCCTGGTCCTGACCGACGAGATGCGCGGCATGCTGGTGCAACTGGCCGAACTCAACGGCGGTGAGGAGGCACTGGTTGCCGCACGCAAGGTACTGGCGCCGGCCAGCGCCGAGGTGCAAGCGGCGCTGGACAACCTCGAGGCCATCGCCGGTGCCGTGCGCCGGGTCCTGCCCGACGTGCCGCTGCATTTCGATCTGGCGGAGCTGCGCGGCTATCACTACCACACCGGGGCGGTATTTGCCGCCTATGCGCCGGGCAGCGGCCAGGCGCTGGCCCAGGGCGGGCGCTATGACGACATCGGGCGGGTCTTCGGCCGGGCCCGTCCCGCCACCGGGTTCTCCGCCGACCTGAAGACCCTGTTGGCCTTGTCGACTGCCAACCTACCCAGGGTTCGTGGTATCTTTGCGCCCTGTGCCGATGACCCGGCGCTGGCGCAGCAGGTGGACCATCTGCGGGCGGGCGGCGAACGGGTGGTCTGTGCCCTGCCGGGGCAACAGGGCGATGCGGCGGCGATGGGGTGTGACCGCCAACTGGCCTTGCGTGACGGCTGCTGGCAGGTGGTGGCACTCGGCTGATTTCGTCGCGTTTTCGAGTTTTCCCGTAAATCTAATTTCATGACAACACCCGCAGCGCCGGGGAAGCAGACGCGCGGGCGGGACTTTAGGGGCAATAATGGGCAAGAACGTCGTAATCATTGGGACCCAGTGGGGTGACGAAGGCAAGGGCAAGGTGGTGGACCTGCTCACCGACCGCGCCAGTGCGGTGGCCCGCTTTCAGGGCGGCCACAATGCCGGTCACACCCTGGTCATCGACGGCAAGAAGACCGTACTCCACCTGATTCCCTCCGGCGTGCTGCGCGAGGGCGTGATGTGCCTCATCGGCAACGGCGTGGTGCTGTCGCCTTCGGCCCTGCTGGAAGAGCTGCGCATGCTGGAAGAGAACGGCGTACCGGCCCGCGAGCGTCTGCGCATCAGCGAAGCCTGCCCGCTGATCCTGCCCTACCACGTGGCCCTGGATCAGGCGCGTGAGCGTGCCCGCGGCAAGGCGGCCATCGGCACCACCGGCCGCGGTATCGGTCCCGCCTACGAGGACAAGGTGTCGCGCCGCGGCCTGCGCCTGGGCGATCTGTTCCACCGTGAGCGCTTCGCCGCCAAGCTGGGCGAGGTGCTGGATTACCACAACTTCTGTCTGCAGCACTATTTCAAGGCCGATCCGGTCGATTTCCAGAAGGTGCTGGACGAGTCCATGGCCATGGCCGACGAACTGCGCCCGCTGGTGGCCGACGTCACCGAGCTGCTGCACCAGTACCGCGAGCGCGGCGAGAACGTGATGTTCGAGGGTGCCCAGGGTGCGCTGCTGGACATCGATCACGGCACCTATCCCTATGTCACCTCGTCCAATACCACCGCCGGCGGCGCCGCCACCGGCAGCGGCGTCGGACCGCGTTATTTCGACTACGTGCTGGGCATCACCAAGGCCTACACCACCCGCGTCGGCGCCGGTCCGTTCCCCACCGAACTGTACGACGGCAAGGATCTGATGGACTCCATCGGCGCCTATATGGCTGAGCGTGGTCACGAGTTTGGTTCCACCACCGGCCGTCCGCGCCGCTGCGGCTGGTTCGATGCCGTGGCCATGCGCCGTTCCAACCAGATCAACTCGGTCACCGGCCTGTGCATCACCAAGCTGGACGTGCTGGACGGTCTGGACACCATTCGCCTGTGCGTCGGCTACGAGTGCGATGGTGTGGCCCGCAACACCCCGCCGGTAGGCGCCGAGGCCTTCAGCGCCTGCAAGCCGGTGTATGAGGAGATGCCGGGTTGGAAGGATTCTACGGTCGGCGTGAAGGAGTACGACAAGCTGCCGCTGGCGGCGCGCAACTACCTCAAGCGCATCGAGGAAGTGACCGGCGTGCCCATCGACATCATTTCCACCGGCCCGGATCGCAACGAGACCATCGTCCTGCGCCATCCGTTCAGCTGATCGCGGACTGGGGGCGCCCGCACCGTGCGGGCGTTTTCCCCGGCCGGGTCGGCGGCAATAAAAAAGGGGCTTCCCGACGGGAAGCCCCTTTTTTGTATTGGTGCCCAGGAGAGGACTCGAACCTCCACGGAGTTTCCCCCACTAGCACCTGAAGCTAGCGTGTCTACCAATTTCACCACCTGGGCGGGTGATGCGAAGGCGCGCACTTTACCCGGAGCACCGGGGACTTGTCAACGGGGGCAGGGGGCTGGCGAATGCAGCGGCGTCATGGGGTACACTGGCCGCCGTTTTCATTTCACCACCGCCCTGAATCCGGATTAGTCCATGCCATCCTCCCGCATACCCACCCCTGCCGTTGCCGTCGTCGGCGGCGGCCCCGCCGGGCTGATGGCGGCGGAAGCCCTGGCGGCCGGCGGCGTGCAGGTCGATGTGTACGATGCCATGCCGTCGCCGGGACGCAAGTTCCTGATGGCGGGCAGGGGCGGCATGAATATCACTCATTCCGAACCGTTCGAGCGTTTCCTCGCCCGTTACGGGATCCGCCGCGAAAACCTGGCGCCATTGCTGACGGCCTTCGGTCCCGATGCCCTGCGGGCGTGGATCCACGGCCTGGGCATCGACACCTTCGTCGGCTCCTCGGGCCGCGTGTTTCCCACCGAAATGAAAGCCGCACCGCTGCTGCGCGCCTGGCTGCATCGCCTGCGTGGCGCGGGCGTACGCTTTCATGTCCGCCACCGTTGGCTGGGCTGGGATGCGACAGGCGCTTTGCGCTTGATGACGCCGGAAGGCGAGCGGCGGGTGCAGGCGGATGCCGTGGTGCTGGCCCTGGGCGGCGGCAGCTGGGCGCGGCTGGGCTCCGACGGCGCCTGGGTGCCCCTGCTGGCACAGCGCGGTGCCGATGTGGCGCCGCTGCAGCCGGCCAATTGCGGTTTCGATGTCGCGTGGAGCGAACATTTCCGCAGCCGCCATGCCGGACAGCCGGTCAAGCCGGTGGTGGCGAGCTTCGCCGGCGAGCGCCGCCAGGGCGAGCTGACGGTGACCGGCTACGGTGTGGAAGGCGGCGTGATCTACGCGCTGTCGGCGGCGCTGCGCGACGCCATCGCGACGCAGGGCCAGGTCCTGCTGCACCTCGATCTGGTGCCGGGGCGCGACCTGGAGCAGCTTACGGCGGCATTGTCGCGGCCCCGCGGCCGCGACAGCCTGGCCAAGCACCTGCACCGTTGCGCTGGTATCAGCGGCGTCAAGGCCGGGCTGCTGCGCGAGTTCGCCGCCGGGGAAGAACTGGTCTCGCCGGCGCGGCTGGCGGCGGCGCTCAAGTCCCTGCCGCTGCCGCTCATGGCGCCGCGTCCCCTGGACGAGGCCATCAGTAGTGCCGGGGGCGTACGGTTCGAGGCGCTGGACGGGGGACTGATGCTGCGCGATCTGCCCGGGGTCTTCTGCGCCGGGGAAATGCTGGACTGGGAGGCGCCGACCGGCGGCTATCTGCTGACCGCCTGCTTTGCCAGCGGTCTGGCGGCGGGGAAGGGCGTGCTGGCCTGGTTGGGCCGGGAGGAGTGAGGCAAAGGCCGCCTCGCGGCCTTTGCCTGCGCGTTCCGGCTTACTTTTCGGCCTGCTGATGGTACTGGGTGACGGCGGCCTTGCCCTGCTGCTCGGCCTGGTGCGCCAGCTTCACGGCCTTGTTGTAGTCCTTCTCTTCGACGGCCTTGCGGGCGTCTTCGATCATCTGGGCGGTGTCGCGCCATTCGTAGCCGACGGCGGCGGCCGCGGCGCGGCTGGACTCGGCGGCGGCGATGGCGGCGGCCGCCTGATCGGCGTCGGCGGCCTTGCCGGTCGTCTGGGTGGCGCAGCCGGTGCCGATCAGGGTGGCGGCTGCGAGGGCCAGGATAGTCTTGCGCATCTTTATTCCTCCAGTGGTTTTATTGTGCAGGGACTAGGGATAAGTGGCTGCAACGGCGACGATTATTCCACGTTTCACGCGCGGGTATCGCCCTGTTTACCGGGGCTGGCCGGAAACGTATAATCGCGCGTTTATCTCACCGACACATCTCCAAGGCGGATCGTCTATGCGCATTGTTCAGGAAGCCCTTACCTTCGACGACGTTTTGCTGGTCCCGGCGCACTCCATCGTCCTGCCCAAGGAAGTGGACCTCAAGACCCTGCTGACCCGCAACATCACCCTGAACCTGCCGCTGGTGTCCGCCGCCATGGATACCGTGACAGAGGCCCGGCTGGCCATCGCGATGGCGCAGGAAGGCGGTATCGGCATCATCCACAAGAACATGACTGTCGAGCAGCAGGCGACCGAAGTGCGCAAGGTCAAGAAGTTCGAGAGCGGCGTGATCAAGGACCCCATCACCGTCGGACCCACCGCCACCATCCGTGAGGTGCTGGAACTGACCCGTGCCTACGGCATTTCCGGCGTGCCGGTGGTCGACGGCACCAACCTGGTGGGCATCGTGACCCATCGCGACGTGCGTTTCGAAACCCGCTACGACGCCCCCGTCTCCACCATCATGACCCCCAAGGCCAAGCTGGTGACGGTGAAGGAAGGCGCTGATAAGGAAGAGATTAAGCGCCTGCTGCACGAGCACCGTATCGAGAAGATTCTGGTGGTGGACGATCAGTTCCGCCTCAAGGGCATGGTCACCGTCAAGGACATCCAGAAGGCCACCGACAAGCCCAATGCCTGCAAGGACGAGCAGGGCCGCCTGCGCGTCGGCGCCGCCGTCGGTGTCGGCGCCGGCACTGACGAGCGCATCGCCGCCCTGGTCGAGGCCGGCGTGGACGTCATCGTGGTCGATACCGCCCACGGCCACTCCCAGGGCGTGCTGGACCGCGTGCGCTGGGCCAAGCAGAACTTCCCCGACTTGCAGGTCATTGGCGGCAACATCGCCACCGGTGCCGCCGCCCTGGCCCTGGTCGAGGCCGGCGCCGACGGCGTCAAGGTCGGCATCGGCCCCGGCTCCATCTGCACCACCCGCATCGTCGCCGGTGTCGGCGTGCCGCAGATCACCGCTGTGGCCAATGTGGCCGAGGCGCTGGCCGGCAGCGGCGTACCGCTCATCGCCGACGGCGGCATCCGCTACTCCGGCGACCTGTCCAAGGCCATCGTGGCCGGCGCCTATTCGGTGATGCTGGGCGGCATGTTCGCCGGCACCGAGGAGGCCCCGGGCGAGGTCGAACTGTTCCAGGGGCGTTCCTACAAGTCCTACCGCGGCATGGGTTCGCTGGGTGCCATGGCTTCCTCCCAGGGCTCCTCCGACCGTTATTTCCAGGAAGGCAACGAGGCCGACAAGCTGGTGCCGGAAGGCATCGAGGGCCGCGTGCCGTTCAAGGGCCCGCTGTCGCCGGTCATCCATCAGCTGATGGGCGGCCTGCGCTCCTCCATGGGCTACACCGGCTGCCGGAACATCGACGAGATGCGTACCAAGCCTGAGTTCGTGCGCATCACCGGCGCCGGCATCAGCGAGAGCCACGTGCATGACGTGCAGATCACCAAGGAAGCGCCGAACTATCGCGTCTGATTGCCACCTCAGCGCACGACAAAAAAGCCGCCCCCTGGGGCGGTTTTTTTTTTGCACCGATATCGTGCATTTCGCGAAATTAATCACACTAAAAGTATGGACATTGCCGCATTGCCGGAGTAGTGTTTCACCCGGGAACACATTGTCCCGTATGAAAAATATGCCTGTAAGGAATAGGCGTACATCCACTCTCAGCGATATGGATCTCCACCCGTAACAGGAGATGACATGAACCGGTACGAGCAGCACGCCAACCTCGCCCCCACGGGCGTTCCTTCCCTCGGTGACCATTCCGCGGAAGACTCGCTGTATGAACTGCTGGCGGACGATTTGTCGCCGGAAGACTGGGATACCCCCCAGCTGCCCAGCTTTACCACGGCCTAGGCCGTCGCCTTTCAGGCCTTGCGGGCACGGATGCTCGCCCTGATCGGCGCCGGGTGGCCCTCGACGGTCAGGGTCGGGTCGTCCGGATCGAGAAAATCCGCCAGGGATTCGAAGTGCATCCATTCCGTGCGGCGCTGCTCCGCCACCGTGGTGGCCGAAACATCCAGCAACGCAATCTCGTCATAGCCTGATTCCTGCAGCCAATATTGCAGCAACCCCAGGGTGGGGATCGCGTGCACGTTCTTCATCTTGGCATAGCGGCCTGCCGGGTGCAGCGCCGTGTGACCGTCGCCCTCAATCACCAGTCCTTCCAGCACCAGACAGCCCCCCGGCTTGAGCTGGCCATGCAGGCGCTGCAAGTGTTCCAGCGGATCCTTGCGGTGGTAGATAACCCCCATGGAAAAGGCCACGTCGAACGCGGCACCGGCCTCCGGCAGGTCTTCCAGCTTCAGCGGCAGGACGTAGTTGGCCCGATCTCCCAGATAACGGCGCAGTGCGGCGTACTGCATGACGTAACGCAGCGTGGGGTCGACACCCAGCACCAGGGCCGCGCCCGCGCCCAGCATGCGCCAGCCGTAATAGCCGTTGCCGCAGCCCACGTCGAGCACGGTCTTGCCGCGCAGATCCACCTGATCGCGTATGCGGTTCCATTTCCAGTCGGAGCGCCACTCGGTATCCAGGTGCAGCCCGAACAGGCAGAAGGGGCCCTTGCGCCAGGGGTGCAGTTCCCGCAACCGGCGGGCAAGCTCCTCACGGATTGCCGGCTCGAGCGGGTCGGCGGCGCCGATGTCCAGGCAATCGGCAGAGAGGTCGACGCTGGTCGGAGTGAGGGGCGGCAGGGCAGCCACGGTCTGATACCAATGGGCCAGGTCGCCGTGGCCGGCGGGGTCCAGTTTCTGGTGCAACAGCGGCAGCAGCCTGGCGTGCCAGCCGGCGAGTGGCGTCGGCGCCAGCGCGTGCCACAGTCCGTCGTAGTCGATCATCGGACGGCGAGAAAGGCCGCAAAGTTGAACGCCTGGAACCAGGGGGTGACCTGGCTGAAGCCCGCCGCCTGCAATCGCCGGCGGTGCTCGTCCAGGGTGTCGGGCAGCAGCACCTTTTCCAGGGCCGCGCGTTTCTGGCTGATCTCCAGTTCCGAATAGCCGTTGGCGCGCTTGAAGGCCAGGTGCAGGCGTTCCTGCACGGCCTGCTCGGCGGCGTCGGCAAAGCGCAGCTTTTCCGCCAGGATGAGCACGCCGCCGGGCAGCAGGCCCTGATGGACGTTGCGCAGCAGGGGCAGGCGCTGTTCCGGTTCGATGAACTGCAGGGTGAAATTCATGGCCACCACCGAGGCCTGTTCGATGACGGTGTCGCGGATGTCGGCGCATACCACTTCCACCGGAGTCGGCGCCTGGTCCGCCTCGATATTCTCGCGGCAGCGCTCGACCATGGCGGCGGAGTTGTCGACGGCCACGATCCGGCAGCCGGGCCGGCTGATGCGGCGGCGCATGGCGAGGGTGGCGGTACCGAGTGAGCAGCCCAGGTCGTAGAGCCGGCTGCCGGCCTGGGCGTATTCCCCGGCGATGAGGCCCAGCAGTCCGCTGAGGGTGCCGTAACCGGGCACGGAGCGCCGTATCATGTCGGGAAACACCGCCGCTACCTCCGCGTCGAAGGCGAAGTCCGCCAGCGGCTCGTGCGGGATGGAATAGAGGGTGTCCGTGCGGCGTTCGCTGCTCATAGCCATGCGTTTGGTAAGGGAAAAGCCAATTATATCACCCGGCCCCATGGCATTTTGCGGGGGGCTCCGAATAGGCGTCTTTCCGGTATACTCGGGAAAAAACTACAGTGGAGTCGCCGTGACATGACGTCAGGTAACAATAAGCGCGCCTACCCCCGTTTTCCCCTGCGGCTTGATGCCCTTGCCGTTTCCCCCCAGGGCGGTCCCCTGAACTGCGTGGTTGAGGATTTCTGCCAGGGCGGAATGCTCGTCACTTTTTATCCCCAGGTTGCCCATGCCGTGCACTGGCGCAGCGGCGATCCCATCGAAGTGCGTTTTCCACAGGCGGCGGGACCGACGGTGCGTGGTTTTGTGTTGCGGGGAACCGTGGCCCGCGTGGTCGACATCGGCGTCGGCGTCAGCTTCAGCCAGGTGGACGGTGCCGCCTTTCAATATTTGATGAGCCGGGTCCAGCAGGGCGCTGCAGCTGCGCCCTCCCGGTCCGCGCCGCCCGATGCCCGCTATGCCATGCTCGGCAGCGGTTGCCGCGACAAAACCAAGGTATTTCTGGAGCGGCTGGCGGAGGAGTTCATCGTTCAGGGCGCCGCCAATCTGGACAAGGCCGACGAACTGTCGAAAAAGAATTGGCGCGGAATTATCGAGGCGCAGCAGAAGCTGCGTGCCGGCCGCCAGCAACTGGTCAGCTGCTACATCAAGGCGATCATGGATGAGTTCGACCAGAAGGGTACGCCGATCAAGCAGCAGCCCGCGCTGGAGGACGCAACGGAACTGTCCCTGGTGGCCGAGCAGGATTTCCAGACCTGGCTCACCGTCACTGCGTTGGTGACCAAGCTCGATGCCCACAACGAGAATCTGTTGTTCGAACTGGAGCAGCGCCTGGGGCTGGTGCTCAACCGGCAGCTCAACCGGCAGAGCAATCCCATCGGGTCCACCGTGCTGGCACAGCGTTTCCATGAGTGCTTCGAGGCCATCGGCCTCGACGAGGAGATGCAACCCTACATCTTCAAAGCCTTCGAGGATTTTACCCTCAATCAGACCGGCCGTTTTTACGAACAGATCAACGGCTACCTCAAGGAACAAGGCGTACTGCCGGATTTGAAAAAGGATTTGCACCTGGTCAGGCAGCCGGGGGCTGCGCACCGGCCGCCGCCGTCCGCACCGGTTGCGGAACCCGAAGCGTCCCATCCGGAGGGTGCCGCTGACTATGCCGGTGCGGCTCCCGCGCCTGCCTCTGCTGGCTCTGCCGCGACGGCACCTGCCGGTGCGGGTGCCGGACCCGGCGCTGTCGCGGGAGGTCAGGCCGGTGGCTCTGCGGCGCCCGCTGCCGCTGCAGCGGGAGGAGGCCAGGCAGGTGGCGGTTATTCTGCTCCGGCGGGCGCTGCGCCTGCCGGTGTTGCATCCGCACCTGCTGGTGGCACACCCGCTGTCGCGGCGGCAGGATATGCCGGCACGGCTGTCGGCGGCACGGGATATGTGGCGGAACAATCACCCTATGCCGCGGCCAACGAGTTGCTGCAACTGGAGCGCGTCGCGCAGCAATCACGGCCTGCCGTGGCGCGTGGTGCGGCGGGTCAGGCTGCGGGTATCGCCGGCGCGGCCGAAACAGCCGCAACCGCGCCGGCGGCGTCCGGCCCGGTAGTGCACTTCTCACCGCAGGAACTGAACAGCGGCCTGGATCGTCTGCAGCAGCAGGGCGTCAGTGTCCGCAACCTGCGCCAGCAGGGCGGCAGCCTGGCATCGCGCCTGGCCGAGGTCCTGGCGGAACAGTCCGGTGACCCGTCCAAACAGTTGCCGCTGGAGATGCACGACAAGCTGGAAGTGACGGAAAGCCTGTTGTCGTCCATCCAGACCGATGCGATTGCCGACACCCACCTGAAGGACTGGTTCGAGAGCGTCGAACTGCCGTTCATCAAGATGGCGCTCAACAACGAGCAGGTGTTGCAGGATCGTTCCCATCCCGTGCACCACCTGTTCAATACCCTCGACCAGCTGTTCCAGATGCTGCCGCCGGAGAAGAGCGAATTGCGCAAGCAATTGGTCGGCAAGGTGGAAAAGGCACTGGAGAACCTGAGCGAGGAGTCGGGCGGTGATCCGGCGGTGCTGGACGAAGCCGTCAATTCGCTCAACAAGCTCTATGGCGAGCAGTCGGAGGAGTACCGCCGCAAAGTGGATGAGGTGATCGCCAAGTGTCAGGCGGAACCCAACCAGCGGCAGATGACGCTGGACATGCTGGAAGACATCGATCGCCTGTTCGATCTCGCCGAGGGGCGCCTGATCCCGCGGGTGATACTCGAGTTGCTCGATGCCGGGTGGAAGAACCTGCTGTGGCGCCATAGCCAGCGTGACGGCATGGCCGGCGACGGTTATCGCGCAGCGCGCGCCACCATGGAACAACTGCTGACCCGGTTGCAGGGCAAGCCGCAAAAGGGCATCAAGGCCGACTGGCCGAACCACAAGCTGGTGGAAGAGGTCAGCAAGGTTCTTGAGCGCCTGAACAAGGATGATACACGTAGTCTGGTGCTGGTGTCGGAGCTGATCTCCGACCTGGAGCAGGCCAAGCTGGACCCGGCCAAGGTCGGCCGGATCCGCAAGGGATCGATAGCGCAACTGATGCTGCAATCCTGGGAGCAGGAAAAGCTGGCGCTGAAGCCGGTGGAACTGTCGAAGTCCGAATGGAGCCGCTGGCTGAAACGCGCCGAGGCGCTGGGTGACGGCGAACTGGTGTCCTACAAGAGCGACAAGGAAGATCTGCAGCAGCAGAAGCTGGTCTGGTCCGATCGCAAATGGGGCCGCTACGTTTTCGTCGATCGCGAAGGTAACAAGGGACTTGATGTGCGGCCGGAGGAAATGGCCGCCGCCATGTCGCGCGGCCGCATGCTGATCCTGGAAGGGTGGGATCGGCCGCTTATGGATCGTGCCACCTACACCATGCTGCAGTCGATCCATGATCGGTTGATCGAGCAGACCAACCATGATGCGTTGACCAGCCTGATGAACCGCCGCGGCTTCGAGGGGGCCATGGAAGGCTTGCTGAATCGTGCCAAGAGAGACGGCAGCGATAACGTCCTGTGTTATTTCGACCTTGACCGCTTCAACGTCATCAACGTCACCTGCGGGCACGAGGCCGGCGACGAACTGTTGGGCAATCTGGCGGATCTGTTGCGCCGCAAGCTGGGGCCGGATACGGTGTTTGCCCGCCTGGGCGGCGACGAATTCGGCATCCTGCTGGAGGGGTGTGATCGCGAGCGCGGCATGAAGCGCTCCGAAGACATTCGCCGCACCATCAACGATTATCACTTCCGCTGCGAAAACAAGGAATTCGTGGTCGACGCCAGCTTTGGCGTCGCTTCCATCGATCCGCAGCGCGATTCCGTGCGCACCTTGCTGGCCGCCGTGGACTCCGCCTGTTTTGCCGCCAAGGATGCGGGGCGCGGCCGGGTGCAGTTCTACGATCCGCAAAGCGAGATCATCATGAAGCGGCAGGGCGTGATGGAGTGGGTCGGCCGTATCAACAAACTGTTTGACGCGGGCCTGATCCAGCTCAAGTGCCAGAAGATCGCCTCGCTCAAGTTTGCCCACGAGCATCCGCGCTACGAAATCCTGCTGCATGTGCACAACGAACAGGGCGAACTGGTTTCCCTTGACCAGTTCGTGTTGTCAGCGGAAATCTATAACCGCATTCTGGATATCGACCGCTGGGTGGTGGACAAGGTGTTCGACTGGCTGCGTGCCAACCGCGGCAAGCTCAACAACATCAATTCCATCTCGGTCAATCTGTCCGGCCACACCATCGACGACGAAGCGTTCATGGATGAACTGGTACAGCGACTGGAGGATGCCGAGGTTCCCAGCCACCAGATATGTTTCGAGATTACCGAGACGGCGGCGATCAGCAACCTGGACCGGGCGGTGTACTATATGCGCCGCCTGCGCCAGGCCGGCTGCCAGCTGGCGCTGGACGATTTCGGTTCCGGCCATGCGTCCTATTCCTATCTCAAGTCGATGCCCATCGATTACCTCAAGATCGACGGCCAGTTCATCCGCAATATCGCCACCAACATATTCGACTATTCGGTGGTCAAGTCGATCCACGAGATGGCCCATGCCCTGGGCAAGCGCACCATCGCCGAGTACATCGAAAACGAGGTGGCACTGGACAAGCTGCGCAAGATTGGGGTGGACTTCGGCCAGGGCTACATCATCGAGAAGCCGATCCCGCTGGATGAACTGGTGCTGGGGGGAAAGCGGTAACAGGCTTGAACGAGGCCGCCAGATCACGGAAGATCGCACTCCCTGGTAACCCCGATTCCGTCAGCCGAGCACGCCACCCGCCATGTCCATGAATATCCACGCCGATCGCCTCCTGATCCTCGATTTTGGCTCCCAGTACACCCAGCTCATCGCCCGCCGCGTGCGCGAGGCCGGGGTGTACTGCGAACTGCACAGCTGTGATATGTCCGACGCGGATATCCGCGAATTCAATCCCCGCGGCATCATTCTTTCCGGCGGTCCGGAGACGGTGACGCAGGAGAATACGCCCCGGGCGCCGCAGGCGGTATTCGAGCTGGGGGTGCCGGTATTGGGTATCTGCTACGGCATGCAGACCATGGCCCAGCAGCTGGGCGGCGCGGTGGAGGCCGCGGATCACCATGAATACGGCTACGCCCAGGTTCGCGCCCGCGGCCATACCCGCCTGCTGAAGGAAATCGAGGACCACACCAGCGCCGAGGGTTACGGTCTGCTGGACGTATGGATGAGCCACGGTGACCAGGTCCATGCCTTGCCGCCGGGATTCGTCCTGATGGCCAGCACCGATTCCTGCCCCATCGCCGGCATGGCCGACGAGGCACGTGCCTTCTACGGCCTCCAGTTCCACCCCGAAGTGACCCACACCCGCCAGGGCATGCGCATCATCAACCGCTTCGTGCACGATATTTGCGGCTGTGCGTCGCTGTGGACGCCGGACCAGATCATCGACGACGCCATCCGTACGGTGCGGGAACGCGTCGGGGCCGACGAAGTGCTGCTGGGGCTGTCCGGCGGCGTCGATTCCTCGGTGGTCGCGGCACTGCTGCACAAGGCCATCGGCGATCAGCTGACCTGCGTCTTCGTCGACAACGGCCTGCTGCGCTACCGCGAAGGCGACCAGGTGATGGCCACCTTCGCCGAGCATATGGGCGTGCGCGTGATTCGGGTTGATGCCGAACAGCGTTTCCTGGACGCGCTGGCGGGGGTGAGCGACCCGGAAAAGAAGCGCAAGATCATCGGCAACCTGTTCGTGGAAGTGTTCGAGGAAGAGGCGGCCAAGCTCAAGAACGCCGGGTGGCTGGCGCAGGGCACCATTTATCCCGACGTGATCGAGTCGGCCGGCGCCAAGAGCGGCAAGGCCCACCTGATCAAATCGCACCACAACGTCGGCGGCCTGCCCGAGCACATGAAGCTCAAGCTGCTGGAGCCGTTGCGCGAACTGTTCAAGGACGAGGTGCGCAAGATCGGTGTCGAACTGGGCCTGCCCTATGAAATGGTCTACCGCCACCCCTTCCCGGGCCCCGGCCTCGGCGTGCGTATCCTGGGCGAGGTGAAGAAGGAATATGCCGACATCCTGCGTCTGGCCGACCACATCTTCATCGAGGAACTGCGCAAGGCCGAGCTGTACGACAAGACCTCGCAGGCATTTACCGTGTTCCTGCCGGTGAAATCGGTGGGCGTTACCGGCGACGGTCGTCGCTACGAATACGTGGTGGCGCTGCGCGCGGTGGAAACCATCGACTTCATGACGGCTCGTTGGGCACATCTGCCCTATGAATTCCTGGAGACCGTGTCGCGCCGCATCATCAACGAGGTGAAGGGCATTTCGCGCGTCGCCTACGATATCTCCAGCAAGCCGCCCGCCACCATCGAATGGGAATAACCGCGCCGTCGGCAACCCGACGGGGCAGGGTGAAAAGGGATGGCACGTACCTCGCGCCGTCCCTTTTCCACTTCGGGGCGAAATATCTATCCGTTGAGTACGAGTCATGCATGAAGTCATCCTGATCACCGTATCCGGCCGTGACCAGCCCGGGATTACGGCGGCGCTCACCGAGGTGCTGGCGGTGTACGACGTCAACGTGCTGGACATCGGCCAGTCGGTGATCCATGACACCCTGGCGCTGGGGCTGCTGGTGGAAATGCCGGAAGAAAGCGCCGGCTGCGCGGTGTTCCGCGATCTGTTGTTTGCCGCCCACCGCCTCGATCTCACCATCCGGTTTTCGCCCATCACGGCCGCGGAGTATGAACACTGGGTGGCGGCGCAGGGGCAGCCGCGACATATCATCACCCTGCTGGGCCGCAAGATCAGTGCGCGCCATCTGGCCAGGGTCGCGGCGGTGGTGGCCGACAACGCTCTCAACATCGACAACATCACCCGCCTGTCGGGGCGTATCTCGCTGCAACACCCGGAACAGAAGCGCATTGCCTGCGTCGAGCTGTCGGTGCGCGGTGCGGCGCCGGATCTGGCGGCGCTGCATACCGCGTTCCTGCAGGTGTCCCAGGATATGGAACTGGATATCGCCATCCAGGAGGACGACATCTATCGGCGCAGCCGCCGCCTGGTCTGTTTTGACATGGACTCGACCCTGATCCAGGCCGAGGTGATCGACGAGCTGGCCCGGGTGGCCGGTGTCGGTGAGCAGGTCGCCGCCATCACCGAGGCGGCCATGCGCGGCGAGCTGGACTTTGCCGAGAGCTTCCGCCGCCGCCTGGCCCTGTTGCGCGGCATGGACGAATCCGTGTTGCAGGGGATCGCCGAACGCCTGCCCATCACCGAAGGGGCGGAGCGGCTCATCACGACGCTCAAGCGCTTTGGTTACAAGGTCGCGATTCTTTCCGGCGGCTTCACCTATTTCGCGCAGCATCTGCAGCGCCGGCTGGGCATCGACTACGTGTACGCCAACCAGCTGGACTTTCGCGACGGCAAACTGACCGGCGAGGTAAAAGGGGAGATCGTCGACGGCCAGATGAAGGCCCGCTTGCTGCGCGAGCTGGCGGCGAAGGAGGGGATATCCCTGCAGCAGGTCATTGCCGTGGGCGACGGTGCCAATGATCTGCCGATGCTGTCCATTGCGGGGCTGGGCGTCGCCTTTCATGCCAAGTCCATCGTGAAAGAGCAGGCGCAGCATTCCATTGCCACGCTCGGTCTGGATGCCATCCTCTACCTGCTCGGCATGCGCGATCGCGATATCACCGGGGCGGAGTGATGGACGAGGCTGAAGACAGGGCATGGATGAGCCGGGCGCTGGAGCTGGCGCAGCGTGCTGCCGCTGAAGGCGAGGTACCGGTCGGCGCGGTGGTGGTGAAGGACGGCGAGATCATCGGCGAGGGCTGGAACCGACCTATCGCCGCCCATGATCCCACGGCCCATGCGGAAATTCAGGCGCTGCGCGCAGCGGCCGCGCGCTGCGGCAATTACCGTCTCGTCGACACCACCCTGTACGTCACACTGGAGCCTTGCGCCATGTGTGCCGGGGCCATGGTGCATGCGCGCGTGCGGCGCGTGGTGTATGGCGCCGCCGACCCGCGTACCGGGGCGGCGGGCAGCGTATTCAATCTGTTGCAGGCGGAGCCGCTCAATCACCAGGCCGAGGTTTGCGGTGGCGTACTGGCCGGGGAGAGCGCGGCATTGTTGCGGGATTTCTTCCAGGCGCGGCGCCGTTAGGCAGGTCTGAGAGGTCCATCCTGGACTTCTCAGACCAGGCAAATTCCATCGAGTCGGAAATCGGAGCGCCCCGCACCGGCGCCCGTTACGGCACTGGCGTCAGGTACTCGCGCCGGGCGATCAGCTGTGCCCACGCCAGCGGACTGAACTCACTGTCGGCATAGATGCCGGCGGCCAGGGTCGCCGCTGCGGTCAGCAGCGGTGGCAGCAGCAGCAGCCAGGTGGTTTCACGCCAGCCTTGCGCTGCGCTGTGTTCCTGCGGCCAGCGGGCGGGAGCCGGTTTGAGCCAGACGCGATAGAGAATTGGCAGGAAATAGGCGGCATTGAGCAGGCTGGACGCCAGCAGCACCCAGCCGACCCACTCCAGGCCGAGGGCCTGGGCACCATCGGACAGCCAGGCCTTGCTGACCGCACCGGCGGTCAGCGGCGCGCCGATCATCCCTAATGCCGCGATGCTGAAGGCCAGAGTGGTGGCGGGCATGCGTCGTCCCGCCCCATTCATTTCGCTCACCTTGTGGGTGCCCAGAGTTTCGGCATAGTTGCCGGCGCAGAAAAACAGCGTGATCTTCATGATGCCCTGGTGCACCAGATGTACCAGGCCGCCGATGGTCCCCACGGGTCCGAACAGGGCCACGCCGAGGGTGATGTAGGACACCTGGCTCACCGTGGAGTAGGCCAGGCGTCGCTTCAGGTCGTCCTGTGCCAAGGCCCGCAGCGAACCCCAGATGATGGTGACCGAGGCCGCCACCGCCAGAGGCAGCAGGAGGTTCAGCGACTGGGCGAATTCCACTCCGTAGATTTCGTAGACGATGCGGATGATGCCGAAGGCGCCGGCCTTGACCACGGCCACCGCGTGCAGCAGGGCCGAGACCGGTGCCGGCGCCACCATGGCATTGGGCAGCCAGCCGTGCAGGGGGACCAGGGCGGCCTTGACCCCGACGCCGGCAATGAGCAGCAGGAAGATCATCCGCAGCTGGTCGGCATAGTGCGGACTCAGGGGGCTCAATACGCCGCGATGGGTGAACTCGACCTGCCCCACCAGGCTGTGCAGCCAGACGATCCCGGTGAGCAACAATGCGCCGCCGCCCAGGGTGTAAGCCAGATAAATGGTACCGCCGCGTAACGCGGCGCCGCTGCCGCGGTGGACCACCAGGGGATAGGTGGAGAGGGTGAGCAGCTCGTAGAACACGAAGAAGGTGAACAGGTTGGCGGCCATGGCGATACCCATGGTGGCGGTGACGCAGAGGCTGAAAAATCCAAAAAAACGGCTGCGGTGGGGCGAGCCCTCCAGATAGCCGATGGCATACAGGGTGGTGAGCAGCCACAGCACGCTGGAGAGTGAGACGAACAACAGTGCCAGGGCGTCGGCCTTGAACATCAGATCGACCCCCGGCAGGACGGTGTAGCCGACGCTGTAGGTATTGCCCGCCTGCACGCCGACGAGCAGGACGCCGACCAGGGTCAGCTTGGCCACCGCGCCGAACAGGTTGAGGGCGGTGCGCAGGCCGATCCGTTCCTCGGGCAGGGCGAAGATCAGCAGGCCCGGCAGGAGCGAGGAGGCCAGTACGGCCAACGGCAGCCATTGGCTGGCGGTCACGACGCGGCCCCCACGTCCAGCAGGTGCAGCACCTCCATCCCGCGCAGCCCCAACAGCACGCTGGCGGCCGCCAGGGCGAAGGCGGTCCATTCCAGGGTGCGGGGGACCGGCGCGAGCGGCGGCCTCGCCTCCGTACTCGCAAAGGCCTGGCGCACCACGCGAAAAACGTAGAGGGCGGTTAACAGGCCCCCGGCGATCACTACCGCAGCCCATCCCCACCGGCCCTGCGCCAGGGCGGCGTCGATCAACAGCCACTTGGCCAGGAAACCGCCGGAAGGCGGCAACCCCATCAGGGTGACGCCGGCCAGGCCGAAGGCAAACAGGGTGACGGGCAGGCGGCCTGCCACACCGGCCAGGTCGGCGACGGCATCACGCCCGCTGACCTGCAGGAATACGCCGGCCGTCATGAACATGGCGGCCTTGGCCAGGCCGTGCGACAGGGCCTGCATCACCCCGGCCTGCAGCGCCAGACCATCCGGCGCAAGCAGGGGAAAGATGAGGAATAAGTAGCCCAGCTGGGCCACCGTGGAATAAGCCACCAGCATCTTTAGCCGCTGCGCCCGCAGCGCCTGCCAGGAGCCCCAGAATATGGCGGCGCTGCCCAGCAGTCCCGGCAGCCAGGCAATGGTCTCCCCCAGGGGGGCAAACAGGCCCAGGCCGAGGCGCAGGAACAGGTAGAACGTGGCCTTTACCACCAGGGCCGACAGCAGGGCCGAGACCGGTGCCGGCGCGCCGCCGTGGGCCGGAGGCAGCCAGAAGTGAAAGGGAAACAGTGCGGTCTTGAGCAGCAGTGCGACCCCCATCAGCGCGGCTGCCAGAGCAACCGCCAGGGGCGCGTCGGCCGACATCAGGGGCAGAGCGGAGAGGGCAACGGTGCCGTAGCTGCCGTAGATCAGGGCCACCCCCAGCAGGTAGGCGCCGGAGGCCAGCAGGCTGACCAGCAGGTAGCGCAGGGCCGCGCTCACCTGGGCCGCATTGCCGCCGGCGGCGACCAGTCCCACCGCGGCCAGCCCAAGGAGTTCCAGCGTGACGTAGAGATTGAACAGATCGGCGGAAAGGTACAGGGCGTTCATGGCCGCCAGCAGGAAACCGGCGAGAGGCCAGAAGTGGTTGCGGGCGCCGTGGCCGTCGCCATCGGCGCTGCGGTCGGTGAAATAGGCGCGGGCGTAGATGAACACGGCGAAGGCCACCGCCTGCGTCAGCAGCAGCATCGTCATGGACAGCCCATCGACCGCCAGGTCGATGCCCAGTGGGGCTCCCCACCCGCCCACCGCGTGGCGACGACCGCCCAGGGACAACAGTTCCGCGGCCAGGCGCAGCGTCAGTAGCAACTGCAGCGCGGTGCCGGCCAGCGCCAGTCGCGCGCCGCGCCCCGGCCCCCATACGAAGGCCAGGCCCGCCCAGGCCAGGGGCAGGAGGACCAGCCACGGTGCGACGTCGTAGACCGGGTCATTCATCGGCGGACTCGTCGGCCAGCTGGGTACGCCCGGACAAGGCGTGCAGGCGGCGCAGCAGGGCCAGGGCCAGGGCGGTAGCCGCCACGGCGACCACGATGCCGGTCAGAACCATGGCGTGGGGCACGGGGTCGACGCCGCCGTCGCGTTGCGCCAGCCCCACCAGGATGAGGAAGGCACCGCTGCCCAACAGGTTGAAGGCGAGGATCTTGCGCAGCAGATGCGGCAGCAGCAGCATCCCGGCCGCCCCCAGGACGAACAGCAGCACCCCGACCACGGCGTAGACCAGGCCGCTGCTCATCACAGGGACCTCGGCTCGGCGAGAAACAGAAACAGACCTGCCAGCAGGAGGCCCAGCGAGACGGTCAGGCCGATCTCGATGAGCAGGATCAGCGTCCCGGCCAGCTGCGGCGGATAGCGGAGCAGGGTGCCGCCGGCCAGCAGGGCAGCGGCCACGGCGAGGAACAGCAGCAGCCCGCCGACCAGTCCAAGACGCAGGCCGCGGCCGGGACGGTCCCAGGCGGGCCACAACCGCGCCAGGTGCAGCACGACTGCCGCCGCCGCCAGCACGGCCCCGGCCTGGAACGCACCGCCCGGACGGTGGGCGCCGGCCCAAAGCAGGTAGCCGGCACTCAGGATCAGGAAGGGAACCAGCACCCGGGCGAGCAGGGGCAATACCGGTTCGCCCGGCGATGGGGCATGCGTCAGCTCCCGCGGCGGCGATTGCGCCAGCAACCCCACCAGGGCCAGCGCCAGGACCGCCACCTCCAACAAGGTGTCGTAACCGCGGAAATTGAGCAGTACCGCCGTGACCGGGTGCGTCACGCCGCTCGCAGGCAGATGGGCTGCGACCAGGGCAGGCAGGCGCACCGCGGGGACCGGCAGCGCCAGTATCGCGGCCACCAGCAGGGCGGCCAGCAGGCCGGCGCCCAGAACGACGGCGGCGCGGAGGGCGCGGTTCACCCGTTGTCACCCGGGCGCCGGCGAGCCCTCAGGTGGCCGACGCTGTCGAGCAGCAGGGCGCCGGTGAGCCCGGCGCCGATGGCCGCTTCGGCCAAAGCGATGTCCGGGGCGTCGAGCCGCGCCCAGGCCAGAACCATCAGCAGGCCGAAGACGATGAACGACACCACGGCGCGGATCAGGTCCGCTGTCGCCAGGGTGTGCCAGGCGCTCCACAGCAGGGCGACGCCCAGCAGCAGGTCGAAGGTGAGGCTCATCATCGGTCTTCCTTGCCCTGCCACGGCGTGATGCCGAGGCGGTCGGCACGGCGGGCGATGGAATAGCTGAGGGTGGCGCTGGCAGCGAGCACCAGCGGCCAGATCAGCAGCAGCTTCACCGCGACGGCCAGGCTCTCCGCCTGCAAACTCAGTCCCAGCACGACGCAGCCCAGGCCCAGGTTGTCGGCCTTGGTCAGGGCGTGGAGGCGCGCATAGACGTCAGGAAAGCGCAACAGCCCCACCGTGCCGGCGAGATAGAACGCGGCGCCGGCAACGAGCAGCAGGGCGCTGGCCACCTCAAGGACGGCGCTCATCGGCGTCTCCGTCGGTCCAGGCGCGCCGGGCGAAGGCGGCGCCGGCGATGGCGGCCAGCAGGGCCAGCACCAGCGCGGCATCGACCAGGGCGGGATTGCCGCCGGCCCGGCCGAGCAACAGCAGGATGCCGACACCGCCGGTGCCGAACAGCAGCGCCACCAGCATGCGGTCCGCTGCGGTGGGGCCGCGTGCGGCACGGAGCAGGGCGGCCAACAGGTTGGCCAGCAGGAACAGGGCAAGGGGCCATTCCAGCGCGGTCATTTTTCCATCCCCAGCACGGCGGCGATGCGCGCCTCCACCTGGGCCACCTCATGGGCGATGGGCAGGCGACGGTCCAGCACGTGCAGGCGCAGATGCGTCGCACCGATGTCCACGCTGAGAGTTCCCGGCAACAGGCTCAGGGTGTTGGCCAGCCAGATCCGTGCTGCTCCCGGTGGCAGTGTGATGGGAAGCTCCAGCATGGCCGGCGCCAGATCGAGCCGATGGCGCAACGCCATGATCGCCACCTGGGTGCCGGCCCGGATCGATTGCACGAGGAAGAAGGTACCGAAGCCCAGCAGTCCGCGGGGCGACAGACGGAGGGCGGTGGCGGGCAGCAGCCGCAGGCTGGCCAAGGTGGCCAGCCCTATGATGGCCAGGCCGAGCCCCCAATTTTCGGTGCGGCCTTCCGCCAGGGTCCACCAGAGCAGGGCAAAGGCAACGCCACGCCATAATGCTGCCGCAATCACCGTCATGGTCGTTCGTCCCACGTCGCATCGGGCCAATACATATAGCGTACTCGCTACAGTTGACCTTTGCTGGGGGCTGGGCGCGGCACCCCGGCGCCGCGGGCGCTTCCGCCGGGGCGGATTCAGAGCGCGGGGTTGGCGAACATGAAGGCGGCGGGCACGGTTACCGGCGGCGGTTTCGGTTCATTGCGTTCGATGGTCCAGGCCAGGATATCGTAGTAACTGCGGATGTTTTCCACATAGCGCACCGCCTCGTTGCCGCGGGCATAGCCGTGCCGGGTCTTGCCGTACCACTTGCGCTTGTGCAGCAGGGGCAGATTTTCCTTCACGTCCATCCATTTGTCCGGATTGCCGCCGCGCTGTTGCGTGATGATGCGGGCGTCTTCCAAATGACCGTAGCCTACGTTGTAGGACGCCAGCGCCAGCCAGTAGCGGTCACGTCCCTCGATACGTTCGGGCAGTCTTTCCAGCAGCGACTTGAAGTAGCGCGAGCCGCCTTCGATGCTCTGTCCCGGATCGCTGCGCCGTTCGACGCCGAGGTCGCGGGCGGTGGTCTGGGTCAGCATCATTATGCCGCGCACGCCGGTCGGGGAGACTGCGCGCGGATCCCAGTGCGACTCCTGGTAGGCCATGGCGGCGAGCAGGCGCCAGTCGAGGGCGTTGTTCCCGGCGGCGGTTTCGAACTGCGGGCGGAACTGCGGCAGCCGTTGCTCGATGTGATGCATGAAGGTGCGGGTGCCTACATAGTCGAAGTCATTGACGTGGCCGTAGTGTTTTTCCACCAGTTGGGCGAGGCGTCCGTTTTTGCGCAGCGTGTCGAAGTATTCCTCCGCGGCGAGAAACAGGCTGTCGTCACGGAAGCGGGGGAAGGCCCAGGCCAGCGGTTCCGGATCGCTCAGGTCGAAGGCGATGCGCAGCTCAGGGAGAAAACGCTGGTTGATGGCCACCTCATGGGAGTCGGCGACGGTGTAATCGATGACGCCTTCGTACAGCAGCGACAACAGTTCTTCACTGTTGAGCTCGCTGTTTTCGGTCCAGACCAGGTTGGGGTGGTCGGTCTTGATGTGGGTCAGGTGTTCGGCATGGCTGCTGGCGGCAAGCACCTCCAGGTGCCCCTCCATCTGGCCGACGGAGGCCGGACGTGCAGTGCCCCGCCGGTATATCAGCTGTTGGGTGATTTCCTGATAGGGGGGCGTGAAACGCAGCCAGTGCCGGCGCGGTTCGGTGACGGTCAGGCCGGCGGCGGCGAGGTGGGCATCGCCCTCCGCCAGCTGGCGCAGCACGTCGGCGACGTTGGCGGCCACGACCAGGCGCAGCTTCACCCCCAGCATGTCGGCGAACCCCTGGGCGAGGTCATACTCCATGCCGGTCGGGCCATCCGGCCCTTCGTAATAGGTGGTGGCGGTGTTGCGGGTGAGCACCACCAATTCGCCGTCGGCCAGCACCTGCTCCAGTTCGTTGCGCGGCTGGGAGCAGCCGCCAATGAACTGGAGCAGGAACAGACCACCCAAGGCGGCGGCGTATCGTCGTCGTTGTCGGCGCATCCAGCGGGACCCATATTTGCTCTGGGATGGAAATATACCACCTGCCGGTTGTCGTCATCCGGCGGGAAGTGTATCTTTAGCCCCCTTTCGGAGGGGTACCGAAGCGGTCATAACGGGCTCGACTCGAAATCGAGTTGGGGCTTTACCGCCCCACGAGGGTTCGAATCCCTCCCTCTCCGCCACATATCGAAGCTTATCCTGCCGGAAGGGCACCGTTCCCCGCCGATGCCCGCCCCGGGAGGGATGCGAACCCGGCAGAGGGTTCGACGCAGGGCTGCGGAGCGGCCCGGAGAACGCCGCCGCGAGGTGGCAACCTCGCAGGGAGATGCCTGCCCGAGTAACTCTCTTTCCCCCCGCACACTCTCCCTTCAACGTAATAAGTTCTTTCGAATCATTCTGTTACGGCGGAAGTGTGATCGTGTTCGCACTGTCGGCTACCGGTTGGTCTTTCTCTGGGGGAAAAAGTTCCGGCGGCGATCTGTCCGGAGTGTGCCGGAGTTCCTTGTTTTTTAGGGAACGGGAATCCATTTTAACGATAGCGTCGCGGCATTTCGCCGGGACCGGCCGTGGAGCCTGGGATGCGTCAATTTGCTGCCGGAATACTGTTGCTGTCCGCCGTGCTGCCGGCCCAGGCCGAGCAGCTGGCGGTCACCTTTGGCGGCGAGTATTTCTCCTGGCGCGAGTATGACGGCAGCGACAAGCTGCTGGAGGAAACGGGTCTGCGTCACTTCGTCGGCCTGGATGCCGCGTCGGTCCCGGCGAGCAACTGGGTTTACGGGCTGCGCAGCCGCGTGTACCTCGGACGGGTGGCGTACGATGGCCAGACCCAGTCCGGCACGCCCCATACGACGGATACCGATTATCTGGGCTGGACGGCGGAACTGGACTTTACCCATCGCTTCACCTCCACCGTGGCGGCTCCCGGCTCCTGGGGCCTTACCCTTTCTGTGGGGTACGATTCGTGGTTGCGCTCGCTGCGCGACAATGCCGGGGTGTCCGGTTACGACGAACGTTATGACGTGGGGTTTGGCCGGCTCGGCGCCGTCTATAGCGGCGGCAACGGCTGGTCGGTCCAGGGCGGCGTCAAGTTGCCGTTTTATACCAGTGAGTCGGTGGGGCTGACGCGCATCGGGTTCGACAGCGATCCCACTCTCAAGCCCAAGCCTGACTACAGCCTCTATGCGACGGTGAGCTACCGCCTCAATCCACGCTGGAGCATGGGGGGGTATTACGACAGCTACCGTTTCCGGGCGTCGGACGGCGCGCCGGTTACCGGGGGCGGTTCGCTATATAGCGTATACCAGCCCAAGAGCCAGCAGGATACCGTGGGTTTCTACCTCAACTTCCGTTTCTGACAGCCGCCAGGCGGTGAAAAAGGCCGTTTTCGCCGTCCCCTCTGTTGCGTGCCCGTCCAATCTGGTTTAACCTTGCGCGCTTTCCGGAGAGGTGTCCGAGCGGTTGAAGGAGCACGCCTGGAAAGTGTGTATACGTCAAAAGCGTATCAAGGGTTCGAATCCCTTCCTCTCCGCCACTTTCCGCTTTGCAGTTTCCCCAACGCGCCGCCTGCGGCGCGGTTTCCACCCAGTGTTCAATGGCGGACCGTGCCGGTCCCCTCGCGACGACAAGCTGTGAACCCCGTCAGGCCCGGAAGGGAGCAGCGGCAGCAGTGGAATCGGGCGCCGGGGTGTGGCTGGTACGGGACGCCACCCTTTCCTGATTCACCCGCCGTGTCCTTGCGCCGCCACCTGATCGGGTATACTGCCTCCTTTGCCGGACGCTGGTCCGGCCCACCCAAGCAGAGAGCCGCCCGCCCGTGAGTTATCAGGTCCTGGCCCGCAAATGGCGTCCCCGTTCCTTCCCTGAAATGGTGGGACAGGAGCATGTGTTGCGCGCCCTGATCAATGCGCTGGACAACGACCGCCTGCATCACGCCTTTCTGTTTACCGGCACCCGCGGTGTCGGCAAGACCACCATCGCCCGCATCCTGGCCAAGTCGCTCAACTGCGAGCAGGGCGTTTCCTCCCGGCCCTGCGGCGTGTGCAGCGCCTGCCGCGAAATCGACGAGGGGCGCTTCGTGGACATGATCGAGGTGGACGCGGCCTCGCGCACCAAGGTGGAGGATACGCGCGAAATCCTCGACAACGTGCAGTACGCCCCCAGCCGCGGCCGCTACAAGGTATATCTCATCGACGAAGTGCACATGCTCTCCAACCACAGCTTCAACGCCCTGTTGAAGACGCTGGAGGAGCCGCCGCCGCACGTCAAATTCCTGCTGGCCACCACCGATCCGCAAAAGCTGCCGGTGACCATTCTGTCGCGCTGCCTGCAGTTCAACCTCAAGCGTCTGCCGCTGGAGCAGATCCGCGACCACCTGATCGCCATCCTCGCCAGCGAGGGGATCAGCGCAGAGGCCGCTGCCGTGGGCGAGATATCCCGCGCCGCTGACGGCAGCATGCGCGATGCGCTCAGCCTGCTGGACCAGGCCATCGCCCACGGCGGCGGCTCGCTCGCGGCAGACGGTGTGCGTGCCATGCTGGGCACCATCGACCGGACCCGGGTGGTGGCGCTGCTGCGTGCCCTGGCGGCCGGTGATGCCGCGGCATTGCTGGCGGAAGCGGCGGCCCTGGCGGAACTGTCGCCGGATTACGGCGGCGTGCTGAACGAACTGAACAGTG
This sequence comes from Gammaproteobacteria bacterium HGW-Gammaproteobacteria-1, assembly GCA_002840095.1. GTDB lineage: Bacteria > Pseudomonadota > Gammaproteobacteria > Thiohalomonadales > Thiohalomonadaceae > Sulfurivermis. The sequence continues at coordinate 63,178 of PGZL01000007.1, read as the reverse complement.
CACTGACCCGCATCGCCCTGGCCCAGGCCGTGCCTGGCGTATTGGGTGACGAGGTGGAGGAGCGCACGGCGCTGGCCGAGCTGGCGCGCACCATGGGTCCCGAGGACGTGCAGCTCTGCTACCAGATCGGCCTGGCCGGGCGGCGCGATCTGCCCCTGGCGCCGGAGCCGCGCGGCGGTTTCGAGATGATCCTGCTGCGCATGCTGGCCTTCCGTCCGGCCGGTGTCGGCACCCAACCCGTGTCAGCGGCAGCCGCCTCATCAGGCACCACCCCGGCAACCGCAGCGTCGCGCACGGCACCGCCTCCACGGCCGCAAGCCGCGGTCGCGGAGGCGGTGCCGGCGTCGGTGGCCGAGCCGCCGCCGCAGGCGCATGCCGCCCCGGCGGCCCGTTCCGCACCGGCCGCGGCGCCGGTATCCATCGACTGGACCACACTGGCGGCCGCCTTGCCCTTGGGCGGGTTGGCGCGCCAGCTGGCGCTCAACTGTGCGCTGCTGCGTCACGAGGGCGACAGCGTCGAGCTGGCCCTCGATCCCGGTCAGCGTGCGCTGCACAACAAGAAATGGGAGGAGGTCCTGGCCAAGGCCTTGTCCGAGCACCTGGGACAGCCGATTCGCCTCACCATACAATTGGGCGCAGGGGGCGGCGAGACGCCCATGGCGGCGCAGCAGCGCCGCGGCCAGGAACGCCAGGCGGAGGCGCAGGCGTCCATCGAAAGCGACGCCACCGTGCAGTCCATCCTGGATCGCTTCGACGGTCGTATCGAGCCCGGTTCGATCCAGCCGGTGGAGTGATCCTGCCCCCGCCGGCGGCGGCGCGGGCAGACAGACGAATTTACGGCAACAAACCTGTTGAGGAAAAAGCGAAGATGAAAGGTGGATTGGGCAATCTCATGCGGCAGGCGCAGAAGATGCAGGCCGATATGCAGCGCATGCAGGAAGAGCTGGCCAATATGGAAGTGACCGGCCAGTCCGGCGGCGGCATGGTGACGGTGGTGATGAACGGCCGCCACGACGTGAAGCGGGTCGGCATCGATCCCAGCCTGATGCAGGACGACAAGGAGATGCTGGAAGACCTGATCGCCGCGGCGGTGAACGATGCCGTGCGCCAGATCGAAAAGACCAGCCAGGAACGCATGGCCGGCGTGACGGCGGGTATGAACCTGCCCGGCGGGATGAAGCTGCCGTTCTGACCGGCGTAGCTTACAACTGTAGGGTGGATAAGCGACAGCGCATCCACCGGGAACAGAGATACAAGTTGCAAGTTGCAAGATACAAGCGGATGAACTCGCTGCGCTCGTGCTGGTTTTGATTCAAACAACCGTGCGCGTAGCGCCCTCATCCTCTTGCCGTTTTGTCTTGTATCTCGCGGCCATGTGATGGTTGCGCTTATCCCCCTGCGTCAACTGAAATGAGCTCCTGTACATGTCGCACAGCCCCCTGATCGGCCGCCTCATCGAGGCGCTACGCAGCCTGCCCGGCGTCGGCCCCAAGTCGGCGCAGCGCATGGCCTATCACCTGCTGGAGCGCAACCGCGACGGCGCACGCCGCCTGGCGGAGGCGCTGATTGAGGCGGTGGACAAGGTGGGCCACTGCCGCGATTGCCGCACCCTGACCGAGGCGGAGGTGTGCCCGGTGTGCAGCAGCCCGCGCCGTGACCGCTCGCTGCTGTGCGTGGTGGAATCGCCCACCGACGTGCAGGCGCTGGAGCAGTCCACCGGTTTTCAGGGACTCTATTTCGTGCTGCTGGGACACCTGTCGCCGCTGGACGGCATCGGCCCGGAGGACATCGGGCTGGATCGGCTGGCGGCCCGCCTCGACGGCGGCGAAGTGAAAGAGGTGATCCTGGCGACCAACCCGACGGTGGAAGGCGAGGCCACGGCCCACTACATCAGCGAGATGGTACACAGCCGCGGCATTCGCGCCACGCGCATCGCCCATGGCGTGCCGCTGGGCGGCGAGCTGGAATATGTTGATGGCGGCACGCTGTCCCATGCCTTTCATGGAAGAAGGGAAGTTTAAGAACAGTTTCGGGTTTCGAGTTTGAAGTTTCGAAAGGCCACGACACACTCTTGCCGAAACTCGAAACTCGAAAACTCGAAACTCGAAACTCGAAACTCGAAACTCGAAACTCGAAACTCGAAACTCGAAACTCGAAACTCGAAACTCGAAACTCGAAACTCGAAACTAAACCTTCTCCCCCGAAACCATCTCCATGGCCTGTGCCGCCAACATGCCCAGCTGCTTGAAGCGGTGGTAGGCATGGGCGTCCAGCCCGCAGCCGCCGCACTGGCGGTCGGCATAGAGCAATCCCACCGGGCGGTCCTTCACGAAGATGGACAGCACCATGAAGCTGTTGCAGCGGACGATGCGCTGAAACGGTTTGGGCACCATGGGCCAGAACTTCACCCGGTTGGTGTCGTTGATCCACAGTGCCTGCGGTTTCTCCATCAGGCGGGTGAACAGGTGGGCGCCGTTCAGTTCAATATGGAAGCGGTCGAACACCGGGTCGTTGTCGGCCCCGGCGATGGCGCGCGCGCGCAGCTGGTGGCGTTCCTGGGTGAGCAGGGCAAACACCACGCGGTTCAGGCCGGTGCCGTCGTGCATGCCGTCCATGGTCAGCGACAGCACTTTCTGCAGGGTGAGGTTGCGGGCCTTCATGCCGGCCTGCAATTCCTGCAGGGACTGGCGCAGGATGTGCAGCTGCGGCGCGAGGCAGAAGGCGCTGGCGGGCTCCTCCCCTTCCGGCGCCGGGCCCGGCGCCTCTACCGTTGCCGCGACGGGCTCGGGTTTCCAGCCCGGGGCGGCCTCCGGCTGTGACGGATGCAGCAGCAGCGCCGCGGCAGGGTCGGAGGGATAACAGTCTGCCAGCCGGGCCGCCTCCACCGCGTAGCGGTGGGTGTGGCTGGTGACGTAGCCGAAGTCGTGGCCCAGGTGCTCGGCCATATGTTCCAGCACGCCGGTGGTGGCGGCGCGATACCAGCCCTGCTCGGCGGCGCGCGCCAGTTGCACCGCCAGCATGACGCCGTAGATGCGCGGTTGCTGGGCGCTTTCCGATTTGAGGCTGTCCTGCAGCAGGGTGGGCAGCCCCCAGCGCCGTGCCAGCGACAGGGTGAGGTGATCGATGCCGAAGCCGAGCACCACGTATTGGGCCTCTTCCGGCTCGATCTGCTGCCGCGCGGTGAGCTCCTCGATTTGGGCCATCTTGGCCGGGGCGTAGAGCCAGAGCAGTATCTCACCCAGGTGGTGCAGCAGCGCCGGCAGGAATATTTCGTCCGGCTCCAGGTCCTTGCGCAGCCGCGCCATTTCCCGCGCCTGCCAGGCGGCGTGGTAACTGCGCGCCATCAGGCGCAGGGCGCGCTCGCGGCCGGTGGCGTCGCCCGCGCGCTGAATGAGGGGAACGGACTTGGGCAGGGCGCGCAGCTGGGTCAGCCCCAGCATCATCATGCCGTGCTCCACGGTGGTGACTTCGGTGCGCAGCCGCTTCTGGCCGCCGGCATTGACCCGGCGCAGCAGGGCGACGCACAGGCCCGGATCCTTTTCCAGCACCCGCGCCAGATTCCACATGTTAACGTTGTCATCCGCACTGAGCCGCGCCAGGTCCGCCACGGTCTGCGGCAGGGCCGGCAGGACGGCATGCTGGAGCTTGTCGGCCCAGGCGTTGAGGGTGTTGTGCATTCCGGTTCCTTGATACCGTTCCGTGTTGGGAGTGTGCCTGCTGGGCGGTGTCTCGGCAAGGCGTTTTGTGTTGAATTACAGCCGATTATAGTGCCTGCAAGGGTGTCTTCGCGGCACGGGACTGGTACACTTGGCCCCGTTGCGCATTCCATGACGGCATGCGCGGACGCCGTTTCGGCGCCGCCCCTATCCGGGTGGATTAAGAAGCGGGCGTCTGTGCCGATATCCGCAGACAAGCAACCACCGCATTTAAGTTTAAGGACCGCAAACGGATGAAGCTCATCATCGGCTTTCTAGTCGTCGTCGGCAGCGTGTTCGGCGGCTATGTCCTGTCCCACGGCATTCTGATGGCGTTGTTCCAGCCCTTCGAGCTGCTGATCATCGCCGGCGGCGCGCTGGGCGCCTTCATCATTGCCAACCCTCCCCACGTCATCAAGGCGGTACTCAAGGGCTTGCCCAGCCTGCTGAAGGGTGCGAAGTACAGCAAGCAGTCCTACATGGATCTGCTGGCCCTGATGTACGACCTGTTCGCCAAGGCACGCAAGGAAGGCCTGATGGCGCTGGAGAACGACATCGAGGAGCCCGAGCAGAGCGAGATATTCAAGAAGTATCCCAAGGTTATGGCCGACCACCACGCCCTCGAATTCATCACTGACTACATGCGCCTGATGGTGGGCGGCAGCATGAATCCCTTCGAGCTGGAAAACCTCATGGACCTGGAACTGGAGGTCCATCACCACGAGGCCCTGCTGCCGAGCGAATCGGTGACGACCATGTCCGACGGCCTGCCCGGCTTCGGTATCGTGGCGGCGGTCATGGGCGTGGTCATCACCATGGGTTCTCTCGGCGAGCCGCCGGAGGTGCTCGGCGCCCACATCGCGGCGGCCCTGGTGGGTACCTTCCTCGGTATCCTGCTGGCCTACGGTTTTGTCGGTCCCATGGCCAGCGCGCTCAAACACCGCGCCGAGGACGAAGCCAAGTTTCTCGCCTGCATCAAGGTCTGCATCATGGCGACGCTGAACGGCTACACGCCGCAGATCGCCGTGGAGTTCGGCCGCAAGGTGCTGTCGTCCACCGTGCGTCCCGGTTTCACTGAACTGGAAGAGCACGTCAAGAAAAAATAAGCGTGCTGCGGCCGGTGGAAAATGGCATTGGAAGATAAAAAACAGCCGATCGTCGTCAAGAAGATCAAGAAGGGCGGCCATGGTCACCATGGCGGCGCCTGGAAGGTGGCCTATGCCGACTTCGTGACGGCGATGATGGCCTTCTTCCTGCTCATGTGGCTGCTCGGCTCCACCACCCAGGAGGAGCGCGTCGGTATCTCCGACTTCTTCCAGAATCCCAGTGCCATCGAGGGACCGGGCGGGGCATCCACCTCGATGATCGAGCTGGGCGGCGCCATGGAAGTGCCGCGCGGCGAGGGTGAACCGTTGCGCGATCCGTCCCAGCTCACGCCGGAAGATATCTCTGAAATCATCGAAGACAAGGCGCGCCTCGATGAACTGATGCAGAAGCTGAAGGAACAGATCGAAATCAGTGCAACCCTGAAAGACTTCAAGGACCAGTTGTTGCTGGACATCACCAGCGAGGGGTTGCGTATCCAGATCGTGGACCGGGAGAACCGCCCGATGTTCGACCTGGGCAGCACCCGGCTGAAATCCTACACCCGCGCCATCCTGAGTGAGCTTACCCGCACCATCAACGAGGTGCCCAATCACGTCAGCCTGACCGGCCATACCGATGCCGCGCCCTTCAGCCGCGAACGTACCGATTACAGCAACTGGGAGCTGTCCTCCGATCGTGCCAATGCCGCGCGGCGCGAGATGGTGGCGGCCGGCATGCCGGAACGCAAATTCGGCCGCGTGGTGGGGCTGGCCGATTCGGTGATGTTCGACAAGGAAAACCGTTTCAATCCGGTGAATCGCCGCATCAGCATCGTGGTGCTGAACAAGGCCACGGAACGCGCCATCGGCCTCACCGACGATGCGCCGGTGGTGGCGCCACCGCCGGCCATTGCGCCGCCGCTTCCCGCTGCACCTGTAGCGCCGCCACCGGCAGCACCCGCGGCGCCGGCCGCGCCGGCCATCACGCCGCGCCCGGCACCGACCCGCGCCAACGGTAACGGCAACGGCGTGGAGAGCGCCATCGAAGGTGTCCTCGGTCCGGCACCGGGCCGCTGAAGGTTATTCACCACAAGAACTTCAAACCCTTGCCGCAGAGACGCGGAGGGCACAGAGGGGATCCATTCAAAATCTCTGCGTCTCTGCGCCAGTTTTTTTGCCGTTAGTTCCTAGCGGCCTTCCTCTTCCACCATGCGGTGAAAACTCGCCAGTCGTTCGGCGCTGATGGCGCCGTCGGCCACGGCCTGTTGCAGGGCGCAGCCGGGCTCGTGGCTGTGGCTGCAATCGCGGAAGCGGCAGCCGCCGAGATAGGGGCGGAATTCGGCAAAGCCCTGTGCCAGGGCGGGTGCCTCCATGTGCCACAGGCTGAATTCGCGCACCCCCGGCGAGTCGATGATGGCGCCGCCGCCGGGGAGGCGGTAGTAGCGCGCCGCACTGGTGGTGTGGCGACCGAGGCCGCTGCGCTCCGCCAGTGCGCCGACCTTGATCTCCTGTTGCGGCAGCAGGGCGTGGACCAGGGATGATTTGCCGACGCCGGACTGGCCGACGAACACGCTGTTGTTGTCATGCAGGGCCGCGATGACCTCGTCGAGGCCGTGGTGGGCGACGGTGCTGGCGTGGATCACGCGGTAGCCGATGCGGCGGTAGCGCTCCAGGTCACGTTCGATTTGTTCCCGCTCCCCGTCGGTGGTGATCAGGTCCACCTTGTTGAACACGATGAGCGGGGTGATGCCGGTGCTCTCCGCGGCAACCAGATACTGGTCGATGAGGTCGGTGCTGTAGATCGGACGCGGGGCGGCGACCACCAGGATTTGATCGATATTGGCCGCCAGCGGCCGCAAGGCGCCGAGGGCGTCGGGACGGGCGAGCAGGGTGCGGCGCGGCAGCAGCGCAATCACCACGCCGGCACTTTCCTGGCCGATGCCCTGCCAGATGACCCGGTCGCCCGGCACCAGCAGTTCCAGATTTTGCCGCAGACGGCAGCGGTGCAGGCTGCCGTCTGCGGCCTCCACGTCGAGGGTGGCGCCGTAGTTGGCGATGACCAGTCCTTCCTGTTCCGGCCCCAGCTGTTCGCCGTCGTACTGATCCAGGTCGACGGCCTTGCGCTGGGCACGCTGGCGCCGCTCCTCCTGAATCTTGTCGATGCGCCAGGTCTGCTGGCGCGTCAGCTTGCGTTTGCTCATCGGCGAACGGGTCGGAGAGGTGAACTCATGTATCGGTTTCCAGCAGTGTGTCGGTGCGGGCGGCGCAGATGAAGTCGTTGAGCGATAGCCCGCCGACGGCATGCGTGCTCCAGGTGACAAGGCAGCGATTGTAGCCCACCTGCAGATCCGGGTGGTGATCCTGTTGATGGGCGATCCAGGCCAGGGCGTTGACGAAGGCCATGGTGGCGTGGAAGTCGCGGAAGCGGAATTCGCGGCTCAGGCTGGCACCGTCGGCGGCGAGGATCCACTGCGGGATCTGCGGCAGCAGCGCGGCCACCTTGGCCGCGTCGAGGGGCGGCGCGCCGCGCGTGATGGGGTGGCTGTGCTGGGTGGCGAGCGTGTCGGACATGACGGTCATCTCCCTTGGCTGGTGAGGTGGGCGATGCGCACCGGCGCCGGCGGGTGCGTGTCGTGATAGGCGGAATAAAGCGGGTCCGGAGTGAGGGTACTGGCATTTTCCTGATACAGCTTCACCAGCGCGCCTACCAGATGGGCGGCGTCGCTCTGCCGGGCGGCGAAGTCGTCCGCCTCGAATTCGTGCCGGCGCATGCGTGCCGCCAGCAGCGGTTGCAGGAACGAAGTGAACACCGGGACCACCAGCAGGAACAGCAGCAGTGCCGTGGGCAGCGAGGGCTGGGTCACCCCCAGACCGTGATAGAACCAGTCGGCCTGGGCCAGCAGGCCGAGCAGGGCCAGGCCGGCCAGACTGAATGCGGCGCTGACGATAAAACGCTGGCGGACGTGGCGATGGTGGAAATGGCCCAGCTCGTGGGCCAGCACCGCCTCCACCTCATCTTCGCCTAGGGTCTTCAGCAGGGTATCGAAGAAGACGATGCGCTTGTTGCGGCCGAGACCGGTGAAGTAGGCGTTGCCGTGGGCGGAGCGGCGTGAGCCGTCCATTACGAACACGCCGGAGACGGCGAAGCCGCAACGCTGCAGCAGCAGCTCGATGCGGGCACGCAGGGCGTCGTTCTGCAGCGGCTCGAAACGGTTGAACAAGGGCGCGATAAAGGCCGGGTAGGCCCACAGCAGCAGCAGGCCGAACCCCATCCACACCAGCCAGACGTACAGCCACCACCAGGCTCCGCTGCCGGCCATGAGCCATAGCACGGCGGCCGCCAGCGGGGCGCCGAGCAGCAGTAGCAGCAGGGTCTGTTTGGCGAGGTCGCCGAGAAACAACGCCGGCGTGGTGCGGTTGAAGCCGAAGCGCTGCTCCAGGCTGAAGACGCGGTACAGGGCGAAGGGCAGATCGAGCAGCGCCATGATCAGGAAGGCGCTGAGCAGGAGGCCGACGCCGCCGGCCAGGGGCGGCAGGTCCGCCATGCGCCACAGGCGGTCAAGCCGGTCGAGGCCGCCGCCCAGGGTCCACAGCAGCAGCAGTCCGCAGCCGTACAGGAGTTCCCACTGGCCGAGACGGGTACGCGCCAGGGTGTAGTCTGCGGCGCGCTGGTGCTCGGCCAGGGTGATGCGCGCAGCGAAAGCCGGCGGCACTTCATCGCGATGGGCGGCGACATGGCGCAGCTGGCGCCGGGCCAGCCACGCCTGCACGACGACCATCAGGGCCAGGGCGGCGAGAAACAGCAGGGACCACTCATTCATGCACTAAACCTCTACGCGGTTGCGGGGCGGCGCGGAAAACAACGGACCGGGCCTGCGGAAAGGCAGGCGGTGGCGTGGCTTCTGATAGAATAGCCCGCAACCCACAGCAGCGAGCCGAATCCATGGCACCAAACCCCGATAACCTCATCTGGATCGACCTGGAAATGACCGGGCTCGAACCGATGTCCGACCGCATCATCGAAATCGCCACCATTGTCACCGACAACCAGCTCAATGTGCTGGCGGAAGGCCCCGTGCTGGCGATACACCAGGACGACACCGTACTGAACGGCATGGACGAATGGAACACCCGCACCCACACCGCCTCCGGCCTGGTGCAGCGGGTACGGGACAGCGCCCTGGACGAAGGGGCGGCGGTGCGCGCCACCATTGAGTTTCTGCAACAGTATGTGCCGGCGGGCAAGTCCCCCATGTGCGGCAACAGCATCTGCCAGGACCGCCGTTTCCTGGCCCGCTGGATGCCCGAACTGGAGGCCTTCTTTCACTACCGCAACCTGGATGTCAGCACGGTCAAGGAACTGGCGAAGCGCTGGTATCCGGCCGTGGCTTCCGGGCTCAAGAAGAACGGCAGCCACCAGGCCATGGACGACATCCGGGAGTCCATCGCCGAGCTGCAGTACTATCGCAGCACGCTGTTCGTCCCGGCATAGCGCCGGCGCCAAATTTCCGGCAGGAGCGCTGCGGTGCTGCAACGGCATGCCTGGAGCGATTGCAATGCATTGTAAATAAAGCAAATTATGCCGCGTCTCTGGGCTGGCATACCGCTTGCTTGATTCCGCTAAACGCTTTGGGGGTAAGGGATATGGCAAACAAAGAAGAACTGGATCTCGACGTACAGCAGAAGCCGTCGGGCAAGAAGCACCTGATTCTGTACATCGTCATCGCTCTGCTGGTGCTCGCCATGGCAGGCATGGGTGCGGCCTTTTTCCTGCTCAAGGGTAAGCCGGCCGGGGAGGAAGAGGCCGTTGCGGAGGAACATGCTGCGGTAAAGACCGCCCACTACCTGGCGTTGGACAAGCTGGTGGTGAATTTCAGTCAGGGCGCACCGGTGCGCTTCATGCAGGTCAATCTGCAGGTGATGAGCTACGACCCCGAGGCGCTCAAGGCGATGGAAACCCATATGCCGGCCATCCGCAACGACATCCTGCTGCTGCTGGGCGGCCAGAAGTATGAAGAAGTGAGCACGCCGGAAGGCAAGGAAAGGCTGCGCAACTCGATCCTGGAGAAGGTGCAGCACATCCTCGACAGCCATGAGAAAAACAGGAAGGTCGAGGCCGTCTATTTCACCGAGTTCGTCATGCAGTAACGCCCATGGCCATCAACGACCTCCTATCGCAAGACGAAATCGACGCCCTGCTGCACGGGGTTTCGGGCGGCGACATCGAAACCGAAACCGACGAGGGGATGGCGGAGGGGGAGGTACGCTCCTACGATTTCGCCAGTGAGGAACGCATCGTCCGCGGTCGCATGCCGACCCTAGAGATGATCAATGAACGTTTCTCGCGTCATTTCCGCATCAGCCTGTTCAACATGCTGCGCCGCTCGGCCGAGATATCGGTCGGCGGCGTGGAGATGATGAAGTTCGCCGAATACGTGCACACGCTTTACGTGCCCACCAGCCTCAACATGATCAAGATCCGGCCGCTGCGCGGCACCGCCCTGCTGGTGCTGGATCCCAAGCTGGTATTCATCGTGGTGGACAATTTCTTCGGCGGCGACGGTCGCTACCACGCCAAGATAGAAGGCCGCGAGTTCACCCCCACCGAACAGCGCGTGATCCAGATGCTGCTCAACCTGGCGTTCAAGGATTTGCGCGAGGCCTGGGCGCCGGTGATGGACGTGGACTTCGAGTACATCAATTCCGAGGTCAATCCGCAGTTCGCCAACATCGTCAGCCCCACCGAGGTGGTGGTGGCGTCCAAGTTCCATATCGAGCTGGAAGGTGGCGGCGGCGATCTGCATGTAACCATGCCGTATTCGATGCTGGAACCGATCCGCGAAATGCTCGATGCCGGCGTGCAGAGCGATCGTACCGACACCGACGAGCGTTGGATGGTGGCGCTGCGCGAGGAAATCCGCACCGCCGAGGTGGAACTGGAGAGCCGGCTCACCGAAACGGAACTGAGCCTGCGCGACATCATGAACATGAAGCCGGGGGACATCATCCCCATCGATATGCCTGATCTGGTGACGCTGCGCGCCGAAGGCATACCGATTTTTCGCGGCACGCTGGGGGTCGCCAACGACAACATGGCGATCAAGGTTGTGAAACAGGTGGAGCGTCCCGGCAAGGGACGCGCCGACAGTGGGCGGAGTAAATCATGAACGACACGACGGACAAAGACAGCGAAGTGATGGACGAGTGGGCCGCCGCGATGGCCGAGGCGGGCGTCGAGGAAGAAAAGCCGGCCGCCAAGCCCGACTACCAGAAGGCACCGTTGCAGGATCTGCACGACGAGCATCATCCGCCGCAGTCAGAGGAAGTGAACCTCGACGTGATCCTGGACGTGCCGGTGACCATCTCTCTGGAGATCGGCCGCACCCGCATCAGCATCCGCAACCTGCTGCAGTTGAACCAGGGCTCGGTGGTGGAACTGGATCGGCTGGCCGGCGAACCGCTGGACGTGATGGTCAACGGCACCCTCATCGCCCACGGCGAGGTGGTGGTGGTCAACGAGAAATATGGCATCCGCCTGACCGACGTGATCAGTCCGGTGGAGCGGGTGAAAAAGCTGAAATGAAAACGGTACGCATCGCGTCGGCGTGGTTGCTGTCGGCAATCTGCTGCGCGCCGGTATGGGCGGCCGACATCGGCCGTCCCGCGCCGGCACCGGTGGAGCCCGTTGCCGGCGCCAGCCTGGTGCAGGTGCTGCTGGCATTGATGCTGGTACTGGCGCTCATCGTCGGCATGGCCTGGCTGATGCGCCGCGTCGGCGGCCTGACCCAGGTGGGCGGCGGCGTGGTGCGGGTGCTGGGCGGCGTGCCGGTGGGGCAGCGTGAGCGCGTGGTGCTGATCCAGGTCGGCTCACAGCAGCTGCTGCTGGGCGTGGCGCCGGGCCGGGTGCAGACCCTGCACGTGCTGGAAGAACCCATCAGCGTCGGTACGGCGTCGTCCCCCGGCGAAAGCTTCGCCGAGCGCCTGGGCAGTGCTTTGAAAAAAGGTGGGCGCTCATGAACCGTTGGCGTTTGCCCCTGTTGCTGTTGACGGCCTTGCTGCCCATGAGCGCACTGGCCCAGAGCGGCCTGGAGGCGGTGACGGTAACCACCAGTCCCGACGGCGGCCAGACCTACAGCCTGAGCATTCAGGTCCTGCTGCTGATGACGGCACTGACCTTCCTGCCGGCCGCCGTGATGATGATGACCGCCTTTACCCGCATCATCATCGTGCTGGCGATCCTGCGCCAGGCGGTGGGCCTGATGCAGGCGCCGTCCGGCCAGGTCCTGATCGGGCTGGCCCTGTTCCTCACCTTCTTCGTCATGGCGCCGGTGTTCGATCGCATCCAGACCGAGGCGATGCAGCCCTACATGGACAACAAGATCAATCTGCAGGAAGGCCTGCAAAAGGCCAGCGTGCCCTTGCGCAGCTTCATGCTGGCGCAGACCCGCGAAGGTGATATCCAGCTGTTCGGCCGCCTGTCCGGCAGCGAAGGCTATGCCAGCCCCGACGACGTGCCGTTGTCGGTAGTGGTGCCCGCCTTCGTTACCAGCGAGCTGAAAACCGCCTTCCAGATCGGTTTCATGCTGTTCATCCCTTTTCTCATCATCGACCTCGTGGTGGCCAGCGTCCTGATGTCCATGGGCATGATGATGCTGTCGCCGATGATCATCTCGCTGCCGTTCAAGTTGATGCTGTTCGTGCTGGTGGACGGCTGGGCCATGGTGGTCGGCACCCTGGCCGCCAGTTTTTATGTCTGACGGTAACGCGCCATGACGCCGGAAACGGTATTGACCCTGTTCCAGCAGGCCCTTGAGGTGATGGTGGCGCTGATCCTGGTGCTGCTGATCCCGGCCTTGCTGGTCGGCCTGCTGGTGGCGATGTTCCAGGCGGCGACCCAGATCAACGAAATGACCCTGAGCTTCATCCCCAAGATACTGGTGACCCTGGCGGTGCTGATGATCGCCGGGCCGTGGATGCTGCAACTGTTGCTCGATTACACCCGGCGGCTGGTCGGCAGCATACCGTCGCTGCTGGGTTAGCCGTATGAACAGCGCAGGCTAGCCATGCATTTCACCGGCGCCGAAATCGCAGCATGGATCGGCAGCTACCTGTGGCCGCTGTTCCGCGTCGGCGCGATGATCGTGGCGATGCCGGTGTTCGGTTCCATCCTCATCCCGGTACGGGTGCGGTTGATGCTGGCGCTGGCCGTCACCTCCATCGTCGCGCCGGTGTTGCCCGCGGTGCAGCAGATCGATCCGCTCAGCCTGGAGGCCGTGCTGATTGCGTTGCAGCAGATCCTGATCGGCGTGGCGATGGGATTTGCCATGCAGCTGGTGTTCAATGCCGTCACCACCGGCGGTCAGATCATCGCCATGCAGATGGGCCTGGGTTTCGCTTCCATGGTCGATCCGCAGAACGGCACCCAGGTACCGGTGCTGTCGCAGCTGTACCTGTTGCTGGTGACCCTGCTGTTCCTGGGCTTCAACGGCCACCTGGTGATGATAGAAATGGTGGCCGAGAGTTTCTCCGCCCTGCCGGTGGCCGCGGACGGACTGACGCGCAACGGCCTGTGGACGCTGGCGAACCTGGGTACCCAGATGTTTGCCGGTGCCCTGTGGCTGGCGCTGCCGGCCGTGGCTTCGCTGCTGGTGGTGAACATCGCCTTCGGCGTGATGGCGCGTGCCGCGCCGCAGCTGAACATATTTGCCATCGGCTTCCCGGTGACATTGATGATGGGCTTCGTGGTGATCCTGTTCACCCTGCCCGCCGTGGTTCCACAGTTCGAGTCGATGGTAAACGACGGCTTCGGACTTATCGTGCGTCTGCTGGCCCGGGAGTAGCCCATGGCGGAGAGCGACGGCCAGGAACGTACAGAACAGGCAACGCCCAAACGCGAGCAGGAGGCGCGCGAAAAAGGGCAGGTGCCGCGTTCGCGTGAACTGGGTACGGTGGCCGCGCTACTGGCGGCGGCCACCGGTTTTATGACCATGGGTGAGTCGCTCATGACGGCGCTGGCGGAGCAGATGCGGCGCGGCCTGAGCCTGAGCCGGGAGCAGGTGTTCGACGCCACGGCGATGCCGGCGCATTTCCTGAAGGCGGTGGTCGAGGCGTTGCTGACCCTGATGCCGTTCTTTGCCTTGATGGTGGTGGTAGCCATCGCCGCCTCGGCGGTGTTGGGCGGTTGGGCTTTTTCCGCCCTCAGTTTCAAGTGGGAAAAGCTCGATCCCATCAAGGGCATGGGCCGCGTATTCGCCTGGCGCGGCCTGATCGAGATGCTCAAGGGCATGGCCAAGTTCATGCTGGTGTCCTTTGCGGCCCTGCTGTTGTTGCAGGCGATGGGCGGCGAGTTTCTGGGACTGGGCCGCGAGTCCTTGCCGCAGGGGCTGGCCCATATGGGCAACCTGTTGTTGTGGGCCTTTCTGCTGCTGAGCGCGACACTGCTGGTAGTGGTGCTCATCGACGTGCCGTTCCAGCTGTGGGATCACCAGCGCCAGCTGCGCATGACCAAGCAGGAAGTCCGCGACGAGCACAAGCAGACCGAGGGTAGCCCCGAAGTGAAGGGGCGTATCCGCCGCATGCAGATGGAAATCGCCCAGCGGCGCATGATGGCCGAGGTGCCCAAGGCCGACGTGGTGGTGACCAACCCGAGCCATTACGCCGTGGCGCTGCGTTACGATCAGTCGCGCGGCGATGCCCCGGTGGTGGTGGCCAAGGGTGCCGACCTGATCGCGCTGAAGATACGCACGGTGGCGCAGGCCAACGACGTGCCGGTACTGGAAGCGCCGCCGCTGGCGCGCGCGCTGTACCACAGCACGGAACTGGAGCAGCCGATCCCCGTCGGCCTGTATCGTGCGGTGGCCATGGTGCTGGCCTATGTGTACCACCTGCGCCAGGGACCGGTGTACAACCGCGAGGGCGTGGTGAACATGCCCGATCTGCCGATCCCGGACGACCTGCGGCGGGACGAATAGATGCGTAAACACATATTGGCGCAGAGGCGCAGAGGCGCGGAGCAATGAATATGCAAGCACCAGGACGTATGAAGGTCGACGAGGGAAACACCGTCGTCGCTCTGATGTTTGCAGGCCAAATCTCCGCGTCTCTGCGTCTCTGCGCCAAGTTGGTTTTGAATAGGTAAAACGACATGGCGCAATTTGGCGGAGTTCTTCACACCACACGAATGGTCCTGGCCTCGGGCCTCGGTGCGCCGATCATCGTGCTCATCCTGCTGTCGATGGTGGTGCTGCCGCTGCCGCCGTTCCTGCTCGATATCTTCTTCACCTTCAACATCGCGCTGTCGCTGATCATCCTGCTGGTCACGGTGTATGCCCTGCGTCCGCTGGATTTCGCCGTCTTCCCCACGGTGCTGCTCATCGCCACCCTGCTGCGCCTGGCGCTCAACGTCGCCTCCACCCGCGTGGTGCTGCTGGAGGGCCATACCGGTACCGGCGCGGCCGGCCAGGTGATTGAGTCCTTCGGCGAGTTCGTGGTGGGCGGCAACTACGCCGTGGGTCTGGTGGTATTCATCATCCTGGTGATCATCAACTTTGCCGTGGTGACCAAGGGCGCCGGGCGCATCTCCGAAGTGAGCGCCCGTTTCACCCTGGACGCCATGCCCGGCAAGCAGATGGCCATCGATGCCGATCTCAACGCCGGCCTGATCGATGCCGATACGGCGCGCACCCGGCGCGACGAAATCGCCCGTGAGGCGGACTTTTACGGTTCCATGGACGGTGCCAGCAAGTTCGTCCGCGGCGACGCCGTGGCCGGCATCCTGATCACCATCATCAACATCATCGGCGGCCTGACCGTGGGCGTGGCGCAGCATGACATGCCCTTCGGCGACGCCGCCCAGGTTTACACCCTGCTCACCATCGGTGACGGCCTGGTGGCGCAGATCCCCTCGCTGGTGCTGTCCACCGCCGCCGGCATCATCATCACCCGTGTCTCGGCTTCCCGCGACATGGGCGAGATGGTCATCGCCCAGGTGTTCTCCAATCCGCGCGTGCTGACGGTCACCGCCGGTGTGCTGCTGCTGCTGGGCCTGATTCCGGGCATGCCCAATCTGCCCTTCCTGCTGCTGGCGGCGGCATTGGGCGGCGGCGCCTGGTGGCTGTTCCGCAAGCAGAAGGCGGAGGCGGCGGCCAGGGCGGCACCGCCTCCGGTGGCGCCCGCTGCGGCGGAGCCGAGCACCGAACTGAAGGAACTGACCTGGGATGACGTGCCGCTGGTGGACCCGGTGGGTCTGGAGGTGGGCTACCGGCTGATCCCCCTGGTGGACAAGGCCCAGGGCGGCCAGCTGATGGCGCGCATCAAGGGCGTACGCAAGAAACTGTCGCAGGAACTGGGCTTTCTGGTGCCGGCGGTGCACATCCGCGACAACCTGGACCTGTCGCCCACCGCCTACCGCGTCACCCTGCTCGGGGTCACGGTGGGGGAGGCGGAAATCTTCCCCGACCGCGAAATGGCCATCAACCCCGGCCAGGTCTACGGCCAGCTCAGCGGCATCAAGACCACCGACCCGGCCTTCGGCCTGGAGGCGGTGTGGGTCGAGCCGGGGCGGCGCGAAGAGGCGCAGGGGCTGGGCTATACCGTGGTCGATCCCAATACCGTGGTGGCCACCCATCTGAGCCAGTTGCTGCAGTCCCACGCCCACGAACTGCTCGGCCATGAGGAGGTGCAGCACCTGCTGAGCCAGCTGGCCAAGGCCGCGCCCAAGCTGGTGGAGGATCTGGTGCCCAAGCTGCTGCCCACCTCGGTGGTGGTCAAGGTGCTGCAGAACCTGCTGGCCGAGGGCATCCCCATTCGCGACATGCGCAGCATCGCCGAGACCCTGGCCGAGCACGCCCCCCGCACCCAGGATGCCGGGATTTTGACGAGCGCCATCCGTGTCGCGTTGGGTCGAATGATTGTTCAGAAAATCAATGGCTTGGCGAATGAATTGCCGGTGATTACGCTGGCGCCGGAGTTGGAACAGATATTGCTAAAGAGTATTCGAGCGTCAGAAGAAGGGGGCGCGGGCATCGAGCCGGGGCTGGCGGAACGTATCCACCGCGGCCTGGCCCAGAGCAGCCAGAAGCAGGAAATGGCCGGGCAGCCGGCGGTCCTGCTGGTATCCGCCCCCTTGCGTGAACTGCTGGCGCGGTTTGTACGGCACACGATTCCGGGCATGCACGTCCTGGCCTATAACGAGGTCCCGGACAGCAAGCAGCTGCGCATCGTGGCCACGGTAGGTAACCAGGCAGGCTAGCCGCGACCGCGCGGCGGGTCTGCGCGAGGGTCGACGGGATGAAAATCAAACGCTACTTTGCCGCTGACATGCGCCAGGCCATCCGCCTGGTGCGCGATGAGCAGGGACCGGACGCAGTCATACTCTCCAACCGCAAGGTCAACGGCGGCGTCGAGATCGTGGCGGCAGTGGATTACGACGAGGCGCTGGTGCGCAAGATGGCGGGGGAGGAAAGCCGTCCGGCCGCCGCGCCGCAGTCCCGGTCCGCCCCCGAGACCGCCGCCTCACGCTATGCAGTGAGCGAGCCCTCGCCCCAGCCGCGCCGGGAGGAACCCGCCACCGGCACCGAACAGTTTGCCGATGCGGTGGCCGCGTCCCTGCAACGCAAGGGTTCCGCCCCGGAGCCGGCGCCGCTCGCCCCGCCGCCTTCCGCCGCCGGCAGGATTGAGTGGAGCCAGGATCCGGCCCTGCTCGGCATGCGCGACGAGATCAAGACCCTGCGCGGCATGCTGGAGAGCCAGCTCACCGGCATGGCCTGGCGTGACCAGACCCTGCGCCACCCCGCCCGCGCCAAGTTGCTGCAACGCCTGATCCAGCTGGGGTTGGCCCCGGTCCTGTGCCGCCAGCTGGCCGACCAGGTGTCCTATGCCAATGACCACGAACATCACTGGCGCCATGCCCTCGGCCTGCTGGCGCGCCAGGTGCAGGTTACCGAAGACGACATTCTCAGCCGCGGCGGCGTGGTGGCCCTGGTCGGCCCCACCGGCGTCGGCAAGACCACCACGGTGGCCAAGCTGGCCGCCCGTTTCATCCTGCGTCACGGCGCCAATCGCGTCGCCCTGGTGACCACCGACAGCTTCCGCATCGGCGCCCACCAGCAGTTGCGCACCTATGGCCGCCTGCTGGGCGTGCCGGTGCACGTGGCCAACGATGCCGCCGAACTGCGCACCACCCTTGAAACCCTGCGCGACAAGCAACTGGTGCTCATCGACACCGCCGGGGTCAGCCAGCGCGACATGCGCCTGACCGAACAGCTGGGCGTATTGCGCCAGGGAGCGCCGCGGGTGAAGAACTATCTGGTATTGTCGGCGACGGCACAGCGCGCCGCCCTGGACGAAACCGTGCGTACCTTCCGCCACATGGACCTGGCCGGCTGCGTCATCACCAAGATGGACGAGGCCGCCAGCCTGGGCGAGGTACTGTCGGCGGTGGTGCAGCAGAAGCTGCCGGTGGCCTACGTCAGCGACGGCCAGCGGGTGCCCGAGGACCTGCACCAGGCGCGCGCCAACAAGCTGGTCAGCGGCAGCGTGGCGCTGATGCAGGGTCATAACAGCGAAATTCCCGGGGAAGAAATCCTGGCCGAGGCCTTCGGTCGCATGGTGAGCTAAAACGATGTCCGAGACAGCAAAGGATCAAGCGGCGGGCCTGCGCCGCATGAGCCGGCCCCAGCCGGTGCGGGTGCTTGCCGTTGCCAGCGGCAAGGGCGGCGTCGGCAAGACCAACGTATCGGTCAACCTGGCGGTGTCCCTGGCCCAGATGGGACGCAAGGTACTGGTGTTCGACGCCGACCTGGGTCTGGCCAACGTCGACGTGATGCTCGGCCTGCAACCCAAGTACAACCTGTCCCACGTCCTCTCCGGCGAGCGCACCCTGGAAGAAATACTGGTGGAAGGGCCGGCGGGGGTGCGCATCATTCCCGCCTCCTCCGGCATCCAGCGCATGGCCGAACTGGCGCCGGCGGAGCATGCCGGACTGATCCGCGCCTTCAGCGAGCTGTCCACCGACGTCGACGTGCTGTTGGTGGATACCGCCGCCGGCATCTCCGACAGCGTGGTCAGCTTCTGCAAGGCGGCGCAGGAGGTGATCGTGGTGGTGTGCGACGAACCGGCCTCCATCACCGACGCCTATGCCCTGATCAAGCTGCTCAACAAGGAACACAACGTGCGTCGCTTCCGCGTGCTGGCCAACATGGCCCACAGCCCGCAGGAAGGGCGCGAACTGTTCGCCAAGATCGTCAAGGTCACCGACCGTTTCCTGGAGGACGTGGTGCTCGACTTCATGGGCAGCGTTCCCTACGACGAATACCTGCGCAAGGCGGTGCAGAAGCAGCGCCCGGTGGTGGAGGCCTATCCGCGCAGCAAGGCGGCGCAGGCCTTCGTCGGCCTGGCGAAAAAGGCCGACACCTGGCCCATGCCCACCGCCGCCGGCGGTTACCTGGAATTCTTCGTCGAGCGCCTGGTACGCAGTGAAACGGCGGACTGGGGCGTGTGGCCATGAAGCGGAGGAGGCAGACATGAATGGTCTGGCGGCCTATGCCATTGAACGGGAGACCACCTGGTCCGACGAACTGGTGGAACAGTACGCCCCGCTGGTCAAGCGCATCGCCTACCACCTGCTGGGGCGGCTACCGGAACACATCCAGGCGGACGACCTGATCCAGGCGGGGATGATCGGCCTGCTGGAAGCCGCGCGCAATTACCGCGACGGCCAGGGCGCCAGCTTCGAAACCTATGCCGGTATCCGCGTCCGCGGCGCCATGTTGGACGAGGTGCGCCGTACCGACTGGACCCCGCGCTCGGTGCACCGCAAGGCGCGCGAGCTGGGGGAGGTGACCCGGGCCATCGAGCACCGCGAAGGGCGCGAGGCCACGGAGCAGGAAATCATCGCCGAGCTGGGCATAGACAGCGACGAATACCACCAGATTCTGCTCGACTCCAGCAGCCATCGCCTGCTCAGCCTGGACGATCTCGCCCACGGCCAGGACGAATCCATCCTCGACCGCCTGGCCGACAACGGCCCCGGCGTCGAGGACGGCCTGCAGGCCGCCGATTTGCACTCGCGCCTGACCGGCGCCATCGGGGAGTTGCCGGAGCGGGAGCGGCTGGTCATGTCCCTGTACTACGACGAGGAGCTGAATCTGAAGGAGATCGGCGCCGTCCTCGGGGTGAGCGAATCCCGGGTCTGCCAGATCCATGGCCGCGCCTTGCTGCGCCTGCGTACGGCGCTGGCGGAGGGCGCGCAATACGTGAATCATTCAGGTTAAGATAGGCGAAATGCTAACAATCAGGCTGGCTCCGGTCGCCCGGCCGGACGCAAGAGTCAGGAGGTTGTCTTGAATAAAAACATAAAGATACTCATTGTGGACGACTTCTCCACGATGCGTCGCATCATTAAAAACCTGCTGCGCGACCTTGGCTTTACCAATACCGCCGAGGCGGACGACGGCGTCACGGCCCTGCCCATGCTGCAATCGGGCAATTTCGAACTGCTGGTCACCGACTGGAACATGCCGGGCATGCAGGGTATCGACCTGCTGCGGGCCGTGCGCGCCGATCCCAAGCTGGCGTCGCTGCCGGTACTGATGGTTACCGCCGAACAGAAAAAGGAACAGATCATCGAAGCGGCCAAGGCCGGGGTGAACGGATATATCGTCAAGCCGTTCACCGCCGCCACGCTCAAGGAGAAGCTGGAAAAAATCTTCGAACGCATCGAATCCAGCCAGTAAGCCCGGGCCTCCCGGCAGCAGCAAAGGATGAGCCAAATAATGACTAACGAAACCGGCGCCCTGGGCGAAGAATACATCGACCGGGTGCGCACCCTGGCACAGACCATCGAGGCGGGCGATTCGACGGAAGCGGCGCGCCTGCTCGACGAGCTGACCAGCCTGCGCGAAAAGACCCTGTTCCAGGAACTGGGCCGCCTGACCCGTGAATTCCACGAGGCGTTGCAGAGCTTCCGTCTCGATTCCCGTATTGCCACCCTGACCTCGCAGGAATTCCCGGACGCGCGCGAGCGACTCAACTACGTGGTCAGCATGACCGCGCAGTCGGCCAACCGCACCATGACGGCGGTGGAAGAGTCGATGCCCATCTGCGAGTCCCTGGAGGAGCGGGCCACGGCCCTCAAGGCCGAGTGGGGCCGCTTTACCCAGCGCAAGATGAGCCCGGATGAATTCCGTGATTTGAGCCGCCGCCTGGGCGACTTCCTGGACGGCGTCAACAAGGATGCCCCCACGCTGCGCGCCAACCTGCAGGAAGTGCTGATGGCGCAGGATTTTCAGGACCTCACCGGCCAGATCATTCATCGCGTGGTGCAGCTGGTGGATGAGGTGGAAAGCAATCTGGTCGACCTGGTGCGCATCTCCGGCCAGGGCCTGGTGGCGGAGCGGCCGGAAGAGAAGAAAGAGGATCGCATCGCCGCCAGCGGCCCGCCGGTGCCGGGGGTGGATACGGGCACGGTCGCCGGACAGGACGAGGTCGACGATCTGCTGTCGAGCCTCGGGTTCTAGGTTAACGGAGCACACAGATGGCATTGAACGCGGATGATGAAATCCTGCAGGACTTCATGGTCGAGGCGGGCGAGATTCTGGAGCAGCTCAATGAGCAGCTGGTGGAACTGGAGCGCAGCCCCGACGATCACGACCTGCTGAACGCGGTGTTCCGCGGGTTTCACACCATCAAGGGCGGCGCCGGCTTCCTCGGCCTCAACGCCATGGTGGACGTGTGCCATCGCTCCGAGGACGTGTTCAACCTGCTGCGCAACGGCGCCAAGCAGGTGACGGCGCAACTGATGGACACCATGCTGCCGGTACTGGACGTACTCAACGGCCAGTTCGAGCAGCTGCGCGCGGCGGAAGAGCCGAGCCCGGCGTCGCCGGAACTGCTGCGGGCCCTGGAGGCCCTGGCCCATCCCGACGCCGAGCAGCCGGCCGCCGCTCCCGCTCCGGCCGCCGCTCCGGCGCCGGCGCCCGAACCGCCGCCCGCACCGGTTGCCGCAGCGCCCGAGCCGGTTGCCCCGGCTGCGTCCAAGGCCGCGCCCGTCGCCTCCATGGTGGAAGGTGAGCTGGGCGACATCACCGACGAGGAATTCGAGGCGCTGCTCGATGCGCTGGAAAATCCGGCGGCGGCCGCTGCCGCGGCCCCCGCCGCGGAAGCCCCGGCCGCCTCGTCCGGCGACGATATTTCCGAGGAGGAGTTCGAGGCCCTGCTGGACGAGCTGCACGGCAAGGGCAAGTTCAAGCCGCCCGTGGTGGATGCTGCGGCGGCACCGGCCGCGCCGGCCGGCGGTGGCGACGAGATCACCGAGGAAGAATTCGAAAACCTGCTGGACGAACTGCACGGCAAGGGCAAGTTCAAGGCGCCCGCCCCGGCGGCTGCGCCTGTCGCGCCGACGCCTGCTGCTGCACCGGCCCCCGCGCCTGCGGCCCCGGCACGTGCCGCCGCCCCGGCGGCGGCGGCAGAACCCGCCGGCGACAAGGCCGCCGCCCAGGCGGAGACCACGGTGCGTGTCGACACCAAGCGCCTGGACGACATCATGAACATGGTGGGCGAGCTGGTGCTGGTGCGCAACCGCATCGCCACCCTGGCCCACGTGGGCGACATCAACCAGGCGCGCGAGGAGATGGTCAAGGCCGTGGCCAATCTCGACGTGGTCACCGGCGATTTGCAGACCTCGGTGATGAAGACCCGCATGCAGCCGATCAAGAAAGTGTTCGGCCGCTTTCCGCGCGTGGTGCGCGACCTTGCCCGCAACCTCAAGAAAGACGTCAACCTGGTGATGCAGGGCGAGGAAACCGACCTGGACAAGAACCTGGTCGAGGCCCTGGCCGATCCCATGGTGCACCTGGTCCGCAATGCCGTGGACCACGGCGTGGAAATGCCCGACGTGCGCGAAAAGGCCGGCAAGCCGCGCCAGGGCACCCTGCTGCTCGCCGCCGAGCAGGAGGGCGATCACATCCTGCTCATCATCGAGGACGACGGCGCCGGCATGGACCCGGACGTGCTGCGGCGCAAGGCGGTGGAGAAGGGCATGATGGATGCCGATGCCGCCGCCCGCCTTGACGACAAGGAGGCCTTCAACCTGATCTTCGCCGCCGGTTTCTCCACCAAGACGGAGATCTCCGACGTGTCCGGCCGCGGCGTGGGCATGGACGTGGTGAAGACCCGCATCGCCCAGCTCAACGGCAGCGTCGACATCCATTCGGAAAAGGGCAAGGGCACGCGCCTGGCGATCAAGGTGCCGCTGACCCTGGCGATCATGCCGACGCTGATGATCAAGCTGCGCGAGCAGACCTTCGCCCTGCCGCTGGTGAGCGTCAACGAAATCTTCCATCTCGACCTGACCAAGACCAACGTGGTCGACGGCCAGCTGGTGGTGATGGTGCGCGGCAAGGCGCTGCCGCTGTATTACCTGACGCGCTGGCTGGTGGCCGGCGCGCGCGGCGTGCCGCTGCCGCAAACCGGGCACGTGGTGGTGGTGCACATCGGCACCCAGCTGGTGGGTTTCGTGGTGGACTACCTCATCGGCCAGGAAGAGGTGGTGATCAAGCCCCTGGGCAGCATGCTGCACGGCACGCCCGGCATGGCCGGCGCCACCATCACCGGCGACGGCAAGATAGCGCTCATCCTGGATGTGCCGGGCCTGATGAAGGCCTACGCGCGGCGCCAGGCGTGAGCAACGACAGAATGATTGAGGAGAGTGATTGATGCCCGTGAGGGTTCTGGTAGTCGATGATTCGGGATTCTTCCGCCGCCGTCTGACGGAGATGCTGAACGCCGATCCGCGCCTCGAAGTGGTGGGCGCGGCGGTCAATGGCGCCGAGGCGGTGGAGCAGGTGGTGAAGCTGCGGCCCGACGTGGTGACCATGGACATCGAAATGCCGGTGATGGACGGCATTGCCGCCACGCGCCGCATCATGAGCGCCACGCCGACGCCGATACTGATGTTCTCCTCGCTCACCACCGACGGCGCCAAGGCGACGCTGGATGCCCTCGATGCCGGCGCGGTGGACTACCTGCCGAAAAAATTCGAGGATATTTCCCGCGATCAGGACGAAGCCAAGCGCATGCTGTGCGAGCGCGTCTATTCCATCGGCAGCAAGCGCGGCGCACGGCCGCAACGGCCGCCTGCTGCCGTTGCGGCGGCGCGCCCCGCTATGGCGGCGGCGCCCGCCGCACGCCCGGCGCCGGTGTTGCCGGCGCGGCGCGGCCAATACCG
Source organism: Gammaproteobacteria bacterium HGW-Gammaproteobacteria-1 (assembly GCA_002840095.1). GTDB lineage: Bacteria > Pseudomonadota > Gammaproteobacteria > Thiohalomonadales > Thiohalomonadaceae > Sulfurivermis. The sequence goes on along the minus strand of PGZL01000007.1, from coordinate 39,173 downwards.
CCTGGTCGCCATCGGCACGTCCACCGGCGGGCCGGTGGCGTTGCAGCAGGTGCTGACCAAGCTGCCCGGCAACTTCCCGCTGCCCCTGCTGCTGATCCAGCACATGCCGGGCAGTTTCACCCCTGCCTTCGCCCAGCGCCTCAACCAGCAATGCGCCATCGAAGTGCGCGAGGCGCAGGACGGTGACGAACCGAAGCCGGGCCTGGCGCTGCTGGCACCGGGCGGCAAGCAGATGGTGCTGGAACAGCGCGCCGGGCGCACCCTGGTGCGCATTACCGAAAGCGCGCCGGGCCAGAACTACAAACCGTCGGTGGACGTCACCTTCAACTCGGTGGCGCGCATCTTTCCCGGCCAGGTGCTGGCGGTGGTGCTCACCGGCATGGGTGCCGACGGCCGCGAGGGCGCGCGCCTGCTCAAGCAGGGCGGTTCCAATGTGTGGGCCCAGGACGAGGCCAGCTGTGTCGTGTACGGCATGCCGGCGGCCATCGTGGAGGCGGGGCTGGCCGATGCCGTCCTGCCCCTGTCCGAGATCGGAGCGGCGTTAAGCCAGAGAGTGTGACATGGATATCCTCAGCCTCGTCGGTCTGATTTTCGGTGTCGGTGCGCTGCTGCTCGGGCAATACCTCGAGGGCGGCCAGGCCAGCGCACTGCTCAACGGACCGGCGGCGGTCATCGTACTCGGCGGCAGCATGGGCGCCATCATGTTGCAGGCGCCCATGCCCACCTTCATGCGCTCGCTGCACGTACTGGGCTGGATCATCCGCCCGCCGGTGCTGGCCGCCGACGAGGCCATCGAAAAACTGATTACCTGGAGCAACATCGCGCGCAAGGAAGGCCTGCTCGGCCTGGAGGCCATCTCCGAGACCGAACCCGACGCCTTTGCGCGCAAGGGCCTGCAGCTGCTGGTGGACGGCTCCGAGCCGGAAGTGATGCGCGGCATCCTGGAAGTGGAGGTGGATGCCAAGGAGCATCACGACATGCAGGCGGCCAACGTCTACGCCAGCATGGGCGGCTATACGCCGACCATTGGCATCATCGGCGCGGTGATGGGCCTGATCCAGGTGATGAACAACCTGGCCGATCCCAGCCAGCTGGGCCACGGCATCGCAGTGGCCTTCGTCGCCACCATCTACGGCGTGGGCGCCGCCAACCTGCTGCTCATCCCCATGGCCAACAAGCTGAAAAGCATCATCCACGGCCAGACCCAGTTCCGCATGATGATCATCGAAGGCATCGTCTCCATCGCCGAGGGTGAGAATCCGCGCAACATCCAGACCAAGCTGCAGGGTTACCTGCACTAGGACCCGGCATGGCACGCAGAAAACGCCCTGAAGAACACGAGAACCTGGAGCGCTGGCTGATCTCCTACGCGGATTTCATCACGCTGCTGTTCGCCTTCTTCGTGGTGATGTACTCCATCTCATCCATCAACGAGGGCAAGTACCGGGTCCTGTCCGACACCATGGTGGCCGCCTTCAACACCCCGCCCAAGACCTTGCAGCCGATCCAGGTGGGCGAGGAGGGCGTGAGCGGCGAGCCCTCGCCGATCAAGCCGGACAAGGCCTCGGCGGCGGTCGCCCCCGGCGTCATCGAGCAGCTGGCGCAAATGGCCCAGTCCAACGAGCTGGGGCAGATTGCCAGCGATTTCGAGCGCGCCATGCTGCCGCTCATCGAGAAGGATTTGATCAACGTTTCGCGCAACGAACTGTGGGTGGAGATCGAGATCAACACCAGCATCCTGTTCGACAGCGGCAGCGCGGTGCTGGAGGACGACGCCATGCCGGTGCTGGGACAGCTGGCGGACGTGCTCAAGAAATATCCCAACTATATCCAGGTGGAAGGCTTCACCGACAACGTGCCCATCGCCACTGCCGGCTTCCCCTCCAACTGGGAGCTGTCGGCGCATCGCGCCGCCAGTGTGGTGCACCTGTTCATGGACAAGGGCGTGCAGCCCGATCGCATGGCCGCCATCGGTTACGGCGAATACCGGCCGGTGGCCGAGAACGCCACGGCGGAAGGACGGCGCAGCAACCGCCGCGTGGTGCTGGTGATTCTGGCCGACGAAAAGGCACGCCGCGCCCTGGACATCCAGCGCAATAATGCGCCGGCCGGAGCGGGCGGATGAAGGTCTGGTCGGTAGCCAATCAGAAGGGCGGCGTGGGCAAGACCACCACCGCCGTCACCCTCGCCGGCCTGCTGGCGGCGCGCGGCCACAATACCCTGATGGTGGATCTGGATCCGCACGGTTCCCTCACCAGCTATTTCGGTTACGACCCGGACAGCATCGAACACAGCGTGTATTCCCTGTTCCAGGACGACAGCCGCCAGCCGGTGTCCGACATCGTGCGCGATACGCGTTTCGAACGGCTGTCGCTGCTGCCCGCGTCGACCGCCCTGGCGACGCTGGATCGCCAGCTGGGCTCCAAGGAGGGTATGGGCCTGGTCATCGGTCGCGCCCTGGTGCAGCTGGCCAACCGTTTCGACTACGTGCTCATCGACTGTCCGCCGGTGCTGGGCGTATTGATGATCAACGCCCTCGCCGCCAGCAGTCACCTGCTGGTGCCGGTGCAGACCGAGTTTCTCGCCCTCAAGGGCCTGGAGCGCATGATGCGCACGCTGATGATGGTGACCAAGGCGCGCAAGCGTCCGCTCAACTATCTGATCGTGCCGACCATGTTCGATCGGCGCACCCGCGCCTCGCTGGAGACCTTGCAGAACCTGCGCAACAACTATGCCGACGTGTTGTGGAAATCGGTGATCCCGGTGGACACCCAGTTCCGCGAGGCCAGCCGCGAAGGCATGCCGTTGTCCTATCTCAATCCCCATGCGCGTGGCGTGGCCGCCTATACGGCACTGCTGGCCTCCCTGATCGGCGGCAACGGCCAGGCGCCGGGCGGGCTGTGAGCATGGAACAGGACAAGCAACAGATACTGGTGGCCGAAAAGGACGCGCTCAGCGTCTACTTCGAGGCACTGCTGCGCGAGGCGCCGCCGGAACTGGATCTCGAGGCCCTGGCGGCGCCGCAGCCGGTGGCGGTCGCCGCGCCGGTGCGCAGCGAAGGCCGTCCCGCCTGGGGCGACGACACCTTCCAGGCCCTGCTGTTCAAGGTGGGCGGTCTGACCCTGGCCGTGCCGCTGGTGGAATTGACCGGTGTGCAGGAGTGGCGCGACGGCATGGTGACGCCGCTGCCGGGCCATGTGCCCTGGTACCTGGGACTGATGCAGTATCGCGAGCGCAGCGTGCCGGTGGTGGACACCGCGCAGCTGGTGATGCCGGAAGATCGGCAGGGGACGCTGCTGCCGTGGCAGGAACGCCTGCGCCACGTGGTGCTGATTGGTGACGGCAGCTGGGGACTGGCCTGTGACGAGCTGGCGCAAGTGGTGACGCTGCGGCCCGACGAGGTGCGCTGGCGCACCAGCCGCACCCGGCGCCGCTGGCTGGCCGGCACGGTCATCGAACATATGTGCGCCCTGCTGGACCCGCCGGTATTTGCCGACGTGCTGGCCAGCGGGCTGGAGGACGCGCCGGAAGCGGGCGCGCAGGATGAGGAGCGAGGCAATGAGTGAAAGCATGCAGGCCGGCAGCGATCCGGTCACCGAATGGGTGACCTTCCGCCTTGATGCGGAAAAATACGGCATCGACGTGATGCGGGTGCGCGAGGTGCTGCGCAACACCGAAATCGCGCCGGTGCCGGGTACCCCCGATTTCGTGCTCGGCATCATCAACCTGCGCGGCAACGTGGTGACGGTGATCGATACGCGCAAGCGCTTTGGCATGCCGCCCAAGGCGATCGACGAGGCGAGCCGCATCGTCATCCTCGAGGCGGGCGACGAGGTGGTGGGCATGATGGTGGACAGCGTGGCGGAAGTGGTCGACCTGCGCGCCTCTTCCATCGAAACGGCGCCCAACGTCGGCAACGACGAAAGCGCCAAGTTCATCCAGGGCGTGAGCAATCGCGACGACGGCCTGCTGATACTGGTCGATCTGAACAAGCTGCTCAACGGCAAGGAAGATTCCTGAGCCGCGGCCATGGCCGAGATCGGACCCATCCATCCCACACCGCCGGGTCCGGCGATCCGGCCGCGCCACGTGCCCGCCGAGGAGCGTGACAAGGAGCGGCAGTCGCCGCCGGAAGATAAGGACGAAGCCCCGCCCGAGGCTGGGGACGAACCGGCCGCCGACATGCCGCCGCCGGACGAGGAACACGGCGACGACGATGATGCGCCCCATATTGATGTCTATGTCTGAGGACGTTGCGTAATGGATAACCTGTGGCTGATGGCGGCGCTTGCGCTGGTGGCACTGATTGCCGTGGCGGGCATCACTGCGCAACGCCGCACCGCCGCGCGGCAGGACGCCGTGCTGCGTACGTTGCAGAACGATTTGCGCGCCCTGTGCAATGCCGCGGTGGGCATGGGTGACCGAGTCAATCAGATGGAGCGGCGCCTGCGCCAGGTGGCCGAAAGGCAGGAGGCGCTGGGACTGCGCCAGGACCAGCTCAACCAGGAAGATCCGGAAGCACGTTCCTACACCCAGGCCATCAAGATGGCGCACAAAGGCGCGGCGGTGGACGACCTCATCGAAGTGTGCGGCCTGTCCCGCGGCGAAGCCGAATTGGTGGCGATGATGCACCGGCTGGGGAAGGAATAGTTTCGGGTTTGGAGTTTCGAAAAACCACGACACACTCTTGCCGAAACTCGAAACTCGAAACTCGAAACTCGAAACTCGAAACTCGAAACTCGAAACTCGAAACTCGAAACTCGAAACCCGAAACCCGAAACCCGAAACCCGAAACCCGAAACCCGAAACCCGAAACCCGAAACCCGAAACCCGAAACCCGAAACTATTTCTTTCCCCACCCCGGCGGAAACTTCTCGGTAATCATGTAGGCAAAGGCGATCACCTCGGCCACCGCGAGGTATAGCTCGCGCGGTATTTCCTCGTTCAGTTCCAGCTGCGCCAGCAGCGTCACCAGTTCACTGTCTTCGTGCAGCGGTATGCCGTGTGCCTCGGCCAGGGCGATGATTTCCTCGGCCACGATGCCGCGGCCCTTGGCGCTGATGCGCGGTGCGCCCTTGCCGTCGTAGTGCAGGGCGACGGCATTTTTCGGTGGCGGGCGGCGGCGGCTCATACGCTCAGGTTCAACAGTCCGCCGGGGACGGGTTCGTCGTCCGGTGCGGCGCGGCCGGGGGCGCTGCGCAGGTGTTCCACTTCCAGTCCGGCGTGCTGCAGCTGGCCGCGCAGTTCTTCCAGGCGCAGGCCCAGGCGTTCCGCGGTGTGCGGCTGTTCGGCCCAGAAACTGACGCCGATCCTGCCGCCGAGCAGGGTGACGACGCTGTCGACGCCGCCGTGTTGCGGGCTGTCGAAGTGCAGCCGTACCGACCAGCCCGGAGCAGCGTTGCCGCCGCCGTTGCCGCCCTCACGCCGGATGCGCAGGCGCAGCACCTCGGCTTCATTGCCGTGACGCAGCGGCAGTTCCAGCAGCCAGGCCGGATCGGAGGCGTTTTGCGCCGTCAGGGTGTGCAGCTGCTGGACCTTCACCCGCGCCAGCGCGCCCTCGATGGCCTGCGACAACTCCTGCAACAACCCGGCGGACAGGGGCGCGGGCGGCGCGCCGGCACTACGGGGCTGGGTGGCCGCCGGTGCGGCGGCCTGTTCGCGCACGGCACCCAGCAGACGCAGCAGGCCGGCGCCGAAGTCGTCCTGCAAGGCGGCGGTGTCGCCCCGGGCCAGGCGCCCCTCCAGAAACACGCCCGAGTTGAGCAGTGCCTGCCGCAGACCCTCGGCCGTGGTGAGGCGCTGCGGATCGGCGCTGCGGTTCAGCAGCTGTTGTGCCAGGGCCGTCAGTTTTTCCGCCGCGGGCGTCTGCGCCTGGGCCGGTGTCTCCGCCGGTGGCGCGGTGGGGGCCTGTACTTGTGCCGGGGTGTCGGGCAGGCGGATGGGCGGCGGCGTCAGCGGCAGGCCGGCGGCGGGCGGCAGCCGGGGGAGGTTGCTGCCCGCGCCGGCGGGGGACGGCGTGCCGGTCGCGGCAGGCGCCGGCGGCAGTTGCAGCAGGCGGGCAATGGTCTGCAACACGCTGGCCAGCGGCACCTGCCGCGGCAGGGCCGTACGCCAGGCCTGTTGCACGGCCGGTTCTTCCGCCGGCTGTTCCAGCAGCCGCAGCACGATACGGTCGGACTCGACGGCCACGGTCAGCTTCACCTGTTGCCCGGCGGCGAGCGGCAGCGGGCTGCGCGCCTCCACCGGCTTGCCGTAACCCTCCAGCTGCAGCAGCAGGCGGCCGTCGCTCTGTGCCTCGATCACCCGGGCATTGAGTATCTGTCCGTCCTGCCACGGCGGGCTCGCGGCGCCGCCGCCGGTGAGGGCGAGAGTGAGCAAGGGGCCGGTGCTGGAGTAGCCGATTTGCATGTGCGTCAGCGGATTCCGGTCGGGGTTGGCGGTGTAGTCACGATGCAGTATAAGTTATTGCCAACACGGCGGTTCACCATAACAACAAGGGTACACACGGGCCATGAAGGAAACTCAGAACTGGTATGTGCGGCGCGGCAAGGAAGTGAAGGGGCCGTACCCGGCCGGCCTGATCTCCCGCTACATCCTGCTCGACCGTATCAGTGAGCGGGACGAGGTGAGCCATGACCGCCAGGAATGGCTGCGTATCACCGCCGTTCCCGAACTGGTTCCCGACGTGATCCGCATTGCCCGCGCCAATCCCGGCGACGAGGAGGCGCAGCAGCACCTGGCGGCGGCGCGGCGCTGGGCCGACGAACGGCGCGACGTGAAAGGGACGCCGCCGCAGGACGGCGAACGGCGCGGCGACGGCACGGCCGTCTTCGTCCACCCGACGCGGGAAGGGACGGAGACGTCCCGCGCGCTGATCAGCCGCCGCGACTACATGGTTGTCGTCCTGATCCTGGTGGTGCTGGTGGCGATCCCCTTCCTGTTGCCCTCCGGCCCCAAACCCTCCGAGCCGCAATGCGAGGCGCCGCCGGCACCGGGCGTCAACTGGAGCAACTGCCGCCTGGAAGGCCGGCAGTATCCCAATGCCGATTTGGCCGGCGCCAACCTGCGCAACGCCAACCTCACCGGCGGCATCCTGCGCGCCGCCAACCTGGCCGGCGCGGATCTGTCCTATTCCAACCTCACCCTGGCCAATCTGCGCGGCGCCAACCTGCGCCAGGCCAATCTCAAGGGCGCCACCCTGCGCAACACCGATCTCAGCAACGCCAACCTGGAAGGCGCCGATCTTTCTTACGCCGATCTCAGCACCGTCGAACTGGAAGCCACCGTCCTCACCGGCGCCAAGCTGGACCATGCGGTGTGGGGCGGCGGCGTGGTATGCATGCCGGGGTCGGTGGGGGAGTGCGTGCCGGCCAAGGTGCAGTGAAACCGTTTCTTATGGCATCACCAGGGAATCATAAAAACTTACCTGGATGCTGTGACTCTCGGCGAAGGTGAACACGGTGACAGCCTCGTCGTCCGTTGTTACCCTGCGTGTCATTCGATCAGATACATGAGGAGCGACAATGCCACGGATGGCAAGAACAGACATACCTCATAACCTGCACCACGTTGTCCCGCGAGACAAAACGACAGGCGATATTTACGGCCGCCGATGTCTTCGAGCGCTATCTGGCACCACTACGGGAGTTCAAGGAGGAATATCGCGTGGAGCTCTACGCCTTCATATCCAATGACCAACCCCTGCACCTGCTGCCTGCCCTGAAAAATCAGCGGCGTGGGCTGGCTTGTATGAACGATGGTCGGTGGCCACACGAACGCGTAAGTGGGCCCTTCGATAACGAAGTGGTTGCACAACGACTTCCGTGTTGTTTCACTCCTGTCTGCGCTCCCCATGTGGAAGAAACTGATTGGCCTCGGAGGGCTGGGCGAATGCGTTGGCTGCTAATCGTGCTGTGTGCGATTTCGTTCCATGCGCACGGTGTTATCTTGCCATATGTCCGTGTTGATGTGACGGTACTGGACGAAGCTGGTGCACCCTTGGCTAATGCCATGGTGAGAGGGAACTTCCTCGGAGGAAGGAGCGACGATGGGAGCGTAGACCGAACTCGGACCAATTCATCTGGTCGTGCGACCGTTTCTGGGCGCTCGATCTTTCCCGTGGATGTCTCCGCTGTTTTGGAAGGATATTACGCAAGTGCCTCCAGTGTGAATACTAGGGAGACGGTCGATGGTGAGGTGCAGATTCGCGACCAGGCGGTTTCACTGGTTCTGAAAGAAAAGCGCAATCCGATCCCGCTCTACGCGAAGCGCTACTCGGGCGAGATTCCGGTGGCGGAGCAATGGATTGGGTTCGATTTGGAGAAGGCGGATTGGGTGGCTCCATATGGGAAGGGTGGGAGGTCAGATATTCATTTTTGGTTTCAAGGCGGGATTGACAGTTTCGATAGCGGGCAAGGGGAGTTGAGGCTCAGGTTTAGCGAGCATGACGGTGCCGCTGAGATATCAGATATCTCGGCGCAAAACGAATTGAAAGTACCGCATCTAGCACACATTGAAGGTTATGTCAGCGAGGAAAAGGTATGGCGCGAAGCCATAAGAAAAGAGGTGGAAGGTCGGCCAAACAGAAATAGATTCTATTTTCTACGGCTACGAACCGTAATTGATGCACGGCATGAGATCGAAGCAGCAAACTACGGGAAATTATATGGAGATGTATTCTTTTCCCTGAGAGGGCGGCAGGGAGGGATGTCCCGCCTTCAGTTTACATACTACTTCAACCCCACCCCCAACGACCGCAACCTAGAGTTTGATGCCTATAGGAATCTGTTCAGAGACCTTCCCCATGACGATCGGGTATGGGAGCCGTGATGAGGATTCCCCTCATGCTGGAAAATGAATCCGTCACCTATTCGCTCCTTTATGGTTGGTGGCCGGACAAACGGTCGACACTACCAGGAACGATGGCGAGGGAGTGTCGGCATATCGATTCCCGGGGGATGGCACTGCCTAGATGTCGCTCATGTGGCGAAAATTGTCCAATTTGGGGGCTGGAAGAATGCGCTGGGTGCTGATGTTTCTGGTTGTATTTAGTACGCCATCCTATGGACTGTTTGCCCCTAGGGTTGGGGTCGAAGTTATTGTGGTGGACGAATTTTCAAAGCGGGTAGAGGGAGCGGAGGTGATAGGGACATTCCTCGGTGTCACTGATTTCAGTACGGATAATGCACGAACCGATAGTAATGGGACTGCGGCAGTCGCTGGGAATTCTTTCTTTCCCGTTGGGATCGTCGCGCGAAAGATTGGTTACTATCCGAGTGGATCGGAAGTTAATACTAAAGAAATTGTCGATGGCAAGGAGTACTTCCGCGATCGAAAAGTCACTGTCGTTCTTAAGGAGAAACGCAATCCTATTCCGCTGTACGCGAAGCGCTACTCGGGCGAGATACCGGTGGCGGAGCAATGGGTTGGGTTCGATTTGGAGAAGGCGGATTGGGTGGCTCCGCATGGGCAGGGGTTTCGGGCAGATGTTCAATTCCGGTATGAGGGGTATGCCAATAGTTTTTGGGACGCTAAAGGCGAGTTACGTATGAGGTTCTCGAGCGCTTTGGATGGAATCTTGGATATATCAGATAAGGTGGACAAAGCGAGTAAGTTACTCGTTCCTCACCAAGCTCCCTTGGATGGATATACTAACGGTGAACAGTGGTGGGGCTTATCAATGTCGGGGGATGTTGATGAGAAACACCGACCTTCACCAAGAAAACATTACGTCCTTAGGTTAAGGGCTTCCGCAGATAAGGATGGCGCGTTGGTCGAGGCTAACTATGCGAAGGTATACCGGGATATTCGTTTCTTTTTCAAAACCAAGAAGGGGGGCGTCGCCGGTGTTGCGTTCGATTATTACTTCAACCCAACCCCAAACGATCGCAACCTTGAATTCGATACCTACCGGAACCTGTTCAGAGATCTTCCCCATGACGAGCAGGTCAGGGAGCCATGACAGGGATGACTCTGATGTGAGTGGCGCATGTTTCAGTGTCGGTGCTGAAATTTCCGTTCTTGGCTCGTGCAGTCTTTATAAATCGCTTTGTTGCTTGGTTCCTTCACTAAGTCGTCGCTATATCTTATGAGCAAAATCCTGTGTGTGTGGGAATTGGGTGAGGACCTTGGTCATCTGGGGCGGTTTGCGCCCGTTGTGGAAGAATTGCTGGGACGAGGACACGAGGTTACGCTGGTTGTAAAGGATTTATCACGTGTCGAGGAGCTTACGCAGACTCGTCCGTTCAGTTATTGCAGGCGCCGGTCTGGTGGGGGCGTCTCAAACAGCAGCCGCTGCCCTGGCCAAATCATTCCCGATACACGTCGTCATGGCTTCCGACGTTGACAGGAATGATGTGCTTTTCCTCCAGAATGAATTCCAGCGTAATGCGATAGCTGATGTTGATCGAGATGGAGTGGAGTTGTTCCAGTCGGCCTTGCAGACGATGCAGGCGCAGGGAGGGGTGGAAGGGGTCGAGTTCGAGCAGTTTCAGGGTTTTTTCGTACTGCGGCAGCAGATCGGGGTGTTTCTTCAGGAAGCGCGCGGCGCGCCGGTTGTAGCCCGGTGTGTAGGTAATCCGGTAGTTCATGGTTCCAGATTTTGCACGCGAGCTATGTGTGCGTCGACGCTTTCCTCGGTTCCCTGGCCTTCGGCGATTTCGCGGCGTGCCTGATACAGGGCTGCCTCCAGTTCGCAGACACGGAGGCGGTTGTAGGTTTCCATGTCCATGACCACGTAGCGGCCCTTGCCGCGGACAGAAATGATGGCTTCCTCCTGTGCCTTCAGTGCCGTGTCGATAGAGGCTATTCCTTTGGTTTTCAGTTCATTGGCTGTGATCGTGTTCATGGCGGCACCCTTTGCACTCAGGTGTTTAATGCTGATAATCGTGCGGTCAAGCGTATCATTGATGGTACAAATGGACAAGCCAGGGCGTCACTCCTGCTCCCGAATGGGGCTCCCAAAGCTTTCCGTGGTGTAACGCTCCACCGTCAGGGTGTCCGACCACCAGTCGGCGGGCAGGCCGGCCTTGCGCTTGAGGTGGCGCAGGAAGTCGCAGGGATCGCTCAGCGATTCCCACACGCTGGGGAGAAAGGTGCCGCGGCAGTGGCTGTCGCGCAGGATCAGGCCGTCGATGCCGGGGCGCAGTTGTTGCAGCAGATCCGCTTCCGAGGCGCAGGTCATGCACTCCGGCGGGCTCAGTACCGAGATATGCAGATCCAGCCCTTCCAGTTCCCATGCCGCGAGCGGCGCAAAGCGCGGGTCTTCGAAGGCGGCGGCATAGCTATTGTGGGCGACGTCTTCCACCAGCGGGCGCACCGCTTCCAGCATGCCGATGCAGCCGCGCAGTTCACCGTGGCGATGCAGGGTGACGAAGGTGGCGCGCGGCACGCGCAACTCCTCCGGATAGTCGGCGGCACATACGGTGAGGGGGCGGCCGTGGTCAAGGCCGTGGCGGATGGACTCGGCGGCCACGTCGAGCAGCAGGCGGCGGGCTTTCTCACTGATCATCCTGAAAACCTCATCAGTCCGCGAATGAACGCAAATAGACGCAAATGTTCATAGTGTCACAAAGGGTTGCACTGCTCACCCGTGGTGAAACGGTGCGGCTGCTCATGGCCTTGAATTGTTGCCTCATTTGCGTCCATTCGCGTTTATTGGCGGACTCCATTGCCGTTTTCAGGGTCATTGAAACAGCCAGGCGCCGTAGCCGACCACGGAGTCGCGTGGGCCGGCGGTGTCGCCGGAATTGCGCAGGTCCACGGTATCGGCCTTGAGACCGAAGTGCTGCGCTGCCAGCAACAGGCCGCGTACCGGGTTGCGGCCGCAGGCGCCCTCGCTGTGCAGGTCCTGGTAACGCAACTGTTCGATGGCCTGGGCGGTGGCGTGGTCCAGGGATTGGGCGGTGGCGTAGTCGTGGTAGTGCGACAGATCGGAACTGATGACGATCAGCGTCTCCGGCCCGCCCCACAGGTGTTCCAAGACCTCTTCCACCTCCCGCGGCGCGGCGTCGCCCACCACCAACGGCACCAGGTTGAAATCGCCCAGCACCTCCTGCAGAAAGGGCAGGTGTACCTCCAGGCTGTGTTCCATGGCGTGGGCCTCGTCGAGGGCGTGTATCTGGGGCAGGCCGTCCAGGCCGGCGATGGCGCCGCGATCGAGGGGAATGTCGCCCAGCGGAGTACGGAAAAAATCGGCGCTGCTGCTGGCCAGGCCGAGAAAGCCGACGCGGTGCGACGGGCCGAGCAGCACCACCCGCGTCACCACGCCGCGCAAGGGGGCGAGGCGGGCATAGGCGGCGGCGGCCACCGGGCCGGAATAGATGTAACCGGCATGGGGGGCGATGATGGCCTTGGGCGCGGTGCCTTCGCCACCGTGCGCCTCGCGCAGAAAGCCCTGCACCATGCGGCGCAACTGAATGGCGTCGGCCGGGTAGAACAGGCCGGCGACGGCGGGCTGGCGGATCTTCGGCATGATGGGCTCCCGGTCTTCTATCCTTAATCACATCGCGGATTCATATGCAGACTATAGCGCCCCGGCGGCGCGGGTTCACGGCGGAGAACAGCCATGGAAACAGCCAACTTTGACGATGTGGACCCGTCCAGCATCGTCGACACCCAGTACTGGCATGCGCTGGACGACGGCCGCGTGCAGTGCGATCTGTGTCCGCGCTACTGCAAGCTGAAGGAGGGCCAGCGCGGCCTGTGTTTCGTGCGCGGCAATCTGGGCGGCAGGATCGTGCTCGCCACCTGGGGCCGCTCCAGCGGCTTTTGCGTCGACCCCATCGAGAAGAAGCCGCTCAACCATTTCCTGCCCGGCACCCCGGTGCTGTCCTTCGGCACGGCGGGCTGCAACCTGGCCTGCAAGTTCTGCCAGAACTGGGACATCAGCAAGTCACGCGAACTGGACACCCTGCTGGATCAGGCCACGCCCGAGGTGATCGCCCGCGCCGCCGCCGATCTGGGCTGCCGCAGCGTGGCCTACACCTACAATGACCCCATCATCTTTCACGAATACGCCATCGACGTGGCGAGGGAATGCCGCAGCCACGGCATCAAGTCGGTGGCGGTCACCTCCGGTTACGTCTGCTCCGAGCCGCGGCGCGAGTTCTACGACTACATGGACGCGGCCAACGTCGACCTGAAGGCCTTCACCGACGACTTCTACCACAAGGTCACCGGCGGCCATCTGCAGCCGGTGCTCGACACCCTGGCGTATCTGAAGCACGAGACCAGGGTGTGGCTGGAGCTGACCACGCTGCTCATCCCCGGCATGAACGACTCCGACGCGGAACTCGATGCCATGACCAAGTGGGTGGTCAAGGAACTGGGGCCGGACGTGCCCATGCACTTCACCGCCTTCCATCCCGACTGGAAGATGCTGGATACGCCGCCGACACCACCGGCGACCCTGATGCAGGCGCGCCGCATCGCCATGGACAACGGCGTGCGCTATGCCTACACCGGCAATGTGCACGACCCGCGCGGGCAGAGCACCTGGTGCCATTCCTGCGGCAGGAAGCTCATCGGCCGTGACGGCTACGTGCTGTCCGACTGGAACCTGAACGCCGCCGGAGCGTGCAAGTTTTGTGGCAGCGCCTGCGCCGGGGTGTTCGAGGCCGAGCCAGGCCACTGGGGCGGCCGGCGCCTGCCGGTGCGGCTGCGCGATTACGCCCACAGCACCGGATAGATCACGGGTAATCCATGTGGACAAAGCCCGTTTTCCCCTGCCGTCCGCGGGTTGAATTGACGGACTGTGGCCGGTAGCCTGTCCGGCGATGGGATATTCAACAGTGAAATGGGCGCCCTGGGCGGCGCTGGCAGTGTTCTGGTTTGCGACTGCCGCGCCGGCGGCGGAGGAGGCCGAGGGCCTGGGTGGCGAGGCCGAGCTGGGCATGGTCACCACCAGCGGCAACACCAACACCCGCAGCGTCAACGCCAAGGCCAAACTGCATTACCTGAGCGGTCCCTGGCGCCATGAAGGACGGCTGGAAGGCCTGCGCACCTCCGACGGCGATACCGTGACGGCCGAGCGCTATCTGGCCAGCGGCAAGAGCGATTACCGCTACACCCCCACCGACTATGTATTTGCCACGGTGCGCTACGAGGACGACCGCTTCAGCGGTTACGACTACCAGATGTCCGAGACGGTCGGCTACGGCCACCGCCTGGTGAATCGCGACAGCGTGACCCTGGACCTGGAAATCGGCGCCGGTGGCCGCCACAGCCGCGAGACCGGCGGCAGGGCGCGGGACGAGGGCATCGTGCGCGGTGCCGCCAGGCTGGGCTGGGACGTCAGCGCCACCGCGCGGTTCAGCGAAGAGCTCCTGGTGGAGAGCGGCGAGAGCAATACCTATACCGAGTCCGTGGCGGCGTTGCGGGTGAAGATCAACAGCCGCTTCGCCATGAAGCTGTCCCTGACCGTGAAACACAACAGCGAGGTCCCCGCCGGGGTCGAGCATACCGACAGCATGAGTGCCGTCACCCTGGTCTACGATTTCTGATCCTGCCGCCCGGCGCTTATTTGGCGTGGATGCGGTTACAATACCCGGCCCGACCCACCTGTCCCCGTCATCATGCAGAAAGTACGTATAGGCATCGTCACCGTTTCCGACCGCGCCAGCCGCGGCGAGTACGAGGATCTGGGCGGCCCCGCCATGCGCGACTGGCTGGAGCAGGCCCTGGCCACGCCGTGGGAGGCCGTGGCGCGGCTGGTGCCCGACGAGCAGGATCAGGTGGAGGCGGTGCTGCGCGAATTGTGCGACGAAGAGGGCTGCTGCCTGGTGGTAACCACCGGGGGCACCGGACCGGCGCCGCGCGACATCACCCCCGAGGCCACGGCGGCGGTGTGCGACAAGATCCTCGATGGTTTCGGCGAACAGATGCGCGCCGTATCGCTGAAGTTCGTCCCCACCGCCATCCTGTCGCGCCAGATCGCCGGCACCCGCGGCCGCTCGCTGCTCATCAACCTGCCGGGCAAGCCGTCGGCCATCAAGGATTGCCTCGAGGCGGTGTTTCCCGCCGTGCCTTACTGCATCGATCTGATCGAAGGCCCCTATCTCGAAACCCGGCCGGAGGTGATTGCCGCCTTCCGCCCCAAACACGCCAAGAAACCGCAGGACTGAATCATGGATACCAGCGACGCCCTGGAACAGTTGCGCACCGTACGTGATTTCATCCGTTGGGGGATGAGCCGCTTCGCCGAGGCGGGACTGCATTTCGGCCACGGCACCGACAACGCGTTGGACGAGGCGGCCTATCTGGTGCTGCACACCCTGC
Organism: Gammaproteobacteria bacterium HGW-Gammaproteobacteria-1; assembly: GCA_002840095.1. GTDB lineage: Bacteria > Pseudomonadota > Gammaproteobacteria > Thiohalomonadales > Thiohalomonadaceae > Sulfurivermis. The sequence goes on along the minus strand of PGZL01000007.1, from coordinate 23,897 downwards.
GCCTGCCGCCGGACATCGCCGAGCCCTACCTGGACACGCGCCTCACCGCCGCGGAGAAGGAGGCGGTGCTGGACATCCTGGAACGGCGCGTCAAGGTGCGCCTGCCGGCACCCTATCTGACCCACGAGGCATGGTTTGCCGGCCTTACCTTTCATGTGGACGAGCGCGTGCTGATCCCGCGTTCGCCCATCGCCGAGCTGATCGAAAACGGTTTCGAGCCGTGGATCGACCCCAACCGGGTGGAGCGCGTGCTCGATCTGTGTACCGGCGGCGGCTGTATCGCCATCGCCTGCGCGGAATACCTGCCCCATGTGGAAGTGGATGCGGTGGACATCTCCGAAGCGGCGCTGGAGGTGGTCACGCTCAACGTGCAGAAGCATGGCATGGAGGGGAGGGTGCACCCCATCCAGTCCGATCTGTTCCAGAACCTTGCCGGCCGCAAGTACGACATCATCGTAAGCAATCCCCCCTACGTCGATGCCGAGGACATGGCGGCGTTGCCGCCGGAATTCCTGCACGAGCCGCGTATGGCCCTGGAGGCGGGCAGCGACGGCCTCGACCTGGCCCTGCGCATCCTGCAGGAAGCCTCGCTGCACCTGACCCGCGACGGCATCCTCATCGTCGAAGTGGGCAACAGCTGGCACGCCCTGGCCGAACGCCTGCCCGAGGTGCCCTTCACCTGGCTGGAATTCGAGCGCGGCGGCCACGGCGTGTTCCTGCTGACGGCGGAGCAGGTACGCGAATACCGCAGCCTGTTCCGCCTGGTTCGTTAGTAAACCCGCCGCAGAGGCGCAGAGCCGCGGAGTATGGGTTTCATACAACATCCTCTGCGCCTCCGCGTCTCTGCGGCAGATTGTGTTCAAGGAGCTTGTAAATGGCATTGAGTTTGCGGCCGAAGACGGCAGAGCAATATGTAAAGATGGTGGACAACGCGCTCATCGAGGTGGACGAGCTGCGTTCCAGCTACGAATACGACGCGGAAGAGATGGGCGCCGTGCCGCCCTACCTCAACACCATGGAACAGATGCTGAAGGCGCTGCGTGTCTCCATGGCCGACGGCAGCTACGAATTCGGCAAGGCCGACCTGCCGTTCATGGACATGGTCAACCGCTTCCGCAGCCGTATCCCTTTCGCGGATCTGCTGGCTATGATTAACAAGACCCATAAAGAAGGTCTCGACACCGAAAGCGAATAAGCACCGCCGGCAACGGTGGGGAGGTAGTGGCATGAGTGAGCAGCACGGCAGCACCAATCAGCAGATCGTCTTCGACCCGGAACTGATCAAGCGTTACGACAAATCCGGGCCGCGCTACACCTCCTATCCGACGGCGGTACAGTTCCATGGCGGCTTCGGTGCCGATGATTACCACCGTTATGCCGAGGAAAGCAACCAGCGCGGCAATCCGCTGTCGCTGTATTTCCACATCCCGTTCTGCGACACCGTCTGCTTCTATTGCGGCTGCAACAAGGTGGTCACCAAGGACCGCACCCGCGCCGCGCCCTACCTTGAGCGGCTGCACCGCGAGCTGGAATTGCAGGGCGCGCTGTTCGACCGCAACCGCACCGTCGATCAGCTGCACTGGGGCGGCGGCACCCCCACCTTCATCAGCCACGGCGAGATGACGGCGCTGATGGACAAGACGCGGCAGTGCTTCAACCTGCGCGACGACGACAGCGGCGAATATTCCATCGAGATCGATCCGCGCGAGGTGAAGGTGGACACCATCGCCCTGCTGCGCAAGCTGGGTTTCAACCGCATGAGTCTCGGGGTGCAGGACTTCGACCCGCGGGTGCAGAAAGCGGTCAACCGTCTGCAATCCGAAGCGGAGACCATGGCGGCGCTGGGCGCGGCGCGGCGTGAAGGCTTCAAGTCGCTCAGCATCGACCTGATCTACGGCCTGCCGTTCCAGAGCGTGGTCAGCTTTTCCGCCACCCTGGACAAGGTGCTGGAGATTTCCCCCGATCGCCTGTCGGTGTTCAACTATGCCCACCTGCCCGAGCTGTTCAAACCGCAGCGGCGCATCAATGTCGAGGAACTGCCGGCGCCGCAGGAAAAGCTCAACATCCTGCAGATGACCATCGAGAAGCTCACCGCCGCCGGTTACGTCTACATCGGCATGGATCACTTCGCCAAACCCGGCGACGAGCTGGCGGTGGCGCAGCGCAGCGGCACCCTGTACCGCAACTTCCAGGGCTACTCCACCCATGCCGACTGCGATCTGGTGGGCCTGGGCAGCACCTCCATCGGCCAGGTGGGCCGCTGTTATGCGCAGAACATGAAGGAACTGGAGGAGTATTACGCGGCCATCGACGGCGGCCGGTTGCCGGTGTTCCGCGGCGTGGACCTGAACGACGACGACGTGTTGCGCCGCGCGGTGATCACCGAACTGATCTGCCATTTCCATCTCGACAAGGCGAAAGTGAGCGCGCAGTTCGGCATCGACTTCGACAGCTACTTCGCCACCGAACTGAAGGAACTGGAGGCCATGCAGGGCGACGGGCTGCTCAGCGTCAGCGCCGGCGGAATTCAGGTGCATCCGGTGGGCAAGCTGCTGATCCGCAACATCTGCATGACCTTCGATCGCTACCTGCGGGAAAAGGCCAACCAGCGTTTCTCCAAAGTCATCTAGACGCGCCGGAGGACGGCGGGCGCAACAAGGAGATGGGTATGCGTAACATCCCGCTTACGCTGGTTGCGACGTTGGCGCTGTGGAGCTTCGCACTGAACGCCACCGCCGCGGCCTATTGTCCCCCGTCGCTGGAGGACGCCCTGGAGGATGTTCCGCCGGGCGGCACGCTGCTGCTGCCGCGCGGCCATGTCTTTCAGCCGCTGATCGCCGATCCCATCGAGCCGCACTTCTTTCTCAGCTACCGCAGTTACCGCAAGGACGGAGAAACGGTGAATACCGGCGTCATCGGCGCCGGCGAGACCTTTCCCCTCTGGCGCAGGGTGGGGGGATGCTCCACCGACGGCATGCAACTGGACGTGAACGGCGGCGGCGTGGCCCGTTTCGTCCTGGACGACGGCCGCAACGATCTCATCGACGGCGACTTCACCGTCGCCGTTCCGCTGAGCTGGCGGCAGGGCACCTGGTCGTGGCGGGCACGCCTGTATCACAACAGCTCGCACCTGGGCGAGGACTATCTCTACCAGAATCAGACGCCGCCGCGCAGCAAGGCCAGTTACGAATCCATCGATTTCATCGTCGGCTACGATCAGCCGGAATGGCGGCTCTACTTCGGCCCCGAGGTGATACTGCGCCACTATCCGTCCTTCGAGCCCTGGGGGCTGCACGTCGGCGCGGAATACTACGGCGACCGCACCCTGTTCGGCGGCCTGGGGCGCTGGATCGGTGGGCTCGACGTGAAGTCGTGGGGCGAGTACGGCTATGCCCCGGATTACAGCCTCAAGGCGGGCCTGTCCCTCGGCGGCAGCCGGCGGCAGCAGCAGCACCTGCAGCTTCTGCTCGAGCTGTATACCGGACACCAGAACCGCGGCGTCTTTTATGACGACAAGGTGCAATCCATCGGTGCCGGTGTCTACTTTGGTTTCTGAACGCCTGTTCGTGTCGCTGCTGTGCGCCGTTCTCCTGCTGCCGGCAGGCATGGCCGCGGCGGCCGATCCCGCGCAGGACGCCTACCTGGCCGGCCAGCTGGACTATTTCCTGGAGCGGGATCTGGGCTGGCTGCGCGGCAGCTATCGGCTGGAGGTGAAAGGCGGCATCGCCACCGTCACCCTGCCGGAAGACGATCCGGAACGCCGCGCGACGCTGGAGCAGCGGTTGCCGACGCTGGATCACCTCAAGGGGCTGAATGTGGTCATCGGGACCGTCGCCGCTGCTACCGCGGTCGACGAGGCGGTGGCGCCGGTATACAGCTTTCTGGGCCTGGCGCCGGGTTCGGTGCCGTTTCCTACCGGTGATCTGTTCCTGCCCCTGCTGGCCGATCCCAAGCAGCCGCAGTTCTTCACCAGCTACCGCTATTACCATACGCCCATCGCCGGCGCCCACGTGGCGGCGGTGGGTTATGGCGAGACCTTCGGTTTCTACCGCCAGCCCGGGCAGCAGCCCGGCGACGGCCTGCAAATCGGCATTGCCGGCGCCCTGTTCGCCCAGTTCAATCTCGATGCCCCTTCCGCCGACCTGATCAACGCCGATTACACCATCGGCGTACCCATCTCCTGGCGTAACGGCAGCACCTCGGCACGGCTACGGGTGTACCACCAGAGCTCGCATCTCGGCGACGAGTTCCTGTTGCGCACGGCGCCGGAGCGGGTCAACCTCAGTTTCGAGTCGGTGGAACTGCTGCTGTCGGAGCAGCGCGGGATGTGGCGCGGCTATCTGGGCGGCGAATACCTGTTTCACCGCGAGCCCGGCGATCTCAAGGCGGCCGGTTTCCATGGCGGCGTCGAATTGCGCACCACACGGCCGGTGTGGGGCGCCGGCCACTGGGTCGGCGGCGTCGACGTGAAGGCCTGGGAGGAACATGACTGGAGCCCGGACGTCAGCGTCAAGGCGGGACTGGAGTTCGGCGCCTTCCAGCCCGGCCAGCGCCGGGTGCGGCTGATGCTGGAGGGCTACCGCGGCCACGCGCCCCACGGCCAGTTCTACGCCGACTACATCAGTTACTACGGCATCGGACTCTATCTGGGATTCTGAAACACGGGGACGATTTCTTCGTTGTCCGTTACAATAGGCGCCACTATGTCAGGCAATACCATCGGCAAACTGTTTACCGTCACCACCTTCGGCGAAAGCCACGGCGCGGCGCTGGGCGCCATCGTCGACGGGTGTCCCCCGGGCCTGGAACTGTCGGAGGCGGATCTGCAGCGCGACCTCGACCGGCGCAAGCCCGGCACCTCGCGCCATACCACCCAGCGGCGCGAAGACGATGCCGTGCGCATCCTCTCCGGCGTGTTCGAGGGCCGCACCACCGGCACGCCCATCGGCCTGCTCATCGAGAACACCGACCAGCGCTCCAAGGACTACTCGGACATCGCCCGGCAGTTCCGTCCCGGCCACGCCGATTACACCTATCAGCAGAAATACGGCTTCCGCGACTATCGCGGCGGCGGGCGCTCCTCGGCGCGCGAAACGGCGATGCGCGTCGCCGCCGGCGCCATCGCCAAGAAATACCTGCATCGCAAGGGCATCGAGATCCGCGGCTATATGATGCAGCTCGGTCCCATCACGGCGGAGCAGTTCGACTGGGACGCCGTGGAGCAGAACGCCTTCTTCTTCCCCGATGCGTCCAAGGTGGCGCAGCTGGAGGAGTACATGGACGCCCTGCGCAAGGAAGGCAACTCCGTCGGCGCGCGCATCAACGTCGTCGCCACCGGCGTGCCGCCGGGACTGGGCGAGCCGATCTTCGATCGCCTCGATGCCGATCTGGCCCATGCCCTGATGTCCATCAACGCGGTGAAGGGCGTGGAAATCGGCGCCGGCTTCGCCTGCGTGGAGCAGAAGGGCACCGAGCACCGCGACGAAATGACGCCGCAGGGTTTTCTGTCCAACCATGCCGGCGGCATTCTCGGCGGCATTTCCAGCGGCCAGGACATCATCGCCTCCATCGCCCTCAAACCCACCTCGAGCCTGCGCATCCCCGGCCGCAGCGTGGACCTGGCGGGCGAGCCGGTGGAGGTGGTGACCACCGGCCGCCACGATCCCTGCGTCGGCATCCGCGCCACGCCCATTGCCGAGGCGATGATGGCCATCGTGCTGATGGACCATCTCCTGCGCCAGCGCGGCCAGAACGGCGAAGTGCACTCGGCCACGCCGATCATCCCGGCCAGCGCCGTATAGTCAAACAACCTGTCGCAGAGACGCGGAGACGCAGAGGGTGTTGACCTGAGTTTTCTCTGCGTCTCCGCGGCGGATTTTATGTTTCAGAGGTTTCCATGCTGCTGCACATTCCTGATGTCCTGCTGCCCAACGAACTGGAGGCCATGCGCCGCGTGCTGGACCAGTCGGCCTTTGTCGACGGCAAGCTCTCCGCGGGCCGCGCGGCGGAGCGGGTCAAGCACAACACCGAGCTGGATCGCGAGCAGCCGCAACGCGATGCGTTGGCGCAGATCGTGGTTACTGCACTGTACCGCAGCGAAACCTTCCGCACTGCGGCGTTGCCGCTCAAGTTGGGTACGCCGATCTTTGCCCGCTACACGCCGGGCATGACCTATGGCTGGCATGTGGATGACCCGGTGATGGGGCAGGGGCCGCATTACCGTACCGACGTATCCTTCACCCTGTTTCTCAGCGAGCCGGAGGAATACGACGGCGGCGAGCTGGTGGTGCGCACTTCGTTCGGCGAGAAGCAGGTCAAGCTCAAGGCGGGCGATGCGGTGATCTATCCTTCCGGTACCCTGCACCAGGTGGCCGAGGTGAGCCGCGGCGTGCGCCTGGTCTCCATCGGCTGGATCCAGAGCATGGTGCGCGACCCGGCCCAGCGCGAAATCCTGTTCGAACTGGCGGGCGCCCGCAACAAGCTGCTGGCCGACAACGCCGGCGCGCCGGAGACCGATGCGGTCGACCATGCCTACATCAACCTGGTGCGCATGTGGAGCGAAGTATAAGAAAGTTGCAAGTGACAAGTTACAAGTGACAAGAAAAGGCTGTTCTTGTTTTCAACTTGTCACTTGCAACTTGTAACTTGAGACTGATTTGATGTACTGGCGCCTCTCCACCTTCTATCTCTTCCACTTCGCCAGCCTCGGCGTGCTGGTGCCCTACTGGAGCCTGTATCTCAAGCACCAGGGCTTCGGCGCGGCGCAAATCGGCGAGCTGATGGCGCTGCTCATGGCCACCAAGATCGTCTCGCCCAACATCTGGGGCTGGATCGCCGATCACACCGGGCTGCGCCTGGGCGTGGTGCGCGCCGGCGCCTTGCTGGCCCTGGTCACCTTCGGCGCCATCTTTTTCGTCGACGGCTACTGGCCTACGGCGCTGGTGATGGTGCTGTTCAGCTTCTTCTGGAATGCGGTGCTGCCGCAGTTCGAGGCCAACACCCTCAGCCACCTGGGCGAGCAGCAGCATCGCTACAGTTCCATCCGCCTGTGGGGGTCCATCGGCTTCATCGCCACGGTGGCCGGCATGGGGCCGCTGCTCGATCGCTTCGATGCCGGGATCGTGCCGGGGGTGATGCTGGCGCTGTTCGTGGGCATATTGCTGGCCAGCCTGCTGGCGCCGCGCCAGGACGGTACGCCGCACCCGCCCCCGGTCGAGTCGCTGCGCCGGGTGTTGCTGAAACCCCAGGTGCTGGCGCTGCTGGCGGTGTGTTTCCTGATGCAGGCGAGCCACGGCCCCTATTACACCTTCTACACCCTGTACATGGAGGGCCACGGCTATACGCGCAGCGCCATCGGCCAACTGTGGGCCCTGGGGGTGGTGGCGGAGGTGGGGATATTCCTGCTGATGCCGCGCCTGGTGGCCGGCTACGGCCTGCGCAGCCTGCTGCTGACGAGCATGGTGTTGACGACCTTGCGCTGGCTGCTCATCGGACACTACCCGCAGTCGCTGCCCATCGTGCTTGCGGCGCAGACACTGCACGCCGCCAGCTTCGGCGTCTACCACGCCACGGCCATAGCGCTGTTCCACAAATTTTTTCCCGGCCGCCTGCAAGGGCGCGGCCAGGCACTGTACGCCTCGCTGTCCTTCGGTGCCGGCGGCGCCCTGGGCAGTTACTACAGCGGTGCGGTGTGGGAATCGCTGGGGGCGGAGGCGGCCTTCGTCATTGCGGCCGGCCTGAGCGCGCTGGCCTTCGTCATCGGCTGGCGGTGGTTAAAAGAATAGCGGCAAGCAACAAGTAGCAAGTTACAAGACAAGAATAGACTGGGTCTTACTTGTAACTTGTAACTTGTAACTTGTAACTTGTAACTTGTAACTTGTAACTTGTAACTTGTAACTTGTAACTTGTAACTTCCTAGCCGTACAAATCCGTCGGATCGTGCTTTCCGTGTGGCCGCCGCGCGCGCCCTTCCAGTCGTTCAATGACCCGGGCCGTGACGAGCAGCTGCGCCAGCGTCGCCGCCGGCTGGGGCGCATCGCCCGGCGGCAGGCGCGCCAGCAGCTGGTGGCGGTTGAGCACGGCCAGGTAGTCGGCGGGGGTGAACAGGCGGCTGCCCAGATGAAAGCCGCGTTCCAGGTGCTGCTGCGCACCGCGTCGGCGGCGGCTCTGCAACAATTGCCCCACGACCAGTTCCAGCAGGGCACGGCCGTGGGCGCTGCCCTGCAGCAACGGCGCGGCGTCCCGGTACAGCATGGCGATATCCTCACCCAGCCAGTAACGGGCAATCATCTCCTGCAACTGGCAGGTGCGGCAGCGGCGTTGGCGCGTGCCGCGGCGTCGCCGCTGCTGCGCCGCGGCCAGCAGCGTACGGGCCGCCTCCATGTCCAGCGGATCGGCGTGCCAGTCTCCCAGCAGGGTCATGGCGGCGGTTCCTCCAACAGCAGCTGCTGCAAGGCCCGGGCGGCATTGGACAGGCTGCGGCCGGTATGGGTGACCAGGCCCAGCTGGCGTTCAAGCTTGAGCGCGGGGAGTTCCAGTGCCGCCAATTGCGCGTCGAGCATGGTGCGCGGCAGTACGCTCCAGCCCAGGCCCACCGCCACCAGCATCTTGATGGTCTCCAGGTAATTGGTCGACATGCTGACCTGCGGCGCAAGTCCTTCGCGGCGGAAGGCGGCCTCGACAATTTCGCGGGTATAGGTGCCGTGCGCCGGCATGATGGCGGGCCACTGCGCGAGGTCGCGCAGGGTGGGCCGCGCCTTGCCGGCCAGGTCGTGGCCGGCGGCAACGACCACGGCGAGGCTGTCGTGCCAGACCACCTGCGTCTCCAGGCTCGGCGGCGTGACCGTGGGCAGGGTCACCACACCCAGCTCCAGTTCGCCGCGCAGCACCGCCTGGCAGGCCTGTTCCGAATCCATGAACTGGATGTCCAGGGCCACCTGCGGGTAGCGCTGGTGATAGGCGCGCAATACCGGCGGCAGGCGGTGCAGGCCGATGTGATGGCTGGTGCCGAAGGACAGACGGCCCTCTATCTTCCCGGACAGGTTGGCGATGGCGCGGCGGCTGTCTTCCAGTTCGTCGACGATGCGCCGCGCCCGCGGCAGCAGGGCGCGGCCTGCCTCGGTCAGCCCCACCTGGCGGCCGACGCGGTCGAACAACGCCGTGCCCAGCTCCGCCTCCAGCGCGGCGATGCGCTTGCTCACCGCCGGCTGGGTCAGGAACAGCCGCTCCGCCGCCTGGGAGAAGGAGGCGGTCTCGGCGACGGCGAGAAAGGCTTGCAGGGCGCTGATGTCCATTTTGAAAGACTTTAACGCAGAGGCGCAGAGGCGCAGAGAAAACATGAGTTGATTGTTCGTTCTCTGCGCCCTCGGCGTCTCTGCGCCGATGCGTTAGGTTTTGAGTATTCCATATGGGAATTCAGTATATGAAATTAATGAATTTGTGTCATGGATGATGCGGGGCTAGGATGGCCCCATTGCAAGAGGAGTAGGTAATGGCCGGAAAGACGCTGTACGACAAATTGTGGGATGCCCACGTGGTGCGCTGTGACGACGACGGCACCTGCCTGCTGTATATCGATCGCCACCTGGTGCATGAAGTTACCTCGCCGCAGGCCTTCGAAGGGCTGCGTCTGGCCGGGCGCCAGCCGTGGCGCAAAGACACCGTGCTGGCCACGCCCGATCACAACGTGCCCACCGACGACCGCAGCAAGGGGATTACCGACCCCATTGCCCGCACCCAGGTGGAGACCCTGGACGCCAACGTGCGCGAGTTCGGCCTGACCTATTTCCCCATGGGTGACGTGCGCCAGGGCATCGTCCACGTGGTCGGTCCGGAGGAGGGCGGCACCCTGCCCGGCATGACCGTGGTGTGCGGCGACTCCCATACATCGACCCACGGCGCCTTCGGCGCCCTGGCCCACGGCATCGGTACCTCCGAGGTGGAGCATGTGCTCGCCACCCAGTGCCTGGTGCAGAAGAAGTCGAAGAACATGCTGGTGTCGGTGGACGGCCACGTCGGCCCCGGCGTCACCGCCAAGGACATCGTGCTGGCCATCATCGGCGAGATCGGCACCGCCGGCGGCACCGGCTACGCCATCGAGTTCGGCGGCGAGGCGATCCGCGCCCTGTCCATGGAAGGGCGCATGACGGTGTGCAACATGGCCATCGAGGCCGGCGCCCGTGCCGGCATGGTGGCGGTGGACGAAACCACCATCGACTATCTGTACGGCAAGCCCTATGCCCCCAAGGGCGACCTGTGGGATCAGGCGGTGGCCTCCTGGTTCAACCTGCACTCGGACTTCGACGCCGATTTCGACCGCATCGTCCGGCTCGACGCAGGCAAGATCAAACCCATGGTCACCTGGGGCACCTCGCCCGAGATGGTGGTGGCGGTGGACGGCAAGGTGCCGGATCCGGCGCAGGAGCCGGATGCGGTGAAGGCCACCGGCATGCGCGCCGCCCTCAAGTACATGGGCCTGGAAGCCAACACGCCGATCACCGCCATTCCGGTGGACGTGGTGTTCATCGGCTCCTGCACCAACGCGCGCATCGAGGACTTCCGCGCCGCCGCGGCGGTGATCAAGGGGCGCAGGAAGGCCGCCAACGTCAAGCAGGTGCTGATCGTGCCGGGCTCCGGCCTGGTCAAGCAGCAGGCCGAGGCGGAGGGCCTGGACAAGGTGTTCATCGGCGCCGGTTTCGAATGGCGCGAGCCGGGCTGCTCCATGTGTCTCGCGATGAATGCCGACCGCCTGGAGCCCGGCGAGCGCTGTGCCTCCACCTCCAACCGTAATTTTGAAGGGCGGCAAGGGCAGGGCGGGCGCACCCACCTGGTCAGCCCGGCCATGGCGGCCGCGGCAGCGATTGCCGGTCATTTCGTCGACGTGCGGGAATTTTGAGTATGCAACCCAACGCAGAGGCGCAGAGGCGCAGAGAAACAGAACTGAATGGGATTTTCTCTGCGTCCTCTGCGCCTCTGCGTCTCTGCGTTGAAGAGGTTTTAATATGGAAAAATTGAACAAGGTGACCGGCATCGTGGCGCCGATGGATCGTCCCAACGTGGACACCGACGCCATCATCCCCAAGCAGTTCCTCAAGTCGATCAAGCGCAGCGGCTTCGGCCCCAACCTGTTCGACGAATGGCGTTATCTCGACCACGGCGAGCCGGGCATGGACAACTCCGGGCGCCCGCTCAACCCGGATTTCGTGCTCAACCAGCCGCGCTACCAGGGGGCGAAGATTCTGCTGGCACGCGACAACTTCGGTTGCGGCTCCTCCCGTGAGCACGCGCCGTGGGCGCTGGAGGATTACGGCTTCCGCGTCATCATCGCGCCGAGCTTCGCCGACATCTTCTTCAACAACTGCTTCAAGAACGGCCTGCTGCCCATCAAGCTGGACGGCGCCATCGTCGAACGGTTGTTCAAGGAAACGGCGGCGACGGAAGGCTATCAGTTGACGGTGGACCTGGCGGCGCAGACCATCACCACGCCGGGCGGCGAGGTGATCCCGTTCGAGGTCGATGCCTTCCGCAAGCACTGCCTGCTCAACGGCCTGGACGACATCGGCCTGACCCTGCAGCATGTGGACGAAATCAAGGCCTACGAGACGCGCCGCCGCCAGGAAGCGCCCTGGCTGTTTGCGTGACAAACACCCAACGCAGAGACACAGAGGCGCAGAGAAGAATGAGAGGAAATAGGGTTTTCTCTGCGTCCTCCGCGTCTCTGCGCCTCTGCGTTAGATTTTGAATGTCCAAGGAATACGATATGACCAAGAAGATTGCGGTATTGCCCGGTGACGGTATCGGCCCGGAGATCGTGGCCCAGGCGGTGAAGGTGCTCAAGGCGATGCCGGAGCTGAACATCGAGATGGAAGAGGCCGCCATCGGCGGCGCCGGTTATGACACCGCCGGCGACCCGCTGCCCGAGGCCACCCTCAAGCTGGCGCGCGCCGCCGATGCGGTGCTGCTCGGCGCCGTGGGCGGTCCGCAGTACGACAAACTGGATCGTCCGCTGCGTCCCGAGCGTGGTTTGCTGCGTATTCGCAAGGAACTGAACCTGTTCGCCAACCTGCGTCCGGCGCTGCTGTATCCGGAGCTGGCCGAGTCCTCCTCGCTCAAGCCGGAAGTGGTCTCCGGTCTGGACATCATGATCGTGCGTGAGCTCACCGGCGACGTGTATTTCGGCCAGCCGCGCGGTATTGAAATACGCAACGGCGAGCGCGTCGGCTTCAACACCATGATCTACTCCGAGTCCGAGGTGCGCCGCGTGGCGCGCGTGGCTTTCGACATCGCCATGAAGCGCGGCAAAAAGCTGTGCTCGGTGGAGAAGGCCAACGTGCTGGAGTGCTCCGAGCTGTGGAAAGAGGTGGTGTTGGAGGTCAGTAAGGATTACCCCGAGGTCGAATTGTCCCATATGTACGTGGACAATGCGGCGATGCAGCTGGTGAAGTGGCCCAAGCAGTTCGACGTCATCGTCACCGGCAACATCTTCGGCGACATTCTGTCCGATCAGGCCTCCATGCTGTCCGGTTCCATCGGCATGCTGCCCTCGGCCTCCCTGGATGAAAACAACAAGGGCATGTACGAGCCGATTCACGGCTCGGCGCCGGATATCGCCGGCAAGAACATCGCCAATCCCTTGGCCACCATCCTTTCGGCCGCTATGATGCTGCGCTACACCTTCGGTGATGAAGCGAACGCCGGACGCATCGAGGCGGCGGTGCGCAAGGTACTGGCGCAGGGTATCCGTACCGCCGACATCCACACGGCGGGAACGAAGAAGGTGTCGTGCAGCGAAATGGGCGACGCCGTGGTGGCGGCATTGAATTAAACATCCAACGCAGAGACGCAGAGAAAAGATGGCGGTGTTGTTTTTCTCTGCGACCTCTGCGTCTCTGCGTTAAATGGTTTTATTTCAAGAGGAACGAGACATGAAGCGGGTAGGCTTGGTCGGTTGGCGCGGTATGGTCGGTTCGGTGCTGATGGGGCGCATGCGCGAAGAGAAGGATTTCGACCTCATCGATCCGGTGTTCTTCACCACGTCCAACGTGGGCGGCAAGGGCCCCGACATCGGCAAGGACGTGCCGCCGCTGAAGGACGCCAACAGCATCGACGAGCTGAAGGCGATGGACGTGATCATCACCTGCCAGGGCGGCGACTACACCAAGGAGGTGTATCCGCAGCTGATGGCCGCCGGCTGGAAGGGCTACTGGATTGACGCCGCCTCCACCCTGCGCATGAAGGATGACGCGATCATCATCCTCGACCCGGTCAACAAGAATGTCATCAAGGACGGCCTGGCCAAGGGCATCAAGACCTACGTCGGCGGCAACTGCACCGTGTCCCTGATGCTGATGGCCATCGGCGGCCTGTTCGAAAAGGGCCTGGTGGAGTGGATCGCCCCGCAGACCTACCAGGCGGCCTCCGGCGCCGGTGCGCGCAACATGCGCGAGCTGATCCAGCAGATGGGCGCCGTCAACGGCGAGGTGAAGTCCCTGCTCGACGACCCTGCCTCCGCCATTCTGGAGATCGACCGCAAGGTGGCCGATTTCATCCGTTCCGACCGCTACCCGCTGGATGCCTGGCCGGTGCCCCTGGCCGGCTCGCTGATCCCGTGGATCGACGTGCAGCTGGAATCGGGCCAGTCCAAGGAGGAGTGGAAGGCGCAGGTGGAGTGCAACAAGATCCTGGGTCGCTCCGACCGCCAGATCCCCATCGACGGCCTGTGCGTGCGCGTCGGCGCCATGCGCTGCCACAGCCAGGCGCTGACCATCAAGATGACCAGGGACGTGCCGTTGGACGAGATCCACGGCATCATCGCCGCCCACAACGACTGGGTGAAGGTGGTGCCCAATGATCGCCAGATCACCATGGAGCAGCTGACCCCGGCCGCCGTCACCGGCACCCTCACCGTACCGGTGGGCCGCATGCGCAAGCTCAACATGGGCAAGGAGTATCTTTCCGCCTTCACCGTCGGCGACCAGCTGCTGTGGGGCGCCGCCGAGCCGCTGCGCCGCATGCTGCGCATCCTGCTGGAAGGCTGAGTAAAAGATTGAGCCACGGGGCACACGGGGAGCACGGGGAAACGCAGTTATATATCCCGGTGTACCCCGCGTGCCCCGTGGTTAATCACTTTTGTGGGTCAATATGAGCAGAGTATTTGATGTTGCCGTGGTCGGCGTTTCCACCCTGGTGGGGGAGGCGCTGGTGACCCTCCTGGCCGAGCGGGGATTTCCCGTCGGCACTCTCTATCCCCTCGACACGGCCGACCAGGCCGGCGGCCGGGTGGAGTTCAAGGGCAGCCACCTGCGGGTGGGAGACATTGCCCGGTTCGATTTTTCCCAGGCCCAGCTGGCCTTTTTCTGCTCTGACGCCGATGTTTCCGCCGCCTGGGTACCCCAGGCCACGGCCGCCGGCTGCGTGGTCATCGACGACAGCGGCCTGTTCCGCCTGGAGCCGGACGTGCCGCTGGTGGTGACCGAGGTCAATCCCGAGGCGCTCGCCTGCTGGCGCGAGCGGCGTATCATCGCCAATCCCAATGCCTCCACCGTGCTGATGCTGACGGCGCTCAAGCCGATACACGACGCAGTCGGCATCACCCGCATCAACGTCGCCACCTACCAGGCGGTGTCCGGTGTCGGCCGTGAAGGACTGGAGGAACTGGGACGCCAGACCGCCGCACTGCTCAACATGCAGGGGCTGGAAACCCCTGTTTTTTCCAGGCAAATCGCCTTCAATATCCTGCCGCACATCGGTGAGCTGGAAGACAACGGCTACACCCATGAAGAGATGAAGATGGTGCGCGAGACGCGCAAGATACTCGGTGACGAGGCAATCGGCGTGAACCCGACCACGGTGCGCGTGCCGGTGTTTTACGGCCATGCCATGGCGTTGCACATCGAAACCCGCGACAGGATCACAGCGGCCCGGGCGCGCGAACTGTTACAAAACGCCGCAGGCGTGGACCTCTCGGAAGAGGCGCCCAGCCCGGTGACCGAGGCCTCGGGGGAGGACGCCGTGTTCGTCGGGCGCATCCGTCAGGACATATCCCACTCAAATGGTCTGGATATGTGGCTGGTGGGGGACAATGTGCGCAAGGGAGGCGCATTAAACTGTATTCAAATCGCTCAGGTCTTGGTAAAAGGCTATATGTGAGTTAAAGTTACTGCCGATACATAAAGCTCGTTGAGAGGAACATGTCTCAACTGCCCGTTCAGGAATACTAAAAGCCCGCCACGAGGACGCCGGTCCCGGGGGACAACTAGGGAGTGAGGATGGTGCGAAAGCTGGCCTACACGTTGCTGTCGCTATTGTTCGTTTTGCCGTCAGCGGCCTTTGCCTTGGGGATGGGGGACATCCGGCTGCATTCGGCCCTCAACCAGCCGTTTAACGCTGAAATCGAACTATTGTCCCTTGCCGCCGATGAGGCCGAATCCCTCAAGGTCGGCCTCGCCCCCTACGAGACCTTCGCCAAGGTGGGCCTGGATCGCCCGGCGGCGCTGATGTTCCTGCGCTTCAGCGTCGAGCTGAGAGCCGATCGCCAGTTCATCAAGATCACCTCCACCGAGCCCATCCGCGAGCCCTTCCTCAGTTTCCTGGTTGAAACCAGCTGGCGCTCCGGGCGGCTGCTGCGCGAATACACCGTGCTGATCGATCCGCCCGGCATGGGCCAGGAAGAGCCGCCGGCCGTGCAGGCTCCTGTCGTGGCCACCCAGGCCGCGCCCACCGCTACCCGCTCTGCGCCGACCATCGTCAGCGGTGCGGCACCCGCCGCCGCCCGCCCGGCCGCTGTCACCACCGCCTCCGGCGGCCTGACCTACGGCCCGGTGAAGGCCGACGAAACCCTGTGGGCCATCGCCAACCGCATGCGTCCCAACCGTTCGGTGACGACGCAGCAGATGATGATGGCGCTGCTCAAGGCCAATCCCGAGGCCTTCTACGACAACAACGTCAACCGCCTCAAGATGGGTTACGTGCTGCGCGTGGATGATCCGGCCCTGATCACCGCCATGAGCCATGCCGAGGCGGTACGGGCCATCAGGTCCCAGAACCGGGCCTGGCAGGACCACGTCGGCAAGGCCGGCACCGGCGCCGCCGACCGCCCGGTGACCGCCACCAGCGCCCAGGCCGCCCGTGCCGTGGCCGGACCGGCCGAACCGCGCCTCAAGCTGGTAGCGCCGGAAGGCGAGGGCAAGGCTGCGGGCAGTGCCGCCGGTACCGACGCCGCGTCCGGCGAACTGCGCCAGGAGCTGATGCTGGCGCAGGAGAGTGCCGAGGCCCAGCTGCGTGAAAACGAGCAACTGCGCAACCGCATGCAGGAACTGGAAGGCCAGCTGGCCTCCATGCAGCGCCTGCTGTCCCTGAAGGATTCAGACCTGGCCGCCCTGCAGCAGCAGATGGGCCAGACTCCGGCGCCGGCCGAGACCCCGGCCGCCCCGATGGCCGCAGCCGAGCCGCCGGCCGCTCCCGCCGTGGAACCGGCCGCGGCACCTGTCGCAGAACCCGCCGCAGCGCCGGAAACGGCCGCCGCGGAACAGCCGGCCCCTGCCGTCGAAGCGCCCGCTGCCGAAGCTGTCGCGCCCATGGCCGAAGAGGCCAAGCCGGCGGAACCGGTCGCCAAGCCGAAGCCGGTGCGTCCGGTACCGCCGCCGCCGGTGGTGCAGCCCAGCTTCCTGGATGAAATGCTGGCCGATCCCATGATGCTCGGCGGCGCCGCTGCCGTGGTCGTGGCCCTGCTGGTGCTGCTCGGCCTGTTCATGAAGCGTCGCCGCTCCGGTGGCCCGGGCTTCAGCGAAAGCATCCTCACTGCGGGCGGTACCTCGCTGCTCAATTCCAAGACCACCTCCGGTGCACCGTCGGAAGAAAGTTCCCTGTTCAGCGACCTGGCCGTCAGCGGCATGAACAGCGTGCAGGGCGCCGATACCGAAGTGGATCCGCTGACCGAGGCCGACGTCTACATGGCCTACGGCCGCTACCAGCAGGCCGAGGAGCTGCTCAAGGAGGCGCTGAAGAGCCACCCCGAGCGCCACGACGTCAAGGTCAAGCTGCTGGAGGTGTATTACTCCACCAAGGACCGTGCCGCCTTCGAGCCGCTGGCCGACGAGGTATTCAACGCGGTGGAGGGCAACGGCCCGCTGTGGGGCAAGGTGCTGGTGATGGGCCACGAGCTGTGCCCGGACAATCCCATGTTCAGCGCCGCGCCCGAGCCGGGCGCCGGTCTGGAGCTGGGCGGCCACGGTGCCGGCGGCGACGTGCTGGATATCGGCCTGGATCTGGATGCCCTGGCGGAAGACATGGAGTCTTCCTCCGAAGGCGGCGGCGCCGCCTTCAATCTCGACCTCGGCGTGGACTTCTCCGACCTGGAAGAGGGCGCTGCGGAAGCGGCACCGGCCATGGTGCGCAGAGACGGTGCGCGGGAAGCGGAGACCTCGCTGTCCGACATGGACTTCGACCTGGGCGGCCTGGAAGAGTCCGCCGCGGCGGAAGCCATGCCGGAACCCGAGGCGGCGCCCGCCGCCGCAGCCGAGCCGGCCGCCGAGACCGCGGAGAAGTCGCTGGACTTCGACCTGGGTGACTTCCATTTCGGCGAGGAGGCGGAACAAGCCGCCGCCGCCCAGCCCGCGGTGGCGGAGCAGAAGGAAGAAAACGCACTCGA
The DNA here is from genome assembly GCA_002840095.1 of Gammaproteobacteria bacterium HGW-Gammaproteobacteria-1. Taxonomy (GTDB): domain Bacteria; phylum Pseudomonadota; class Gammaproteobacteria; order Thiohalomonadales; family Thiohalomonadaceae; genus Sulfurivermis. The sequence goes on along the minus strand of PGZL01000007.1, from coordinate 6,250 downwards.
TTTTGAACTGGGCGAGCTGAACCTGGACATGGACGAGGGGGCCGGCGAGCCCGCCGCGCTGGACCTGGGGACGGCGTCCGCTGAGGAAGCGGATTTCGGCGACCTGGGCGACCTGGGTGATCTCGACCTGGGCGATCTCGATGCCGTCGGCACCAAGCTGGACCTGGCCAGGGCCTATGTGGACATGGGCGAGCCGGACAGCGCACGCAGCATCCTCAGCGAAGTGCTGGCGGAAGGCGACGACAAGCAGAAGGCCCAGGCGCAGGAGCTGCTCGGCCAGCTTTCCTGATCGCCGGCGCAGTACAATAAACGTCCCCGGCCGGATTTCCTGCCGGGGACGTTTGTTTTTCAGGGGAAACAACTGGCAAAAGCTTTCAACGCAAAGACGCGAAGGACGCCAAGGACGCCAAGGACGCAAAGTTTTTTTATAGTTATTCCCTTTGCGAACTTTGCGCCCTTCGCGTCTTTGCGTTTAAGGCTTTTTAAACTTGTAACTTGTAACTTGTAACTTTCCTATGCGTATCGCTGCAGGCGTTGAATACGATGGCAGCCGTTACGGCGGCTGGCAGGCGCAATCCCATGACCCCAACACCTTGCAGGCGCGGGTGCAGCAGGCGCTGTCGCGTATTGCCAATCATCCGGTGGAGGTGATTTGCGGTGGCCGCACCGATGCGGGGGTTCACGCCAGCGGCCAGGTGATCCATTTCGATACTGCCGCCGAACGTCCCATGCACGCCTGGGTGATGGGGGGCAATTCCCACCTGCCGCCGGATATCGCCCTGCGCTGGGCGCAGCCGGTGGCGGAAGGCTTTCACGCCCGCTTCTCGGCCCGGCGCCGGGCCTATCGCTACGTGATCCTCAACCGCCAGCAGCGCCCGGCCCTGTTGTCGCGCAAGGTCAGCTACGACTACCGTACCCTGGACGCCGAGCGCATGGCGGCGGCTGCGCTGCCCCTGCTGGGGGAGCACGATTTTTCCTCCTACCGCGCGGTGGCCTGCCAGGCGCGCAGCCCGGTGCGCACCATCCACCGGCTGGAGGTGCGGCGGCAGGGGGAGTTCATCCTGCTGGATATCGAGGCCAACGGCTTTCTGCATCACATGGTGCGCAATATCGCCGGCGTGCTGCTGGCCATCGGTGCCGGGGAACGGCCGCTGGAATGGAGCCGCGAGGTGCTGGAGTCACGCGACCGCAGCGCCGGGGGCGTCACCGCGCAGCCCTGGGGCCTGTACCTGGTGCGCATCGACTATCCGGCGGAGTTCGCCATCCCGCAGCTTCCGCCCCCTGCCCTGGTTTGGTAATCTGCACGGCTCCATGCGTACAAGAGTAAAAATCTGCGGTATTACCCGTCCCGAGGACGGTATCGAGGCCGCGCGCCTGGGTGCCGATGCCATCGGCCTGGTGTTCTATGCCCCCAGCCCGCGCCACGTGACCGTGGCCCAGGCCCAGGCGGTGTGCGCGGCACTGCCGCCCTTCGTCAACGTGGTCGGGCTGTTCGTGGACGCCCCGGCACCGGAAGTGCTGGCCGTGTTGCAGGCGGTCCCCCTCGATGTGCTGCAGTTTCACGGTGACGAGGCGCCGGCCTATTGCGCGGCCTTCGCCCGGCCCTGGCTCAAGGCGCTGCGCATGCGCGACGGGCTGGACGTGGCAGCGGAGTCGCGGCGCTACGCCAAGGCCCAGGGCCTGCTGCTGGATACCTACCAGCCGGGCCAGGCGGGGGGCACCGGCCAGACCTTCGACTGGAAGCGCGTACCGCAGGATCTGAACCAACCCGTCATCCTGGCCGGCGGCCTGACGCCGGACAACGTGGCCGAGGCCATCGCCGTCGCCCGGCCCTACGGGGTCGACGTGAGCGGCGGGGTGGAGCAGGCCAAGGGAATCAAGAGTGCCGGCAAGATGGCGGCATTTATGCGAGAGGTAGAGCGTGTCCAATTCCAATAAGCCCATGACCGGCGCCGAGCTGTTGCAGCTGCCCGACGCCAACGGCCATTTCGGTCCCTACGGCGGGCGCTTCGTGGCCGAGACCCTGATGGGACCGCTGGAGGAGCTGCGCCAGGCCTATGGGCGCTACAAGGACGACCCGGAATTTATCGCCGAATACGAATACGACCTGAAGCAGTTCGTCGGCCGTCCCTCGCCGCTGTACCTGGCCGAGCGCTGGACCCAGCGGTTGGGCGGGGCGAAGATTTATCTCAAGCGCGAAGACCTCAACCACACCGGCGCCCACAAGGTGAACAACACCATCGGCCAGGCCTTGCTGGCCAAGCGCATGGGCAAGACCCGCATCATCGCCGAAACCGGCGCCGGCCAGCACGGCGTGGCCACTGCCACGGTGGCGGCGCGCCTTGGCCTCAAGTGCGTGGTCTACATGGGCGCCACCGACGTGGAGCGGCAGAAGATCAACGTGTTCCGCATGCGCCTGCTCGGCGCCGAGGTGGTGCCGGTGACCTCCGGCTCCAAGACCCTGAAGGACGCGCTCAATGAGGCCATGCGTGACTGGGTCACCAATATCGACGACACCTTCTACATCATCGGTACCGTGGCCGGTCCCCATCCCTATCCGGCCATGGTGCGCGACTTCCAGTCGGTCATCGGCCGCGAGGCACGCGAGCAGATCCTGGCCCAGGAAGGGCGCCTGCCCGATGCCCTGGTGGCCTGCGTCGGCGGCGGCTCCAACGCCATGGGCCTGTTCTATCCCTTCCTCGCCGACGAATCGGTGCAGATGTACGGCGTGGAGGCGGGCGGCGAGGGCATCGCCAGCGGCCGCCACGCGGCCCGCTTCGCCACCGGCCGCCCCGGCGTGCTGCACGGCAACCGTACCTACCTGATGGAGGACGAGGACGGCCAGATCATCGAGTCCCACTCGGTCTCCGCCGGTCTCGACTATCCCGGCGTCGGCCCGGAACACGCCTGGCTCAAGGACACCGGCCGCGCCCGGTATGTCTATGCCACCGATGAGGAGGCCCTGGCCGCCTTTCACGACCTGACCCGCACCGAGGGCATCATGCCGGCGCTGGAATCCAGCCACGCCCTGGCCTATGCCACCAAGCTGGCCCCGATCCTGGGCCAGGACAAAGTCATCATCGTCAACCTGTCCGGCCGCGGCGACAAGGACATCCACACCGTGGCCGAGCTGGAGGGGATCAAGGTATGACGGATATGAGTCGTAGCGCCTCTGCCAGGACACAACATCCAACGCAGAGACGCAGAGGCGCAGAGAACACAGAGCTAAGGAATGTATTTGTATTTCCTCTGCGGGCTCCGCGCCTCTGCGTCTCTGCGTTAAGTGTTGGAAGTCCTTTGTGGGCCGACCGTGAAGGAGTTGCACGATGAGCCGCCTCGCACAACGCTTTGCCGATCTCAAGGCCGCCGGCCGCAAGGCCCTGATCCCCTTCGTCACCGCCGGCGATCCGCAGCCGGGGATCACCGTGCCGCTGATGCACGCCATGGTGGAAAACGGCGCCGACATCATCGAGCTGGGGGTGCCGTTTTCCGACCCCATGGCCGACGGCCCGGTCATCCAGCGCGCCAGCGAGCGCGCCCTGGAACACCACGTCAGCCTGAGGAACGTGCTGGACATGGTGCGCCGCTTCCGCGAGCAGGACAGCGACACGCCGGTGGTGCTGATGGGCTACCTCAACCCGGTGGAGGTCATGGGTTATGCCGCCTTTGCCGCCAACGCGGCGGCAAAGGGCGTGGACGGCGTGCTGACCGTGGACCTGCCGCCGGAAGAGGCGGCGCCGTTCCTGGACCAGCTGCGCCCTCACGGCATCGACCCCATTTTCCTGCTGGCGCCGACCACCGCCGACAGCCGCATCGCCACCATCTGCCAGGTGGCCAGCGGCTTCATCTACTATGTGTCCGTCAAGGGCGTTACCGGCGCCGCCCACCTGGACATGGAGGGTGTCCGCGCCCAGGTGGCCCGCATCCGCGCCCGCACTGACCTGCCCGTCGGCGTCGGCTTCGGCATCAAGGACGCCGCCTCCGCCCGGGCGGTGGCCCAGGTGGCCGATGCGGTCATCGTCGGCAGCGCCCTGGTGCGCCGTATCGAGGAACTGCGCAACGATCCTGATACACTATTGGCCCAGACCGCCGGCCTTATCGGTGAATTGCGCCGCGCCCTCGACGGCGCCCGATAACCCCACGGCGGCAGCGAAGGATTCCCTACCATGAGCTGGTTACAGAAATTTCTCCCCTCGACCATCCGCACCGAGAGCAGCGCCAGTCCGCGCCGTTCGGTGCCGGAAGGCCTGTGGGCCAAGTGCCCCGACTGCAATGCCGTGCTGTACCGTGCCGAGCTGGAACGCAACCTCGACGTCTGCCCCAAGTGCAGCTACCACATGCGCATCGGTGCACGCCGCCGCCTGGAAACCTTTCTCGATCCGGAACCGCGGGTGGAAATCGCCGGCGAACTGCAGCCGGTGGACATCCTCAAGTTCAAGGACAGCAAGCGCTACAAGGATCGCCTGCTCGCCGCGCAGAAGGCCACCGAGGAAAACGACGCCCTGGTCGTGATGATGGGGCAGGTCAAGAGCGTACCCCTGGTCACCGCCGCATTCGAATTCAGTTTCATGGGCGGTTCCATGGGCTCGGTGGTGGGCGAGAAATTCGTGCGCGCGGTGAACACCGCCATCGAACACAAGATTCCCCTGGTATCCTTCTCCGCCTCCGGCGGTGCGCGCATGCAGGAGGCCCTGTTCTCCCTGATGCAGATGGCCAAGACCTCCGCCGCGCTGACCAAGCTGTCCGAGCGCGGCCTGCCGTTCATCTCGGTGCTGACCGATCCCACCATGGGCGGAGTTTCCGCCAGCTTCGCCATGCTGGGCGACATCCACATCGGCGAGCCCAAGGCGCTGATCGGCTTCGCCGGTCCGCGCGTCATCGAGCAGACCGTGCGCGAGACCCTGCCGGAAGGCTTCCAGCGCAGCGAATTCCTGCTGGAGAAGGGCGCCATCGACCTCATCGTCGATCGCCGCGACATGCGTGATCGCATCGCCAGTCTGCTGGCCATATTCACCCATCAGCCGGCCCCTTGACGGCAGTTGCAAGTTACAAGTTTCAAGTTGCAAGAAGGAAAGCCTTTCTTGACTTGTCACTTGTCACTTGGGACTTGTAACTATTCCCATGCGCTTCACATCGTTAGCCGACTGGCTCGCCTGGCAGGAAACCCTGCATCCCAGCGAGATTGAACTGGGGCTGGAACGGGTTGCCGCCGTGTTGCGGCGCCTGCACCCGGACCCCGCTCCCTTCGCGGTGATCACCGTCGGCGGCACCAATGGCAAGGGTTCCACCGTGGCCATGCTGGAGGCTATCCTGCGCGCCGGCGGCTATCGCGTCGGTGCCTACACCTCGCCCCATCTGCTGCGCTACAACGAACGCATTCGCCTCGGCGGCGCGGAGATCGACGATGCGACGCTGTGCGACAGTTTCGAGCGCATCGATCAGGCGCGCGGCGACATCTCACTGACCTATTTCGAATTCGGCACCCTGGCCGCCCTCGACATCTTCCATCGCTGCGGCGTCGACGTGGCCATCCTGGAGGTGGGCATGGGCGGGCGGCTCGATGCGGTCAACGTGCTGGATGCCGACGTGGCTCTGGTCACCACCGTCGACGTGGATCACGCCCAATGGCTGGGCGAGACGCGGGAGGAGATCGCCTTCGAGAAAGCCGGCATCTATCGCGGCGGCCGCCCGGCCATCTACGGCGCTGCCGATGTGCCCGGTTCACTGCGTGAGCACGCCGACGCCATAGGCGCCCGGCTGTACTGCTATGGCCGCGACTTCGGCGGCGCAACGGAGGGCGAGGGCGGCTGGCGCTGGTGGGGCGGTACCCGGCAGCGCCACACCCTGCCGCTGCCGGCCCTGCGCGGGCGCTCCCAATTGCAGAACGCAGCCGGGGTGCTGATGGCACTGGAGCTGCTGGCGGAGCGCCTGCCGCTGGACCAGGCGCAGATCCGCGCCGGGCTGCTGGCGGCGACGCTGCCGGGGCGGTTCCAGGTGCTGCCGGGCGAGGTCAGCCTGATCCTCGACGTGGCCCACAATCCCCAGGCGGCGGCGGAGCTGGCGGCCAATCTGGCGGCGCTGCCCTGCGGCGGCCGCACCCTGGCGGTGCTCGGCATGCTGGCGGACAAGGACATGGCCGGCGCCATCGGGCAGGTGAGCGGCGCCGTCGATCACTGGTATCCCGCCGGCCTGGCCGTGGCGCGCGGCGCGACGGCCGCGCAGCTGGGCGACGCGCTGGCGGCGGCCGGGG
>PGZL01000034.1:6626-7913 GCA_002840095.1 Gammaproteobacteria bacterium HGW-Gammaproteobacteria-1 | reverse complement strand
CGGCGCATCCATGTCGTGTGCGAGTGTGGCCTGATCAAGCAGCGCCAGGATCAGGCGCAACCGGGCCGCATGGATGGCCTGAATCCCAGCCGTACTGCCGGAGACAAAGAAGCGCTGCAATCCCTTGTGCGCGAACGTCTTGATCATGCACGACTGTAACCCGCTGGGTTACGATGTGCAAGACGCAGGCGCGGTGGCGGTGATGGGTGCCTGAATCAGGCGGCGCCGGCATCACGGTTGTTTGCCGTAATGTGCGACACATTGCCATCGCCGTACGAGCGGATGACTTCAGAAATGACGATGTGATAGCCGTCATACCAACGCGCATATTGCCGCTTCGCTTGCTGGTGCGTGGGGTGGTCCGAGAACAGTTTGAGTGTTTCCAGATCGGCCCAGTAGTAATTGGCGCAACGGCGGGTTGAATCCGTCGCCTGCCATGACTCGACGCCAAGGTAGCCAGGCAGACTTTGCGCAACCTGGTCAATCAACGCATTGAGCCGGTGGAACTCGGCATCGTAGCTGCCCGGCTGCCAGATGAAGGATGCGCAATACACAAACACCTCCGCGACATGGGAACTACTCGACGACGTACTCGGCGGCCAGGCGCAAGTTACGCGACAACGCCGCCACCAGTTCGGGTTTGACTGCGGCCAGGCTCGACGGGCCGCCGAGGTCGGTCATCGAGGTTACCTGCAAGCCCGCAAAACCGCAGGGGTTGATGCGGTGGAAGGGTTCGAGGTCCATGGCGATGTTGAAGGCAAGGCCGTGAAAGCTGCAACCACGGCGCACGCGCAGGCCGAGCGCGGCGACCTTGGCATCGGCAACGTACACGCCGGGTGCGCCGCAGCGGCGTTCGCCGGTGATGTTCCATTCGGCAAGCACGTCGATGATGGATTGCTCGATGCGATCAACCAGTTCGCGCACGCCGATCTTGGCGCGGCGCAGGTCGATCAGCGGGTAGGCAACGAGTTGGCCGGGGCCGTGATAGGTGACCTGGCCGCCGCGATCCACCGGCACCACCGGAATGTCGCCGGGCAGCAGCACATGCTCCCACTTGCCGGCCTGGCCGAGGGTGAATACCGGCTCGTGTTCGACCAGCCACAGTTCGTCGAGCGTGTGTTCGTCGCGGGCGTCGGTGAACGCCTGCATGCCACGCCAGATCGGCTCGTACGGCTGGCGCCCGAGGTCGCGTACCAGCCAGTGCCGGGTGGTCGTGTTTACAGCGTCCATTTCACTCCGGGATGGGCGCGCAGGGCGCTGTGTGCGGCGTCGTAGTCGGCGCGGCTT
>PGZL01000034.1:5288-6402 GCA_002840095.1 Gammaproteobacteria bacterium HGW-Gammaproteobacteria-1 | reverse complement strand
TCGCCATCGCCGCCATCGCTGGTCGCACCACCCGCTTTCAGGTGTCCGGGCAGGTCTGCTTCGCGCGGCAGTATTTCGTTATCGTCTTCATCAAAATGCGCGGTTTTCACGATGACATCCGGGCGGATGCCGCGTGCCTGGATCGAGCCGCCGCTGGGGGTGTAGTAACGCGCAGTGGTGAGTTTGATGGCATCGCCATTATCGAGTGGCAATATGGTTTGCACAGTGCCCTTGCCAAAGGTGCGCTCACCCATGATCAGGGCGCGGCGATGATCGCGTAACGCTGCGGCCAGCACTTCCGATGCGCTGGCGCTGCCGCCATCGACCAAAACCACAATCGGCGCACCGTTGAGCAGATCGCCACGAGTGGCATTGAAGCGGGAATTGGAAAACGGCAGGCGGCCCTTGGTCGCCACAATCAGGCCTTCATCGAGGAAGGCATCCGCGGCCTCTACCGCTGCACCAAGCACGCCGCCAGGGTTGGAGCGCAGGTCAAGCACCAGCCCGAGCAGTGGCTTGCTGGTGGACTGGATGCCGGTAATTGCCTTGCTCAATTCGGCGCCGGTTTCGCTCTGGAAAGTGCTGATGCGCGCATAGCCGTAGCGTGGTTCGAGCAAACGTACACGTACGCTGGTGACACGGATGGTGTCGCGCTCGATGGTCAGTTCCAGCGGTTGCGGCTGCTCCTCTCGCAGCACGCGCAATACCACCTTGGTGCCAGGTTCGCCGCGCAACTGTGATTTGCCGGCATCGGCGTTATCGACATCCACCGGTTTGCCATCGATGGCGATGATGACATCGCCCGGCAACAGGCCCGCGCGTGCGGCCGGTGTGCCGTCGATCGGAGCGATTACCCGCAGGCTGCGGTCGGGCAATTGCACCAGTTCGACGCCGACGCCGTCATAGCTGCCGTTGGCGAACTCGTCCATGCCCTGTGCCTGCTCCTTATTGAGGTAGGCGCTGTGCGGGTCGAGGTCGGTGATCAGCCCGCGCAACGCGGCTTGCATCACTTTTTTGTCGGGCAGTTCGTCAACATATCCTTGGCGCACTGCGCGGTAGACCGAGACAAAACGCTGGATGTCGGCGAGCGGCACCGTGCCCTCGGGCGCGGGCG
>PGZL01000034.1:0-5173 GCA_002840095.1 Gammaproteobacteria bacterium HGW-Gammaproteobacteria-1 | reverse complement strand
CGCACGCGCACCAGAATTGGCGTAATTCACGCAACAAATATTTCCCTGAAGTGCTTCCTTTGCGCCCTTTGCGTCCTTCGCGGACCCAATGCTCTACGTACAGCCAAATGCGTATCAGCGGCGGCGCAGCCAGCTGCGCGGATCCACCGGTTTGCCGTTGCTGCGCAATTCGAAATACAGCGCCGGCCGGCCCTGGCCGCCGGAACTGCCGACGGTGGCGATCGGGTCGCCGGCGCGCACCCAGTCACCGCCGTCTTTGAGCAAGGCATCGTTGTTGGCGTACAGGCTCATCCAGCCATCGCCGTGGTCGATGATCAGGATCAGGCCGTAACCGCTCATCCAGTCGGCAAACGCGACCCGGCCGTGGGCGATGGCGCGCACATCGGCGCCCGCCGTGCCAGCGATCAGCCAGCCGCTGCCGGTGCGGCCATCGGGCAGGCGGCCGCCAAAACCGCTCAGCAGGGTGCCACTCAATGGCCACGACAGGTTGCCACGGCGGCTGCTTAGCGGTTTGGCATCGTCGAGTTGCCGTGGTACGTCGGCGAGCACATCGCGCAGGCGCGCCAGCAGTGCCAGCATCGCTTTTTCGTCGCTGCCCAGTTTCTGGATGGTGTCGCTGGTATCGCGGTATCGGCGGTCGAGGCCGGCAACCAGCGTGCGTCGCTGTTCGCGCTGCGTTTCCAACTGTGCCAGTTGCCGCTGTTGATCCAGCCGGGTGGCATTGAGCAGATCGCGGGTGGCGTCCACACGCCGGCCAAGTTCACGCAGTGCGTCCAACTCGCTAATCAGGCCGTGGATGCGGTCGAGCCGGTCGACCTGCACGTAACGATGATAGGCCAACACCCGCGACAAATCGGCGACATGATCCTGCGCCAGCAGCAGCTTGAGTTGCTGGTGCCGGCCCAGCGCATAGCTCGAACGCAGCAGTGCCGACAACGCGCTGCGCTGCACGCCAAGTGATTGGTTCAGCGCGGCGCGTTGTGTTTCCAGCCGCGCCAGTTCGCTTTCCTGGGTGGCCAATGCCGCTTCGGATTTGCGCAGCGCACGGTTCAGCGCGGCGACTTCGTCATCCGCTGCGCGCAGTGCTGCAACCATGCTGCCGCGTTCATTGTCCAGTGCGCGCCGCTCTGCGCTCAGGGTGCGGATCTGGCTGCGTAGCCGATCGAGCCGCTGCGCGGCTTCTGCTTCCTGCTTTTTCCGTTGGGCTTCAGTCGACTGCGCGGATGCGCTCGCAGTAAATGCAAGCAGAATCAAAAGTGCCAGTACACGCCACACTTAGATCAACTCAAGCAGCGGTTGGCCGGTCATTTCGGCCGGTTGCGGCAGACCCATCAACCGCAACACCGTGGGTGCCAGATCGCGCAGAGCGCCACCACTGCGCAGACGTGCCGCGCGGCCAACATAGACCAGTGGCACTGGCCCGACCGTGTGCGCGGTGTGTGGCTCACCCGTTTCCGGGTCGCGCATCATTTCCAGATTGCCGTGATCGGCGGTGACCAGCATTTCGCCGCCGACGACTTCGATGGCGGCGCGAATCTCGCCCAATGCCACATCCACCGCTTCCACCGCACGGATCGCCGCTTCCAGGATGCCGCTGTGGCCGACCATGTCGGGGTTGGCGATGTTGCACACGATCAGGTCGTGGCGCCGGGCACGGATGTCTTCGGTCAGTTTGGCGGTCAGTTCGGGGCAATTCATTTCCGGCTGCAGGTCGTAGGTGGCGACCTTGGGGCTGGGAATCATCACCCGATCCTCGCCCGCCAGCGCGGCTTCACGGCCGCCCGACAGAAAGAAGGTGACGTGCGCGTACTTTTCGGTTTCGGCGATACGCAGCTGCTTCAAGCCGGCGTGTGCGATCACATCGCCCAGGGTGTTGTCGAGGTTTTCCGGGGCGAACGCGACCGCAGCCGGCAGCCGTGCATCGTATTCGCTGAGGCAGACGAAGCGGCCCAGCGCCGGCACCCGCGCGCGCACAAATCCCTCGAAGCCGGGCGTGACAAAAGCAGCCGTGAGTTGGCGTGCGCGATCGGCGCGGAAGTTCATGAACACCACGGCATCGCCATCGTTGATCGGCGCGCCATTGGCGATCACTGTGGGTTTGATGAACTCGTCGTTTTCGCCGGCGGCATAGGCCGCGCTCAAGGCCGCGCTGGCGCTTTTCGCGTTGCTTTCGGCGTTGGCGTCAACGATGGCGCTCCAGGCCAGCGCAATGCGCTCCCAGCGTTGGTCGCGATCCATTGCGTAATAACGGCCGCTGATACTGGCGATACGCGCATTGCCGGCTTCGGTGCAGGCTGCGTTCAAACGCTCGATGCTCGGCCCGGCCGAACGCGGCGGGGTGTCGCGGCCATCAAGAAACGCATGGACGGCGACCCGCTTGACACCCTCGCGGCGGGCCAGTTCGAGCAAGGCAAAGATATGCAGTTCGTGGCTGTGTACGCCGCCAGGCGAGAGCAGGCCGAATACATGCAGGGTGCCGCCGCTGGCATTGACATCGCCACAGGCGCCACGCAGCTCGGGATTGGCATAGAAACTGCCGTCCTCGATTGCGGCATCGATGCGGGTGAGGTCCTGATACACCACCCGGCCGGCGCCGATGTTCATGTGCCCGACTTCGGAATTGCCCATCTGGCCATCGGGCAGGCCGACGAAGCGGCCTTCGGTATGGATCAGGGTGTGCGGGCACTGCGCCAGCAAGCGCTGCCAGTTGGGCGCCTTGGCCAGGGCGATGGCATTGTCGGCAGTTTCTTCGCGATGGCCCCAGCCATCGAGGATAAGCAGAAGGACGGGTTTCGGGCGTTGCTGGGTTGAGCTAGGCATTTCGGCACAGGCGTTTCAGGTGGCGATGGGTGATTGTACTCATGCACTGGCGTGGCGGTGGCAATGCCGCGCCAATGCGCATACTCAACCTCGGGGAAAAGTCATGTCACGTATCGCAGCAATGGTCATGTTGTCACTGTTCACGCTTGCTTCGGCACATGCCGAAGGCAAGGACATCGACAAGGTCAACGGCGCCATCGTCGCCAGCGCGGGAGAAACCTACGGCAAGCTGGAAACCGTCAACGGCGCAATCCGGATCGAAGAGGGCGTCAACGCCAACAGCGCGGAAACCGTCAACGGCAGCATCACGGTTGCAGCCAAAGCGCAGGTCGGTAGCCTGGAAGCGGTAAACGGTGGCATTCGTATTGGTGAGGACGCGGTGATCGCGCGTGGTGTGGAAACCGTGAATGGCGGTATTCGGTGCGATCAAAACGGTCAATGGCGATATCGTGCTCGGCAATGGCTCGCTGGTGCGCGGCAACATCTTGATCGATCAATCGCATAGCTGGAGCCTGTTTTCGTTCGGCAAACCACGGGTGCCGAAGGTCGTAGTCGGCACGCATTCAAAGGTTGAGGGCGAGATGGTATTCAAGCGGGAGGTCGAGCTGTGGGTGCATGACAGTGCCACGGTAGGCAAAGTCACCGGCGCCACGGCCAAGGCATACAGTGGCGAGCAGCCGCCGGAAGAATAATCCCTGCCATTAGGGCTGGTGCCTTTTGTAGAGCAACTGTGTTCAATCCGTGCTGTTGTGGGAGCCGGCCTGCCGGCGAACAACCTTGCGAAAGCTTCGCGTGCAAGGCGCGCTCCCACAGAAGCAGGTCGCCGCTCGTGTAGGAGCGCCCGTGGGCGACCTGCCGGCAGGCCGAGCGAAGGCGTAGGCCGCGTAGCGGTCGATGCTGCGAAGCAGTCAACCGGAACCCGCAACCCTTCAACAAGTCGCCCACAGTGTGGGCTCCCACAAACCGCGACAGGCCGTACAATCGCGGTTTCTGTCGCTGTTGAGGTTGCCCATGAATCGTTATCTGTTGCCCTGTCTGGCGGCCAGCCTGGTGCTGGCGGCCTGTGCGCCATCTGCGCCCGAGCCAAGCGCTGCTGCTGCGCCAAAAGCCGTCACCAGCCACGGTTTTGGCCCGGAGGTTTCGGCCGAGGATTTCAGTGCCCACGTGCGCACTCTGGCTTCGGATGAGTTTGCCGGCCGCGCGCCGGGCAGTGCCGGTGAGCAGCTCACCGTGGATTACATCCAGGCGCAATTCGAGCGGCTCGGGCTGAAGCCGGGCAACGGCGACAGTTATCTGCAAACCGTGCCGATGGTGGAATCGGAAGTCGATCCCTCCGCGCATCTGGCGGTGCAGGTGAAAGGCGAGGCGCTGGATTTTGCGTTCGCTACCGACATGGTGATCGGCAGCCGTTCCGGCCAGCCCTTGGTGACGCTCGAGAGTAACGCGCTGGTGACCGTTACCCAGCAGGCCAAGGTGGCGATTGAAAACAGCCCGCTGGTATTCGTTGGCTATGGTGTCAACGCACCGGAGCAGGGCTGGAACGATTACGCCGGCCTCGACGTGAAGGGCAAGACCGTGGTCATGTTGGTCAACGATCCGGGTTTTCATGCTGGTGATGAAACCCTGTTCGACGGCAAGCGCATGACCTACTACGGGCGCTGGACCTACAAGTTTGAAGAAGCCGCGCGACAGGGCGCCAGCGCGGCGCTGATCATTCACGACGATGCCGGTGCCGGCTATGGCTGGGGCGTGGTGCAGAACAGTTGGTCGGGCCCGCAGTTCGATCTGCCGCGCACGGTGGATACCGAGCCGCGTCTGCCGGCGCAGGGCTGGCTCACCGGCGATGCCGCCAAGCGCCTGTTTACTGCGGCCGGGCTGGATTTGAATGCGCTGCGCAGCGCGGCCAATCAGCGCGGCTTCAAGCCAGTGCCACTCGACGCCAGCGTGACCACCGCGCTCGATACCCGGCTCAAGCAGACCCAATCGCATAACGTGCTCGGCTTGTTGCCCGGCAGCACCCGGCCGGATGAGTCGGTGGTCTACATGGCGCACTGGGATCACCTCGGCACGCATGAGGGCGAGGCTGGCGACAACATCTACAACGGTGCCGTGGATAACGCCAGTGGTGTTGCCGGCATTCTTGAAATCGCCGAAGCCTTCGTGACCCAGAATCCGGCGCCGGAGCGCTCGGTGCTGTTTCTGGCGGTGACCCTGGAAGAGTCCGGCCTGCTTGGTTCGCGCTACTACACCGCCGAGCCGGTGTTGCCGCTGGCCAAAACCGCTGCCGTCATCAACCTCGATGCGATGCCGGTGCTTGGGCCGACCCGCGACATGGTGGTGATCGGCAAGGGCA
>PGZL01000006.1:370637-379689 GCA_002840095.1 Gammaproteobacteria bacterium HGW-Gammaproteobacteria-1 | reverse complement strand
ACGCCGATTTCGCAACACTTCTGCGACACCTGCAACCGCGTCCGCCTCGGCGCCGACGGCGCGCTCTACCTCTGCCTCGGCCAGGACCACAGCGTCGAGTTGCGGCCGCACCTGCGCCAACACATCTCCCACGACGGCCTGGTCAACCTGCTCACCGACGCCATTGCCGGCAAACCCTTCAAGCACCGCTTCGACGAAGCCTCCGGCAAACCGCTGCGCTTTATGGCGCAGACCGGCGGCTGATCTAAACCTTTCTCTCGCCAAGTCCGCCAAGTCCGCCAAGAAAGGCGAACATCACTTTCTTTGTTTTCTTGGCGGACTTGGCGCTCTTGGCGAGAGTTATATTTTCGCCGTTAACCTAACAACATCTTCACCCCGAGCAGCGCCAGGAACAGCGCGAAGACACGTTTCAACACCTGCGTCGGCAGGTTGTGCGCCAGATGCGCGCCCAAGGGCGCCAGCAGAATGCTGCTGGCGGCGACGCCGATCAGCGCCGGCAGATAGACGTAGCCGATGGCCTGCGGCGGCAGCGCCGTGTTGCCCCAGCCGGTGAGCGCAAACGAAACGGCGCCGGCCGCGGCGATGGGCAGGCCGCAGGCCGCGGAGGTGGCCACCGCCTGCCGCACCGTCACGCCGCACCACAGCAGAAACGGCACCGTGAGCGTGCCGCCGCCGATACCGACGACGGCCGACACGGCACCAATGACGCTGCCGGCCAACCCCATGCCGAAGCGGGCCGGCAAGGTGCGATGGGCCTCGGGCAACAGGGCGAACCCCAGCTGCGCCGCCACCGTCAGTTCGAACACGCCGAATACCGTGCGCAGCATGTCCGTCGGCATTTGATCCGCTACCAGTGCCCCCAGCGCGGTGCCGAACACGATGCCCGGCGCCAGCTGCCGCACCACCGGCCACTGCACCGCGCCGCGCCGATGGTGCGCGCGCACCGAAGACATCGAGGTGAAGATGATGGTGGCGAGCGAGGTGCCGATGGCCAGGTGCATGCCCACAGCGCCGTCGATGCCGACGCCGGCGAATACCCACACCAGCACCGGCACGATGACCAGGCCGCCGCCGACGCCGAACAGCCCCGCCAGCAGGCCGGCACCGGCGCCGACCGCCAGATAGATCAACCATTCCGCCACTAAACCCCCTCAACTAAAAAATCTGTCGCAGAGACGCAGAGGCGCAGAGATGATCTCGCGTTACAACCTCTGCGGCTCCGCGTCTCTGCGGCGAAATCGGTTTTACCGTACCCAGACGGTCTTGGCGTTGAGGAATTCGCGCATGCCGAGCAGCGACAGTTCGCGGCCGTAGCCCGAGGCCTTGGTGCCGCCGAAGGGCAGGCGCGGATCGCTCTTGACCAGACCGTTGACGAAGGCGCAGCCGCATTCCAGTTGCCGTGCGACACGCTCGCCGCGTGCGCTGTCGGTCGTCCACACGCTGCCGCCGAGACCGAAGCGCGAGTCGTTGGCGATGCGTACGGCGTCGACCTCGTCACGGGCACGGATGACGATGGCCACCGGGCCGAACAGCTCTTCGGCGTAGGCGCGCATGCCCGGCCGCACCTCATCGAGGATCGAAGGCTGGTAGAAATTGCTGCTTCCCTCCACCGGCTTGCAGCCGGTGAGGGCCACGGCACCGGCGGCGATGCTGTCGCTCACCTGACGGTGCAATTCGTCGCGCAGATCTGGCCGCGCCAGCGGTGCCAGGGTGGTGGCCTCATTCATGGGATCGCCGTGGCGCAGCGCCTCCACCGCCGCCTGGAAGCGCGGCAGGAACTGTCCGGCAATGGCATCGACCACGATGAAGCGCTTGGCCGCGATGCAGCTCTGGCCGCCGTTGAGAAAGCGCGACGCCACCGCCTGCTGCACGGTCCAGTCGAGATCGGCATCCTCCAGCACCACGAAGGCATCGGAGCCGCCCAGCTCCAGCACGCTCTTCTTCAGGCACTCGCCCGCCGCGGCCGCCACCTTGCGCCCGGCCGGCTCCGATCCGGTGAGGGTCACCGCATGCACCCGGGCATCGCGGATCACTCCATCCACCTGCGACGCCGTGATCATCAGGCTACGGAACACGCCGTCGGGAAACCCTGCATCGCGGAACACCGCCTCGATGGCCAGGGCACACTGCGGCACGTTGGAGGCATGCTTGAGCAGGCCGGTATTGCCCGCCACCAGGGCCGGCGCGGCAAAGCGGAACACCTGCCACAGCGGGAAATTCCACGGCATCACCGCCAGCACCGTACCCAGCGGCTGCCAGGCCACGAAGCTTTTGCCGGCATCGGAGGCGATCACCTCGTCCGCAAGAAACGCCGGCCCGTGCTCGGCGTAGTACTCGCAGCCCAGGGCGCACTTGTCCACCTCGGCCAGTGCCTCCTGGCGCAGCTTGCCCATCTCCAGCGTGATGGTGCGCGCGAGCGCCTCGCGCCGCTCGCGCAACACCGCCGCCGCCCGCCGCATCAGTTCGCAGCGCTGCGTCAGCGGCGTGGCGGCCCAGGCCGGCGCCGCCGCCGCGGCCTGCGCCAGGGCCTGTTCGACGGCGGCGCCGTCCCAGGCGGGATATTCCGCCAGCAGTTCGCCGTTGGCCGGATTGATGGATTGGAACGTCATGGACCTTACCTCGCTGAACCTTACCCCGGCGGCGCACCCTGGGGATAGGCGGTCGCGGGGGAACTGATGCAATGCAGTGATTATTGCACAGGGTGGAACCGGAGCCGGAAAGCATGCACCGGGCCTTGCCCGCAGGCCACCGCTGCTACACTCGTCTTACGCTACTCAGGGAGGACCGCACCATGACCACGCACACCATCGCCATCCTCGGCGGTTCCGGTTTCGTCGGTAGCCGTCTCTGCGCCCGGCTGGCGCGGGACGGCCACACCATCCGCGTGCTCACCCGCCACCGCGATCGGCACCGCGACCTGCTGGTGCTGCCCACCGTGGAGGTGATGGAAGGCAATCCCCACGACCCCGCCGTGCTCGACGGCTTTGTCGCCGGCTGCGATGTGGTGATCAACCTGGTGGGCATACTCAACGAGCGGCAGCACGACGGCAGCGGCTTCGAGCGCGCCCACGTCGAACTGCCGGGCAAGATCATCGCGGCCTGCCGCGCCCACGGCATCCGGCGCCTGCTGCACATGAGCGCCCTCGGCGCCGATGCCGACCACGGCGCCAGCCATTACCAGCGCAGCAAGGGCAGAGGCGAGAACCTGGTCCTCGCCGCCGACGGCCTCGACGTCACCACCTTCCGCCCTTCGGTGATCTTCGGCCCCGGCGACAGCTTTCTGCGCCGTTTCGCCGGCCTGCTGCGCATCACGCCGCTGATGTTTCCCCTGGCCTGCCCCACCGCCCGCTTCCAGACCGTCTACGTCGGCGACGTGGTGGAATGCTACGCCCGCGCCATCGACGATGCGCACACCTACGGCCACAGCTATTCCCTGTGCGGCCCGCGCGTCTACACCTTCCTCGAACTGGTGCGCTACACCGCCCGGGTCGCCGGCACGCCGCGCCTGATCCTCCCCCTGCCCGACTGGGCCTCGCGCATGCAGGCGGAAATCTTCGAGTGGCTGCCGGGCAAGCCCTTCTCCCGCGACAACTATCTCTCCACCAGGCACGACAACGTCTGCCCGGAGCCGTTTCCCGAGGTATTCGGCATCACGCCGACGCCGCTGGAGAGCATCGCGCCGTATTATCTCGGCGGGGCCGGCGAGCGGCGGCGCTACGAGCGGTTGCGGGGACGGGATTAATGCCCCTGCCGGGCAATTAATCCGCATGGCGGCGCGGACTTAGGGATACACTGGGGCGATGAACGACGCCGAACTCGAAATCTATCGCCAAACCCTCCTCGCACTGCGCACCACCCTGCTCGCGGTGGAGGAGACCGCGCACGATGCAACCCGGATCGTAGAGCTGGACCAGGCTGCGATCGGCCGCCTGTCGCGCATGGATGCCATGCAGGCCCAACAGATGGCCCAGGAAACGGAACGCCGCCGGCATCTGCAGTTGCAGAAGATCGAGGGCGCCCTGCGCCGCATCGAGGCGGACGAATTCGGCTTCTGCTACGTCTGCGGCAACGAAATCGACGCACGACGCCTGCAGGCCGACCCCACCATCACCCGTTGCCTCAAGTGCGCGCAATAAGCACCTAGCGCGGCAGACCCGCATCCCCATGGCCCGGCGACTCGGTTAATATGCGCCTATAAGGCCAACGGGACTGTTTGTTGATGCAAATCTATCTGGTCGGCGGCGCTGTCCGCGACAAACTGCTGGGGCTGGAGCCGCAGGACCGCGACTGGGTGGTGGTGGGCGCCACGCCGGCGGAAATGCTGGCGCAGGGCTTTCGCCCGGTGGGCAAGGATTTCCCGGTCTTCCTCCATCCGGAAACCGGCGAGGAGTACGCCCTGGCGCGCACCGAGCGCAAGACCGCGCCGGGCTATCACGGCTTCGAGTTTCACGCCGATCCCACGGTGACCCTGGAAGAGGACCTCAGGCGCCGCGACCTCACCATCAATGCCATGGCCGAGGCTCCCGACGGCAGCATCATCGATCCCTTCGGCGGCCGCGACGACCTCATCGACGGCCGGCTGCGCCACGTCTCCCCCGCCTTTGCCGAAGACCCGGTGCGCATCCTGCGCCTGGCGCGCTACGCGGCACGCTACGGCAAGTGGGGCTTTCACGTCGCCCACGGCACCAATGCGCTGATGCGGCAGATGGTGGAAAGCGGCGAGGTGGACGCCCTGGTGCCGGAGCGGGTGTGGCAGGAGCTGGCCCGCGCCCTGGGCGAGGACATGCCGCAGCGCTTCTTCGAGGTGCTGCGCGGCTGCGGCGCCCTGGCGCGCATCTTCCCGGAGCTGGACCGCCTGTTCGGGGTGCCGCAACCCAAGGTGCACCACCCGGAGGAAGACACCGGCGTACACACGCTGATGGTGCTGGCCCAGGCCGCGCGCCTGACCCCCGACACGCGGGTGCGCTTCGCCGCCCTGGTGCACGACCTGGGCAAGGGCACCACGCCGAGCGAGGAATGGCCGCGCCACATCGCCCACGAACACCGCGGCGTCCACCTGGTGCAGCGGCTGTGCGACCGCCTCAAGGTGCCCAACGACTATCGCGAACTGGCCCTCACGGTCACCCGCTACCACGGCGTCTACCACCGTGCCGACGAACTGCGCGCCGCCACCCTGTACGACACCCTGGAGGCCGTCGGCGCCCTGCGCCGCCCCGAGCGGCTGGAGCAGTTCCTGCTCGCCTGCGAGGCGGACTCCCGCGGCCGCACCGGCTTCGAGGAGCAGGCCTTCGACCAGCCCGCCATCTTCCGCGCCGCCTACGACGCCGCGCTGCAGGTGCAGGCGGGCGAGGTGGTGGCCGCCGGCTACGAGGGCAAGGCGGTGGGCGAGGAGCTGCGCCGCCGCCGCGTGCAGGCGATCAAACGGTTGCGGCCCGAGGCCGGAGAGGAGCAGGCATGACCGATCGGCGGGACCTGGAGCTGGTGCTGAAATCGCACTTTCCCTTGGTGGTCATCGAGACCCACGAGGAACCGCGCGCCCTGGAGATGCTGCGCAAGGCCGCCGTCAACATCGACCGCGACCTGCACGCCTGGAGCGTCACCGAAGGACTGCGCCGGCTGGAGGTGGCGGGCAAGACCCGCTTCAGCCGCTACAACCGCGACACCCTGACCCTGGAGGGGGACGGCGGCGCCAACCCGCCGGACCGCAGCAAGGAAACCGAGCCGCTGCCCGCCCTGCGCCGCATCAAGGACGCCTATCAGGACGCCGTCGTGGTGCTGCTCGACTTCCACCCCTATATGGACGACCCGCACCTGGTGCGGCTGCTCAAGGAAATCGCCATCGGATTCCCGCAGAACGCCCTGACCCTGGTGCTGCTCAGCCATCGCCTGGCCCTGTCCGACGAGCTGCAACGCTACGCCGCCCGCTTCGAGCTGTCCCTGCCCGACGCCGCCGCGCTGGAGCGGCAGATCAACGACGAGGCGACCCTCTGGTCGGGCCGCAACAACAAAACGCCGGTCAAGGCCGACCGCGAGGTGTTCCGCCAGCTGGTGCGCCAGCTCCAGGGGCTCACCGTCACCGACGCCGGCCGCCTGATCCGCAACGCCATCCACGACGACGGTGCCCTGACCGAGTCGGACCTGCCCGAGGTGATGAAGGCCAAGTACGAGCTGCTGGGCGGTGAGGGCATCCTGTCGTTCGAGTACGACACCGCCAAACTGGCCGACATCGGCGGCTTCACCGCGCTGAAGCGCTGGCTGGAGCTGCGCCGCCCGGCCTTCGTCGGCGAAATCGACCTGCCGCTGGAGCCGCCCAAGGGCATCCTGCTCCTCGGCGTGCAGGGCAGCGGCAAGAGCCTGGCCGCCAAGGCCGTGGCCGGCACCTGGAAGGTGCCCCTGGTGCGGCTGGATTTCGGTCGCCTCTACAACAAGTTCTTCGGCGAGACCGAGCGCAACATCCGCGACTCCCTCAGGAGCGCGGAGATGATGGCGCCCTGCGTCCTCTGGCTGGATGAAATCGAGAAGGGCATCGCCACCGGCGACAACGACAACGGCACCTCGCAGCGGGTGCTCGGCACCCTGCTCACCTGGATGGCGGAAAACCGCCGCCCGGTGTTCGTGGTGGCCACCGCCAACGACATCCGCGCCCTGCCGCCGGAGCTGATCCGCAAGGGCCGCATGGATGAGATCTTTTTTTCCGACCTGCCCGATGCGGCCACCCGCGCCGAAATCTTCGCCATCCACCTGCGCAAGCGCGGCCAGGACCCGGCCGCCTTCGACCCGGCCACCCTGGCCGCCGCCAGCGACGGCTTCTCCGGCGCCGAGATCGAGCAGGCGGTGGTGGGCGCCCTCTACGCCGCCCACGCCCGGCGGGCGGCGCTCTCCGCCGCCGACCTCCTGGAGGAGCTGCGCCGCACCCGCCCGCTCGCCACCGTGATGGCCGAGCAGATCGCCGAACTGCGCATCTGGGCCGCCGGCCGCACCGTCCCGGTCTGAGGCCGGTGCATACGCCCCGGCCCTGGCGTATCATCCGCGCCCGTCCCCTCCCCTGCCGTCACTGAATCCATGCGTCTGTTCCGCCGGCGCCGCCGTGCCGCCACCCCTTCCCGCCGACGCCGCCTCTGGTCCTGGCTGGCCCTCGTCGCGCTGCTGGTCATCGGCGCCGATGGCCTTTACCTGGCCTGGCTCTGGCCCGACTGGGAGCAGCTGGCCGCCGGCCCGGTGCCCGAATCCAGCTTCATCCACACCTATCGGGAACGGCGTGAGCACGACCGCCGGCTTCCGCCCCTGCGCTGGCAGCCGGTGCCGCTGTCACGCATCGCCCCGGCATTGCGCCGTGCCGTCATCGTCGCCGAGGACAGCCGCTTCTACAGCCACGAGGGCGTGGACCTGACGGCGGTGCTCGAAGCGCTGGAATACAACTGGGAACAGGGCAAGGCGCGCCACGGCGCCAGCACCATCAGCCAGCAGACCGTGAAAAACCTGTTTCTCAGCCCCTCGCGCAATCCACTGCGCAAATGGCACGAACTGGTGCTCACCTGGGCCATGGAAAACAATCTGCGCAAACGCCGCATTCTGGAGCTGTACCTGAACGTGGCCGAGTTCGGACCCGGCGTCTACGGTGCGGAGGCCGCCGCCCGCGCGTACTGGGGTATTCCCGCCGAGGCGCTCACCGCCGGTCAGGCCGTGGAACTCGCCGCCACCCTGCCGGCGCCGACGCGCGACAACCCCGCCAGCCGCACCCCGCAGTTCCTCCGGCGCTACGCCAAAATTCTGCGTCACCTCACTCCCCCCCGCCTTTAGCTACGCCGGTCTGGGGTCTAGCCCGTATTGATCGGTTGGGCCCAAGGCTTACTCTGAAAGGGAGGCAGTCACAAAACCACAAGAGGATGAAACATGGCCCGGAAAATTCCCGTGCTCATCGACGAGGAAGTGTATTACCACCTGCAACAGCTGAGCGTGCCCCACGCCAGGGACCTGGGAGAAGTGGTGCGCTACCTGCTGCTCCAGGAGGAGTGCCGCACGGCCGCCACACCCGCCGCGGTGGAACGCACGCTGCGCCGACGTGATCGGCTGGCGGAGCTGCAGGATGGTCGCGGCAAGGTGGTCAACGGACACTAGTCCCCGTCCCGCCGGGCAGGCGGGTCAAAGATAGAGGTAAAGCAATCCGATCCCCAGCAGCAGCCGGTAGATGACGAACGGCAGCATGCCGATGCGCTCCAGCAACTTCAGGAAGAAATGGATGCAGAGGTAGGCGGCGACAGCGGACAGCAGGCTGCCCAGTATCAGCGCCCGCCAGTCCACGGCGGCCTCGCCCTGCACCAGTTCCAGGGCGTTGAGTCCGCCGGCCAGCACGATCACCGGTATCGACAGCAGAAAGGAAAAGCGTGCCGCCGCCGAGCGCGACAGCCCCAGCATCAGGCCGGCGGTCATGGTGATGCCGGAGCGGGAAGTGCCGGGGATCAGGGCGACAGCCTGGGCAACACCGATAATCAGCACGTCTTTCCAGCCGATGGTGTGCTCGCTGCGCGCACCGCGGCCGCGGGCATCGGCCCACCACAGCAACAGCGCGAAGACCAGGGTGGCCCCGGCGATCACCAGCGGCGCACGCAGCACCGTTTCCACCGCATCCTTGAACAGCAGACCCGCCAGGCCCACGGGGATGGTGCCGAACAGCACCGCCCAGGCCAGCCGGCTCTCGCCCACCATCTGCCGCGCCGCCAGCGAGCGGCCCCAGTCCCGCGTCATCAGCACCAGCTCGCGGCGGAAGTACCACACCACCGCCGCCAGCGTCCCCACGTGCACCGCCACGTCGAAGGCCAGCCCCTGATCGGCCCAGCCCTCCAGCTGCGGCAGCAGGATCAGGTGTGCGGAACTGGAGATGGGCAGAAACTCGGTGAGGCCCTGCAGGATGGCGAGGGCGATGATTTGGATCAGTTCCATTCGTTAATTCCAGGTTTCGAGTTTCGAGTTTCGAGTTTCGAGTTTCGAGTTTCGAGTTTCGAGTTTCGAGTTTCGAGTTTCGAGTTTCGAGTTTCGAGTTTCGAGTTTCGAG
>PGZL01000006.1:77240-370599 GCA_002840095.1 Gammaproteobacteria bacterium HGW-Gammaproteobacteria-1 | reverse complement strand
GAGTTTCGAGTTTCGAGTTTCGAGTTTCGAGTTTCGAGTTTCGAGTTTCGAGTTTCGAGTTTCGGCAAGAGTGTGTCGTGGCCTTTCGAAACTTCAAACCCGAAACTCGAAACTGGCCTTTATCGTTTTTCCGCCACGATGCGCGCGTAGCGCCCTTCCTTGGCGATCTCGCTGTGGATCACCGCGAAGCCGGTGTGGTTCAGCAGGTAGATCAGGTCTTCGCGCGAGTAGCGGTTGTGCTCGGCGAAGTGGATGAAGAAATCCTCCAGTTCGGCGGTGGTGATGTCGGCGCCGAACAGTTTCGCCTCGTCGGTCTGGTTGCGCACGTAGACCTCCAGCGGCGCACGGACCCAGTCGGCAATGTAGAAGCGGCCGCCGGGCCGCATCACGCGACTGATCTCCTGCAAGGCGCGCAGCGGCTGATCCATTTCATGCAGCACTACCGAGCACATGACGGCGTCCACCGCAGCGTCGGCCAGCGGCAGTTTCGGATCGTGCAGGTCCTCCGCGATGATCTCGCAGCCGACGGGCAGGTCGCCCACCGCCTGCAACATGTACGGCGCCACCTCGACGCCGATGGCGCGGATGCCGGGATAGCGCGCGGCCAGCGCCTTGACGAACATGCCGGGACCGGCGCCGAGATCGAGCACCACCGGGCTGGCGGAATACGCCGGCTCCACCCACTGGCGCCAGGCATTCCAGAACAGCTCGTCGAAACGGCTGTCGAACGACTCCTTCATCATCTGGGCGAAGCGCTCACCGTCACGGTGGTGCTTGGCCAGCATCTCCTCGGTCTGTTGTCGGCGGTCGGACATGGGTGACTCCTTGCGATGGTCCCGCGGGAAAGAAATTGGGGGCAATGATACCCGGTTGGGCGCGCGGAAAGTGTCAAGGGTGTGTCAAGAAAGCGTCATAACGGCTTGCTAGGGTGGCCCCGTACCCAAACGACAAAGAGATAGAGACCATGAACGAAGTCATCGATTTTTACACCCAGCCGGTCCCGCACAGCCAGGAGCATCGCAGCCGCCTGTTGCAGGAAATCGCCTTTCTGGAAGGCCGCCTGACCCGCCTCGACGCCACCGGCGACGGCGACAACGCCTACGAACGCGCCCTGGGCCGCACCTACCATGCCCTGCTCGGCCTGCGCCGTCGCGAACTCGCCACCCTCAACAGTTGAACCCAACGCCTATAAACGATACCGCTCGTCACGTAGCGCAAATCCCGCCCCGGCGTCCGCCACCTCCCGGCCCAGCGCCAGCACCTTGAACACCTCTCCCATCTCCCCCGGCATCATCAGCCGCTTCAGCTGCGCCGCCACGGCCAGTTGCTCGCGCACGTCCCCGCTCCCCTGCTGCGTCAGTTCCAGCAGGCCGGCACCCAGCAGGTAGTTGGCCTGGTTGGCAAAGCCGAGGACGTCCAGCCCGGCCTCCGCCGCGGCCGCGGCCGCCGCCATGGCGCTGAAATCCACGTGGGCGGTGATGTCCTGCAGGCCGGGCAGGATCAGGGGATCGGCATGGGCGCGGTGGCGGTAGTGGCACATCACGGTGCCGCCGTCGCGCTGCGGGTGGTAATACTCGTGGCGCGGAAAGCCGTAGTCGAACAACAACACCACGCCGCGGCGCAGGAATCCGGCCACGCTGCGCAACCAGTCCTCGGCGGCGAGGTTCACTTCCGACTCATAGCCCGGCGGCAGCTCCGCGGCGGCGGCAATCTCCTGCACCCGCGTCGCCAGCCGCGGCGTGCAGGCGTCCAGCGCCGTCCATGCGAAGGCCTCGTCACGCCAGGTCACGCCCAGCTCCTGCACCGCGCCGTCCGTCAGCCGGAAACGGTGTACCGGCATCGCGTCCAGCACCTCATTGCCCAGCACCACACCGCTGAATTCCTCCGGCAGCGCATCGAGCCAGTGCACGCGCGGCGCCAGGTGCGGCGCCCGTGCCTGCAGGGTCTCGCGCTGGCGTGCGCGCAGATCGGCGCTCAATTCCAGAATGTCGTAGCGTGCCGGCAACGCCTGCAAGCGTTCCAGTTCCAGCAGAATCTCCGCCGCCATGGTCCCGCTGCCGGCGCCGAACTCCAGCAGCGCATCGCCCTCCATCTGCGTCAGCAGCCCGGCGCAGTGACGGGCGACGCAGCGGGAAAACAGCGGCGACAGCTCCGGGGCGGTGACGAAATCGCCCGCCGCGCCGAACTTGCGCGCACCGGCGCTGTAATAGCCCAGGCCCGGCGCATAGAGCGCCAGTTCCATGAACCGGTCAAAACCGATGGCGCCGCCGGCGGCGTCGATGGCGGCACGGATCAGCTGAGCCAGCACAGCGCTGTGCGCGGCTTCATCCGGGGACGGGACAGGCAGTTCGCGCAGGCTGGCGGCAACCTCGCGCAGTTCAGGGGATTGGGACAACGTGGAGTTTCCGGCTGGGTTGAGTTTCGGTAGAGTGTGCCAGATGAGCCAGCGCAACAAAAGCACACAGGACACCGATCAGCTCGCCGGCAAGGTGGTGCTGATCACCGGCGCCGCCCACCGCATCGGCGCCACCACCGCGCGCCTGCTGCACGAGGCCGGCGCCAACATCGTGCTGCACTACCGCAGTTCGCGCAAGGCGGCCCAGGCTCTGCAAAAGGACCTGAATGCGCTGCGCGAAAATTCAGTGGTGCTGGTGCAGGCGGATCTGCTCGATACCGGCAAGCACGCCGCCCTGGTGCGCGAGGCCCATGCCGCCTGGGGCCGGCTCGACGTCCTGATCAACAATGCCTCCACCTTCTATCCCACCGCCCTCGGCAAGGTGGAAGAGAAGGATTGGAACGACCTGATCGGCTCCAATCTCAAGGCGCCGTTCTTCCTGGCCCAGGCGGCGGCGCCGCACCTCACCAAGGCGCACGGCTGCATCGTCAGCATTGTCGACATCCATGCCGATCGCCCGCTCAAGGGCTACCCGGTCTATTCCATCGCCAAGGCCGGGCTGGTGATGCTCACCCGCGCCCTGGCCGGCGAGCTGGGGCCGCACGTCCGCGTCAACGCCGTTGCGCCGGGCGCCATCCTGTGGCCGGAAAACGATATGGACGAAGTCACCAAGCAGCGCATCGTCTCGCGCACCTTCCTCAAGCGCCAGGGCGATCCCATGGATATCGCCAAGGCCGTGCTGTTCCTGATCCGCGACGCCGGCTACATGAGCGGACAGGTGATGACCGTGGACGGCGGCCGCAGCCTCAACAGTTAAACCGTAACCCGGCATAGGGCGCCCCATGGGCGCCGTGTTGCTGTACACACGGCCCGCCCTATGACGCACCGCAGGGAGACGGATACCCATTCGGCCTTCCCGCCGCTCCACACCCGCTGCCATCATTCTGCAATGAAGCACTGCTAAGGTTCCCGCCTCCGTCGCGTCGACGCGACCACGCCCCGGAACCGCGCTGCAATGTCCGTCGCCGTCACCATCGCATCTCTCACCATTCCGGTGTCACCGATATCGCCCCATGCCCTGGTGGAGGATGTGGGTGAGTACTTCCTGGCGCCGGAAAACGAGCAGTTGCTTTCTCTCCCGGTAGTCGACGACGGCCGGCCGGTCGGGGTGATCAGCCGCTACCAGATGATGAACGTCTTCCTCAAGCGTTACGGCCGCGAGCTGCATGGGCGCAAGGAAATTGCCACCCTCATGAACCGCAATCCGGTGCTGATCCCGGTGGATCAGTCCATGGAAGACGCCAGCCGTTACGTCACCGGCAACATGCGTTTCCCCATCACCGAGGATTTCGTCATCGTGCGCGACGGCCGCTACGCCGGCGTCGGCGTGGTGATGGATTTGCTCAAGGCCATGGAACAGCAGCTGTCCAGCCGCTCGCAGCAGCTGGCCCGCGCCTACCGCGAACTCAAGTCGTCCCAGTCGCACCTGGTGCAATCGGAAAAGATGGCCTCCCTCGGCCAGATGGTGGCCGGCGTGGCCCACGAGATCAACACGCCGCTGGGCTACGTGCGCAACAACGTGGAGCTGTTTCTCGAGCGTCAGCGCCTGCAGGCGGCGACGCTCGACGGCTACACCTTGCTGCTGCACATGATGGAGTCGGCAGACAGCAGCGAAGCGGGCATCGCGCTGCAGCTGGACGAGGTGCGGCAGCTGCACGCCGACCTGGGTGGCGGCGACGAAACCGAGTCTCTGCTCGACGACACGCTGTACGGCATCGGCCAGATCGCCGATCTGGTCAGCAGCCTGAAGGACTTCAGCCGCGTCGATCAGGCCATGTCCGACGACATCGACATCAACGACTGCCTGGAGACCACGCTCAAGATTGCGCACAACACGCTCAAGCACCGCGTGCAGGTCGTCAAGAAGTACGGCGTCCTCCCCGCCCTGCGCTGCATGCCGTCCAAGCTCAATCAGGTCTTCCTCAACCTGATCACCAATGCGGCACAGGCGATAGAGCAACAGGGCACGATCCTGCTGCGCACCTACGTGGAAAACGCGCGGGCCCATATCGTCGTGGAAGACAACGGCAAGGGCATGCCGCCCGAAGTGATGGCCAAGGTATTCGACCCGTTCTTCACCACCAAGCCGGTCGGCCAGGGCACCGGACTCGGCCTGGCCATTGCCTACCAGATCATCCAGGAACACGGCGGCGACATCCGCGTCGCCTCCAGGGTCGGCCAGGGCACCCGCTTCGTCGTGCGCCTGCCGCTGCCCGGCGCCAGTGACGACGCGCTGGCCGTGGCCTCGTAACCACCTGCCGATGGAGGCCCGCACATGAGCAAACCCACACTGCTGTTTGTGGACGACGAGGAACGCATACTGCGTTCGCTCACGCCGATGTTCCGCGCCGACTATCGGGTGTTGAGCACCACCGACCCCAGCCGGGCGCTGGCCTGGCTGCGCGACGACAAGGTACACGTCATCGTCAGCGACCAGCGCATGCCGACCATGCTGGGCGCGGAGCTGTTGCGTCAGGCGCGGGAGATTTCACCGGCGACCATGCGCCTCCTGCTCACCGGTTACTCCGATCTCGAAGCGGCGATGGCTGCCGTCAACGACGGCGAGATCTACCGCTACGTCAGCAAGCCGTGGAACATGCAGGAACTGCGGCAGACCGTGGGTCAGGCGGCGCAAATCGGCCTGCGCCTGGCCGAGGCCTATCAGTACGTGACCACGACACCCGCCGCCCAGCCGATCAACATCCTGGTCATCGAGGGCGATGACGCAGGCGCCGGCAATACCATCCGCGACATCGTCGGCCAGGGTTGCGATATGGAATGCAAGCTGCACTGGGCACACAACCTGGAGCAGGCCATGGAGTTGCTGATGCAAAAGGACATCGGCGTGGTCATCACCGATTTGCACATCAATGATCAGGACGCCAGCGCCACCGTCAAGGCACTCAAGCGCTACCGTCCCCATGTGGTGACCGTGGTGGTGACGCGCTTCCGCGACAACAATACGCTGATCGACCTCATCAACCAGGGCCAGATCTACCGCTTCCTGCCCAAGCCCATCAGCCGGGGCCTGCTGTCACGCAGCGTGCAGTCGGCGATGCAGCATCACCGCCTGCTCAGGGACAGCCCGCAGATCGCGGCGCGCCATGCGGTGGAGCCGGTGGCGGAAACGCCGCAGCGCCGGCTCCCGGCCCAGTTGTCCGGCTTCATCAACCGCCTGCGCGGCGGCCTGTCCCAGGCGAACGGATAGTTCAGAAGGAAAACGGCACCGGCCACAGCGGCTGGCTGGTCCGGTCGAAGGATGCCCACAGCGCGGCGTAGCAGGCCCCCAGCTCGGGGTGCCTCAGCTGCGGCGCGATCTCCGCCAGCGGCCACAGCACGAAGGCGTTGCGGGTGATTTCATCGCGCGGGATGTCCAGCTTGCCCTCGTGCAGCACCAGGTCGTCATAGAGCAGCAGGTCGATATCGAGAGTGCGTGAGGAAAAACGCGGACCGTTGCGTACCCGGCCGTGCCGTTCCTCGATGGCGCGCAACTGTTCCGCCACCTGCTGCGGCGTGAGTGCGGTATCGAAACCGGCCACCAGGTTGTAGAAACTGTCGCCGGCGAAACCCACCGCTTCGCTTTCGTACACCGAGGACAGGATCAATTCGCCGAAACCGGCCCTGAGCTCGGCTACGCCGGAACGGATGTTCTGTTCGCGCCCGATGTTGCTGCCGATGCTGACATAGACGCGGGCCATTCAGGGCTTGCTGCCGCGCTCGATGATCACGCCCACGTCGCCGGCGTAGCGCACCGCCCCCTTCTTGTTGAGCCGCACCCGCACCCACGACACGTTGAACTCGCCGAGAATGATGTCGGCGACGCGTTCGGTCAGCGTTTCCACCAGCTGGAACTGGCTGTCGCCGACGAACTGGATCAGGCGCTTGGCCACGGCCTTGTAGTTGAGGGTGTCCTCGATGCTGTCGCTGGCGGCGGCCTTGCGGATATCGGCGGCCATTTCCAGGTCGAGGCTCACGGTCTGGCGGATGCGTCGCTCCCAGTCGTAGATGCCGATGACGGTGTCGATCTTGAGGTCGTTGAGATAAATGATGTCCATGGGCAGGAAAGGTACAAGGGAAAAGGTGAAAGATACAAGGGCGAACTTGTGGTAGATTTTGCTCCCCTGTATCCGGTTCGCCCCTTATGAACATGATCGATGTTGCACTCATCGCCGGCGCCTACCTGCTCGGCTCTCTCTCCGCCGCCATCATTCTGTGCCGCCTGCTGGGCCTGCCCGATCCGCGCACCCAGGGCTCGGGCAATCCCGGCGCCACCAACGTGCTGCGCTTCGGCGGCAAGAAGCTCGCCGCGCTGACCCTGGTCGGCGATCTGGTCAAGGGCCTGGTCCCGGTACTCATCGCCCGCGCCCTGACCAACGACCCCGTCGTCCTGGCCGCCGTGGCCATGGCTGCCTTCCTGGGCCACCTGTATCCGGTGTTCTTCGGCTTCAAGGGCGGCAAGGGCGTGGCCACTGCGGTGGGCGTGCTGCTCGGCCTGTCGTGGCCGGTGGCCCTGGCCGCCATCCTCACCTGGGTCGCCATGGCCGCGGTGTTTCGCATCTCCTCCCTGTCGGCGCTCACCGCCTCGGTGCTGGCCCCGTTCTACATGGCGTGGCTGGACGGGCGCACGCCCTTCGTCGCCATGGCGGCGGTGATGAGCGTGTTCCTGTTGTGGCGTCACCAGGCCAATATCCGGCGCCTGCTGGCAGGGGAAGAGAAGAAGATCGGGAAGAAATAGTTTCGGGTTTGAAGTTTCGAGTTTCGAAGGGCCGCCGGATGAGCGGATGAGGGTTCGAAATTCGAAACTCGAAACTATGTTTACGGCGCCGTCAGCGTCTCCATCGGCCACCTCGGCTGGGCGCGGATGGCCAGCGGCTCGTGCTGGCCGGCGCGCAGGCGCAGATAGCCGGCATAGGCAATCATCGCGCCGTTGTCCGTGCAGAACTCCGGCCGCGGGTAATACACCCGCGCCCCCTCCTCCGCGGCAATCTCCGCCAGCCGCTGCCGCAACTGGCGGTTGGCGCTGACGCCGCCGGCCATGACCAGCCGCTTCAAGCCGGTCTGCTTCAATACCCGACGGCACTTGATGGCCAGGGTCTCCACCACCGCATCCTCGAAGGCACGGGCAATGTCGGCCGACGCCTCCAGGCCGTGCTGCTGCAGGGTGGTGAGGGCATAGGTCTTGAGGCCGGAGAAGCTGAAATCCAGGCCCGGGCGATCGGTCATGGGCCGCGGGAAGGTGAAGCGGGCCGGATCGCCCTGCTGCGCCAGCTTGGCCAGCGCCGGGCCGCCGGGGTAGCCCAGGCCGAGCAGTTTGGCGGTCTTGTCGAAGGCCTCGCCGGCGGCATCGTCCAGCGACTCGCCCAGCAGGGTATAGCGGCCGACGCCGTCGACCCGCACCAGTTGGGTGTGGCCTCCGGACACCAGCAGGGCGACGAAGGGAAACTCCGGCGGCTCGGCCTCCAGCATGGGCGCCAGCAGGTGCCCCTCCATATGGTGCACCCCCACCGCCGGCACGCCCCAGCCGAAGGCCAGGCTACGCCCCGCCGATGCCCCCACCAGCAGCGCGCCTATGAGGCCCGGCCCTGCGGTGTAGGCCACCCCACCGATCTCCCGGCGGCGGACCCCGGCCTGCTCCAGGCACTCGTGCAACAGGGGCAGCAGCCGGCGCACGTGGTCGCGCGAGGCCAGTTCCGGCACCACCCCGCCATACTCCGCGTGGAGCGGCACCTGGCTGTGCAGGACGTGGGCCAGCAGGCCGCGCCCGCCTTGATACAGGGCGACCCCGGTCTCATCGCAGGAGGTTTCGATACCGAGTACTAGCAGGCTGTCGGACATAGGGGCGCATTGTCCGGAGCCGGCCGGCCGGCCGCAAGGGTTTTGTCCCCCCTCGCCGGCTACCGCGTTCACCCCCCTTTGCATTTTGTCCGGTGGATCATTAGAATTGCGCGTTCACTGTATCCCGGCCGCCCGGCGGTCACCATTTTCGAGGTAGGAAGTTTCATGCCGTCTGTCCGCGTCAAAGAGAACGAGCCGTTCGATTTTGCCCTGCGCCGCTTCAAGCGCAGCTGTGAGAAGGCCGGTATCCTGGCCGAGGTGCGCGAGCGCCAGCACTACGAGAAGCCGACTTCCATTCGCAAGCGCCAGAAGGCTGCCGCCGTCAAGCGTCAGCAGAAGAAGGTGCAGCGTCAGCAGTCCCGCCTGGTGCGCCTGTACTAAACCGTCCCTGTCCCCTTTCTTGAGGCCATTCACGGCATGAGCCAGGAAACCCTCAAGCAGCGCCTCGACACCGACATGAAGGAGTCGATGCGCGCCAAGGACAAAGAACGTCTCGGTACCGTCCGTCTGATCCTCGCCGCGATCAAGCAGCGCGAGGTGGACGAACGCATCATGCTGGACGACGTTCAGGTGCTGGCCGTGCTGGAAAAGATGGTCAAGCAGCGCCGCGACTCCATCACCCAGTTCGAGGCCGCCGGCCGTACCGATCTCGCCGCCAAGGAAAAGTACGAACTGGACCTGATCCAGTCCTACATGCCGGCCCAGCTGTCCGAAGCCGAGATCGATGCCATCATCGAGCAGACCATTGCCGCCACCGGCGCCAGTTCGGCCAAGGACATGGGCAAGGTGATGGGCCCGCTCAAGGCGCAGCTGCAGGGCCGCGCCGACATGGGCGCCGTCAGCGCCCGCCTCAAGGCCCGGCTCTCCGTCTGATTTTCTCCGCGTTTTCCGCCGCGGGCGGGAGATGCCGCATTGCCCATAACCTCCTAGAATAGGCCCATGGCCGGCCGCATCCCCCAGCAATTCATCGATGAACTAATCAGCCGCGTCGATATCGTCGACGTGATCGATGCGCGCGTGCCGCTGCGGAAAAAGGGCCGGGAACACGTCGCCTGCTGCCCGTTCCACAACGAAAAGACGCCTTCGTTCACGGTCAGCCAGAGCAAGCAGTTCTATCACTGCTTCGGCTGCGGCGCCCACGGCACCGCACTCGGCTTCCTGATGGAGTATGAGCACCTCGACTTCGTCGAGGCAGTGGAAAAACTGGCCGCCGGCGCCGGCTTGAGCGTACCGCGGGAGGGCGGCGAAAGTGCCCCCCGCGGCCCGTCGCCGCAGCCGCTGTACGAGCTGATGGAACAGAGTGCGCAGCACTACCAGCAGCAGCTGCGCCGCCACCCGCAGCGCCAGCGCGCCGTCGACTACCTGAAACGGCGCGGCCTGTCCGGTGAAATCGCCGCCGCCTTCGGCATCGGCTATGCCGCCGACGGCTGGGACAATCTGCTCAAGACGCTGGGCACCGACAAGGAGCGGCAGGATCGCCTGCTCACCGTCGGCATGCTGATCGAAAAGGATGACGGCCGCCGCTACGACCGCTTCCGCGATCGCATCATGTTCCCGATCCGCGACACCCGCGGCCGCATCATCGCCTTCGGCGGCAGGATCCTGGACAAGGGCGAGCCCAAGTACCTCAACTCGCCGGAAACGCCCATTTTCCACAAGGGACGCGAGTTGTACGGCCTGTACGAGGCGCGCCAGGCCTTGCGCGAGATCCCGCGCCTGCTGGTGGTGGAAGGCTACATGGACGTGGTGGCCCTGGCGCAGTTCGACATCCGTTACGCCGTCGCCACCCTCGGCACGGCAGTGACCAAGGACCATCTGGAGCGGCTGTTTCGCACCGCCAGCGAGGTCGTGTTCTGCTTCGACGGCGACCGCGCCGGCCGCGACGCCGCCTGGCGCGGCCTGGAAAATGCACTACCCTTGATGCGCGAAGGGCATCAACTACACTTCATGTTTCTTCCGGAGGGGGAAGACCCGGACACCCTGGTGCGCAGCGCCGGCAAGGACGGGTTTGAACGGTTGATCGACCAGGCGCAGCCGCTGTCCGAGTACTTTTTCGGGCAAATGGGCAAACAGGCCGACATCAGCCGGCTGGATGGACGGGCCCGGCTGGTGGAACTTTGCCGGCCGTATCTGTCCAAACTGCCCCCGGGGGTGTATCGCCACCTGATGCTGGACCGCCTGGCCCAGTTGGCGCACATGGAACGGGACGCCCTGGAACGCATGCTGGGCGGTGAAGCGGCGCCAGCCGCACCCGCGCCGGCTGCGACCAAGGCGAAAAAACCGGCGGCAGCGGCCTCCCGCCACCAACCCTCGCTGGTGCGCAGCGCCATTGCCCTGCTGTTGCAGCGGCCGGCCCTGGCACAACTGGCGGAGGAGCCGCAACAGCTGGCCGGACTGCAGCTGCCCGGTACGCAGCTGTTGATGGAAATGCTTGAACTGCTTCGGCGGCACCCGCATTTAACCACAGGAGCCCTGCTGGAACATTGGCGCGAAAGCGACCAGGGCCGGCACCTGTTTGCCCTGGCCCAGCGCGACATGCTGCTGACCGCGGAAGAGGACAACCTGGAGCAGGAATTCTGCGACACGCTGGCCCGCCTGGTCCAGCAGCTGCGCCGGCAGCGCCGGTTGGAGCTGGAACAGCGCTTTGCCGAGCTCAGCGAAGTGGAAAAGACCGAGTACGGCCAGTTGCTTAAAGGCGGCGGTTGAGGCAGTGCAGGAATCCCGCCCGGTGGCTGCGGAACGGGGCGGCTATAGTATATACTAGCGTGATTTTTCTCATTATTCGGCTTTCAGGGAACGAGGGCGCAATGTTGCGGGTAACATCAAGATGATGGATCAAGATCAGCAGTCACAGCTGAAAATGCTTATTTCCAAGGGCAAGGAACAGGGTTTCCTGACCTATGCCGAGGTGAACGATCACCTCCCGGACGGGATTGTCGATCCGGAACAGATCGAAGACATCATCGGCATGATCAACGACATGGGCATACTGGTGCATGAACAGGCGCCGGATGCCGACAGCCTGCTGATCTCAGACAATGCCGTTACCGCCGACGACGAAGACGCGGCCGAAGAAGCGGCCGCCGCGCTCGCGTCGGTGGATAGCGAGTTCGGCCGTACCACCGACCCGGTGCGCATGTACATGCGTGAAATGGGCGCAGTGGAGCTGCTGACCCGCGAAGGCGAAATCAAGATTGCCAAGCGCATTGAAGACGGCATGAACCAGATGCTGGAGTCACTGGCGTCCCATCCGGAAACCATCGCCATCCTGCTGGGCGAGTTCGATCAGATTGCGTCCGGCGCCACCCGCCTGGGTGACATCGTTACCGGTTTCATGGACGTGGACACGCCGGCGGAAGCGATCCCGGAGAACATCGGAGCAGGTACCGAGGCGGAAGCCAGTGCCGACGACGATGACGAGGACGAAGAGGGCGAAGGCGCCAGCGACGAAGAAGCCGCCGATACCGGCCTCGATATCGAGGAAGTGCGTGTGCGCATGGAAACACTGCGCGATCTGCACGGCAAACTGACCGCCGCCCTGGCCAAGCATGGCAAGGAACACGCCCGCACCAAAAAGCTGACCGAAGAACTCACCGCCACTTTCATGGAGCTCAAGCTGGCGCCGAAGATGATCGAGCGGCTGGTGGCCAACCTGCGCGCACTGGTTGAGCGTATCCGCACCCACGAACGCGTCATCATGGACCTGTGCGTCACCAAGGGACGGATGCCGCGCAAGGAGTTCATCACCTCTTTCCCCGACAACGAAACCAATCTCAAGTGGCTGGACAAGCACGTCAAGAACGGCAAGGGTTATGCCAAGGATTTGCAGCAGGCGGCCGACGATGTGCGCAAGACCCAGGAGAAGCTCATCAGCCTGGAGCAGGAATGCGGCATGACCATAACCGACATCAAGGACATCAATCGCAAGATGTCCATCGGTGAGGCCAAAGCCCGGCGCGCCAAGAAGGAAATGGTGGAAGCCAACCTGCGCCTGGTGATTTCCATCGCCAAGAAATACACCAACCGCGGCCTGCAATTCCTTGACCTGATTCAGGAAGGCAATATCGGCCTGATGAAGGCGGTGGACAAATTCGAATACCGTCGCGGCTACAAGTTCTCCACCTACGCCACCTGGTGGATCCGCCAGGCCATCACCCGCTCCATCGCGGACCAGGCCCGCACCATCCGCATCCCGGTGCACATGATCGAGACCATCAACAAGCTGAACCGCATCAGCCGGCAGATGCTGCAGGAGATGGGTCGCGAAGCTACGCCGGAAGAACTGGCCAAGCGCATGGAAATGCCGGAAGACAAGGTGCGCAAGGTACTCAAGATCGCCAAGGAACCGATCTCCATGGAGACGCCCATCGGCGACGACGAAGATTCGCACCTGGGCGATTTCATCGAGGACAGCAACGTCATGTCACCGGTGGAATACGCCACGGTCGAGGGTTTGCGCGAAGCCACCCAACAGGTGCTGGAAGGACTCACTGCGCGCGAATCCAAAGTGTTGCGCATGCGTTTCGGCATCGACATGAATACCGACCATACCCTGGAGGAGGTCGGCAAGCAGTTCGACGTCACCCGCGAG
The DNA here is from genome assembly GCA_002840095.1 of Gammaproteobacteria bacterium HGW-Gammaproteobacteria-1. GTDB lineage: Bacteria > Pseudomonadota > Gammaproteobacteria > Thiohalomonadales > Thiohalomonadaceae > Sulfurivermis. The sequence goes on along the minus strand of PGZL01000006.1, from coordinate 357,718 downwards.
CGCATCCGCCAAATCGAAGCCAAGGCGCTGCGCAAGCTGCGCCATCCCAGCCGGTCGGAACAACTGCGCAGCTTCCTCGATTCGGAAAGCTGATCCGCCCCGCATCTACGGGTATACTTGCTGCGCCCGGAGGCCCACCTCCGGGCGCAGCACGTTTCAGGGGCCTATAGCTCAATTGGTTAGAGCAGAGGACTCATAATCCTTTGGTTCCAGGTTCAAGTCCTGGTGGGCCCACCATATTTCCGTCCGGCCATCACGGTCACCGGCCTTCTGAAAACCCCATACCGGCGCCAGCAGTTCGCCCAGCCCTTCGTATACCCAGGGTTCGACGGCAATGAATTTCCTTTTTGAGAACTTCCAGCAACGGTGCAGCCACTTCGGGCGTCTTGCTTATGTCGCCCCGCATCCGCCACTATTGGCAAACTGTTCGATACCGGTGTTTTCGGCTAATCTGCGACATTCCATCAGGAACGTGGTCATGTATCGCCCTATAGCCCTCATCCCTTTCGTAGTCGTTGGCTTGCTCGCCGCCTGTTCGTCGCAGGAACCACCGGCAAAGGCAGCCATGGCCTCGGCGGCCGCCGCTCATATGGTTGAGATCGCCGCCGTACGCCGTGTCGAGATCGCGCCCAGCGCCGTGCGTACCGGTTCGTTGCGGGCACAGCGCGAGGTCCAGATTCTTTCCCAGGAGCAGGGGCGCATAGTCGCGCTGCCCCACTTTGCAGGGGATACGGTGCGGCGCGGCGAACTGCTGCTGCAGCTTGACGACACGCTGCTGGCCGCCGAACTGCGCAAGAGCGAGGCCCTGCGCCGCCAGGTGGAACTGGATTTGGGACGGCTGGAACGCCTGATACGCAATCACCTGATCAGTGAAGAGGAGCTGGCACGGGCCCGCACTGCCCTGGATGTCGCGCTGGCGGAAGAGCAGCTACTGCGCACGCGCCTCGGTTACACCCGCGTCACCGCCCCCTTCGACGGCGTCATCAGCCTGCGGCGGGCGGAGCCCGGTGACGTGGTGCCCGGATTCACCCACGTGCTGACCCTGACCGACCTCACCTCCCTGTTCACCACCACCAGCGTTTCCGAGCTGCTGCTCCCCTCCCTGGCCCCCGGCGACGGCGTGCGCATCCACATCGATGCCCTGGGCGCCGATACCTTTACCGGCCGCATATTGCGCATCCATCCGGCGATCGATGCAGCCACCCGGCAGGGGGTGGTGGAAGTCGCGCTGGATCCGGTGCCCGCAGGCGCGCGCCCCGGACAGCTGTGCCGTATCCAGTTCACCGGCCGACCGCAACTGCGCCAGGTGATCCCGTTCGCCGCCCTGCGGCGCGACAACAGCGGCGAATTCGTCTTCACCATCGATGCGACCGGCAAGGCGCAGCGCACTGCCGTGGTTAGCGGCATCCAGTTGGGCGAGCAGATCGAACTGCTCTCCGGCCCGGAAGCGGGTGCCGAAGTCGTCATCAAGGGGTTTCTCGGGCTCGCGCCGGGCACCAAGGTCAAGCGCGTCGCCAGCGCGGCACCAAGCTCATGAGCGGCGCCCCGTCCGGAGGACACGGCGGCATCGCCGCCTGGTCCATTCGCCACCCCATCGGCGTCATCATGCTGGCGCTGACGGTGGTGGTGCTCGGATTTTTCGCCCTGGGCCGTCTCGCCGTCGATCTGCTGCCGCACATCATCTACCCCGAAATCCAGGTGCGCGTCATGGATCCCGGCGTGCCCGCCAACATCATGGAAGACCGCATCACCCGGCAGCTGGAGGAACAGCTGGCGATTACCGAGGACGCCATCGGGGTACAGTCGCGCACCAGCGAGGGCAACAGTTCGGTCGAACTGCTGTTCGAATACGGCAAGGACATCGACATTGCGCTGCGCGATGCCAGCACGCGTCTTGACCGCGCCAAGCGTTTCCTTCCCACCAGCATCGATCCGCCGACCATCTTCAAGCGTGATCCGTCGCAGATCCCGGTGGCGGAATTCATCGTCAGCTCCACGTCCCTCGATCCGATCAAGCTGCGCGACTGGGTCGACTACGATTTTGCCAAGCAGTTCCTCAACCTGCCGGGGGTGGCGGCGGTGGAGGTGGGCGGCGGCCTGGTGCGCGAGATCCAGCTGCTGCCGGATCAGGAACGCCTCGCCGCCAGCGGCCTCAGCCTCAACGATGTGATTGACGCGCTGCAGCGCGGCAACGTGGAATTGCCTGCCGGCCGCCTCACCATGGCGCGGCGTGAGCTGGGCGGCCGCACGGCGGCGCGCTTCCAGAACGTGCAGGAGCTCGCCGCCCTGCCGCTGCGGCTGAAGGACGGCACCACCATCCGTCTCGACGAGGTCATGCAGGTACTCGATACCCATGCCGACGAGCGTATCAAGGTGCGCCTCAACGGCACGCCCGGCGTGAAGATAGCCATCCAGAAGCAGCCGACCGCCAATACCGTTGCCGTGGTCGATGCCGTGAAAGAGCGCATGGCCTGGCTGCGGCAGCAAAACCTTTTGCTGGAGGATGCGGAGATTTTCGGCGTGGACGATCAGTCCGTCTATGTCCGCAATGCCCTCAACAGCGCCAGCCAGGCTGCCCTTTCAGGAACCCTGCTGGCCATGGCGGTGGTGTATCTGTTCCTCGGCAACCTGCGTCGTACCCTGATCATCGGCAGCGCCATCCCGCTCGCCATCATGGTGACTTTCGTGCTGATGGGACTCGGCGATCTCACCTTCAACATGATGACGCTGGGCGGCCTGGCGCTGGGTGTCGGCATGCTGGTGGACAACACCATCGTTATGCTGGAAAACATCCAGCGCCACCAGCGCGACGGCGAGGCGCCGGTGGACGCAGGCACCCACGCCGCCAGCGAAATTTACGGCGCCATCATCGCCTCCACCTCCACCAATCTGGCCGCGGTGCTGCCGTTCCTGTTCATCAGCGGCCTGGTGGGGCTACTGTTCCGCGAACTCATCTTCACCATTTCCGCCGCCATCCTCGCCTCCATGGTGGTGGCACTGACGCTGGTGCCGGCCCTGGCGGTACAGGTGCGCAACGTCGACAGCGGGCGCCTGCGCCGCATCGTCGACGGCCTCATCGGCCATTTGCAGGAGCGCTATGCCGCGGTAATCGGCTGGCTGCTCGATCGGCTGTGGGCGCAGCTGCTGCTGGCCGCCGCGCTGCTGGCGGCGTTGGCCCTCACCCTGCCAGTGTTCGGCGGGCCGCAGGAGTTTCTCCCCAGCATGGACGAGGGCCAGGTACAGGTCTACCTCACTGCAGACCCCGGTGTTTCCGTCGAGGAAATGAATCGCGGCGCACACCGGCTGGAAGAACTGTTCCGCCGCCAGCCGGAAGTGGTCAGCGTGTTCGCCACGGTAGGCGGCTTCATCTTCGGCCGCACCGAACGCGAATCCAGCAACAGCGGCTCCATCATGATCCAGCTGCTGCCGCGCGGACAGCGCACGGTGAGCAGCAACGACTGGATCTCCCGCATGCGCAAGGTGGTGGCACAGGAGGAACTGGCCGGGGTGCGGGTGCGCATGCGCAGCCGCGGCATCCGCGGCATCCGCATCGGCAGCGGCGACGACGATCTCAGCCTTCGTATCCAGGGCACGGACCTGGAGGTTCTGGCGCGACTGGGCGACACGGTCGCCAACCGCCTGAAGAATATCGCCGGCCTCAGCAACATAATGTACTCGGCGGAAGAGCAGCGGCAGGAACTGGCCATTACCCTCGACCGGCAACGTGCCGCGGCCCTGGGCCTGGATGCCGAAGAGGTGGGCCGCACCCTGCGCCGCGCCCTGGAAGGCGAAATCGTTACAGATTTCATCGAGCATGACCGCAGCATCGACATACGCCTGCGTCTGCCCCGACGCGAAGTGGATACCCCGCGTGCCCTGGAGGAACTGGTGCTCTACAGCGGTAGCGGCATTCCGCTGCGCCTCGGCGACCTCGCCCACGTCAACCTGGTGGCCACACCATCGGAGATACGACGTGACAACCAGCGCCGCATCGTCGAGATCAGCGCCAGCCTGGTGCCCGGCACCTCGCTCAGCGAGGCCTATGACCGCATCTATCAGGAGATGGCCACCGTGACGTTGCCGGAAGGCTATGTTTGGTACGACGGCGGCGAACTGAAGGCTCTCACCGAGGGACGCGACCTTGGCCTGCTGCTGCTGGCGCTGGCCGTCTTTCTGGTATTCGTGGTGATGGCGGTGCAATACGAATCGCTGCGCAACCCGCTGGTCATCCTGCTGTCCATCCCCTTTGCGGCGGTGGGCGTGGCCGTCGGCCTGCTGGTGACCGGGCTTACCCTGTCCATGCCGATATGGCTCGGGATGATCATGCTGGCCGGCATCGTGGTAAACAACGCCATCGTGCTGGTGGAGTATGTGGAGATTGCGCGCCGGCAGGGCACGCCGCTACGCGAAGCCATCGTCACTGCCGCCCGCTTGCGCCTGCGCCCGATCCTGATGACCACCCTGACCACGGTGGCGGGCATGACGCCATTGGCCCTGGGACTGGGCGAAGGTTCCGAGATGCTGCAGCCGCTGGCCGTCGCCATCATCTTCGGCCTCGGCATCTCGCTGCTGGTCACCCTGCTGCTGATACCGGTGGTCTACCGCCTGCTGCACCGTCCGGCGCAGCAGGGCGCCTAGCCTGCGGACTCAGTCTTTCGGCTTGTCGCCGTCATCCTTTTCGTCGCTGCCGCCCTGCATGACTTCCAGCTCCTGGTGCAGCGCGTGCTCGTCATGAATATAGCGATCAAGAGTGGCATCCATCTTCTCGTCGCTGTCCAGGTCATCCTCGGCCTCGGGACTCTTGCGCACGTAATAGCGCGCGAAGAACACGCCGATCTCGAACAGGATCCACATGGGCACGGCGAGCAGGGTCTGCGAAAAGATGTCAGGCGGCGTCAGCAACATGCCGATGACGAAGGCGCCGACGATGATGTAGGGACGCTTGGCGACCAGGGCTTCCGGCGTCACCACCCCCATCCATACCAAAAGAATGGTGGCGATGGGCACCTCAAAGGCCACGCCGAACGCAAAGAACAGCGTAAGCACGAAATCCAGATACTTGTTGATATCGGTCATCACCGCCACGCCTTCCGGCGCCGCCGCGGTGAAGAAGCCGAATACCAGAGGGAACACCACGAAATAGGCGAAGGCCATGCCGGCATAGAACAGCAGGGTGCTGGACAACAGCAGCGGCACGATCATGCTCCGTTCATGGGCATACAGGCCGGGGGCCACGAAGGCCCACATCTGGTACAGCAGATAGGGAATGGCGATAAAAACGGACGCCACCAGGGTCAGCTTGAGGGGCGTGAGGAACGGCGAGGCCACTTCGGTGGCAATCATCGAGCCGCCTTCCGGCAGGTGTGACAGCAGCGGGTCGGCCAGCAGCGCGTAGATATCGTTGGCGAAATAAAACAGGCCGAGAAAGATCGCCAGCACCACCAGCACCGCGCGCAGGATCCGGTCACGCAGTTCGATCAGGTGGGAGATGAAGGGTTGTTCCAACTCCGGGCCGTTGGTGCCGCTGGTCTGCTGCTCGTTCATGTCGACTTCTTGTCGTTATCCGGCTCAGCGGGGGGTGTGATAGATGGCGTCGTGTCAGAGGACGACTCGAGGCTGGACAGTTCGACCGGCCGGTTGACGCTCTCCAGACCGGACCTGATGTCCTGCAGCGAGGCCTTGGCCTCTTCCACCATATCGAACAAACCTTCGCTCTTGGTCTGCTCCTGGACGATACGCTTGAGTTCCTCGGCCTTGAGCTCGCGATCGATATCCGCCTTCACGGTGCCGACAAAATGCCGCGCCTTGCCGTACCACAGCCCCACCGTACGCGCGACCACGGGCAGGCGCTCGGGGCCCAGTACCAGCAGGGCCACGATGCCGATGATCACCAGCTCCCAGAAGCCGACGTCGAACATGATTTATCCGGTTATGAGTTGCAGGGTCGGTCGTGCGCGCCGGCTAGGGCCGGGCGTCGCGCCACCCCCTGGGACGGGTAGGCTCAGGTCTTGTCCTTCTCGCGGGTGGCTTCACCCTCGATGACACTGCCTTCCTTCTTCTCCTCCAGCTTTTCGCCTTCCTTTGCCGCCGACTGTTCGCCATCCTTCACCGAGGAACGAAAGTTCCTGATCGCGCCGCCCAGATCGCCACCGATGTTGCGCAGCTTCTTGGTTCCGAAAAGCAGAATAACGATCGCCAGGACGATCAGCAGTTGCCAGATACTTGGTGCCATAGTTCAACTCCCCGCCATAGTAGGAAATCCGGCAGCACCCGGCCACCGAACCGTTGTATATACAATAGACTTCACGCCCTTGCCCGGAGTTGGACCACGGGTCACTTGCTCCGGTTCGCCTTTTCTTCCAACCCCGACAGCCCGAAGCGCCGTTCCAGCTCGTTCAGCACCGCCTGCGGCTCCAATCCCATGTGCTTGAGCATCACCATGCAATGGAACCAGAGATCGGCTGTTTCATAGATCACCTGGGCGGGATCGCCATCCTTCGCCGCGATCACCGTTTCCGTGGCCTCTTCGCCGATTTTCTTCAGAATACCGTCCAGGCCCTTGCTGTACAGCTTGGCCACATAGGAGCTGTCCGGGTCCGCGCCTTTGCGCTGCTCCAGGATCTCCGACAACTGCTCAAGAATATCGCTCATGACGGCTTGCTGTATATCTGTTGCGGGTCTTTCAGAACGGGATCCAAGCTCTGCCATCCGTTTCCGTCAAACACCTTGAAGAAGCAGCTGTGCCTTCCGGTATGACAGGCGATGCCGCCCAGCTGCTCGATACTGAGCAGGATAACGTCATTGTCGCAATCGAGGCGCATCTCTTTCACCCGCTGCACGTTACCGGACTCTTCACCCTTGCGCCACAACCTGCCGCGGGAGCGCGACCAGTAGACGGCACGCCCTTCCCGCGCCGTCAGTTCCAGCGCCTCGCGGTTCATCCAGGCAAACATCAGCACCCGGCCGCTGCCCTCTTCCTGGGCGATCACCGGCACCAGGCCGTCGGCCGTCCACTTCACCTCATCGAGCCAGGTCACAACCGCACCTCGATACCCGCCTGCGCCATGCGCTGCTTGGCCTGTTCGATGGTGTATTCGCAGAAATGGAAAATACTGGCGGCCAGCACCGCGTCGGCATGCCCCTGCACGATGCCGTCGACCAGGTGGTCAAGATTGCCGACGCCGCCCGAGGCAATCACCGGCACCCGTACCGCCTCCGACACCGCGCGCACCAGCGGCAGATCGAAACCGGACTTGGTGCCATCGCGGTCCATGCTGGTCAGCAGTATCTCGCCGGCACCGTAATCCACCATGCGCCGCGCCCATTCCACCGCATCGATACCCGTGGGCTTGCGCCCGCCGTGGGTGAATATTTCCCAGCGCGGCGTTTCGTCGGCCGTACTCACGCATTTGGCATCGATGGCGACGACGATGCACTGGGAGCCGAAGCGATCCGCGGCTTCCTTGACGAACTCCGGATTGAATACCGCGGCGGTGTTGATACCGACCTTGTCCGCCCCGGCATTGAGCATGCGCCGGATATCGGCGCTGGTACGAATGCCGCCACCGACGGTGAGGGGGATGAACACCTCACCGGCCACCTGCTCCACCACGTGCACCATCGTTTCGCGGTTGTCGGACGAAGCGGTGATGTCGAGGAAGGTCAGCTCATCGGCACCCTGCTCATCGTAACGGCGCGCGATTTCCACCGGGTCGCCGGCATCGCGGATATCCAGGAACTTGACGCCCTTGACGACGCGGCCGTTGTCCACGTCGAGACAGGGAATGATACGTTTGGCTAGGCCCATGATTCAGTCACAAGTTGCAAGTGACAAGTCGCAAGCCCAAGAACATCGTCTTGACACTTGCAACTTGGAACTTGTCACTTTTCTCCACAAAGTTCATCGGCAAGCCGCTGCCCTTCGGCAAAATCCAGCGTGCCTTCGTAGATCGCGCGCCCGGTGATGGCGCCGGTGATGCCTTCGTCGGCCACCGCGCACAGGGCACGGATATCGTCCAGGTTGGTGATGCCGCCGGATGCGATGATGGGTATGGTCACGGCCTGGGCCAGCTTCACCGTCGCCTCGACGTTGCAGCCGGACATCATGCCGTCGCGGCCTATGTCGGTATAGATGATGGCCGACACGCCGTCCTGTTCGAAGTGTTGTGCCAGATCGATGACGTCGTGCTTGGACAGCTTGGACCAGCCGTCCATCGCCACCTTCCCTTCCTTGGCATCCAGGCCAACGATGACGTGACCGGGGAATTCGGCGCACAGGTCGCCGATGAAGCCGGGATGATTCACCGCCTTGGTACCGATGATTACGTACTGGACGCCGGCGTCGAGATAGGCCTGCACCGTGTCCTCGTCACGGATGCCGCCGCCCACCTGGATCGACAGATCGGGAAAGGCGGCGGCGATGGCATGCACCACATCCCGGTTCATGGGCCGGCCTTCGAAGGCGCCGTTCAGGTCGACCAGGTGCAGGCGCCGGGCTCCCGCTTCGACCCAACGCGCGGCCATGGCCACCGGATCGTCGGAAAACACCGTCGAATCCTCCATTCGTCCCTGACGCAGGCGCACGCACTTGCCGTCTTTGAGATCTATGGCCGGTATCAGCAACATCGCTTGGGTCCTCTTTACAGCGCGAACAGGGCAGTTGGTATTCAGGGAGTGGAGCCGTCCCAGCGCAGGAAATTGGCGTATAGCGCCAAACCTGCGTGCTGGCTTTTTTCCGGATGGAACTGCACGGCGAATACATTCTCGCGCGCCACGGCAGCGGTGAAGGTCACGCCGTATTCCGTGCTGGCGGCGGTCAACGCAGGCTCCGACGGTCGCACATAATAGCTGTGTACAAAGTAGAAACGCGCATCCTGGCCAATGCCGTCCCATAAGGGATGCGCCCTCTCCTGATGCACCTGGTTCCACCCCATGTGCGGCACCTTGAGGCGCTCACCGTCTTGCGCCGCCAGGCTGTCGCCAAAATACTCGACCCGGCCAGGCAGTATGCCCAGGCATGGCGTGCCACCATTCTCGGCACTGAAATCCATCAACGCCTGCATGCCGACACAGACGCCGAGGAAGGGCTTCTCGCGCACCACTTCATGGATCACGTCCACCACACCCTGGCGCGCCATTTCCGCCATGCAGTCGCGGATGGCGCCGACACCGGGCAGGACCACCCGGTCCGCAGCACGGATACGCTCCGGATCATGGGTCACAATCACCTGCTGCCCGTCGGCCACATGCTCCAGGGCCTTGGCCACGGAGTGCAGATTGCCCATGCCGTAGTCGATGACTGCAACGGTAGTCATAGTAGAAAGGGGTCCGAATCGAATCAAATATGAGAGTGTCGGATAACGCGCGTCACAGGCTGCCCTTGGTGGAGGGGGTCACGCCGGACATGCGCGGATCGGCCTCCAGCGCCATGCGCAGGGCGCGGCCAAAGGCCTTGAAGACCGTCTCGGCGATGTGGTGTGCGTTGCGTCCGCGCAGATTGTCGATATGCAGTGTCACTTGGGCATGATTGACGAAACCCTGGAAAAACTCCAGCAGCAGGTCGACGTCGAACTCGCCGATGCGGGCACGGGGGTAGTCCACCTGATACTCCAGGCCGGGGCGGCCGGAAAAATCCACCACCACCCGCGACAGCGCCTCGTCCAGCGGGACATAGGCATGACCGTAGCGCCGGATGCCCTTTTTGTCACCCACCGCGCGCGCGAATGCCTGACCCAGCGTGATGCCGATGTCCTCTACCGTGTGGTGGGCGTCGATGTGCAGATCACCGCGGGCGTTGATCTGCAGGTCGATGAGGCCGTGCCGGGCCACCTGATCCAGCATATGGTCCAGAAAAGGCACACCGGTCTCGAACCGACCCACTCCGCTGCCGTCCAGATCGACGCTCGCCTCGATCCGGGTTTCCAGGGTCTCCCGTGCAACCGTGGCCCTGCGCTCGCTCATTTGGACTCCTTAAAGACTGGGTACGCTTGAAAAGGCGGCTGGACCGCCGCCCATAGCATACCGACTTCCGCGCCCGGATAGAATAAAAGGAGGAGATGATAGTAGTGTTTGGTTGCAACCGCGCGGCACATGTACGACGATAACCATCCCGACAGCATTGAAACCGGCCGTGGCCGGCCTTACCAGGCGCCGGTTATACCCCCCATGCCGCAGACTAAAGCAAGCAACATCATAGACTTAGCCGCAATACGGGTCGCCTGCAAGGATTGCGGCCTGTTCCAGCTGTGCCTGCCGGTGGGCATCGATGGCGCCGATCTGGATCTGCTGGACAGCATCATCAAGCGCCGCCGTCCCATCAAGCGCGGCGAACACCTGTTCCAGGTGAGCGAGCCCTTCCAGGCCATATACGCCGTCCGCTCCGGCTCCATCAAGACCTATGTACCGACGGAAGACGGCTATGAACAGGTCATCGGCTTCCATCTGCCGGGCGAGCTGGTGGGGCTGGACGCCATCCATACCGATATCCACCCCTGTGCCGCCAAGGCCCTGGAAACGACCAGCGTGTGCGAGATCCCCTTCGACCGCCTGGAGGAGTTGTCGGAACGGATTCCCTCCTTGCGCCATCAACTGCTCAAGATCATGAGCCGGGAGATCCTGCACGAGCAGTCGCTGCTGATGCTGCTGGGTAAGAAAAATGCCGAGGAGCGCCTGGCGTCACTCCTGCTCAGTCTCTCCGGCCGCTACCAGCAGCGCGGCTTTTCCGCCACCGAGTTCAATCTCAGCATGTCGCGCAACGACATCGGCAACTACCTGGGGCTGGTGGTGGAAACCGTCAGCAGACTGTTCACCCGTTTTCAGGACGAACGGCTGCTGACCGTACAACGCAAACATATACGTATCCTCGATCTGCCCCGCCTCCACGCCCTCGCCTGCCAGTCGCGCAGCTGCGCCCGCAACCCCATATCCGAGTGATGAAGTGCGCCATTGCGCCTGACGCGCGCAATGCGAAAAGTGCGATAAAAACAGTATGAATAGTGCTGTGGGATATGACGCAACTGGTGTGTGTTAATCGCCAGTTTGTTTGACAAAAATCAATGTTCTGATATCTTCTCTTCGACTATATTTGGTCGCTAGTTCCGGTAAGGGGTTCGTGAACACAGCGATCGGCGCGCCTGGGGGGGCAAAAAAAATTTATTGGCCTATCAGGGCGTTGCCTCTAGACGACAACGCTTCCCGCCAACCCTCCCGCCTTCCCCCGGACCGTTACAGTCAAATGCTTTGCACAACCGCACGCCGTGGCGCGCGGCCGGGCAAGTACCACAACATGGAGTCATGCATACGCACACTCCAGATAACAACAGTTTGGGTTTGTTCATGCATGGGGGTTGTCAGAGAAAAATTCAACAACGGTTGTTTTGGGCGGTAATTTAAGTTGGTCTTGGTTTAACCATTGGCTCACACAGAGGAGAGAAACTCGTGGAAGCGACACAAACGGAACAGAAATATAACTTTGAGGTCGTCAGGTGGTTCACCATCATGGCGGTGGTCTATCTGGTGGTAGGCACCCTGGTCGGCGTACTCATCGCCTCCCAGCTCGCCTGGCCGGTGTTGAACTTTGACATCGCCGAACTCACCTTCGGTCGACTGCGCCCGTTGCATACCAACGCGGTCATCTTCGCCTTCGGCGGCTGCGTGCTGATGGCATCGGGCTTCTACTCCGTGCAGCGTACCTGCTCCGTGCGGATGTGGAGCAACAAGATGGCGTGGTTCACCTTCTGGGGCTGGAACACCATCATCGTCCTGGCCGTCGTCACCCTGCCGCTGGGCATCACCCAGGGCAAGGAATACGCCGAACTGGAATGGCCCATCGACCTGATGATCGCCGTGGTCTGGCTGTCCTTCGCCTTCAACTTCGCGATGACCATCGCCAGCCGCAAGACCAGCCACATCTATGTGTCCAACTGGTTCTTCCTCGGCATGATGGTGATGATCACCTATCTGCACGTGGTCAACAGCCTGGCCATCCCGGTTGAGCTGTTCAAGTCCTACTCCGTGTTCTCCGGTGTGCAGGACGCCATGGTTCAGTGGTGGTGGGGTCACAACGCAGTAGGCTTCTACCTGACCGCAGGCTTCCTCGGCATCATGTACTACTTCGTGCCGAAGCAGGCTGGCCGTCCGGTGTTCTCCTACCGTCTGTCCGTCATCCACTTCTGGGCCCTGATGTTCGGCTACGTCTGGCTGGGTGCGCACCACCTGCAGTACACCGCCCTGCCTGACTGGACCGGTTCCCTGGGCGCCGCCGTCTCCCTGGCCATGATCATCCCGTCCTGGGGTGGTGCCGTGAACGGCATGATGACCCTGTCCGGCGCGTGGGACAAACTGCGTACCGACTACATCCTGCGCTTCCTGATCATGTCCCTGGCCTTCTACGCCATGTCCACCTTCGAAGGTCCGGTCATGTCCGCGAAGACTGTTAATGCGCTGTCCCACTACACCGACTGGACCGTCGGCCACGTGCACTCCGGTGCCCTGGGCTGGGTTGCCATGGTCGGCGCCGGTGCGCTGTACCACATGGTGGAAAAGCTGTGGAACACCCGCATGTACTCCGCCTCCCTGGTCAACATGCACTTCTGGATGGCCACCATCGGTACCGTGGTTTACATCACCGCAATGTGGGTCTCCGGCATCATGCAGGGCCTGATGTGGCGTGACTACGACGAGTTCGGCACCCTGACCTACACCTTCGCCGAGTCCGTCGCCGCCATGCATCCGTACTATGCAATGCGTGCCATCGGCGGCCTGATCTTCTGGGCCGGTGGTGTGGTGATGCTCTACAACGTGGTGATGACTGTGCGCCAGGCCGTGAGCCAGGGCAGCAGCTCCGCCGCCGCAGCGACTGCCTAAGCGCGAGAGGAGTTCAAAAAAAATGGCTGATCAAATTCATTCGACCAAACTGCAGGACAAGGTTGAACGCAACGTTTTCGTGATGTTCCTGATGCTCGCCATCCTGTTGTCGGTTGGCGGCCTGGTGGAAATCGTGCCGCTGTTCTTCCTCGACAACACGATGGAGCACAACAAGCGTCCGGAAATCGTCTGGCAGCGCCAGGCCGGCCAGACCCTGGCCGACTGGAAGGCCGGCGACGGCGTCCGTCCCTATACCGCCCTGGAACTGGCCGGTCGTGACGTCTACACCCGCGAAGGCTGCTATCTGTGTCATTCGCAGCAGATTCGTCCGTTCCGTGACGAGAAAGAGCGTTATGGCCACTACTCGCTGGCTTCCGAGTCCATGTACGACCACCCCTTCCAGTGGGGTTCCAAGCGTACCGGTCCGGACCTGGCCCGTGTCGGCAGCAAGTACTCCAACGAATGGCACTATCAGCACCTCCGTGCACCGCGCTCCGTGGTGCCGGAATCTGTGATGCCCAACTACCCCTGGCTGGACAGCAACAAGGTTGACGGCAGCCGCATCGCTTCGCGCATGCGCGCGATGAAGATGCTCGGCGTACCGTACACCGAGGACGACATCGCTACCGCTTCTGCCGCCACCGGCAAGAGCGAGATGCAGGCCGTTGTTGCCTACCTGCAGGTACTGGGAACCATGGTCAAGTTCGAAGAGGGCGTGGATTACCGTGAGTAATCTCAAGGAGTACTTCCACACAGACTGGGCGGCAATGACCGGCAGCGACTGGGTTGGCCTGATCACGACGGTTGGCATCTTCCTGCTGTTCATCGCCCTGTTTGTGTACGTACTCCACCCGAAGAACAAGACCAGACTGGAATCAAAACGTCACATTCCGATAGACGAAGACGACCGTTTCGATACGGAGGATAAAAAATGAGCGAGCAAAACAATCCGTACGGTGCCCCGACAACTGGGCACGTGTGGGATGACAACCTGGCGGAGCTGGCAAATCAGCCGCCCAAGTGGTGGATGATCGGCCTGCATGCCAGCTGGATCCTGGTGGTGCTGTATGGCATCGCCTACCCGATGTGGCCCTGGTTCGGCGGTGCTACCACCGGCCTGATGGGCTGGACCCAGATCGGCGAGTACAAGCAGGACGTAGCCGCCATCCAGTCGGTGCGTGCCAAGTACGAAGACCAGCTGCCGGGGATGAGCGCTTCCGCCATCCTCGCCGACAGCGAACTGTCCGAGTATGTGGTGCGTTCCGCCAAGGTGCTGTTCGGCGACAACTGCGCGGCCTGCCACGGCGGCGGCGGCCAGGGCAACCCCGGCTACCCCAACCTGGTGGACGACGACTGGCTGTACGGCGGCGACATCGACACCATCGTGATGACCGTCACCAACGGCCGTACCGGCATGATGCCGGCCAAGGCCGGTGTGGCCATGACCGATGCCGAAATCGATCAGCTGGCCAATGCCATCGCCCAGGGCCAGCCGACCTCCTCCCCGCTGTTCATGGAGAAGGCCTGCTTCGCCTGTCACGGCATGGACGGCAAGGGCATGCACGCCCTCGGCGCACCCAACCTGACCGACAGCATCTGGCGCTTCGGCGACGGCTCGGTGGAAGCCATCAAGTACACCATTACTCACGGTGTCAACGATCCTTCCGACCCGCAGAGCCGCAACGCTGTGATGCCCAAGTTCGGCGAACGCCTGAACGAGACCGACATCAAGAAGCTGGCTGTGTACGTGTCCAAGCTGGGTGCCAACTGAGTTACCGCACCCTTACACCTTCAATAACGTAAGCAGGTGACCGCGCCGCGGCGCGGTCACCCCAAGCAAGAGGGGTGCAACAATGTCTGACTGGGTAGCTATTGCGTCGTATCTGAGTGTGGCCTTTGCGGCCATCATCGTCGTATACCTCGTGATCAAGGGTTACAGCCTGATCTACAAGGACGGCGACAAAAAGTAAGCCGTAAAGCGGTAGTCGCATGGAGGGGGACTGAATGGTCCCCCTCTTTTTTTGTATACTGCGGCGCCAACTTGATATTTTTCAATTACAGCCCCTCCGTGGGATGCGAGAATTGCCAGTGGCCTGCTGAAAGACCACTCTTTCAACAGGGCATTAGCTCTGACTTTTTCAGTGACGGCGCGCCCTTGGCGCCGTCCATCAGGAGGTATCCGTGAACGACCAGGTCGACAAGCAGGCGCATGCAGATGATCTGTACGCCGAGTCCCATTATTGGCACGTCAACACCGGCAACGAGACGATCCATGCCAAGCGCATGCCCGGCCGCTTCCGCAACGTGAAATGGGCGGCCGCCGCCGTCTGGCTGGTTTTCTTCGTGGGCCCGTACCTGCGCTGGGGCGAGCGCCAGGCCGTACTGTTCGATATCCCCGGTCGTCAATTCCACATTTTCGGCATCACCATCCTGCCGCAGGACGTATGGATGCTGTCCCTTACGCTGCTGTTCTTTGCCATTCTGCTGGCCGTGGTGACCTCCATCGCCGGCCGCGTGTTCTGCGGCTATTTCTGCTTCCAGACCGTGTGGACCGATATCTTCACCTGGATCGAGGACAAGCTGGAGGGCGGGCCGCAGAAGCGCCGCAAGCTGGACGAAGCGCCGTGGGACTTCACCAAGATCCGCATCAAGGTAGTCAAACACGTCATCTGGATCGCCATCGGCATGCTCACCGGCATCAGCTTCACCCTCTGGTTCGGCGATGCATTCGAGATGTGGAAGGGGTTCCTTACCCTCAGCGCCAGCTCTGTCGCCTGGGGCTCAGTCGCGGTGTTCACCTTCTTCACCTATCTGTTTGCCGGCCACATGCGTGAGCAGGTCTGCTTCTGGCTCTGCCCCTATGCCCGTATCCAGGGCGTTATGTACGACAAGGAAACCATCCTGCCCGCCTACGACTACAACCGCGGTGAACCGCGCGGCAAGCTGAAGAAGGGGCAAATCGAGGAAGGCAAGGGCGACTGCATCGAATGCGGCCAGTGCGTGGCGGTGTGCCCCACCGGCATCGACATCCGCCACGGCCAGCAGGAGGGCTGTATCACCTGCGCCCTGTGCCTGGACGCCTGCGACGCCGTGATGGAAAAGATCGGCCGCCCCACGGGCCTGATTCGCTATGCCTCCATGGACGAGCTGGAAGGCAAGCCGGCGCTGAAGATGTTCCAGCGTCCGCGCGTTCTGGTCTACCTGACCATACTCACCCTGGCCATGTCCGGCATCCTCTATGGCCTGTTCAATCTGTCGGGCATTGAAGTCAAGGTGCTGCACGAACGCCAGCCGCTGTACGTGCTGCAAAGCGACGGCTCGATTCAGAACAAGTACAGCGTTAAGATTCTCAACAAGACCGCGCAGGACCAGCAGGTCCGGCTGTCGGTCGCGGGCCTGCCCGAGCTGACCGTCAGCGGCGGCGAAGGCAGCCTGGCGGCGCACAAGGGACGCATCACCAGCTATACGGTGTTCGTGCGGGTGCCGCGCGCCAGCCTCAAGACGGAAAGCACCCCCATCACCTTCCATGTGGAAGCGGAAGGCGAGGAAGAGCTGGTTTCAACCTACACGAGCATGTTTATCGGACCGCGCCCCTGAGGCGGCCCCAACCCACAGGTAATGAGACATGACGACTATTGACGCCTCCAGCGACAACCGTATCTCGCAGTCCAACAAACGCGCCTTCCGCAATCCCTGGGTATTGGGGGGGCTGGCACTGATCGGCACCGTGCTGGCGGTGAATGTCGCCATGATCACCCTGGCCGTTACCACCAACCCGGGACTGGTAAGCAAGGACTACTACGAACGCGGCCGTTACAGCGAACAGCACCTGCTGCAACGTGCCGCCGAGCGCTCGGCGCTGGGCTGGACCTCCCGCATGGAGTTGCCGGAAAGCATCCAACTGGGCGCTACCCAGACCTACCGCCTGGTCGTCGTCGACAACGTCGGCGAACCGTTGCGCGGCGCCGAAGTTGTGCTGAATGCCTTCCGCCCGTCCGACGCCAGCGCCGACTTCACCCTGCCGCTGCAGGAAGTGGGGGCCGGCATCTACCAGGCTGCCGCGGAATTCCGCCTCAAGGGCACCTGGGATTTGCTGGTCGACATCAAGAAAGACGGCAAGACTCTGGAGTTGCCCCGCCGTATCAACGTGCAGGGCTAGCCGAACCGCGGCACAATGAGCCCGGTCTCCCCCGCACCCTGCCCACACCAGGGTGCGGGGGTTTGTTTTGAACTATAAAATACCTGCCTCATGGCCAGCCAAAATTCCCACACGGGCAGCTGCTTCCACTGCGGCCTGCCACTGCCTCCCAACGACGACTACTCCGCCGCAATAGCCGGGGAGCAGCGCCCGTTCTGCTGTATCGGCTGTCGCGAAGTCTGCCGCGCCATTTATGACGCCGGCCTGGAAGGTTTTTACCAGCGCACTCCCGAAGGCACCCTGCTGGCACCGCCGCCCGAGCCGCCCAAGGATCTCGCCCTGTACGACCTGGAAGAGGTCCAGGAAGAGTTCGTCGTCCACCATGGCGAGGAGCGTGAGATCAATCTGCTGGTCGAGGGCATCCACTGTGCCGCCTGCGTCTGGCTCATCGAACGTACCCTGGCCGCCGTACCCGGCATTGGTTCGGCCCAGGTGAACCTGGCCGGCCGCCGCCTGCTGGTGCGCTGGGACAACGGCCGCCTCAAGCTGTCCGACATCATTCGCCGCCTGGGTGAAATAGGGTACGCGGCCGTGCCCTTCGATCCGGAAGTGGCCGAAGGCGCGCTCAAGAAGCAGAACCGCGCCTTCCTGTTCCGCATGGCCTTCGCCGGCTTCGCCATGATGAACCTGATGTGGATCTCCATCGCGTTGTATGCCGGCGCCGACCAGAGCGAGTTCCGCAGCCTGTTTCACTGGATCGGCTTCGTCCTGGCCACGCCGACGCTGTTCTACTCGGGCTGGCCCTTCCTGCGGGGCGCCTGGACCGGCCTGCGCCGCGCCCACCTCACCATGGACATGCCCATCGCCATCGGCGCGACCACCACCTATCTCTACTCGGTCTACATCACGGTGACCCAGTCCAGCGTGGGCGAGGTCTATTACGACACCGTGGTGAATTTCATGTTCATCATCCTCATCGGCCGCCACCTGGAATCCGTTTCCAAGCGCCGCGCCGTCGCCGCCACCCAGCGTCTGCTCGATCTGCAACCGCGCGGTGCCACGGTGCTGCGCGACGGCGAAGAGCAGTTGCTGCCGATCCGTGCCGTCAAGCCGGAGGACGTCGTCCTGGTCCGGGCCGGCGACCGCATCCCGGTCGACGGCATCGTGCTGGAGGGTCACAGCGCCGTGGATGAGGCCATGCTCTCGGGCGAATCGAACCCGGTGGATAAAGGGCCGGGCGACAAGGTCTCCGCCGGCACCATCAACACCCAGAGCGCCCTCACCCTGCGCGTCAGCGCCACGCTGAAGAACACCGCCCTCGGCCGCATCATCCGCTTGGTCGAGGAGGCCCAGGCCTCCAAGGCACCGATACAATGCACCGCCGATCGCATCGTGCCCTGGTTCGTCGCCATCACCCTGCTGCTGGGCACGCTCACCTTTGCCTATTGGGCCCGCGTCGACATCGAGCTCGGCCTGCTCGCGGCCTGTTCGGTCCTGATCATCACCTGCCCCTGCGCCTTCGGCATGGCCACCCCCATGTCCATCGCCGTGGCCTCGGGACTGGCGGCCCGCCATGGCATCCTGATCAAGAACGGCGCCGTCCTGGAAACCCTGTCCGACATCACCCATTTCGTGTTCGACAAAACCGGTTCGCTGACGGAAGGCCGCATGGCCGTGCATGAGGTGCGGCTTGCGGCCGGAGCCGACAGCGACGGCGCGCTGCTCAAGGCGGCGGCGGTGGAACGGTATTCCGAACACCACATCGCCCGCGCCATCGTCGAGGAGGCCCGCGCCCGCGGCCTCAACCCCGCCGCACCGGTCATGGAAAACTTCTCCAGCAGCCCCGGCCTCGGCGTGGCCGGGACCGTCGACGGTACCGACGTGTTGCTGGGCAACGAGGCCTGGCTGACCCATAACGGCATCGAGGTGGATACGACCATGCAGGTCCATATCGACGCGCTGGAGCAGCGCGGCATTACCTGCATCCATCTGGTCCTGGAGCGGCGCTATACCGGCATCATCGCCATCGCCGACCGCCTGCGCCCGGATGCCCGCGTGCTGGTGGATGCGCTGCGCGCCCAGGGGATACGCATGACCCTGCTCTCCGGCGATCGCCGGCGCGTGGCGGAAGCCGTAGCCGAGCAGTTGGGCGGTATGGAGGTCATCGCCGAAGTTCTGCCCGAGGACAAGGATCGGGTCATCGCCGAGCTGCAGCGCCAGGGGGAACAGGTCGCCATGATCGGCGACGGCGTCAACGATGCCCCGGCGCTCATCCGTGCCAATGTGGGCATCGCCATCGGTTCCGGCACCGAGGTGTCGGCCGAGAGCGCCGACATCGTGCTCATCAGCAACGAACTGGAAAAGGTCAACCTGGCCACCCGCCTGTCGCGCCGCACCCTGCGCACCATACGCCAGAACATCGGCATTTCGTTGACCTACAATGTCATCATGGTGCCGCTGGCCATGGCCGCCTTCGTCACCCCGCTGGTGGCCGCCATTTCCATGCCCATCAGCTCACTCCTGGTCATCGGCAACGCCACGCGTATCCGCACCCTGTTTGCCGACCGGCACGAACTGGGCGACTGAATAAGGGTTACACTGCGGTTCGCAACTGAATCGAGGCAACACGATGGAAGTCATTTACAGCCTGATTCCTGCAATGATTTTCCTGGGACTGGCCATGGTAGTGGTGCTGGTGTGGGCGATCCGGCGCGGCCAGTACGAGGATCTGGAAGGCGATGCCCATCGTATTCTGCACGACGATGACGACCCCAACCTGCCCGCCGAAATGAAGGCGAAGAAGGCCAAGGCGTCACACAGCGATCAGCGCATGCCCGATGCCGACGATGATTGAATGATGGGCGAACACGGTGCGTTACACGCACCGTGCATCATTTGGATTGTTGCAGCAGGGGGGCCATCAGGCGGGTGAAGTCCCGCGGTGCGACGTATTGCAGCACTTCCTTGCCTTCGGCGCTGATGGCCACGTCCAGGCCGCGTTCGGGATACAGCCAGTGCACCACGTCACCGCCCGGCTCCTGCACCTTCTGACCCGGCACCCCAAAGCGCGCCTGTACCAGCTTTTCATCCAGGTGCGTGCGCGGCAGATAGGTAAGGCTGGCGATGGGCGTGGCCCGTATGCGCGTGATGTCGTCCGGGTGCAAGGTTACTTTGCTTCCCTTCCCCATGTTCGCGATGCGCAGGCCGCGCGCAAACATGGCCTGGAGTTCGGTGTCGCTCAGGTCCGCCTCCAGCACCAGCTTCGCCGCCAGCCCGCTCAGGGTAACCGCATCGAAATACGCTTCGGCCGCCATCCGCCCCTGCTCCGGCCGGAACAGTGTCAGTTCCGCCTCGCTCTTGAACAGCTGCTCCGCCTCTCCCAGAGTACTCAGACCCAGCCGCAGCCCGAACACGGTACTGGTTCCATCGTCGTGAGCCGTGACGGCCCAGGGCAGCATCTCGGGCTGATGTTCCTGCCGGCCCGGGATCAAAATCGCGACGGCGATGGCCAGCAGGGAAAAAATCAGGACGAAGAGAAAGGTATGACGTTCCCGCATGCGACTCACTCGGTGATCGGCGACAAGGCGCCGTCGGGATAGCGTGCAACCAGCCAGTCGGGCATCTGGCCGAAGCGCGACAGATGCAGCGCATCCGACTCCAGGATGATCAGCGCCAGCACAGTGATCAGGGTGGGCATGATGCCGACGCCGAAGAAGGCCCAATGCTGCGGCCGCATATTGCCGCCGGCCACCAGATAAATCGCCACCATCACCAGCACCATCGTACTCAGCATCACGATGAATATCCGGCTGCGGCGCGCGGCCAGTTGCCAGTGACACTTTACGAACCAGGGATCGACCTGCAACGACTTGCGCGCCCGCCACAGGGTGTAGCCCAGGATGACGAACGACACGGCGGGGACGATGAACACCAGTTTCTGCATCGAGCTGGCGCTGAGAAAGGCCACAAACAAAAGTACGTGATTGAAAATAAGGTTGATCAGGAACAGCTCGTGCGGCCATTTGGCGGCCTTTGCCACGTCTTCCGATATCGCATAACGGTTCATGAATAATGCCTTTTATCGTGTTCTCCTCCGGGCGCAACACGTTATCATGCCGTATCGACTATTGCCACGTCCGCCACCGGCCCGCCACGGCCCAAACCCAGGAGATTGCGATGTCGCACCGTCTCACCCTTCCCCTCGTCTCACTGCTGTTCGTCACCGGTTGCACCGGCCCCATGCGGCAGGGCACACCCGATACCATTGCCGTGCAATCGGATCCCGCCGGCGCTCACGTCATGGTGATGGGCAAAGACCTCGGCGTGACGCCGCTCACCCTGCCGGTCAAGGCCGTATTCCCCGCCAGCTACCCGCCGGAACAGGAGGCCCTCTATGGCCGTGTAACACTCCTGAAAGACGGTTGCGCGGAATACGTCGCCACCGTCGACAACCGGGCGCTGGGAAGGGGACTCAAGGCGCAGCTCGATTGTGCCGCCGTCACACCGTCCGCGCCCGTCGCGCCGGCAGCCCAGGCAGCAGAAACGCCGGCGCCGGCTGCGTCACGCGCGCCTGCGCAAAGGCTGCGCATGCTGGACGATGTGCACAAGGAAGGACTGATCAGCGACGAGGAATACCGGCAGTTGCGCCAGCGCATATTGGACGAACTGTAAAAAAAAAACGGCCCGCCCCGAGCCCGGGGCGGGCCGTCCGCTGCGGCGCTACTTGTGCTGGGCCAGCAGGCGCAGATAGCTGACCAGGGCATCCACCTCCTGCTTGCTCAAATACCCCTCCCAAGCCGGCATGTAGTTTTCCTTGCCCTCACCGTACAGGATGATGTTGGCCAGGCGCTTGTTGTCCAGGCGATCCATCACCTCGGCGTCGGTGTGATTGGCCGGCTTGATCGGCAGCACGTTGGTCATCACGCCACTCCCCTTGCCGTCGGCACCGTGGCAGGAGGCGCAGTTGCGGGCGTAGATTTCACGCCCTTCCTCCGGATTGCCCACCAGCGGATGGCGTGAACTGTGCAGGAAGCGCACGTAGGACACCAGGGCCTGGATCTGCGTCTCCGGCAGCACCTGGCCCCATTGCGGCATGTCCTTCAACTTGCCGTGCGGCGCATTGCCCTGGATCAGCAGCAGCAGGTCGCGATCCGATTGCTTGCCGATGCGCGTATCGCTGGTCAGATCGGCCGGCTTGAGCTTCAGGCTCCGGGCGAGAGGGCCGCCGCCCTTGCCGGAAGTGCCATGGCACAGATAGCAGTAGCTGTTGTACAGCTTCCAGCCTTCGTAGGTTTTGGCACCCTGGGCCTGCGCCGCGCCGCTCATCAGCGCACCGGCCAGGCAGAGAGACAGAATTGCAGTCAGTTGCTTGTTCATAGGTTCATCTCCCGTAACTGTGGCGCTTAGAAACCGGCAAAGATCATCAGGGTGGTGATGGCATCACCACCTGCCGGCTTGGGCGAGTAGGCGTTGCCGCTCTTGGCCGTGTGGAACAACTCCAGCTTCACATTCTGGTACACCATCCAGCTGCCGCCCAGGGTGATGGCATTGTCCTGATTGTTGGACGCCGCACCGTTATCGGCGTTGCGGTAGGCCAGGTAGACATTGGCCTTGTTGGGGATCACGCCCAGTTCGGCCATCAGGCCCAGGGCCTTCTTGTCCTTGGCGCCGCTGTTGAAGTGATTGTTGGCCTTGGTCGGCACCGTGCCGTAGGAGGCGTACAGACCCAGCGGCATGCCGCTCATCTCGCCCTGCGCCTGGGCGTCGAGCACCCAGCCTTCAGTCTTCTCCAGGATGCCGGTGCCGTCTACCCGCGCCCCGTACTCGCCGCCGAAATACTGCACGCCGAAGCCGGTGTCCCAGCCGCCAAGATTGGGGGTGAGGGCCGCGCGCAGATAGCTGGCGAACTTGGGGGCCTCGATGTTGCCGAAGGCCGGCGCCCAGGCCGAGTAATTGACGAACCAGCCCGGATTGCTCAACACGAAGGCCAGGCCGGTGGCCTCGCCGTTGCCCAGGCCCAGGTACTGCGATGCGGACATGGTGCTGCGCTCCTCTATGGGGCGCATGAAGCGCTGGGCACCGGTGTTGAGCAGCTCGAAACCGTAGGACGCGCCGCCGGCATCGGTACTGAACAGCACGGTGGACAGGCGGGTGGCGCCTATGTCGTGCAGGTTGAAGTGGACCTTGAAGGAATTGAACAGGGAGAACGAGCCGTCGCCCAGCTCGCCGTCCTCGATGATGCCGTCGCCATCGGTATCCTCGCCCACGGCCGCTTCGCCGAAGGTGGCGTGCTCCAGCATGAAGCCGACGTTCTCGCCCACGCGGCCGCCGAGCAGCAGCGCCGCCTCGTCCGGCCACTGGATCTCGCCGTGGTTGGTGGCGGTATTGGCACCGTCACCGTTGCTTTTCTGGTAGCGCAGCTTGGTCACCAGCGTCATGTTCAGGTCGGCCGGCATGGAAAGATTGTCGCCTTCGATCACTGGCTGGACGCCGCGCATGGTGTAGCCGGTGGCCTTGAAGGCACGGCCGAAGGAATTGAGCGTCGGATAGTGCTGGAAATGGCAGGCCAGACAGGCCATGCCGGTCTGGCGGGCAAAGCCCGGAGTCGCTTCGGCGGCCGAGCCCAGCAGCAGCCCGCCCATCGCCAGTGCCAGGGCGGCAACGGCCCCTCTCCATGATGAGATTCTGATATTCATAATGTCTCCCCCTAGGTTTGGTGTGACGGCGTCGCGGCGCTAAACCGGACACCGGGCGCGGCAAAGCGCTTATGTCGACTAAATCACACTTTCTTAGGGGGATCCCATCCGGCAGATGCCCCATAGGGCTGTGATATGCTTCACAACATAAATCAAAAAGCCCGGCGCCCATCCGGCAAACGTTCGGGGTATAAGCTGATTGGGGCCGCCGCCCCCGCCGCCGCGGGCGGCGGGGTATCCGGCAAATGTTCGGATCGGCGCAAAGTATCGCGGTCTTGGCTGGAATAGAGATTATTCAGTCGTTCACAGGCGTGATGAAGCATGAGAATAAAATCGGTATCGTTTTATGCCCGCATGGTCGCCTTTCTGCTGGCCATTGCGGCACTGGGTATCCTGGATTTCGTCTTCGATCTGCCCCACGGGCTGACCGTTCCCCATTTCATGGTCGAAATCGGCATCGTCCTGCTTGGCCTGGGGGGCGCGCTGTATCTGGCACGGGGCTGGTACGCCGACCACCACGAGGCCCGGTCGGCCAACCGTTCGCTGAAGAAGTACATGCTCGGGGTGGGCAAGGTCATCGACCGCCAGTTCCATGACTGGGGGCTGACCGAGGCGGAGCGGTGTACCGCCATATTGGTGCTCAAGGGCCTGAGTCACAAGGATATAGCCGAGCGCTGCGGACGCAGCGAGCGGACGGTCCGGCAGCACGCCGTCGCGGTGTACCGCAAGTCCGGACTGGCCGGGCGTGCGGAACTGGCCGCCTATTTCATGGAAGACCTTCTCCCCCCGGTCAACAAGCTCGGCTCGCCGGAGAAAGAAACCGACGACGTCGAGCCGGCATCTCCCGAGCCGCCCGAATCCCGCACCGGACAGTCCTGACCCCCCTCCTATTCGACGCCGCGCACCTGCAACCAGAAGGTTACCGGACCGTCATTGGTCAGGCTGACCTGCATGTCGGCGCCGAAGCGGCCGCTCTGCACATCCGGGTGGGACTCCCAGGCGCGCTGCAACAGGTAGTCGAACAGGTGCAGGCCGCGCTGCGGCTCGGCGGCAGGGGTAAAGCTGGGGCGGGTGCCCTTGTGCGTGTCCGCCGCCAGAGTGAACTGCGGCACCAGCAGCAGGCCGCCGCCGATATCGCGCAGGCTAAGATTCATTTTTCCTTCGTGGTCGGGGAATACCCGATAAGTGAGTATTCGCTCCAGTAGGCGTTCGGCCTGCGTCTCGGCGTCGCCGCGCTCCACCCCCAGCAGCACCAGCAGGCCGCGGCCGATGGTGCCGGTGACCTCGCCGGCCACGCTCACCCGCGCCTCGCTCACCCGTTGCAATAACCCGATCATCCTAAAAGTCTCAATTAGTCCGCAAATGAACGCAAATAGACGCAAATATTCATGGTCTTACCGAGATGCCCCCCCTCGCCCGACGGTGGAGCGGAGCGAGTGGCAAGGGCTGGAGCCTTGGTCTTGATTCGCGTCCATTTGCGTTCATTGGCGGACTCAACTGCTTTTTTCAGAATCATGCGTGCCGCTTCGCCATATCCACGGTGGCCTGGATCAGGGCATCGGTGGTGCCGCGCTCGCTGGCCGAATGGCCGGCGTCGGGAATGATGTTGAGTTCCGCCCCGGGCCAGGCCTTGCTCAGCTCCCAGGCATTCTCCAGCGGGCAGATCACGTCATAGCGGCCGTGGACGATGACGCCGGGGATGCCGCGCAGGCGGTGGGCGTCCTCCAGGATCTGGTTGGGCCGCAGAAAACTGTCGTGCCTGAAGTAATGGGCCTCGATACGGGCCAGGCTCAGCGCCGTGAACGGGCTGCCGAAGTGCTCGATCACCGCCTGGCTGGGGCGCAAGGTGGCGGTACGGCCCTCCCACAGCGACCAGGCCTTGGCCGCCGCCATGCGCTCCACCTCGTTGTCGCCGGTGAGTCGCCGATAATAGGCACCGAGCAGATCGCCCCGCTCATTTTCCGGAATGGGGGCGAGGAAAGCTTCCCACAGGTCGGGGAACAGGCGGCTGGCCCCTTCCTGGTAGAACCAGTGGATCTCGCTCGGCCGGCACAGGAAAATGCCGCGCAGGATCAGGCCCAGCACCCGCTCCGGGTGGGTTTCCGCATAGACCAGGCTCAGGGTTGAGCCCCAGGAGCCGCCGAACAGCACCCAGCGCTCGACGCCCAGGTGCTCGCGGATGCGTTCCATGTCCGCCACCAGGGCCTGGGTGGTGTTGTTTTCCAGGGCGGCGTGTGGGGTGGAGCGGCCGCAGCCGCGCTGGTCGAAAAGAATGATGCGATAGCGTGCCGGATCGAAGAACCGGCGGTGATAATCCTCGCAGCCGGCGCCCGGTCCGCCGTGGACGAACAGCACCGGCAGGCCGTTGGGGTTGCCGCACTCCTCCACATGCAGGGTATGGGGAGGTTCCACCGCCAGACTGTGAATGACGTAAGGCTGCAACTCTTGGTAAAGGATGTGCATGTCGGCCACCGGATAGTCGCGTGAGGCATCATTCTAGCAGCCTGTCGAACCGGAGGCTGATCCGCGACGCCATGGCGTTGTAGGAATAGGCTTACATACACTGTAGCGCGCGGATGACTTACATCCGACCCCACATTTGGCAACATAGCCTCGACTTCGCACGGATGCGGGGTCTCTGCAAGGAAGCTGATAGGGATTATCGCCGCCTGCCAGGACGACAGGCTTCCGGAAACGAAAGAGACCAGGACGGTCGCGAACATCGCCCTCCGGACAGGGATGATTCAAGGACACTAAACCCCGGCTTTGCCGGGGTTTTTTTTTGCCTGCTGAAACCTGGTTCCCGCAACGGGCGCAAAGAACTCAAAAGCAAATCCAACGCAGAGGCGCAAAGGCGCAGAGGTCGCAAAGGAAAGAAACTCGTGCTGTGTGAGCCCGATTTATCGGGCGACCTAGCCGCTCCAGGCGCGCCCGGCCCCACAAAACCTGCTGGGGGCCGCATTCATAATCTCTGCGTTCTTTGCGCCTCTGCGTCTTTGCGTTGGATTTTGTCTTCAGTTCCCTTGCGGTGCGCCTTAGCTATCGCTGCTGCTGCTGCGGCCGGCGCGCTTGCGCTCGTTCTCGCCCAGCAGCTTCTTGCGCAGGCGGATGGACTTGGGCGTCACCTCCACCAGCTCGTCGTCGTCGATGAACTCCAGCGCCTGCTCCAGCGACATGCGGATCGGCGTGGTGAGCAGGATGTTTTCGTCGGTACCGGCGGCACGGATATTGGTGAGCTGCTTGCCCTTGAGGGGGTTGACCACCAGGTCGTTGTCGCGCGAGTGGATGCCGATGAGCATGCCCTCGTACACCTCTTCGCCATGACCGATAAACAGGCGACCGCGCTCCTGCAGGGTGAACAGGGCATAACCCAGCGCCTTGCCGGCGCCGTTGGCGATGAGCACGCCGTTGACGCGCTGGCCGTAGTCGCCCTTCTTCATCGGGCCGTAGTGATCGAACACGCTGTAGATCAGGCCGGAACCCTGGGTGGCGGTGAGGAATTCGGTGCGGAAGCCGATCAGGCCGCGGGACGGGATGATGTAATCGAGGCGCACGCGGCCCTTGCCGTCGGGCATCATGTTCTTCAGGTCGCCGCCGCGCTCGCCCAGCTTCTGCATCACCGAGCCCTGGTGGATCTCTTCCACGTCGACGGTGAGCTGCTCGTACGGCTCCTGCTTCTCGCCGTCCACCTCGCGCATGATGACCTCGGGACGCGACACGCCCAGCTCATAGCCTTCGCGGCGCATGTTTTCGATGAGGATGCCCAGATGCAGCTCGCCGCGGCCGGAGACGCGGAACTTGTCCGGGTCACCGGTATCTTCCACGCGCAGCGCCACGTTGTGCACCAGCTCACGCTGCAGGCGGTCGCGGATCTGGCGGCTGGTGACGAACTTGCCTTCCTTGCCGGCGAAGGGCGAGTTGTTCACCTGGAAGGTCATGCTCACCGTCGGTTCGTCCACGGTCAGCGGCGGCAGCGCCTCGACACATTTGGGATCGCACAGGGTGTCGGAAATATTCAGCTCTTCGATGCCGGTGAAGGCGATGATATCGCCGGCCTGGGCCTCGGACACCTCGACACGCTCCAGGCCGTGGAAGCCGAGCACCTGCAGGATACGGCCGTTGCGCTTGTTGCCTTCGCGGTCGACGATGGTCACCTGGGTATTGGTCTTGACCTTGCCGCGCTTGATGCGGCCGATACCGATGACGCCGACATAGCTGTTGTAGTCCAGCTGGCTCACCTGCATCTGGAACGGGCCGTCCACATCCACTTCGGGCTGCGCGACATGCTTGACGATAGCCTCGAACAGCGGGGTCATGTCGCCCTCGCGGGTCTCGGAATCGAGACTGGCATAACCGTGCAGCGCCGAGGCGTAGACCACCGGGAAATCGAGCTGCTCGTCGGTGGCGCCGAGACGATCGAACAGGTCGAAGGTCTGATCCATGACCCAGTCGGCACGGGCGCCGGGACGGTCGATCTTGTTGATGACCACGATGGGCTTGAGCCCCTGGGCGAAGGCCTTCTGGGTGACGAAGCGGGTCTGCGGCATGGGGCCGTCCATCGCATCCACCAGCAGCAGCACGGAATCAACCATGGACAGCACGCGCTCCACCTCGCCGCCGAAGTCGGCATGGCCCGGAGTGTCGACGATGTTGATGTGATAGCCGTTCCAGTCGATGGCGGTGTTCTTCGCCAGGATGGTGATGCCGCGCTCCTTTTCAATGTCGTTGGAGTCCATCACGCGTTCACCCAGGTTGGCGCGCGCGTCCAGGGTGCCGGACTGCTGCAGCAGCTTGTCAACGAGGGTGGTCTTGCCATGGTCGACGTGGGCGATGATGGCGATATTGCGAAGCTTTTCAATCACAGGGGCATTACCGGGAGTAAGAGGAACGAGGAAAAATAGCCGGCAATTCTACCCCGCCGGGGCTTTTGTCACCAGTTCGAAAGGGAGCTGCAGCGAAATAAATGGGATTATCGGAGCCGTTCAGGCGGCTGCACGGCTCGGATAATCCCACTCACGCCCCATTTTGACCTTGTCGTTCCGGCGCCGGGCCTTGGCGGTCTTACCGTGGGCGGCACCTTTTTTGAGCAGCGGATGATCGTGCAACGGATTGCGCAGGCGCCCCAAAGGTGCCTGCGGTGCGGGTTTCTTGGCCATGAGGGTAATCTCCTTGCAGGTTATGGTCGGACGTTCGACAGCACCGGCCGTTCTTGGTTGCGGCGATTCTACGCCAACCCCACCCCGAACAGGCTGCCGATGGCGTAGGTGAGCGCACCGGCACCGCCGCCGATGAGCACCATGCGCAGGCCGGAGCGCAGGGCGCCGCGCCCGGTGAACAGGCTGAGCACGGCCCCGACGGCGAACAGCCCCAGGGCCGCCAGCACCGCGGCCGCCGGAACCGGCGCAATGCCCGGCGGCAGCAGAAAGGGCAGCAGCGGGATCACGGCACCGCCGGTGAAGGCGGCGAAGGACGACAGCGCCGCGCCCCAGGGCGAGCCCAAATCGTCCGGATTGAGGCCCAGTTCCTCCCGCGCCAGGGTGTCGAGGGCATGTTCCGGATGCTGCATCAAGGCCGCCGCCAGTTCCCGCGCCCGCTCCAGGGGCACGCCGCGCGCGTGGTAAATCAGGGCCAGCTCTTCCGTTTCCTCGGCCGGATACTCTTCCAGCTCCTCCCGCTCCAGGGCAATCTGGTATTCGAACAGCTCGCGCTGCGAGCGCATGGAGATGTATTCGCCCGCCGCCATGGACAGCGCGCCGGCCAGCAGACCCGCCACGCCGGAGGTGAGGACGAAGGCGGCATCGGCCGTCGCACCGGCCACGCCCATGATCAGGGCGGTATTGGACACCAGGCCGTCGTTGACGCCGAACACCGCCGCGCGCAGGTTGCCGCCGCTGCCCACGCCGCGGTGCCGCCCGCCCACCTGTTCCACCGTGGTGGGCATGGGGTGGCCGGGCGGGGGGGCGGCGCTGTAGACCGATATCCCGCGCACCTTCATCGCCGCCAGCACCGGCTTGATGGCCCGCGGTCCGAGCAGGCGCAGGATGGAGGCCACCACGTGGGCACGCCGCGACGGACGGAAAGGCGGCGGCGGCGACTCGCCGTCCGCCGCCATCTGCCGCTCCCAGATGTGGGCCTGGGATGTGGCGGCCTCCGCCAGGGCAGTAAACAACCCGCGTTTGGACGTATCCGTCTCCACCTGGGCCAGCACCCGATACAGCCAGGCCGACTGCATCTCCTCGTGCCAACTGTCCCGTGCCGCCATGATTGGTCTCCCGACTGCAAGCAACCCGCGACGTGCCGGTTGTACGCCGCCGCAACACAAGTGAGTGTGCCACAATAACGCCAGTCTGCGCGTAGCGCAGCGACTGCCACAGGAGTACGCCATGAGTCTGGTCCATGCCGCCGGCCTGGAGAAAAGCTACCGCGTCGGCGAGGTCACTGTGCCCGCCATCCGCGGCGCCGACTTCACCATCGAACCGGCCTCCTTCGTCTCCTTCGTCGGCCCCTCGGGCAGCGGCAAGAGCACCCTGCTCAACATGATCGGCTGCCTGGATCGGCCCAGCGGCGGAAAACTCACCGTGCTCGACACCGACGTCGCGACGCTGGACCGCCACAGCGCCGCCGCCTTTCGCGGCACGCATATCGGTTTCGTGTTCCAGGATTTCAATCTGGTGCCGGTGCTCAGCGTGTATGAGAACGTCGAATATCCGCTGGTGATGGTGCAGAACTGGCCGGCGACGCAGCGCCGCGCCCGCGTGCTGGAACTGCTGGAGGCGGTGGGCATGAGCGACCAGGCGGACAAGCGTCCCGATCAATTGTCCGGCGGACAGAAACAGCGTGTTGCCGTGGCGCGCGCCCTGGTCACCCGCGCCAAGCTGGTGCTGGCCGACGAGCCCACCGCCAACCTGGATCACGCCACCGCCTATCGCGTCATCGAGCTGATGAAGAAGATGCGCGACGACTTCGGCACCACCTTCCTGTTCTCCACCCACGACCCGAAAATCATGGAGGCCGCCGAGGTGATCTACACCCTGGAAGACGGCCGCATTCAGCAGGGAGGGGCGCATCATGGTTAACGTTTTGAAACTCGCCACCCGCAACCTGCTGCGCTATCACCGTCGCACCAGCCTCACCGCCAGCCTGATCACCCTGGGCATCATCGCGGTGCTGATGTTCGTGGCGCTGTCGGGATCGTTCAAGGCACTGATGATCGGCCAGATCACCGACTCGATGCTCGGCCACCTGCAAATCCACCGCAAGGGCTACGTCGCCTCCATCGACAACCTTCCGCTCAACCTGTTGATGAAGCCTGGCGCGGTCAAAAAGATCGAGTCGCAGCTGGAGCAGATGCCGCAACTGGCCGCCTGGTCGCCGCGCATCAAGTTCAGCGCCATGTTCAGCAACTTCACCGAAACCACCGGCATCCGCCTCAACGGCATCGACCCGCTGCGCGAGGCGGCCACCTGCCCGCTGCTGCCGGGGCGCCTCAGCGACGGCACGGCGGAAGGCGGACTGGTGCAACAGGGCAGGCTGCTGATCCCCGACATCATCGCCCGGGGCATGAAGGTGAAGGTGGGCGATACCGTGGTTCTCGTCGCCACCAACCAGGACGGCTCGGTCAACGGCCAGACCTTCGTGGTGCAGGGCGTGCTGGAGAGCGCCACCGGCCCCGGCGGACGCGACGCCTATATGCACATCGACGATGCACGCAGCCTGCTGCGCCTGGAGGACGCCTCGTTGAGTGAATATGCCGTGCGCCTGAACGACCCGGCGCAACTGCCGCAGGTGATGGCCGAACTCAATGCCTCCCTCGGCCAGATGCTCAATCAGCAGGGCAAGCCCGCACTGGAAGTCCACGACTGGAAGAAACTCACGCCGTTCACCGCCATCGCCAACATGATCGATCTGCTCACCCTGTTCATCAAGGTGATGCTGGTGGGCATTGTTTTGATCAGCATCATGAACGTGATGGTGATGGCGGTGTACGAGCGCATGCGCGAAATCGGCACCCTGGCCGCCATCGGCACGCCGCCGCGGCGCATTCTCGGCCTGTTCGTGGCCGAGGGCCTGCTGTTGGGCCTCGCCGGCACCGTGATCGGCACACTCATCAGCCTGGGCGCCGTCGGCCTGCTGCGCGTCTATCCGGTGTACTTCGACTTCGGCCGCCAGGAGAACCTGCAATTGGTGCCCAGCCTGGCCGCGGGTGACGTGCTGTTCATCGGCGTGCTGGTGACCATCATCGCCGTGCTCGCCAGCCTGCAACCAGCCTGGAAGGCCTCGCGCATGGACCCGATCACCGCACTGCGCGCGGTTTGACGGTGTTATGAAGCCGCTGAGCCGTAGGGTGCGCACCGCGCACCGGACTTTGCTAAACCACGGCACGGTGCGCGGTGCGCACCCTACAGGAAAACACTCATGACCCGAATCATCGTCACATTGATACTGGCGACCCTGGCTCCGCTGGTCCATGCCCTCGACGCCGCCGATCTGCTGCGCCAGGTGGATCGCAACCTGCAGCCGGAAAGCTACGAAATGTACCGCAAGCTCATCAACATCGAGCCTGACGGCAAGCGCAAGGAATACGTGCTGTACAGCGTGAAGAAAGGCGGCGACAAGGTGCTGGCGCTGTTCCTCGACCCGGCCAGCGAGAAGGGGCGCAGCACCCTGCGCCTGGGCGACAACATGTGGCTGTACATCCCCAACGTCGGCAAGCCGCTGCGCATCACTTCGTTGCAATCGGTCATCGGCGGCGTGTTCAACAACGCCGACATCCTGCGCGTCGACTATGCCGCGGAATACGATGCCGAGAGCGTGGAAGAGACCGCCGACGCCTACGTGCTGAAGCTCAAGGCCAAGAACAACACCGTCGCCTACGATCGGCTGGTGATGCAGGTGGATAAAAAGCACAAAGTGCCCGTCACCATCGAGGCCTACGCCGCCAGCGGCCTGCTGATCAAGACCCTGCACTACAGCCAGATGAAGGACTTCGGCGGCGGGCTGGTACGGCCGGCGCTGCTGGAAACCGACAGCCCGCTGTACCGGGACTACAAATCAGTGATGATCTACGCCAGCATCAAGGCCCGCGACCTGCCCGACGAGGTATTCAGCCTCAACTACATGGGCCGGGTGGACGACCTGCGGGGGAAATAGTCAAAACACGGACAAGATGAACAAGATGTTTCAAGATTAACAGGACAAAATCATGTCATCGGATGACGTTATTACCAGACAAATTATTGGTGCGGCTTACACGGTACACAAGACCTTGGGGTCTGGCTTTCTGGAGCGTGTTTACGAAGATGCCATGGGTATCGAGCTCACCCGCAGCGGGCTGCAGTTTGAGCAACAGGCGCCCATCACTGTGCACTATCATGGGCATGTAGTCGGCGAGTACTACGCCGATCTGCTGATTGAAGGAAGGATACTGTGTGAACTGAAAGCCGTAGATGCCATAACTTCACGGCATGAAGTCCAGTTGGTCCACTATCTCGCCGCCACAGGCATTGAAACAGGACTCCTGTTGAATTTTGGCCAACGCGTCGAAATCCGCCGCAAATTCCGGGACTACAAAACATCTTGTTCATCATGAAACATCTTGTTCATCTTGTCCGTCTTTCGATTTTCTGCACCCCCTTGCTCGCCCACGCCGCCGATGATTTCAGCTTCGATCTTTCCGCCTATGCCGCGCCCGGTCCGTTCGAGCTGAACGGTTATGCCGAGGTGAAATACGAGCACCAGCGCCTGGATCAGGACAGCCCGCTCTACCGCCTCAACTTCGCCGATTCTGTCCGCGACACGTTGGACCGCACCACGGCGGCGCTGGAGCTGACCGGCACCTATCGCAGCGGCGGCTCGCGCCTGTCGGCCACCTGGCACGGACAGCAACAGCACGACGATCTCGCCGATACCGGCTCCGGTCGCTTCTATGAGTTGTACCTGGCACACCAGGCCGATGCGACAACCACGGTGGAGGTGGGCAAGCGCGCGCTGAAGTGGGGCAAGGGCTATGCGTGGAACCCCGTCGGCTTCATCGAGCGGCCCAAGGACCCGGTGGATCCGGAGCTGTCGCGCGAGGGCTACCTCATCGCCGGCGCCGATTTCATCCATACCTCCGGCGGCGATCTGCACACCGTCGCCTTCACGCCGGTGCTGCTGCCGGTGAGCGACGAGGTCAACGACGATTTCGGCCCCGAACGGGCGCTCAACGCCGCCGCCAAGCTCTACCTGCTCTATCGCGACGTCGACATCGATCTGCTCTGGCTGAGCGAGGGCAGCCGGCCGGGACGCGCCGGCCTGGACTTCTCCGCCAATCTCGCCGCCAATCTGGAGCTGCATGGCGAATACGCCTATATCGGCGCCCATGAACAGACGCTGCTGGTGGCCGGCAGTCTCGTCAGCCGCACCATCGCCGCTCGCAGCTGGCTGCTGGGTCTGCGTTATCTCACCGAGCGCGACACCACCTGGATCGCCGAGTACTACCACGACGACCGCGGCTATACGCAGGACGAAATGGAGGATTTTTTGCGCCAGGTGGACGGCGCGTCCACCGCGGCCCTGCCGCAGCTACGCAGCATCGGCCAGGCCGGCTACACCCGGCCCAGCGCCATGCAGGACTATCTGTATCTGCGCATCGCGCAAAAGGAGCCGTTCGACATTCTCTATTTCAATCCGGCCCTCACCGCGATCAACAACCTCAACGACGGCAGCTGGTCGCTGACGCCGGAACTGCTCTACACCGGCATTACCGATTTCGAACTGCGCCTGCGCGCGACCTTGCTGGGCGGCGGCCGCCTGAGCGAATTCGGCGCCAAGCCCAACGACAGCCGGATCGAGCTGCGTGTGCGCTACAGTTTCTGAATGAACAGGCCCGACTACGCCCGCAGCATCGTCAACCTCGTCGCCGCCGTCAGCGGGGGCCTGGGCGGCGGCGACACCGGCTATGCGCCGCTGGCGGAACTGCCGCCGGAGCGGCTGCGCGACCGGCCGGTGGCGCTGCTCCTCATCGACGGCATGGGCGATGCGCTGCTGCGGCAGTTTCCCGACAGCCACCTGGCTCGCGCGCGCTGCGGCGGCCTGAGTTCGGTATTTCCCTCCACCACCGCCAGCGCCGTCACCAGCCTCAGCACCGGCGTGGCGCCGCAGCAGCACGCCATCACCGGCTGGCACATGTGGCTGCGCGAGCTGGGCAGCGTCGCCGCCATCCTCCCCTTCGCACCCCGTCACGGCGGCGCCGGCTATGACCGCGCGGGCTGGACGCCGGCCCAGCTCATCGGCGCGCCGCCGCTGTACGACCGTCTGGCGGTGCCCGCCACGGTGCTCAGCCCGTCCTGGATTGCGGATTCGCCCTACAGCCGCGCCAGCGCGGGGCGGGCACAGCGTACCGGCCATGACGGCCTGGAGGATTTCTTCGCCAAGCTGGTGAAGCTGCTGCGCGACGGCCGACCGCGCTACCTGTACGCCTACTGGGCCGAGCTGGACCACCTGGCCCACGAGTACGGCAGCGCCAGCCCCCAGGTGCGGGCCCACTTCCTTGCCCTCGATCGGGCCTATGCCGCCGCCTGCACTGCCCTGCGCGGCAGCGGCGCCCTGCTCGTCACCAGCGCCGATCACGGATTCATCGACACGGCGCCGGCGCACACTCTGATGCTGGCGGATCATCCCGATCTGGATGCCATGCTCGCCCTGCCCCTGTGCGGCGAATCGCGCGCCGCCTATTGCTACTTGCGCCCCGGCCGCGAGGCGGATTTTCTGGGCTACGTGAGCGGCGAACTGGGCCAGGCCTGCGTAGCGGTGGCCGGCGCCCAGCTCATCGCCGAAGGCTGGTTCGGCCGCGGTGCGCCGCACCCGCGCCTGGCGCAGCGGGTCGGCGATTATGTGCTGCTGATGCAGGAGAACTACGTGCTGCGCGACCGACTGGCCAACGAAAAGCCGTTCCGCCAGATCGGCGTCCATGGCGGCGTCAGCGCCGCCGAAATGGAAGTACCCCTGCTATGTGTGGACCTCTAGCCCCGGTTCTGTGACACCCTGCACGGAATTCCCCCGGCGCCGACTTAACCTAGGCAACTCACCCGATCCCACAGCGCCATGGCCAGAACCCTCACTGCACGACTGCACCAGCTCGACGGCCCCAAGGGGATCCGTCTGTTCGAGGTATTCGATCACCGTTTCCTGCGCGTGCGCCAGACCAACGGCCAGACTCCGTTGCGCGATTACGCCATGGATGTCGCGATCCTTTCCGCCAGCGGCAGACTGCTCCATAACAGCGATCAGGGCTGGCTGTGGGCCGCCGGCGCCGCCACGCTCGTGCTGTTCATCGACCTGGCCGTCCTGCTGCTCGGCACCGGCAGCCCCTGGCTGTTGCTGCCCCTGGCCGGGCTGCTGCTGGCGCTGACCGTCATCTGCGTCACACAGTTCCTGCACAGCCGCCGCCACCTGCTGACCTTCGTCAGCCGCTATGCCGCCGTGCCGCTGGTGGAAATCCTTGCCGAACAGCCGGAAGCGGAAAGTTACAGCGCCTTCATCACCACCCTCTCCAACGACATCGAAACCCTGGCCAGCCGCAAGGACCTCACCGCCGCCGACCTGCGCGCCGGCGAACTGCGATCCTTGCGCAAGCTGCTGGAACAGAAAATCATCACCCCGGCCGCCTACGAAGACGCCAAGCAGCGCCTGCTCAACCACGCCGACTGAATATGCGAGAAGACTTCACACCGGCGGCGGCTATACGTCTTCGACCCCTTCCGGCTCCAGGCGCCGCCTCAATACACGCCAGTCCACCCGACGCTGAGAACCTCTCTGCGGCAGTCGTGTAGGTCACCGCTTCGTCACGGTCAATTTGCGACTGACCGAAACACGCTCCAACAGACTCACATTAGGCCATTCGGACGCCGCAAACGTCGCACGACCGGTTTAGGCGGTCCGACAGGGCAAAATGTGTTTCGATCGCCCCTACACCCGCCTACGGAAAGAAATATTGCTTTTCAGTAAAGCTGTTCTAGTCTATGAAAAGATTAGGACTGATTTAGCTGGTAAGGAAACTGGCAAGGAAATGAATTGGATCTCGCCCCCCCCGCTGAAGTCATTTGCCCAGCGCCACGTCTCCGCTCATGGGCCGTCTTATATTCATCATGTCGCGATACTAGCGCCACCGCCGTGCGGCATTCACCCGCCTAACCTACCGTATCCAGGCGCCGCTCACACGCGGCATTCTGCGTTTACCAGAAGCGTTCCCATGACACGTTACCCATGGCTATGGGGTACGTATTTTTTGTTCGATGACAAACTACAAGGAGAGTGTAATGTTCAGAAAACATCTGTTTACCATCGGTGTCATCGCTGCGGCCTGCATCGGATTGCAAGGCCCAGTCTACGCCGCCGATCAGGCGATGCCGTCAAACATGATCTTCTTCGTGGATGGGACGAACTGCCCTGCCGGCAGCTTCGTTGCCACCAACGCGGCAGGTCGCATGCTGTTGGTCACAACCTACCTCGGTGACGTGGGAAAGACCTATGGGACGCCGCTCAAAGATCAGGAAGATCGTACACACACCCACTCAGGGACGATGACGGTTGATCTCCGTTCGCACCATATATCAGGAGCATCCGGAGGCGGCAACGGCCAGGGGACAAGCAAAGGAAGCCATTCCGCGTCAGTAACCAGTGGCGCCGGCGACAGCGGTCTTCCGTTTATCCAATTGCTGGTCTGCCAGGTGAAATAGGAGAAGAAACATGAGCATGAACTGTTCAAGAGCACTAGCCGTCATTGCGCTGATTTTCGTCTCGCCGGCAATGGCCGCCGATGGCATGCCACAATTCACCATCGCCTACTTCAATGGCAACTGCCCCGATGGTTGGGACAACACCAGTCTCGCATCCGCCAACGGCCGCTTTCTGCTTCCCACCATTCTCGGCGGAGGATCTGGCGCCTTCAGCGGAGAGGCACTCTCTTCCCAGCAGCAGCCCACTCACCAGCATGCAAAGGCAACCGGCACCATCACGACCAGCTCAAAGGAATATGTTCTGATAGGTGGTTGCTGCAACGACAGCCTCGGTGACTCCGGCACCTATACGATGGCTGGTTCGGCCAAGACCGCAAGTGCCGCACTGCCATACATCCAGTACAACGTTTGCATGAAGCAGAATGCTCCTGCCAGTTCGGTCAAGGTCCCCACGGGAGTTACAACATTCAATCTGTTTCCCGCCTGTCCCACCGACTGGAGTCCGGTAAACAGCGCAGCCGGTCGTTACATCGTGGGACTCCCCGCCAATGGCGCCCCCAGCGCCACGTTCGGCGGCAAAGCATTGACCCCGGGTGAGAACCGCACTCATACACACTCGATGAACGGCACGATGGGCTTCCCAGAACATAACATCGCCGGTGCCTCCGGGTGCTGTGCCCATGGTTACGCCGGTAGTGGTGACACAGGATTCTCCGGAAATACCGCGCCGGACGATTCCATATCCTATGACAGCGCAACCCAGGCTCCCTACTACACCGCCACATTCTGTCGCAAGAACTAGTGTGCCGCGTCGCCTCCTCCCCAAATTGCGGGGAGGCAGGCGGACAACGCGTGGAGAAATATCGCCATGAGCAACAACTTGCTGCCATTTCGTAGCCGTCGCCCCCTTCTGTGCCTGTGTATTTTGCCGCTTCTTTGGGGTCCCACCGCCATAGCGGACGCCCCGGATCCTGGCGCCGGCAACCCCATCACCAGCCCGACGAACCTCACCATATTCAGCGTCGACGATATCGGACTGCTCGCAAGCAGTACTACCGTCACCAATACAACATTGCTTGATTTCTCGGCCAACAACACGAAACTGACGCAGTGGTCACAGACCGGGCAAAAGCTTCAGTCCGGCGATCCCTGCCTGAACACCCCCTCGCGCAGGCTCATCGCCGGACGTGTAAGCAGCCCCAAATTTGCCCAACCGATATGTGTCACCCCATTCAGCGTCAGCCTCTATCCCGGCAATCATGGAGTGGCTACGGGCGAATATCTCGCCTACAACTTCACAGATCCAGGCACGGGCATAAGCGCCCGTGATTTCGACGCCGCAGCGGGCCTTATGAGTTGGATCGCCGACGAGAAGGAACTGCTGCACATGAACATCGCGGTAGCCAGGCGCAACTTAAACAGCAAGCTCGCCCTCAACATCATCGGTTACCGGCAAGTCAAAGAGGACACCAAGGGTTCGCTTGTATCGCTCGCCAACTGGCTTGATACTTCCGGCGACCCGGTGACAGGAGATGTCGCAATTGCGCTCGGCGACTATGACAATGACGGCGAATTGGAGATACTCGTGGCTACCGACATCACCACCGGTGAGGCCGGGCCGGGAAAGCTAATTCTCCGTTCCTTCTCCTATGCTGCCAAGACCCACGAACTCAAGGCCGAGAGCATCTACGCTATCGATACTGTGGCCCGCCCACGCTCCATCACCCTCGCCGCGGGCGACTTCGCATCCCTTGGCTTTGATCAGGCAATCCTCGGATACTACACCGCCGACAGTAAGGGAACCGTGGAACTCGCCATGCTGCGCCTCGGTGACAAGCTGAAGATCGATCCCCCATCACCCAGGCAGAAGCTCAGCTCGACTCCTGCTCAGGGCTCTTACTTCGCTATGGCCGCGGGTCTGTTCCATTTCGATCCCGGAACCAGTCAGAGCGACACATCATTTGCCTTCCACAGCCGGCAACTGGCCCTTGCCTGGGCAGAGCGCGATGGCAGCATCAAGGCCCAGATCGTCCGCACCTCCCCACAGCTCACGCAATTCGAGGTCAGCCCGGCACAGACTCTCAGCAGTAGCACCTACCCATCGCGTACCGACAGCGTAGGCCCGGCACTCGCCGTTGGTAACTTTATCGGTTTGCAGGACAACAGCGTCTCGCCGCTGAATCAACTGGCCGTTGTCATACCCACCCGTAGTGATGCCACCCCCACGGCATCAATACCCGAACTGGTGGTCGCCACCATCGACTACCACACGCAGAGCAACCTGTTCACTATTCATCGGGCATGGAGCGATCGACAATCCATCTATGAAACTTCTGGAATTCAGTACTCACCAGGGGCGGTAGGTCTGGATAGCCGCGGCATGAGCTATTACCTCGGCACACCGGCACATATCCGGGTGCAGGACATGATCGATCCGCAGTATGTAATATATATGCCGCCGCGCCATGCCGATTGCCTGATGATAAGCGCGGATGACACAAACTGCACAATGGTCAATATCTCCGCCGACACAAACTTCACGGTGGAGCTTGTCGACAGCCACGAAGAAACATTGCAACAAAGTTCGACTGACCAGATGTCGACGGATTTTGGCAGCAGCGCATCCATGTCGATTAGCGGCACCGTAGGGGCCGGTATCATGGAGATCGCGGAACTGGAAACGACCACCAGCGTGAAGACTGCCTTTTCATATGAACAACAGACGATGGAACGGAGCGTCAACACCAGTTACAAATCGATATTAACCCAAAATTCAGCGACCACCTCCATGGATGACCACCTGATCTGGAATGCCCGCACCATCGACATATGGCGTTACCCGGTCTACGGCATGAACCTGCAGACTCCAGACAAATTCCCTTACTACGACGTATTGGTTCCCGGCCAGCTGCATCAGTATTCCGGGGGGGGTCGTTCCATGGACTGGTTTTCGCCGCGTCACATGAATAACAATCTCCTCAGCTACCCAAACATTTCCGACACGGCATTTCCCAATGACCTCGGCGACTTCACCTACAACGACAAGGCAGGCAAGCGGGTAACCGTTAAGGAACCGCTCAATGCCGGAGTGATCCGCTCCTTCGACGGAAATATGCAAACCTTCCGCCTCGACTATACCGACGAGGCGGGAGGATCATCGGAAAAGAGCTTCGCCTACAGCCTGGCCAACTCCACCGACATATC
The DNA here is from genome assembly GCA_002840095.1 of Gammaproteobacteria bacterium HGW-Gammaproteobacteria-1. Lineage (GTDB taxonomy): Bacteria > Pseudomonadota > Gammaproteobacteria > Thiohalomonadales > Thiohalomonadaceae > Sulfurivermis. The sequence continues at coordinate 317,099 of PGZL01000006.1, read as the reverse complement.
CATCGGCTTCAAGGCATCAGCCAAAATCGAACTGGTCAATCTCTCTACCGATACCGAAGGCGCGGTAAGTCTCAACACCAAGGCAAGCTGGGAAAACAGTGAGCTTTCTGAACGATCAGTGAAAAATTCCCGCGGCATCACGCTCAACCAACCGGAGGTTGACTGGATCACTGACAAATCATACAACTACCGCACACTGGTCTACATTACCAGCAACGGTGGACTGAAGGTCGCCCACGCTGTCGACCCGCTCGGAACCATGTCCGGGCGCGGCTGGTGGAAACGCACCTATGGCGGTCTCCCAGATCCTGCAGTGAATCTGCCAAATCGCCTGGTTTACAGTTGGGACGAAGGTCGATGGGGGCTCAACACTGACGACAGCTATAGCCAGATGCGTGGCATCGCGCTTACCTCAGCCACCTATGATGAGGAGACCAAGAGCTATCCCTACCTCAGCGGCGGTGTCGAAGAGGGAACCAAGGTCAGGGTCGTGGCAAACATTTACAACCTGTCCGTGGATACGGTGGCCAAGGGGGTCAAAGTCAAATTCGCCTATCAGGCGCTCGATCCGGACGGCATCACGCCGGTCGGCGATCCGGTACCCTTTGCCACCAGCCAGCCGCTGGAGCTGCCTGTGTGGGGTGTCAAGGAAATCGCCGGCGTATGGGACACCACCGGCCTCGCCGGGAGCACAGGAACCCCCTACCGCTTTGTCGTCACCCTCGACACCGGCGGGATGAAGGAGATACACGGCAATGACCCGGCAACCGGCGGCAACAATCACGGTTACTGGCCGTGGTCCGGCAGCTACTTCGAAATATTCAAGCGGGGAACCAAGAACCTGCTCGCCACATCCCGCCCCGCCCACGAACCAATGGTCAAGCTCGACGTCAGGCGCCGCCAGAACGGAATTCCGTACGCCGCCGAGATCAATATCGAGCATACCCACAACGACCCGGCGTTGCGCCATTTGCTGCTGGTGCAACCGAGAGATGATGAAGATGGCCCCCACAAAGTAATAGCGAGCCGCACACTTTGGGGAGTGCACAAAGGCAAGCGGCGCCTGCGGATTCCGCTCCACGATCTCAAGGAATCTCTGCCGCAGCTACGCGTCATTCTCACCAAAGGAACCCCCTAGGCGGTGGAAGCAGCGGTACCGTGCACATGCACCGGAATTTTGAACTGGCCCATCTGTGGGCCTTTTCAAATGCGGAACCGGGTAACGGCATTTACCGGTTCCATCACTTTCAACGACTACCAGTCATTGAAGACGACAATACGCCCATGTGTTGCACGCGAGTTGCTGAGCAGTTGTCGCTCACACAACCCAAGGGTTCAGCAATTCCGAGCAGTGGGCCAACCAGCTTAAAGGAGTAAAGCGATGAATAGGCTTATCATGATCGTCCTGATGAGTGCACTGGTGCTTCCCGCGTGCGCCACCAACAACCAGTCCAAAGAGCCCGAAGCGACTACCATGTCACCACCGATGGATAACACCACAAAGGGTAACGAAGCAGCCGTCACCCAGACCTGCTGGTCAGCGCGCAGTTGCACCGGCAAGGTGTTAAACCACAAGGACCGCCACAACTGCAAAAACTCCGGCGGAAAATCCTGGAGTGACTACCAAGGCACCTGTTACAACCTGTGAGCAGGCCCGTGTGACCCGCAAGCGACAGACGGCGGTACGGGATACGGACCAGTCAAGACTCCCCCGACAAACCGGCTGAACGAACAACGGTGTACCCTGTTGGTTGATCTTGCAGGGTAGTCAGCAACAGGGTACACCCCGGCCAGAGCCGTGCATTCCGTACTCCAGCCATTGTGTTGATTCCCCCCTGGATTTACGTCGACCCGTCAACTCGGGAACGACTTTGATTTCGTTCGATTTTGTCTCGACGCTTGCCTGCCCAAAACGCGCTCCTGCCCGTATTGCCTACCACCCGGCACGCCCGGGCCGGTCACCCCGGCCCCCTGTCGAACCGGTTTAGGTTGTCTTTCCCTGGCCACAACACTTGCCATCGACGCGCCGATGCCCCACCCTTCCCCTACTCCGGGCGGAGCCCGACCCATACCATTTGCCAGTGACCTCGTATATGGAACCTAACTTCATCCCGCAAAACGATCTGGAACGCCAGCTGCTCGCCGCACAGGACGGCAGCCTGGGCGAAGAAGAATTCATGCACGCCCTGCTCGGCGCCCAGGTGTTCATGCCCATCCACGACAAGCACGGCATCGGCGGCCTGCAAACCTCCAGCAGCGCCGCGCCGCTGACCCTGGATTCCGGCGCCGGTTTCGAGGTCATCGTGCTGTTCACCAGCCCGGAGCGGGCCAAGGGCTTCGTCAGCGACTACCCCGGTTATGAAGGCGGCCTGCTGGCAGAGTTCACCTGGGTGCTGGAGAAGATGGGTAGCGGCCTGGGCCTGACCCTCAACCCGGGCTGGGAAGCCGGCCTCGACATGGAGCCCGACACGGTGCAGCAGCTGCTCGCCTCGGGAAGCGGACAATGAGCGGCCCCGAACAGCGCCGGCATCCGCGCATCAGCATCCAGATCGAGGTGGAGCTCATCGCCCCGGACCTGGGAACGGTGACCCTGAACAGCGGCAACCTGAGCAACTCGGGCCTGTTTCTCTGCGCCGATCAGACCATGCCGCTGCAAATCGGCAGCGAGGTCTGTGTCCGCATCAAGCAACCGCTGGGCGACGGCGAGGCACCGCTGGTCAAGGCGCGCGTGGTGCGCATCGAGGAACAGGGCATCGGCCTGCATTTCGACGAGGCCGACGCGCCGTGACCCGGCCGGGCGCAGTCAAGTGCCTGTACTGCGGCGAAGACGTCCCCGCCCACAGCGCCGACTGCCCCCATTGCGGCGCGCCGTCGCACTTCCAGCAGCAGGGCGAGAACCCGCGCCGCCGCCGCCGCTTCATCATTTACGTCATTCTGGTGACGTTGTTCTGCCTGGCGATGATCGTGTATCTGCCAAGGTGAACCAGATACAAGTTGCAAGATACAAGTGACAAGTTAACGTCCGACCCTCGACGATATCCTAGGTATCTGCTTGATCAGCGAACAATCAGGGAGGTAGTCATGCGCAGCCTGTACATCATTCCGTTGCTGGTATTCCTGCTGAACGGTGCAGCCTGGGCACAGGAACCGGCCCGCTCGCTTTCGCTGCCGCCGGAATCCATGGCGCAGTGGTATCCCCCCGTGAACAAGCGCCAGGAATGGCTGCACACCATGTTCGGCCTGCGCCGCGCCATGCAGGCGGTGGGTGAATACAACGCCCTGGGCGAATACAAGCTGGCGGCGCAGTGGGCCGAGCGTTTTGCCAAGAGCTACAAGCGGCTGGCGAAAATGGTGCCGGAATGGCAGGACGAGATTGAAGGGGAGCAGGCCGACAGGCTGGTGGCCGCAGCAGCAGCCGGCGACAGCGACGGCGTCGGCAGCGCGCTGCGCCGCCTCGGCACCACCTGCCGCTCCTGCCACAACGAAAACCGCGCCATGGTGACGCTCATCTACCGCACGCCGGACTACAACGATTTCATGGTGGAAAGCAGCGATACCATGGAAGAAGTGCCCTATCCCAAGGCCATGGCCCGGCTTGGCACGCTGATGAACCGCATCAAGATTGCCCAGGAGGACGGCCGCCACGCCGTGGCGCGGGAAGCGGGCGCCGCCTTCATCGCCGCCACGAAGGATCTGGCGGGCAGCTGCGGCGCCTGCCACAAGGACGCCGCGCCGCGCGAACGCATCTTCGGCGCCGAAATACAGCAGGCATTGAAGACGCTGGACGAGGAATTGCGGCAGAACAACCGCAAGGGGACCGACGAAGCCATCGGCACCATCGGCGCCTTTGCCTGCGGCCGCTGCCACGGCATCCACAAGAACACCGCCGAACTGCGCCGCTCGCTGCTGCCGCGCGAGTAGGGTGCCATTGCGGGGGCCCGGCTTGCCGCGCGATCCACATCGTTCCCACGGGGAACGTGGATGGACGGGAGTATCGGTGCGCAGTGCGCACCCTACAGCGGGCCCAGTGCAGCCGTGGGCTGCGCTCCGCGCATCATCACCAGCGCAAAAGAAACCACACATTCGTAGGGTGCGCACCGCGCACCGGCTCTCCCCTCATTGAAGGCTGCTACAGCGGGTCTCGTGCAGCCGTAGGGCGCGCTCCGCGCATCATCACCAGCGCAAAAGAAACCACACATTCGTAGGGTGCGCACCGCGCACCATCCCTCCCCTCATCGAAGGCTGCGGTGCGCAGTGCGCACCCTACAGCAGGTCCCGTGCAGCCGTAGGGCGCGCTCCGCGCATCATCACCAGCGCAAAAGAAGCCACACATTCGTAGGGTGCGCACTGCGCACCATCTCTCCCCTCATCGAAGGCTGCGGTGCGCAGCGCGCACCTACATTTTGCCGCGCGACTAGGGTGCCGCTGTGGGGGCCCGTCCTCTGCCGCTGTCGCCCGATGAATCGGGCTCCCATATGTGACCGCGTCAGCGCAGCGCCGCTTCCAGCGCCGTCGCATCCACCGGCTGCGGCAACGCGGTGAAATTGGCAAAACGCTGGCGCAACTTGTTGAGCTGCTCCTGCTCATCCGGCTGGTAGAACACCACCATGCGCGTCTGCGGCATCTGCTGTAGCGTGGCCAGCACCGATTCCAGCCAGCCCATGCGATCACGAAAATCCGGCATGTAGTTGAACTCCGCCACCACCGCCGCCGGCCGGTGCGTCTTCAGATAGCTGATCGCCTTGCGCCCGGAAGTGACCACCTCGACGTCATACCCCAGCGAAAGGTACAGCGGCGAATAGTCGGGATAGCCGCCCAGCTCGACGATCATCAGCAGTTGTTTCGCTTGGTCCATACAATGTCCTTTGGCAACACCACTTCTGTCGGTTACAACGCGCCACCGTGCCGCGTTCAAAACAAAAACTGCAATGGAGTCCGCCAATGAACGCGAATGGACGCAAATTTGGCAGCAGCTCAAGGCATTGCGCTAGCCGTACCGTTTCACCGTCGGGTGCGCAAGTCACCCTGATATAGCATCATGAATATTCGCGTCTATTTGCGTTCATTTGCGGACTGACGTTCAATCCGCCGCCAGCAGGGCGCTGATGGTGTCGGCGTCGATGAGCAGTTCGCCCTCTTCCTTGCCCCTGCCGTAGACGCTGTTGGCCAGTTGCTGTTTCTTCGCCTGTAGCGCGAGGATCTTCTCCTCCACCGTGCCCTCGGTGATCAGCTTGTAGACGAATACCGGTTTGTCCTGGCCGATGCGGTGGGCGCGGTCGGTGGCCTGCATCTCCACCGCCGGGTTCCACCACGGGTCGTAGTGGATCACGGTGTCGGCCTCGGTGAGGTTGAGGCCGACGCCGCCGGCCTTGAGGCTGATGAGAAACAGGTTCACCTCGCCGCGGCGGAAGGAGTCGATCACCTCGTCGCGCTTGCGGGTCTGGCCGGTCAGCTTGGCGTAGGCGATCTTCGCGCCCTGCAACTCCTCTTCGATCAGGCCCAGCATGGAGGTGAACTGGGAGAACAGCAGGATGCGCCGTCCCTCCTCCAGCAACTCCGGCAGCAGCTCCATCAGCATCGCCAGCTTGGCCGAGTGGGCGCCGTGGCTGCCTCCGGTTCTCGCCGGCAGCAGCCGCGGGTCGCAGCAGACCTGGCGCAGCTTGAGCAGCGCATCGAGGATGGTGATGTGGCTGCGCGCCAGGCCCTTTTGGGCGATGGCATCGCGCACCTTTTTCTCCATGGTCAGGCGGATGCTCTCGTACAGCGCCGCCTGCCGGCCCTCGATGGGAACGGTGCGCAGCAGTTCGCTCTTGGGCGGCAACTCGCTGGCAACGATGTCCTTGGTGCGGCGCAACATGAAGGGGGCGGTGCGCTGCGACAGCCGCCGCATCCGTTCGTGATCGCCGTATTTTTCGATCGGCGTGCGGTAGTGGTGCACGAAACTCTTCTGGTCCCCGAGAAAACCGGGCAGCAGGAAATCGAACTGTGCCCACAGCTCGCCCAGGTGGTTTTCCATCGGCGTGCCGGTGAGACAGAGGCGGTGATTGGCCTTGATCGCCCGCACCAGGTGCGCCGCCTGGGAGCGGGGATTCTTGATCTGCTGCGCCTCGTCGAGGATCAGGTAATGACAGGGCTGCGCCAGTAGCACCTCGTGATCGCGCGGCAGCAGCGGATAGGTGGTGAGGATCAGGTCGTACTGATCCAGGCTGCCGAAATGCGCGCCGCGCTCGGGGCCGTGCAGCACCAGCACATTGAGCCCCGGCGTGAACTGCGCCGCCTCGCGCCGCCAGTTACCCATCAGGCTGGTGGGCGCGATGATCAACGAGGGATTTTTCATCCGTCCGGCGCGCTTTTCCACCGCCAGGTGGGCGAGGGTCTGCACCGTCTTGCCGAGGCCCATGTCGTCGGCGAGGATGCCGGCCAGACCGTACTCGCGCAGGAACTGCAGCCAGTTCAGGCCCTGCTGCTGGTAGGCACGCAGCTGGCCCTTGAAGGTGCCGGGCGGCGTGACGTTCCTGATGCCGGTAAAGTTGCGCAGCTTTTCCGCCATCCGTTGCAGGGCGTCCGCGCCACGGATCTTGATGTCGCCCAGCTCCAGCAGGCGCGGCGCGTCGAGGCGCGACAGCCGCAGTTCATTTGTTGCCCCCAGCCGGTCGAACAGCTCGATGATGTTTTGCAGGATCGGCTCGATCTGTTCCCGCGCCACCTCGACGTAGTGGCCCGCGGCGTAGGGCAGATACAGCGTGGGCGGCAGGGTGCCGGGGCGGTAGTCGCCGATGAGTTCGATGACCAGCGGCAGCAACGGAAACTTGCGGCCGTCGATCTCGATATCGAAGCGCAGCCCGAACCAGTCGCTGTCCGCCTCCTCCACCTCGGCACTGATGTCGGCGCCGCGACTGAGGCTGAGCGTCGACTCCGGCGCCTGTTCCACCTGCCAGCCTTCGGCCTCCAGCTGGGACACCCCCGTGCCGAGAAAACCGAACCACGCGCCCAGGGCGGCCTGCCGTGCGTCGAAGCGCTGCGGGGTGAAACGCCCCGGCTGCGCCGCGTCGGGCACCAGTCCGGCGGCCAGCAGGCGCGCGCCGGCCGCCGCCTCCGCGGCCCCATCGCGGCGGAGGCGCACCAGCCGGCCGGCCTGCTCCAGCGTGACCGTGGCCTCGGCGGCGACGGCGTCGATCAGCACTTCGCCGTAGCGAAAGCCCAGCGTCAGCGCTGATGCAAGCGGATCGCCGCCGTCCAGCTGCAGGGTGAGCCGCGGAACCGGCGGCTCGCCGCCGAGTTCGATGATCTCCACCGGCTCGGGGGTGGGCAGTTCCGGGTGCTGCAAGGCCAGCAGGCGGCTGAGCCGTGCGGCCTCCTTGCGCGGGACCGGCGGGGCGGAGGCAATGGCACGCAGGCGCGCAGCGTCGATCCCCTCGGGCAGCGTCAGCGCCCCCGCCTCGTCGCGCGCCGGGTCGATATACAGGGCCGGAGTGAAGGGCACGATCAGCGCCACCTCCGCCATACCAATCGCCAGCCGCAGCATGGTGCCGTCCGGCACCCACGTGAGCACTGCATGGCGCGCCGGCCCCCGCCGCAGCGGCCGTTCGTGCTGCGGCCCCAGGAAGGCGCGCCCGCTGTCGAGCATCAGCATCAGCGCGGTGCTGCCGGCGGCGCCGCGCAGCGCGGCGTTGCCCCACTGATAGGGATTGCACGCCGTCAGCAGGGCGACGATTTCCTCGTCGATGGGCTGCAGGTAACGCGGCGCCCCATAGTGGCCGCCGAGGGCCGACAGGTTGGCGCGGCGCCCCTTGCCGAAATGGCCGTCGCGCTTGCGCCGGGCAATGGTGAAACTGACCGCGATGGCACCGTCCTCGCCCGGCGCCAGGGAATAGAGCAGATGCTCGGCCGTAGTCCCGCCATCCTCCGTGGCGAACGCCTCGGGCGATTGAAACTGTTCGAGCCAGTCGGTAAAGGCCGAGGCGCCGCCCGCGCGAATCCGGCGCGGCTCCTCGCTGTGTCTATAGGCCAGGCAGGCGGCCACCACGTGCTTGCAGTTGTAGCCCACCGGACAGTCGCATGAGCCCTGGACCGCGATGCCACGGCGGGAACGCTTGATCTCGATCTCCTGCTCGTAGACCTGCTGGCCGCTGCCGCGGGTCATGGTCCGCAGGCGGATGCAGGCCATGTCCGGCCGGCTCACGCGAATGCTCTCGACACGCCCTTGTTTGAAGTAGTCGTTGCCGCGCACATAGGCGCCGTCGCCACAATCCTCGCGCAGAAGGGCGGCGGTTATATCCTGGACATTGATACTCGATGGCTCGGTCACTGCGTGCTGTCATACGAACGAAGGGAAGCCGGACATGTTACCCCGGCGCGGCGACAGCGAAAACATATACCGGCAGGCACAGAACGTGTGGATTGGGCTTTAGCCCGACGGAGTTTCGCCGGTCAGGCGCCCAATACACCTACTAATCGACCGCGAGCAAAAGGGAGCAAAAGGGGACGGAGGGATTAAAAAATGACCAGCAGTCGTAGTTGGTTAAAGTTTAATCCCTCCGTCCCCTTTCTTTCCTTTCCGATCCGTCCCCTTTCTTTCACGGGGTGGCGGTGCCGGAATTGTTACGCGAGCCCGACCCCACCGAACTGGGGGCGCAGCTGCTGCGCACGATTTCGGGCGATATAGCCAGGGCAAAGCAATAAAGAAAGGGGGCAGATTAACTCTGCCCCCTTTCCCCAAATGTCTAGCGCGTCGAACGAAAGAAGGGATACTTGGGGTCAGATGAAACTACCCGGCCAGATCGTTTCGCTGTCGGCGAGTTTTTCATCTGAGCCCAAATATCTTCTGACCGCTAGCCAATGCTAATGAAGAACAGTAGACCGAAGCTTGAGATTTGCGCATCATTTTCCAATGGCTTTTTCGCGCTCACTCTCATATTCCTCATATGGTCTGCTTGCCCGCTCAATGCACTCTTCGTATTGTGAAGGCGGAACCTTATTGCATTCGTTTCGGTTATTGAACTGAATACTGTCATACACTGCTTTGTTACTGCACCCAGTGAGCAATAGCGCGACCATACAAACTGTCATCTTAGACATTTTCATCTCTCGAATGGCATAACGCCACCATAAGCGGCGACATAGCGGAGCGGCTTTTGCGCATAAAGTGACGCCCGTCGTGGGCGGCAGCTTGTTGCCGTTAGTATCGCGGCTGCCTCCATGGCGCTCTTCCCTGTAGACCGTTGCCGAAAGATAGCGCCATTCCCCCATGGGCGCAAAGGCCATCCGGCCACGTGGTTGCGGATAGCCCGCCCCTGCCCGCTTGCCGGGGCGCTGTCGACCCGGCAACCGCCATGACTTTGAAATGATGCGTTGAATCCTGGGCGTCATCGTTGGAGAATGGCCGGGAGTCGCCGCCACCCACACCGGCCCAGCGGCTCCCGGCCAAGGCGGTAGCGACCTCGGAACCATAACAACGGCGCACCGCGATTTTCCCGTGTTTGCACGTCCCTCGCCGGACGCGGCCGGTCTTTGCCATAACCACTACAACAAGGTAATTCACACTATGAAACTTCGCTTACCCGCCCCCACCACTTTCGGTACTGCCCTGATCCTCGCCGTGGTCCTGGCCCTGGCCGGATTTTTCCTGTTTCCCGTCCTGGCGCTGGAACTGGCCGGCAGCCAGCTGTTCGCGCTGGGCATCGCCGTGGGCGCCGCCCTGGCCGTGATCCTCGCCGGCCTGCGCCTGGAAACCGGCCCGGTGCGCGCCCGCGACAGCGGCGAGACCCGTTCCATCTTCGTCGGCAACCTGGCCTACCGCGCCTCCAAGGAAGAGCTGGAGCAGCTGTTCGGCCAGTACGGCGTGGTGCGCTCGGTGCGCATCATGACCGACCGCATGACCCGCCGCCCGCGCGGCTTCGGCTTCATCGAAATGGAGGCCAACGGCGCCCTGGCCGCCATCAAGGCCCTGGACGGCAAGGATCTCCACGGCCGCCAGCTCAAGGTCAACGAAGGCAACGACCGCAAGCCGCGCGAGAACCAGGCGGCGTAATTGACCGGCCATGTAGGCCCGATAGAGCGCAGCGGTATCGGGCACAGCTTGCCGGACACCGCTGCGCTATGTCCGGCCTACGTTACTGAAAGCCATGTGGAGCCTGCGTGACTGGCGCCGCCGGCGCACGCTGGCACGCCACCCCATCCCCGACGACCTGTGGCAGGGGGCCTGTGCCCACCTGCCCATCCTCGCCGCCCTCACTGCGGAGGAGCAGGCACGCCTGCGCGAACAGGCCACCCTGCTGCTGGCGCACAAGCACATCAGCGGCGCCGACAACTTCGAACCGGATGACGCGATGCGCGTGCGCATCGCCACCCTCGCTGCCCTGCCCCTGCTCGGGTTGGACCTGGACTGGTACGACAATTGGCATGAGATCGTGGTCTACCCGGACACCTTCGTGCAGGAGCACGAATGGGAGGACGAATTCGGCGTGATGCACCGCGAACGGCGCGAGCTGGACGGGGAATCCTGGCAGCAGGGGCCGGTGGTGCTGGCCTGGCACGAGGTCGAGGCCAGCGGTCAGGGCGACGGCTTCAACCTGGTGGTGCACGAGATCGCCCACAAGCTCGACATGCAGAACGGCGACGCCAACGGCCACCCGCCGCTGCAACGCAACATGCGCAACAGCGACTGGAACGCCGCCTTCAGCGCGGCCTATGAAGACATGGTGCGGCGCGACGAGGCCGGCGAGGAGACGGCCCTCGATCCCTACGCCGCCGATGCGCCGGAGGAATTCTTCGCCGTGGCCTGCGAGGCGTTTTTCGAGATTCCCGCGCAGCTGCGCGCCGCCTACCCGGCGGTGTATGAACAGCTGTGCCAGTTCTTCCGCCGCGCGCCGTTGCGGTAAAAACCTTGTCGCAGAGACGCAGAGGCGCAGAGGCGCAGAGATTGGGTAAGGCAGAAATCCTCCGCCTCTGAGAAATAGGTACAGCAAGTTCCAATTGGATGATATCCATGCAGGGCTGGCTTTTAGTCGGCCAGGCCGGTTGAATCCGGCCTGCAACAGCTCCGCCGCAGGAAGATTGAACTCATATCCTCTGCGTCTCTGCGTCTCTGCGACAAAGGGTTTTTTTTCCGGCTTTTTGACATACTCTGCCCCTGTGCAACGCAAGGGAAACAGCTATGAGTGAACGCCCGCAAATCATCGTGGTCGGCGGCGGCGCCGGCGGCCTGGAGCTGGCCACGGCCCTGGGCAACCGCCTGGGCAGGCGTAAGAAAGCCGACGTCACTCTCATCGACGCCAGCCGCACCCACGTGTGGAAGCCGCTGTTACACGAGGTGGCCGCCGGCACGCTGGATTCCCACGAGGACGAGCTGGAATACCTGGCGCAGGCGCGCTGGCATCACTTCCGTTTCCGCCTCGGCCGCATGACCGGGCTGGACCGCGACAAGCGTGAGGTGCTGGTCGCCGCCACGCTCAACGACGACGGCAACGTCATCGTCCCCGAGCGGCGTTTCCGCTACGACACCCTGGTCATCGCCGTGGGCTCCCTGTCCAACGACTTCGGCATTCCCGGCGTGAAGGAAAACTGCCTGTTCCTCGACACCACCGCCCAGGCCGAGCGCTTCCAGCGCCGCCTGATCGACTGCATGCTGCGCGCCCACACCCAGGGCGAGCCCATCCGCCCCGGCCAGCTGGACGTGGCCATCGTCGGCGCCGGCGCCACCGGTGTGGAGCTGGCGGCACAGCTGCACCAGGTGACGCGCCAGCTGTCCGCCTTCGGCCTCGACACCATCGACCCGGAACGGCACATCAAGCTGCACGTCATCGAGGCCTCGCCGCGCATCCTGCCGGCCCTGCCGCCGCGCCTGTCCGCCGCCGCCACCGCCGACCTGGCGCGCCTGGGCGTCGTCGTGCATACCAACGAACGGGTGGTGGAGGTGACGAACGAAGGCATCCGCACCGCCACCGGCCATTTCATCCCGGCCTCGTTCCGGGTGTGGGCGGCGGGCATCAAGGCGCCGGACTTCCTGCAGGACATCGCCGGGCTGGAGACCAACCGCATCAACCAGCTGGTGGTGCGCCCCACCCTGCAGAGCAGCCGCGACGACGACATCTACGCCATCGGCGACTGCGCCGCCTGCGTCATGAACGAAGCGGGCGACACCGTGCCGCCCCGCGCCCAGGCTGCCCACCAGCAGGCCTCGCTGGTGGCCAAGTCCATCGTGCGCAGACTCAGGGGCAAGCCCCTGCCCAGCTACCGCTACACCGACTACGGCTCGCTGGTCACCCTGGGAAAATACAGCACCGTGGGCAGCCTGATGGGCAACCTCACCGGTAGCCTGATGGTCACCGGCTTCATCGCCCGCGTGGTCTATCTATCCCTCTACAAGATGCACCAGGCAGCCCTGCACGGCTGGCTGCGCACCGGCTTGCTGACCCTGGCGCATTTCCTGCGCCGCGCGGTGAATCCGCAGATCAAGCTGCACTGAGCACCATCCCCTGTAGGAGCGAATCGCATTCGCGACCCGCGTGGCCTGCCCCGCGCTGTGTCGCGGATACGATCCGCCCCTACGGGGACCGGGCATGCTTCCCCCGCCCTGTGACCCCCGTTCCGTTTTAACCACCCTGTCTGCCGTACCATCACGCCCTTCTTCGACAAGGACGCGGCAGGCTCAGGGATGAAAAATATAGTCTGGTCCCCCCATCGACAGGGACCGGCGGCAGGCCTAGAATCCCGCGCCGATCCCGGTGCGTTTTCCGGTGAGGCGCCTCCCCTTCCTGTTGCCGGCCGCGGCCGGTTTCCGCAGGTTCCGCAGCGATGAAGTTCCCCCGTACCCTTGTCGCCATCGTGCTGACCGTCGTCGGCGCGAACCTGGCTCTTTGGGCTGCTTTCAACCAGCCGCGCCTGCCGGCGGACTGGAGCGGCACCATCGCCGGCGTCTCGTTCAACCCCTACCGCGCCGAACACGACCCGCGCCACGGCCGCCATCCCGATGCCTACGACATCGACGCCGATCTGCGCCAGGTGGCCGGCCACGTCCGCCGCGTCCGCACCTATTCCTCCCTCGACGGCCTGGAAAAAGTGCCGGGGCTGGCGGCGCGCCACGGCCTCACCGTCACCGCCGGCGCCTGGCTCGATACCCGGCACAGGCACAACGCCGAAGAGCTCATCAGCCTGATCCGCAATACGCGCATCCACCGCAACATCGACCGCGTCATCGTCGGCAACGAAAGCCTGCTGCGCGGCGACCTGGACCTGGCGCAGCTCACCGCCTACCTGCACCAGGTGCGGCGCCAGGTGCGGGTGCCGGTGAGCACCGCCGAGCCCTGGCACATCTGGCTCAAGTATCCGGAACTGGCGGAGGAGGTGGATTTCATCGCCGCCCACATCCTGCCCTACTGGGAAGGCGTGCCGGCGGACGAGGCCGCCAGCTACGTGCTGCACCGCTACCAGCAGCTGACCCGCGCCTTCCCCGACAAGCCGATACTCATCGCCGAGGTGGGCTGGCCCAGCGCGGGCCATACGCTCAAGGCGGCGCAGCCCTCGCCGGCCAACGAGGCGCAGTTCCTGCGCCAGTTCTTCAACGCCGCGCACGATCATCACATCGACTACTTCGTCATGGAGGCCTTCGACCAGCCCTGGAAACGGGCCGAGGAAGGCAGCGTCGGGCCGCATTGGGGCATGTGGGATGTGGAGCGCGACATGAAGCTGCCGCTCACCGGCGCCGTGTGGACCAATCCGTCCTGGCCCTGGCAGGCGGCGCTGGCCGTGGTACTGGCGCTGGCGCCCATGGTGTGGTTCCTGCTGCGCTGGCAGGCGCTGCGCCGCCGCGGCCGGCTGTTCTTCGCCTTCCTGCTCCAGCTCTCCGCCGCCCTGCTGGTGTGGACCCTGGCCCTGCCCTTCACCCGCCAGCTGGACTGGAGCGAAACCCTGCTGTGGGCCCTGCTGATCCCGGCGCAGCTGGCGCTGCTGGCGGTGGTGCTGATCAACGGCCTGGAGCTGACTGAACTGCTGTGGCAGCGCGGGCTGCGCCGCGGCTTCCGTCCGGCGCAGCCCGCGCCCGGTGAGCCGCAGCCCATGGTGTCGCTGCACCTGGCCATCTGCAACGAGCCGCCGCAGCTGGTGATCGAAACCCTGGATTCACTGGCGCAGCTGGACTATCCGGAATTCGAGGTCATCGTGGTGGACAACAACACCACGGACCCGGCCCTGTGGCAGCCGGTGCAGGCCCATTGCGAGAAGCTCGGCACGCGCTTCCGTTTCTACTCGCTGGGCAAGTGGTCCGGCTTCAAGGCCGGCGCCCTCAACTTCGCCCTGCGCGAAACCGATCCGCGCGCCGCAGTGGTGGGCGTCATCGACGCCGACTACGTGGTGCAGCCCTACTGGCTCAAGGCCATGCTGCCCCACTTCGCCAAGGACAAGGTCGCCATCGTCCAGGCGCCGCAGGACCACCGCGACTGGGACGACAAGCCCTTCGAGGAGATGATCAACTGGGAATATGCCGGCTTCTTCCACATCGGCATGGTGCACCGCAACGAACGCAACGCCATCATCCAGCACGGCACCATGACCCTGGTGCGCAAGAGCGCCCTGCTCGAACAGCAGGGCTGGCCGGAGTGGTGCATCTGCGAGGACGCCGAGCTGGGCCTACGCATGTTCAAGGCCGGTCATGAGGCGGTGTACGTCAACCATCCCTTCGGCCGCGGCCTCACCCCGCACACCTTCGCCGGCTACAAGGGCCAGCGCTTCCGCTGGGCCTATGGCGCGGTGCAGATCCTCAAGGCGCACTGGCGCTCGCTGCTGCCCTGGGACGACAACCCGCTCTCCCCGGCCCAGCGCTACCACTTCGCCATGGGCTGGCTACCCTGGTTCGCCGATGCGCTGCACCTGACCTTCACCGCCGCGGCGCTGCTGTGGAGCCTCGGCCTGGTGGCGCTGCCGCAGTACTTCGCCTTCCCCCTGGCCGCCTTCCTGCTGCCGGTGCTGGCGCTGTTCGGCTTCAAGCTGCTGCACTCGCTGACCCTGTACCGCAGCCGCGTGCCCTGCTCCTGGCCGCAGACCTTGGGCGCCGCCCTGGCCGGCATGAGCCTCACCCACACCGTGGCGCGCGCCATCATCCAGGGTGTGCTCACCTCCAGCCAGCCCTTCCTGCGCACGCCCAAGGCGGCAGAGAAAACCGCCTGGGTGCGCGCCCTGTTGCAGGCGCGCGAGGAGCTGGCGGTATTGGGCGCCCTGCTGCTGCTCGGCGGCGGCGTCGCCGCGCGCTACGGACTGGAAAGCAGCGAAGCGGCGCTGTGGCTCGCCATACTCGCGGTGCAGTCGCTGCCCTATGTGGCCGCCGGCCTGGTGTCGCTGTCCACCGCCCTGCCGGCGCTGCAGCCGCTGCGCGCACGCCGCACCTGGCGCCTGCACTGGCGCAAGCTGCTGCCGAACGGGTAACAGAGCAAATACGCTTTTCTCGCCAAGCGCGCCAGGTACGCCAGGAAAATCCCAGGCGTTAACGCGGATCCTTCTTGGCGGCCTTGGCGAACTTGGCGAGAGTAATTTTTTAGACCGGCAGGCAGGCGTTGTGGGAGCCCGATTCATCGGGCGATGGGCCTGTCCGACACCGCCGTCGCCCGATGAATCGGGCTCTCACGACACCTGGGTCTGGTAAAGTGCCCCCATGCAAGCACTGACCATCCTCTACCAGGACGAACACTACGTCGCCATCGACAAGCCCGCCGGCATGCTGGTGCACCGCACCCGCATCGCCGAAGAGGCCGAGTACGCCATGCAGCGCCTGCGCGATCAGCTCGGCCGCCACGTGTTCGTCGTTCACCGCCTGGATCGTCCCACCTCGGGCGTGCTGCTGTTTGCACTCAGCTCCGAGGCGGCGCGCGAGATGTGCGCGGTGTTCGAGTCACGCCAGGTGGAGAAACGCTATCTCGCCGTGGTGCGCGGCTGGACCGATGAAGCGGGCGTCATCGACTACGCGCTGCGGGAGGAGAAACACAAGGAGGCGCAGCAGGCGCTCACCCGTTACCGCCGCCTGGCCACGGTGGAACTGGACACCCCCATCGGCCGCTACCCGCAGGCACGTTACTCGCTGGTGGAGGCGCTGCCGGAAACGGGACGCATGCACCAGATCCGCAAGCACTTTGCCCATATATTCCACCCCCTGCTGGGCGACACCACCTACGGCGAAGGCCGCCACAACCGGCTGTTCCGCGATCACTACGGCTGCGAGCGCCTGCTGCTGATGGCAACGCAGCTGCGCTTCATTCACCCCTACAGCCGGGAGCCGGTGACCATCCACGCCGCACCGCCGGAGGATGTCCGTACCCTGTTTGCACAGCTGGGATGGACGGAAGCGCTTGCGGTGACCCTGCGGCAAGACATGCACGGCGGAGACACGGTGCAGGCAAGCTGTAACCTGGCCCCATTACCCTGAACACTGAAACCCGAAACCCGAAACCCGAAACCCGAAACCCGAAACCCGAAACCCGAAACCAAGAAATGTGGTTCAAGCAGGCCATTCTTTACCGCAAGGCGGTACTCACCCAAATGCTGGAAACGCCGCTGGCGGCGCTGGCCGCGCAGTGCGCGGCGGCCTGGCCCGACGGCGGTGCGCTCGACGCCGTGCTGCACGCGCACTTCGCCACGGTGCCTCACGCGCGTCGGCTGTACGTGTGCGACGCCGACACCCGTCAGCGCTCCGCCGCCGTCACCGCAGAACAGAGCACGGACCAGCGCCGCGGCCACCTGCTGGCGGAACAACCCTATGACACCGGCACCCTGCCCTTTCGCGGCATGGTGCTGACCTCGGTGTTTCTCGACGAGGAAACACTGAAACGCAACATCGCCGCCATCCACGCCGTCACCGAGCAGGACGCACTGCTCGGCTTCCTGGTGGCGGAATTCGAGCTGGAGGCCATCCCGCTGCCGCAAAGCGCCTTCACCGGCGCGGCCTGGACCCAGTACAAGGGCGACCCGGCCATCCGCTCGACGGTATTCGATCAGCGCCGCAGCCGCAGCCGGCTGGACCGGCACATCAATCAGGTGGTGGACACCCTCGACGGCCTGATGCGCGAACACGGCATCTACCACGTGATCCTGCACTTCTCCAGTTCGCGCGCCATCTTCTGGGTCTACGACGATCCTTACAGTTATCGTTTCCACGGCGTGGACGAAATGCTCGATCCGGAGATCTGGCTGGCCTATCCGGGCCGCCCCTACCCGGACAGGGCCAAGGTGGCGGCAGGCAAGATCCGTGCAGTGCTGGAACGCTTCAAGGCGCTGCGCGAATCGGACGAAAACATCTACCTGCGTTCCGGCTCGCTCAACGTCATGAACGGCATCGTCGGCCTGACCTTTTCCTGCGACGGTTCGCACTATCTGACGGTGGACGAATTCCTCGACCAGCAGCATCCGTTCTGGACCTGAGGTGGCGACCGGCGGACCGGCTCCATGGTAGGCTAGCCCCTTGCTACCGCAGTGGACATTGAGCCATGTCACTTCTGCCCGCTACAATCGCTGACCGCATGCCGGCCACCACCGGCAGCGGCCTTTATTTCATGCCGAGCCCAAGGTGAGACGGATTTCTCTGCCCACAACCATTGCCGCCCTGCGTTTCGACGCCGCCGCCGCGGCGCGCTGGACTACCGCGCTGCTGGTGATCGCCCTGGGCATGGGTCTGGCCCAACTCACCTGGCTGCTGCTGCCCGTGCCGCCGGGACTGCCCGCCCCCGTCGCCACCGCCGCAGGGACGGCGGGCACCACGGCCGCACCCCGCCTGGAGTCGGTGGCCGCCCTGAACCTGTTCGGCGCCCCCGAAGCGTCCGCCAAGCCGGCGGCCCCGATCAACGCCCCGGAAACCTCCCTCAACCTGACCCTGCGCGGCCTGTTTGCCGCCGTGCGCAAGGAGGCGGCCTTTGCCATCATCGCCGAGGGCGGCGGCAACGAACGCCATTTCCGCATCGGCGACAAGGTGGCGGGCGGCGCGGTGGTGCAGGACATTCTTCCCGACCGCGTGGTGCTGGAACGCGCAGGACGTTACGAAACCCTGCGCCTGCCCAGGGAGCGGCTCGACGCCGCGGCGCAGGGCGCCGGCCGCACCCCCGCCGCGCTGACACCGGCCATGACCGGCCAGCTGCGGAACCTGCGCGACACCATGCGCGGCAACCCGCAGGAACTGCTCAACCTGGCCGAGATGCAGCCGGTGGTTCAGGACGGCCAACTGCGCGGCTACCGCATCCGGCCGCGGCGGCATGAGGAGCTGTTCCGCGCCGCCGGCCTGTCGCCCAATGACGTGATCACCGGCGTCAACGGCATCCCGGTCACCGACCCGGCCCAGTTCGGCGCCCTCTCGGCGCAACTGTCCAATGCATCCACCCTGTTGCTGTCCGTGGAGCGCCCCAACGGCGCACGCGACGAAATCAGCATCGACCTGAATTGAGGAAGCCGTCCGTGTTCGCCAAACCCCGTCCCGCCCCCCGCACCGCGCGCCTGCTGCGCCACGCCGCACTGGCCTGCGTGCTGCTGCTCGGCCGGCCCGCCGCCCTGTCCGCCGCCGATGAAACCGTCACCCTCAACCTGAAAGACGCCGACATCGCCTCGGTCATCGGCACGGTGGCGGAAATGACCGGCAAGAACTTCATCATCGACCCGCGGGTGAAGGGCAAGGTCACCATCGTTTCCACCCGGCCGCTGGCGGCCGACGAGGTGTACCAGGTATTTCTCTCTGTGCTCAACGTGCATGGCTTCGCCGCCATCCCCGACAAGAACGTCATCAAGATCGTGCCCGAGGTGACCGCCAAGCAGAACACCATCCCCAACGTCGACGACAAGAGGCCGGGACGGGGCGACCAGTACGTCACCCGCGTGATCCAGGTGGAAAACGTCGCCGCCGCGCAGCTGGTGCCGATCCTGCGCCCGCTGCTGCCGCAGGAGGCCCACCTCGCCGCCTACCCGAGCAGCAACGTGCTCATCGCCTCGGCCACCGCAGCCAACCTGGAACGGCTGGTGCAGATCATCCGCCGCATCGACCTGTCCGGCGATTCCGAGATCGAATTCATCCAGCTGCAGCACGCCTCGGCGGAAGAGGTGGTACGCATACTCTCCTCGCTGATCGTCGATGCGGCCAAGGCGGCGCAGTCGCCGGGCGAGACCCCCAAGCTGGGCGCCGACCTGCGCACCAACAGCGTGCTGCTGTCCGGCGACCGCGGCAGCCGCCTGCGCCTGCGCGCCCTCATCTCCCATCTCGACACCCCCATGGAGCGCAGCGGCAACACCCAGGTCATCTACCTGCGCTACGCCAAGGCCAAGGAGCTGACGCCGGTGCTCACCGGCATCGCCGGCGGCATGACCAAGAAGGGCGCCGGCGCGGCCACCGACAAGTCCGGCGAGCTCAACATCCAGGCTGACGAGGCGGTCAACGCCGTGGTGATCAGCGCGCCGCCCGACATCATGGGCAACCTGGAGCAGGTGATCCGCCGCCTCGACATCCGCCGCGCCCAGGTCATCGTCGAGGCGGTGATCGCCGAGGTCACCGACGAGAAGGCCCGCGAGCTGGGGGTGCAGTGGGCCTTCGACGGCCAGGCCAACAACTCCCCCGTGGGCGTGATCAATTTCGCCGGCTCCGGCTCCGGCCTGTCCAACCTGATCGCCAACCCGAGCGCCGTGGGCGACGGCCTGGTCGCCGTGGTGGGCGACACCGCCACCTCCGGCGGCACCCGCATCGGCGCCCTGCTGCGCGCCCTCTCCGGCGACGTCAACACCAACATCCTGTCCACCCCCAGCCTGGTGACCCTGGACAACGAGGAGGCGGAGATCGTGGTGGGCCAGAACGTGCCCTTCATCACCGGCTCCTACACCAGCACCGGCACCGGCAGCTCCACGCCGACCAATCCGTTCCAGACCATTTCGCGCCAGGACGTCGGCCTCAGCCTGAAGATCAAGCCGCAGATCAACGAGGGCGACACGGTGCGCCTGGAGATCGCCCAGGAGGTGTCCAGCATCAGCTCGGCCACCACCGGCGCCGCCGACATCGTCACCAACAAGCGCGCCATCAAGACGTCGGTATTGGTGGACAGCGGCCAGGTGCTGGTGCTGGGCGGACTCATCGACGACCAGCAGGTTCAGAACGATCAGAAGGTGCCGGGACTGGGCGACATCCCCATCCTCGGCTACCTGTTCAGCTACAAGAAGACCACCACCGTCAAACGCAACCTGATGGTGTTCATCCATCCCACCATCCTGCGCGGCGAACGCGACAGCCTGGCCATCGTCGGCAACAAGTACAGCTATATGCGCGACAGGCAACTCGCCGTGCGCGAGCGCGGCGTGCGCCTGATGTCCGACGACAGCGCGCCGCTGCTGCCGGAATGGAATGATTTCCTCGCCCTGCCGCCGCCGTTCACCCCGGACGCCGCGGCGCCGCCGCCGGAAAAGACCGATGCCGTCGAACCCCCGGTCTGACACCGTCCCCATGACGGACAACGCACAGCCGCGCCTGCCGTACTCCTACGCCAAGCGCGCGGGAGTGCTGCTGCTGCCCGACGAGGGCGGCGCCCTGCGCCTGTATTACCGCGCCGGCGCCGACGCGCCGGCGCTGGCCGAGGCGCGCCGCGTCGCCGCCCGCGCCGTGGCGCCGGAAAAGCTGGAAGCGGCCGCCTTCGAGCGCCTGCTGCGCCTGGCCTACGAGCGCTCCTCCAACGGCGCCATGCAGGCGATGGAGGAAATGGGCGAGGAGATGGACCTGGACCGCCTGGCGCAGAGTCTGCCGGAACCGGAGGACCTGCTGGAGAGCGAGGACGACGCCCCCATCATCCGCCTGATCAACGCCCTGCTCACCGAGGCGGTGCGCGAGAACGCCTCCGACATCCACATCGAGCCCTTCGAGAACCGCCTCGCCGTGCGCTTCCGTGTCGACGGCGTGCTGCGCGAAGTATTGGAACCGAAGCGCAGCATCGCGCCGCTGCTGGTGTCGCGCATCAAGGTCATGGCCAAGCTGGACATCGCCGAAAAGCGCCTGCCGCAGGACGGCCGCATTTCGCTGCGCGTCGCCGGCCGCGCGGTGGACGTGCGCGTTTCCACCCTGCCCTCGGGCCACGGCGAACGCGTGGTGCTGCGCCTGCTGGACAAGCAGGCCGGCCGTCTCGACCTGACCCACCTGGGCATGGCCGAGCCGACGCGACAGCATATCGATCACCTGATCCACGAGCCGCACGGCATCTTCCTGGTCACCGGCCCCACCGGCTCGGGCAAGACCACCACGCTGTACGCAGCGCTGACCCGGCTCAACGATCGCGACCGCAACATCATGACGGTGGAAGACCCGATCGAATATTTCATCGACGGCATCGGCCAGACCCAGGTCAATCCCAAGGTGGAGATGACCTTCGCCCGCGGCCTGCGCGCCATCCTGCGCCAGGACCCGGACGTGGTGATGGTGGGCGAGATCCGCGACCTGGAAACCGTGCAAATCGCCGTACAGTCGTCGCTCACCGGCCACCTGGTGCTGTCCACCCTGCACACCAACACCGCCGTCGGCGCCGTCACCCGCCTGCGTGACATGGGCGTGGAACCGTTCCTGCTTTCCTCCACCCTGCTCGGCGTGCTGGCCCAGCGCCTGGTGCGCCTGCTCTGCCCGCACTGCAAGGAGGCCTACACCGCCGCCGCCGCCGACTGCGAACTGCTCGGCGTGGCCGAAGCAGCGGCTCCCGTGCTGTACCGCGCCACCGGCTGCCCCAAGTGCAACCGCAGCGGCTACATCGGCCGCACCGGCATCTACGAACTGGTGGTGGTGGACAAGACCCTGCGCACCCTGATCCACGACGGCGCCGGCGAACAGGCCCTCGAGACCCACGCCCGCACCCACACCCCCAGCATCCGCGACGACGGCATGCGCCGCGTCCTCGCCGGCGACACCTCGCTGGAGGAAGTGCTGAGAGTGACGCATGAAGAATAGATTCAAGATACAAGAGCAAAGATACAAGGGAACGTGTGCGCTGCGCGCACATCCTTGTATTCACACGAATACTTGTATCTTTCCTCTTTCCTCTTGCATCTGCCGTCATGGGCGCCTTTGAATACCAGGCACTCGACGCCACCGGCCGCACCCGCAAGGGCGTGCTGGAAGGCGACACCGCGCGCCAGGTGCGCCAGAGCCTGCGTGAACAGGGGCTCACCCCGCTCGCCGTCGAGGAAGTGGCGGTACGCGAAGGCCGGCGCCGCAGTGCCGTGTTCACCCGCGGCGTCAACGCCACCGACCTGGCCCTGATCACCCGCCAGCTGGCGACCCTGGTGCGCTCCGGCCTGCCGCTGGAAGAGACGCTGCACACCGTGGCACGGCAGAGCGAAAAGCCGCGCCTGCGCAACATGATGATGGCGGTGCGTTCCAAGGTGCTGGAAGGCCATACGGTGGCCGAGGGCCTGGGCGAGTTTCCCCAGGTGTTTCCCGAGCTGTACCGCGCCACCGTTGCGGCGGGTGAGCACTCCGGCCATCTCGACGTGGTGCTGGAACGGCTGGCCGATTACACCGAGGCGCGCCAGATGCTGCGGCAGAAGATCCAGCTGGCGTTGTTCTACCCGGCGATCCTCACCTTCATGGCCCTGGCGGTCACCGTGGCCCTGCTCACCTACGTGGTGCCGCAGGTGGTGCAGGTGTTCGACAACATCGGCCAGGAACTGCCCTGGCTGACGCGCGCCCTCATCGCCGCCAGCGACTTCATGCGCGCCTGGGGCATCGCCCTCGCCGCCGTCCTCGGCGTCGCCGGCTGGCTGTCCGCGCGGCTTTTGCGCCGGCCGGAATACAAACTGCGCTGGCACCGGCTGCTGCACCGCCTGCCGCTCATCGGCCGCCTGACGCGCGGCGTCAACACCGCCCGCTTCGCCCGCACCTTCAGCATTCTCTCCGCCAGCGGCGTGCCGGTGCTCGATGCCATGCGCATCTCCGCCCAGGTGCTGGGCAGCCTGCCCATGCGCGAAGCGGTGGAACACGCCGCCCATCGCGTACGCGAAGGCGCCAGCATCCACCACGCCCTGGAGCACAGCGGCTATTTCCCCGCCATGACCCTGCAACTCATCGCCAGCGGCGAGGCCAGCGGCCAGCTCGACGCCATGCTGGAACGCGCCGCCGCCAACCAGGAACGGGAACTGGAAACCACCATTGCCTACCTGATGGGCCTGTTCGAACCCCTGCTCATCGTCACCATGGGCGCCATCGTGATGGTCATCGTACTGGCCATCCTGCTGCCGATCTTCGATTTGAACCAGCTGGTGAAATAAGCAAAACGGCAGTTGGACTCTCGCCAAGGCACAGAGCAAGAAATCCATGTAGGCCCGATGGAGCGCAGCGGTATCGGGCACAAGCCAGAGCGAGCGGTTATGTTTCTCCGTGGCGCGCTAAGCGTCTCTTGACGAGAGCAACTGCGGTTCTCGTCGTTAAAACCCGTCAGCCCCGGCGTGAAAATGCCACCAGCGGCACGCACAGCAAGCCGCCGAGCGCCCCATAAAGGTGGGCATTCACTACCACGGCACCGCCCACCAGCTGCGCCGTTCCGGTATCGGCACCGGTGACCTGCTCCCAGGCCAGCTTGGCCGCAATCGCCAGCAGCACCACCAGCGCAGTGCGCGCCTCCGCACGCCGCGCCGCCCATGCACCGAACACCAACAGCCCGTGCAACACGCCGGACAAGCCCACGTACCAGGCCAGCACCGTGTCGAACACATACAGCCCGATACCCACCGCCAGCGCGCACAGCAGCAAAGCCACAGCCCATCCCGCGGGGCGCACAAAATGTCCGAACAAGCCCCAGATCAGCAGCAACCCACCCAGGTTCAGGCTCAGGTGCATCCAGCCCAGATGCACGAAATGCGCGCTCAGCAACCGCCAGGGTTCCGCGGCGATCAGCCCGCGCTCGAAGCGCCAGGCCTCCACCCAACCCAGCGCCTGGGCGGCCAGGCATGTCACGACCACCAGCAGCGGCGGCCACCATCGCGTCACAATTGCGTTATGTCCATTCATGATGGCGCCAAGGGTAACACCGCCGCACGATTCGCAGCACTGCCGGCAATTGGCTTGCAAAATGTTGATGCGGGTCAACATTTGGGCTCGGAATCGGGGCGTATTCCTTGTTAAAATCACCGCCTGCGGTTCGTGACCACCCGGCAAGGAGACAGCCATGCTCAAAACCACTCGTGCAAAATACTTCACCCTTTTCGCCCTGGGGGCCGTGCTGATTGCAGGCTGCGGTGGTGGGGGCGGTGGCGAAACCAGCGCATCGGTGAGCTATACCGGCGTTACGACGGAAGCCGTAGTCACCGATACCAATGCCGAATCACTTACCGCTGCCGCCATCGAGACGGCAGGCACTTCCGAACTCGGCAATCTCGTTATTGCGGGCGATCTCGCTGAAGAAACACCGGCGCAAGGGCTGAGCCTGCCCGGACTGGCGAAGTTGTTGGCCGAGATGAAAAACCTGGGACAACTGGCGGGCCCGGCCGTCGCGACAGGCAGCACCGCAAGCCAGACGGTAACCGGCTCCTGCGGCGGCTCCGCAACGTTGAGCGGGACCAACTCCGGAACGGACGTCAACGTCAACATCACCGGCAACATCACTTATTCGGCCTATTGCGAGTCCACGCCGGAAGGCAATGCCACCATCAACGGCAGCATTACCTTTACGCTGGTCGGCACCGCCGACAATTTTGTCTTCAACGTGGCGACATCCTATCTGGCCATCACCGCCGGTGGACAGAGCGTTGCCTACAGCCTGAGCTACACGCTCACCGTCAACGGCAGTTCCGCGACGGCCACGATGACGGCCAACTACCGCGGGGCCGACGGCAAGGTGTACCGGATTGAAAACTACCAGGTTGAGCTGAGCAACTATGGCCAGACCGTTGCCATCAGCGGCAGGCTGTATCATCCGGACCATGGTTACGTCACGGTGTCCACACCGACACCGCTGCAATACTCCAACTGCTATGGATATTATCGTCCCACCAGCGGCGTGCTGCGTGTCACCGGTGCCGGCGGCGTGTACGCGGAATTCATGCCGCAGGATTGCGATCAGTACCAGGTCTGCCTCACCGACGGCGGTACGGTATGTAGTCTCCTCGACTGGTAAGACCTGGCGCAAAACGCCGGCAGGGCGCGGGCCCTGCCGGCGTTTTTTTATTCCCCCCGCTGCAAGCTCCACGCCGGGCGATGACGCAGCAAGGGTTCCGCCGGCGGCGGGTTTCCCGGTGCAGGGCACAGTCCGTTCACATATTCGGGCTATAATCGGCCGCATCCGCATCCGCAACACAACCACGGGTACACATGGACATGAACCGAATCCGGCAGTTCTCCACCGGCCGCTCCCGCGGCTTCACCCTCATCGAAATCATGGTGGTGGTGGTCATCCTCGGCATCCTCGCCGCCATCGTGGTACCCAAGGTGATGGATCGCCCGGACAGCGCGCGCATCGTTAAAGCCAAGCAGGACATCCGCGCGCTAGAGGCAGCTCTCCAAATGTACAAACTGGACAACTTCAATTACCCCAGCACCGACCAGGGGCTGGAGGCGCTGGCGAAGAAGCCGTCCGGCACGCCGGAACCGCGCAACTGGAAGCAGGGCGGCTATATCGATCGCATGCCCAAGGATCCCTGGGGCAATGACTACCAGTACATGCAGCCCGGCGTGCATGGCGATGTGGATCTGTTCAGCCTCGGTGCCGACGGCCGCCCCGGCGGCGACGGCATCAATGCCGACATCGGCAACTGGACCCTCGAATAGACCACGGCAGACGGATGAATACGGAGGGCGGCAGGGAGAGTGAGAGCGGCGCCGCCGCCGTACTTCCTGCGGCCTTTATGCGTGGCTTCACCCTGATAGAACTGCTGGTGGTCCTGGTGATCATCGGCATCCTGGTGTCCTTCGCCACTCTTGCCGTGGGCAACGACCGGGACGGGCTGGTGCAGGAGGAAGCACGGCGCCTGGCCGCGCTGATCGAACTGGGCGGCGAGGAAGCCACGTTGCAGGGACGCGAGCTGGGCCTGCAGTTCACCCGCTCCGGCTACCGCTTCATGTTCCTGGAGCCGCAGGAAGACGGCCCGGCGCTGTGGCTGGCGCTGGAGCGGGACAGCCTGCTGCGGGCGCGCGAGTTCCATCCGGAGATCACCCCGCAACTGGAGCTGGAAGGGTTGCCGCAGTCCTTGCCGACGGAACCGCCCGAGCAGGGCGCGCCGCAACTGTTCCTGTTTTCCAGCGGCGAACGTACGCCTTTCCTGTTGCGCCTGGCGGCGGACGACGGCCGTATCGTGCACGAGATCGAGGCCGGTCCCCTCGGCCCGATACAGCGGCGCTGACAGCGGAAGGCCGGACAGATGCATTCCATCGCAGGCGACATCACGAAACCGGACGACACTGTCCGCACAGGCGGCGACGCCATTCCTTCTGTCTGCAAAAGTCGCGGATTCACCCTGTTGGAAGTGCTGGTTGCCCTGGCTGTCATCGCCATCGGCCTGGCGGCGGCCATTCGCGTCGGCGCCACCAACAGCGCCAACGCCATCCACCTGCGCGACAAGACCCTGGCGCAATATGTCGCCGCCAACAAGGCGGTCGAGCTGCGCTTGCAGCCCCAATGGCCCGCCGTCGGCACCCAGCGCGGCCGCGCCCCCATGGGGCACCGTGAATGGCGCTGGAGCACGCGCGTCAGCGAGACCTTCGATGCACGCGTACGCCGCGCCGACATTGAAGTGGGCATCGAGGACGGCAAACCCATTGCCACGCTGTCCGCGTTTCTGCCGCAGCCGGCACAGCCATGAACGCGCCCCGCATAAAGCTGCCGGCAGCAAGTCGCGCGCAAACACCTGCGGCCGCGGTATCGTTCTGCACCAACCGTGGTTTCACCCTGCTGGAATTGCTGGTCGCCATCGCGGTGTTCGCCGTGGTGGCGATGCTGGCCTATGGCGGACTGGCGACGGTGCTCGATGCACGGGAAGACACTGCGGCCGGCGCGGAGCGGCTGCGCACCCTGCAACAGACCATGCTGATGCTGCAACGTGATCTGGACCAGGTCGCGGCGCGCGGCATCCGCGATGAATACGGCGACGGCAAACCCGCCCTGCACGGCGGCCCTGACTGGATCGAGTTCACCCGCGGCGGCTGGTCCAATCCCGCGGAGCAGCCGCGCAGCGCGCTGCAACGGGTGGCCTACGCCCTGCGCGAGCAGCGCCTGATCCGCGCCCACTGGCAGGTGCTGGACCGCGCCCAGGACAGCGCACCATTCGAGGCGGCATTGCTGCCGCAGGTGCGCGTGCTGCGGCTGCGTTTTCTCGGTGACGGCGACGAGTGGCAGGAATCCTGGCCACCGCTGGAGCAGGGTGATCAGCCCGCCGGCGAGGTGCCGCTGCCGCGGGCGCTGGAGATGACGCTGGAACTGGAACAGTGGGGCACGCTGACGCGCCTGTTCAGGGTGCGGCAATGAACCGGCGCGAACGTGGCGTCGCCCTGGTCACGGCCCTGCTGGTGGTGGCGCTTGCCGCCGTGGCGGCGGTGGCCATGACCTCGCGCCAGCAGGTGGACATCCGGCGCACCCAGAACGCACTGGAGGCGGAGCAGCTGCGGTTTTATCTGTACGGCGTCGAGGACTGGGCCGGCAAGGTGCTGGAACAGGATCGCAAGGACAACCAGGTGGATCACACCGGCGAGGACTGGGCCACGCGCCTGCCGCCGGTACCGCTGGACAACGGCCAGCTGAGCGGCCATATCGAAGACGCGCAGGGCCGCTTCAACCTCAATAATCTGGTGATCGACGGCAAGACCAGCGCGGAAGATCTGGCGCGGCTGCGCCGCCTGCTCGCCGCCCTGGAACTCGAACCCACCCTGGCCGATGCCGTGGTGGACTGGATCGACGCCAACGTGGAACCCTGGCCGCCGCACGGTGCCGAGGACACCGCCTACCTGGGCCGCGAGCCGCCCTACCGCAGCGCCAACCGGCCCCTGGCCGACGTCAGTGAACTGCGCCTGGTCGCCGGCTTCGACGCCGACAGTTGCCGCCTGCTGGCGCCGCACGTCACCGCCCTGCCGGCGCGTACCGCCATCAATCTCAATACCGCCACCGTCGAGGTGATCATGGCGCTGGCCGACGGCATCGGCCGCGATGACGCCGAAGGCTTCGTGGCCGGACGCGACGGGCAGCATTACGCCACTCTGGATGAGGCGCTCAAGGCGCCGGCCCTGGCCGAGCGCAAGGTGGCGCACGACGGCCTCGGCGTGAGCAGCGACTATTTTGTGGTAATGTCGGACATCAGTTTCGGACGACTGCGACAGCGCTACTCCAGCCTGCTGCAACGCGGCGAAACCGGAGCCACCACCCTACTGACACGAAGCCAGCTCTATCTTTAACGCCATGGAAGATTTCCTGCTGCGGCTCACAGCCGACTCCACTGCCAGCTGGTGTCCTGCCGGGACACCGGAACGCGTTACGCACGGCGCACTGGCGGAGGCCGCGCGTGCCATCGCCGGCAAATCGGTGCGGGTGCTGGTTCCTACCGAGGCCGTCACGCTGCTGTCGGCGCGCATTCCCACCCGGCAGCGGCAGCGCCTGCTTCAGGCCCTGCCCTTTGTCCTAGAAGATCAGCTCGCCGCCGACGTGGAAACGCTGCACTTTGCCACAGCTGCGCGTTCGGGCGGCGATGACGTGCCCTGCGCCGTGGTGGATCGTGCGACGCTGCGCGGCTGGCTCGATGCACTGCAAGCTGCCGGCATCGCCCCCGATGCCATGGTTCCCGACGTGCTGGCCCTGCCGCGCGCGGCGGGGGAATGGAGCATGCTGGCCGAGAGCGGCAGCATCCGCCTGCGCAGCGGCGAGATGCGCGGCTTCGCCTGCGACAGCGCGACCTTGCCGCACCTGCTGCCGCTGTTGCTGCAAAACGATGAGCAGCGGCCGACGCGGCTGCAATTCCACGATGGCGATTCCTCCGACGAGGTTCAGCGCCTGTTGCAGGCCTGGTGCGACACGCAGGGCATCGAATTGCAACGCGCACCGCTGGCCGGTGACGCACTTACATTGCTCGCCGCCGGCGCCCAGCGCGGCGACAGCCTCAACCTGTTGCAGGGCGAGTTCAGCCGGCGCGAAAAGACCCGCCAGCTGTGGCAACCCTGGCGCGCCGCCGCCGTGCTGGTGGTCCTGCTGACGCTGCTGCACGGCGGCATGGCCGGCGCACGCTATGTCGCACTTGCAGGCGAGGATGCGCAGCTGGCGACGCAGATCGAGCAGGTCTACCGCAGCGCCTTCCCCGAATCCCAGCGCGTGGTCAACGCCCGCATCCAGATGGAGCAGAAGCTGGCCGAATTGCGCCGCGGTGACGCCGGCCAGGAATTCCACCGCCTGCTGCTGCACGCCGCACCGGCATTGCGCGGTGCCGGCATTGAACTGCGCGCCCTGCACTATTCCCCCGGCCTGCTCGACATCGAGGTGACCGCCGCCGATCTGCAGGCCCTCGATCGCCTCAAGCAGGCGCTGGACAACGGCCCGCTGCGCGCCGAAATCACCGGCGCCGACAGCAGTTCCGGCGGCGTCGCCGGGCGCATCGCCTTGCGCGGGGGTGCCGCATGACGATTCGGCAGGCCGCCCGCAAGGGTGCGGCACAGGGAGGTGCCGCATGACGGCATTGCGCCCGCATTGGGAGCAGATGCAGCCGCGTGAGCGCCGCATCGTCGTCGCGGGCGGCGCCGCGACCTTGGTGCTGCTGCTGTATGCCCTGGTTTGGGACCCACTCACCACCAGCCTGGGACAGATGGAGCAGAACGTCGCGGCACAGCGCGCCACCCTGGCCTGGATGCAGCAGGCGGCGGTGGAAGCCCGCGCCCTGCGCGGTACCCAGGGTACGGGCAGCGCAGGTCGTTCCCTGCTCGCCCTCAGCGACGAGAGCGCCAAGGCGCACAAGCTCGGCGGCGCCGTGAAGCGTGTACAACCGGACGGGCAGCACACCGTGCGTATCTGGCTGGAGGATGCGGCCTTTGCCGATCTGCTGCGCTGGCTGGACACTTTGGCGAGCCGCCACGGCGTCAAAATCAGCGGACTCACCGTTGAGCGCGCGCCTGCGGCGCCGGCCCGTGTCAACGCGCGCGTGGTGCTGGAGATGTCTTCATGAAGCGCACCTGGCTGAAGTATGTGCTGCTCGGCCTGCTCGCCTATGCGCTGGCCCTGGTGGTCACGCTGCCGGCCCGCCACGCCTACAGCCTGGCGGCTTCGCGCTTGCCCAAGACGCTGCCGGTCACCCTGCACGATCTCGGCGGCAGCCTATGGTCCGGCCGCGCCGGCACCGTCGCCTGGCGCAATACATCGCTGGGCGAGTTTCAGTGGGATCTATCGCCCTGGCAACTCGTCAGTGGACGGCTCGCGGCGGCCGTGCAGTTGCAGGACAGCGACAGCACGCTCACCGGCCACCTCACCCTGACGCGCGACGGCAACGCCACCTTACGCGAAGTAAATGCCCGCCTGCCCGCCGGCAGGTTGATGGCATTCAATCCCGGCCTGCCCATTGCCGCGGACGGCGTCATCGCCGCCAATCTGGAAGAGGCGCAACTGTCGCAGCAAGGCGCGCCCGTCCTGCGCGGCACCATCGTATGGAGCCAGGCGCTGCTGGTGGCCGGCCGGCCGCTCAAGCTCGGCGATCTCAAGCTCACCCTGCAGCCGGGAGAAAAGGGCGGCACCAGCGGCACCCTGTCCGACGCCGGCGGCCCGCTGGAGATCAGCGGCACCCTCACCCTCGACGCCAACCGCAGCTACCGCCTGGATGCCAAACTGCGCGCCCGCCCCGAGGCCGACGCCGGCCTGGGCGACAGCCTGAAAATGCTGGGCCGACCCGACGGGCGCGGTTACTACGCGCTGCGTTACAACGGGCGGCTTTAATCCCCCGAACCCACCGCCACTACCCCGGCACGACGATGTGTATCGCGGCGCCGCCCAGCGCGGCGCGGCCTATCGTCATCTCACCTTCATAGGCGGCAACGATGTCGCGCACCATGGCCAGGCCGATGCCGTGGCCCGGTATGGTTTCATCCAGGCGCACGCCGCGTGCCAGCACCTGTTCGACCTGGGCGTCATCAATACCGGGGCCGTCGTCCTCGACCGTGATGTGCAATCGGTGCTCATCCGTACCGATACGGATACGGATGTTGCCCCTGCACCACTTGAAGGCGTTGTCGATCAGGTTCCCCAGCAATTCCAACAGATCACCCTCCTCACCGCGAAAGCGGGCCGTGCCGGCGATAGCCTGTTCAACCTGTACGGCCTTGCTCGCATGCACCTTGGCCAGGGCGGCCAGCAGCCGCTGCACCGCCGGCGCCACCGCTACCGGTGCGGCGAGCGCCGGGCGGCCGGCGGTGGCGGCACGCTGCAGCTGGTGCTGGACGATGGCATCCATGCGCGTTACCTGTTCATCCAGCAGTGTTGCCTGTGCACCGGCATCGATGCCGCGCAGCACCGCCAGCGGCGTCTTCAGGCTGTGCGCCAGATCGGCCAGGGCCTGCTTGTAGCGTGCCTGCTGGGCGCGTTCGTGATGCAGCAGGGTGTTGATGTTGTCGCTCAAGCGGCGTATCTCGCGCGGGTACTCCTGCGCCAGACTTTGCTGCGCGCCGGACTCCACGGCGCGCACCTCGGCAGCCACGGTGTGCAACGGCCGCAGGCCCCAGGCCAGGACGGCGGCCAGCACCACCAGCAGCAACAATGCCATGGCTCCCAGCCAACCCCACAGATTGCGTCGATAGCGCGTCATCTGTTCCTCAAAGAACGCGGCATGCTCGATGACGCTGTAGATCAGCGGCAGGCTTCCATGGTCCGTCTGCCAGTCGATGCGCAGGGTGGCGGCAAAATACTCAGCGCCGGCCAGCGCCACGCGCGTGAACGACTCCCGTTGCGACGGCTGGATGGCGGGCGACGGCAGGCGCATGCCGACGGCGGAAGGCGACTGCCACAACGGCTGCCCATCGGGGCTGTCGATGCGCGCGTACAGGCCCGAGTCAGGCAGGTTGAGGCGGGGCTCGCCCAGGGCTGCGGGCAGGCGCAAACGTCCGTCCGGCTCCACCTCGGTAGCGGCCATGACCAGGTACAGCTGGGCCAGCAGGCGCTCACGCATCGCCGCGCCGGCGCTGTCGGCAAAGGCGCGTTCCAGGGCCCAGGCGGTGAGTACGATGAACACCGCCAGCACCAGCACGGCACCGGCACCGACGCGGGCCGCAAGGGAGTTCATGAACACGTCAGGCCGAAACGGTAACCGCGCCCGCGCACGGTCTCGATGGGTTGCAGGCTGTTGTCTGGATCCAGCTTGCGTCGCAACCGTCCAATCAACACCTCGACCACATTGCTGTCGCGTTCGTCCGCGTGATCGTGCAGATAGTCGGCCAATTCACTTTTGGCAATCACCTTGCCGCGCTGACGCATCAGGTGTTCCAGCAAGCGGTATTCATACTGGGTCAGGTCCACGGCAGCGTCGTCCAGGCGTACGCTCTGTGCCGCCATGTCGATGAGCAGCGGGCCACAGCACAGAGTCTCCCGCGCCCCACCCGCCGCGCGGCGCAGCAAGGCCTTGATCCGCGCCAGCAGCTCCTCCATGTGGAAGGGCTTGACCAGGTAGTCGTCGGCCCCGGCCTCCAGTCCCTCCACCTTTTCCTCCCACTTGCCGCGTGCGGTGAGGATCAGGATCGGCAGTGCACGGCCGTCGCGGCGCAGACGGCGGATCAGCTCCAGCCCGGACATGCCGGGCAGCCCCAGGTCGACCACCGCGAGATCCTGCGGATATTCACTGGCCAGATACAGGCCTTCGCGGCCGTCGCCGCATCCTTCGACACTGTAGCCCGCGCCGGTGAGCCGTTCGTTGATTTGGGCCAACAGGGACGCCTCGTCCTCGATCACCAGGATGCGCATGATTCAACGCCCATTGCCGGCATCGATGCGGACGGTACGCACGCTGCGATCAGGGGTCAGTACCTTGATGCGATGCACACGGCGCCCATTCTCCCGTACGGTTTCCGCCGCCAGGATACGGCCACCGGTTTCCTGCCGCACCTGCGCCACCGCCTGCTCCAGCGTAACCGCAGTTGCAGCGACGCGCTGCAACGCAGACGGCGATGCCGGGACGGCAGGCGCGGTCAGCAGCAACAGCAACATGACAAGTAAAGGTTTGAGCGGAGACATCGGCGTTTTCCAGCCTGGGGTTTACAGATATGCCAAGCAGCATACCTGCACTGCCCCGAATGAATCCACCGGGGGGCGTCCCTCCCTCCCGGCGGTAGAACGGCTACAGCACGATCTCGATGCGTAGCGACGGCGGGAGCGCGTGCCCCGACTGGCGCGAGTGTGGCACGACGGGGCCCTGGCGTACTCCGTGGTGCGAGTGCCTGTGAAAGTGCGCTTCCTGGTTACGCTGGTACTTCGCGGAATGTCCCGTGCCATGATGGACCATGACCGTGCGGGCCGTATCCCTGAACGTCGGATGCGCCGCCGCGGTGCCCGGTAGCGAGATGGCGGACAGCAGTGCCACAAGCATAAACGTAGTCAGTAGCTGGTTTCGTTTCATGATGTGTCTCCTTGGTGCGTGCTTAATCAGCGCGATGCCGCGCGCTCATGTCCTGGGGAAGGCATGGCGCGCGGCGCGGTCTTTACCGGCGCCTTGGCGTCAGGCGCCGGCCGGTGCTTGGGAGGTGATGTGTGTTCCGGCGGCAGACGTCCATCGATGGGCACCGGTGCAGGCCGCTCCACATGCCCCGGCGGGATACCCGGCTTGGCCGGCCGCGTCGGCCCTTGTGCGGGGGGCGACCTGCGCGGCGCCTCCGGCTGACGATGCACGGGAGGGCGCGGCTCGACCGACCGGTGCGGTGGCGGCGCCACCACGCGCGGCGCCGGGTGCGGTACATGCCCCTGATGGTTTACGTGCACATGCTGCTGCACGATCACCCGCGGCTGTACAGGTACGTGCTGCGGGACGGGGGGCAGGTGATGAACGTGGTGCTCCTCGACCACGTGCACCGGGACGGTATGGCGAACGATTACGCTTTTGCAGCCACCCAGAACGGCGACCGCGGCAAATAACACGACAAATCTGGTTTTCATGACCGTGCTCCCTGTGACATTGCGGTGGATACGATTCCACAATGTAGGGAGGCAGGCTGAATGGTTCCTGAACCGCGGTGCCGCGCCGCGGAGGTCCGGCTATCCGGGTCCGCAACTACGGCAGGGGAAAAGCGGAGTTATTTCACCGGATAAGCCGCAACCGGCTGCAGCTTCCAGATATCGTCCGCGTACTCACCGATAGTCCGATCGGTGGAAAACTTGCCGCTGCTGGCGCTGTTGATGATGCTCATGCGCGCCCATTTTTCCTGATCACGATAGGTATCCGCCGCGACCCGTTGGGCATCCACGTAGCTGCGGAAATCGGCGGCGACCAGCCACGGGTCATGCGGATTGCGGACGGCATGCACGATAGGCTCAAAGATCGCCGGCTCCAACTGGCTGAAGTGACCCGATTCGATCAGGTGCATGACGCGCGACAAATCCTGATCCGCGGCGATGATTGCGTTGGGGTCGTAATTTCCGCGCAATTGCTCCACCTCCTCGGCAGTGAGACCGAACAGGAAGAAGTTTTCTGCGCCCGCTTCTTCGCGGATTTCGATATTGGCGCCGTCCAGGGTACCGATGGTGACGGCGCCGTTCATCATGAACTTCATGTTGCCGGTACCGGACGCCTCCTTGCCTGCCGTGGATATCTGTTCCGACAGGTCGGTGCCAGGACAAATCACTTCCATGGCCGAGACGCGGTAGTCGGGCAGAAAGGCCAATCGCAGCCTGCCTTCGGTATCCGGATCGCTGTTGATCACGTCGGCGATGTTATTGGTCAGCTTGATGATGCGCTTGGCCATGGCGTAGCCGGGCGCGGCCTTGCCGCCGATGAGAACGCAGCGCGGCGTCCAGTTCGTCGTGTCACCGCGTTTGATGCGGTCGTAAAGATGAATGACGTGCAGCAGGTTGAGAAGCTGACGTTTGTATTCGTGGATGCGCTTCACCTGCACGTCGAACATCATCTCCGCATCGAAGTCGACGCCGCAATCGTTCTGCACCAGCGCAGCCAGGCGTACCTTGTTGTCGAACTTCACTGCGCGCCACTGCTCACGGAATGCCGCGTCCTCGGCCATGGGAAGCAGCTTCTTCAGCTGAGCCAGATCGGACACCCAGCCGCCGCCGATGGTTTGCGTGATAAGCTGGTTCAATCCGTCATTGCATGCCGCCAACCAGCGGCGCTGGGTTACGCCGTTGGTCTTGTTGTTGAATTTTTCCGGCCATAGTTCATAAAAATCACGGAACAGGCCTTCGGTGAGCAGCTGTGAATGCAGTGCCGCCACGCCGTTGACGGAATAGCTTCCGACAATGGCGAGATACGCCATGCGCACCATCTGTTCGTGGCTCTCCTCGATGATGGACATGCGGGCCAGCCGGCCTGCATCACCGGGCCAGCGCTGTGCCACCTGCTTCAGGAAGCGCGCATTGATTTCGAAAATGATGTCGAGCAGGCGCGGCAGCAGACGACGGAACAGGCGGATCGGCCACTTTTCCAGCGCTTCCGGAAGCAACGTGTGGTTGGTGTAGGCCATGGTGCGCCGGGTGATCTCCCACGCGTCGTCCCATTCCACGTTGTACTCATCCATCAACAGGCGCATCAACTCCGCCACTGCGATGGTCGGATGCGTATCGTTGAGCTGGAAGCAGTTCTTGGCGGCGAACTCGCTGAAATCGGCATCGTGGAATTTCAACCAATGGCGCAGCACGTCCTGCAACGACGCCGAGGCGAGGAAATACTGCTGCTTGAGGCGCAGTTCCTTGCCGCTCTCGGACGCATCATTGGGATAGAGCACCATGGTGATGTGCTCGGCGTCATTCTTGGCCCGCACCGATTCGGTATACGACCCGGCGTTGAACTCACCCAGGTCAAATTCATCGGTCGCCGCCGACTTCCACAGGCGCAAGGTGTTGACGGTACCGTTGCGGTAACCGGGGATGGGAACATCGTAGGCCACGGCCAGAACATCGTGGGTATTGAGCCAGCGCACATGCAGCTTGCCGCTCTCGTCGGTCCAGCTTTCGGTGTGCCCGCCGAACTGGACGCGCTGGGTATATTCGGGCCGCTCCAGCTCCCAGGCATTGCCGTTGCGCAGCCAGTGATCGGGTTCTTCCACCTGGTGCCCATCCGAGATCTCCTGGCGAAACATGCCGTACTCATAGCGCAATCCGTATCCGATGACCGGCAACTGCAACGTGGCACAGGAATCGAGAAAGCATGCGGCGAGACGGCCGAGACCACCGTTGCCCAGCCCGGCATCACGTTCGCTGTCGGCCAGTTCCTCCATGGCGAGCCCCAGATCGGAAAGCGCCTGCGTCGCCGCATCCTGCACGCCGAGATTGAGCATGGCATTGCCCAGTGCGCGTCCCATCAAATATTCCAGCGACAGATAGCAGGCACGGCGGCTGTCCTGCTCGATGTAGGCGTAGTTGGTGCTCTTCCAGCGATC
This sequence comes from Gammaproteobacteria bacterium HGW-Gammaproteobacteria-1, assembly GCA_002840095.1. Classification (GTDB taxonomy): domain Bacteria; phylum Pseudomonadota; class Gammaproteobacteria; order Thiohalomonadales; family Thiohalomonadaceae; genus Sulfurivermis. Next base: position 280,585 of record PGZL01000006.1, on the reverse strand, counting down.
CATGAGCCGATCCCGCACCGCCAGCGCCAGGGCCTGATAAGCGTAGTGCGGCGTGCGGCAATATTTGTCGCGGCCGAGGGTATGGGCGAAATGGCGGCGCAGATCTTCAGTCAGCACGTCAGCGTCCAGACCGAGCGCGGGCAACTCGGTCAGTTCACTGCTGGGTTCGAATTCATCGCCGGAAAACAGGGTCATAATGGCTCCAAACGTGTTTTTCGTGGCTTTTCGCACACTATAGCCAATCCACGACTCAATTAGCAGTCTCTAATTTTACGTTGATGAAGTCGCACTCTTGCGGTGCAGAGGCGGCACATGCACCGCTTTCAGCTTTCCGACAGATGCGACTCCAGCAGTACCAGGTTCTCACAACCATAGTCCGTACCAGTCTCGGACAGCAGGGTTCGGGCTGCGTGGCAGAGAGCGCGAAGCTCATCCGGCCCAAACAGCCAAATCGCCGCCTCCAGCTCCTCCATGGATGAGGAAAGCAACGCAGCGGGCAGCTCTTCCGCGGCGATGGGGGAATCCGGACGCATCAAGTCCGCGACCAGCGGGAACTCCATCAGACGATAGTGCTGCTCCCGTGCCAGTTGCTCGTGTACCAACTCTTCCAAGGCGTGCGGATCTCTCGCGGCAGCCTGTCGCACTGCCGCGATTATCGTGTCGGTGAGCCGGCGCAGCCCCTGTCTGAAAGGTTCGGTGTCCCCCCCAAGCGAAGCCAGCTGGGTATAGGCCTGATCCAGCCGGGCCTTGAGATCTAGCAGGGTCTGGCTTTCCTCATTGGGCTTCAGGCAGAGGGCGCTGTCCAGCAGGACGCGGAACTGGCGGGCAAAATCCTCCTGCTCCGCCTCGTCCCTGCGCCTTGCGGCGGCGAGTTCCTCCGCTTCAACCCGGCGCAATACCTTGTTGAACAAGGGGTTGTCACGGCGGCGCAGCAAATGGCGCTCATGGGCTCCGGGGCGGAACGGATTCATCGCATGCTATGCTCACGCTGGTGTCGGGGGCCGCACTTTACCATGCCCCCCCTCCCGGAGAGCACTATGTTTCCCCTGCGCATTGCCCTGATTCTGCTCCTGCTGGCCACTGGCACCGCGGACGCGGCCACGCTGGAAAGTCTGCTGGCCGGCTCACGCCCGCCCGGTGTGGTCATTGAAGTGGTCGGGCTGGAAGATGGCCTGCGCGAGGGCATTCCACGCCTGCGGGAAACAATCACCAGGCTACGGGAGCGTTTCCCCGAACTGGATGTCGCCGTGGTCAGTCACGGCCGCGAGCAGTTTGCCCTGCTGGAAGAAGCGAGCCGGTTCGCCGACGTGCAACAAGACATGCGCGAACTGATCGAGGAAACCGGGGTGAATGTGCATGTCTGCGGCGCCAACGCCGAACGCGCGGGCAAGGGACCGGAGGACTTCGTCGCCTTTGTCGACGTGGCGGCCCATGGGCCGCGCCAGATCAGGGATTATGAAGCTCTGGGCTATGTGCGCCTGAAGCTAGTGCTGCGGCAGTAGCCCCGCCCCGCGCTGCCCGGCTCCGCTACGCCTTATCGGCCCGTTCCGACTCTGCGGCCAGTTCATCCAGGCGGATAAGAATTTCCTTGATGACGCTGCGCACCGAACGATCGTCGGTATACAGCACCATATCGGCAGTTTCCCGATACAGCGGATCCCGCACCCGCATCAGTTCTTCCAGGGTGCCCCGCGGATCGGCGGTCTGCAACAGCGGACGGTTGCGATCCCGTGAGGTGCGCTTCAACAGCTGATCGATGGAGGCAAACAGATAGATGACGACGCCGCGCTCACGCAGGTGACGGCGGTTTTCTTCCCGCAGCACCGCGCCGCCGCCCGTGGCCAGAACCAGATTCTTCTCCGCCGAGAGATCGGCGATGACCTCGGACTCCCGCCTGCGGAAGCCCTCCTCGCCTTCGATATCGAAAATCAGCGGTATGCTGGCCCCGGTCCGGCGCACGATCTCATGATCGCTGTCCTTGAACTCCCGGTGCAGCACATTGGCCAGCTGCCGGCCGATGGTAGTCTTGCCGGCCCCCATGGGGCCGACAAGAAAGAGACCATCACGCAGCATCAGAGGGGATTGGTACACGCATTGGCGGTACCAAACGGGCTGGTGTTACCCGGCGGGCTGGTGGCGTCACTTTGTGACATGGGCAGGATGAAGCGTATCGCCTTGACCGACTCCGTGCCGCTTACCTGTGCCGTGGCCGTCACCTTGACCTGGGTCCAGTCGGCAAAGTCCTTGGGATAAATTACGTCAAAGGCGCCATTGCCATTGGCATCCGTGACTATGCTGCCGTTAATGGTGGCGGGCGCTCCCGGATCCAGCTGGCCGTCGCCGTCGTCACCGACACCGTCATCCTCGTTCGGGTCGAGTATGCCGTCAGTATTGAGGTCCTCCGACGCGCAGCTCAGGGTGCCGCTCGCCACGAACACCCCAAAGGTCGAAAGGGGTGGGGTGACGCTGGAAAGGGCAACATTGTTGACGCTGCCGACGCTGCTGCGGGAGCCCTTGTCAAAGGACTCGGCCTCGAGACGCAACACGACCGTGATGCCCGACACCGGATTGCCGCCGGCATCCGCCACCTGCACTGCACCCGCATAACGATAGGTCGCGGTGTTCAAGTCCTCGATTCTTGTCGCCATGCCCAGGCTGACAAAGAGACTGGAGCCGCCCACCGTAAGGGCAACCGTCTGAGTAATTGCGGTACTGCGCACGGTAGCCTGGATTTGCACGCCATCAGTGGCCGACGGCACGACCGTGGAGCTGTATACCGTGGATGCTCGGCCCAGCGAATCGGTCACGCCGGACGACGGGCTGAGACTGCCTCCCGTGGTATCCGCAAAAATCGTGAAATCCACAATGGCATTTTTGACCAGGTTGCCGGTGGCATCACGCACCGTGGCCGTCAAGGTCACGCTGTCGTTCAGCCCCAGGGTGGTACGCGAGGCCTGGAACACCATGGTGGCCGGGATCGTGGCCAGGAACTCTGATGCCGCGAAGGCGGAAGGTGAGTTCACTGAGGTACCAGTGGCGGTCACGGTGGTCGGGCCGGCGTTGGGCGAAAGGATGTAAATGGTCGCCACACCGGCCCCATTGGTCAGAACCTGGGTGCCGGGTGTCGCGCAGCCGGCATCGGTATACAAGGTACCGCGGGTGGCCTGGAAATCGACCGTCCCACCGCTCACCGGCGAGCCGCCGCTCAACCAGGTGGCGGTGACTGCCGCACAGGTGTTGATGTTTACCGTGGCGGCCATGGCCACGGTGAAGGTATCGGCGGAAATATTGATGGCATGCGTGCCGGTGGCGCCCAGCGCGCTGGCGGTGATGGTGTCGGTCCCCCCTGCCGTAGCGGTGAGGTTCGTGGTGGCGACGCCGGTCGCATTGGTCGTGACCACCGAGGGGGCCAGCGTGTTGCCGTTCACCGAACTCAATGTCACGACAGCACCCGACACACCGGTGCCGGCAGAATCCCTCACCGTCACGGTCAGCGGGGTGCTGTTAGTCAATACCGCGGAAGTGCTGCCGGCAACACTGACCGTGGTGCCGCCCACCGCGACCACGTAGCTGGCAGATACGGTCCCGGCCGTTGCCGTGACCGTAATGCTGCGATTGGCAGCATTGGCCCCCGGGCTCAGCGTGGCGACAGCCCTGCCGGCACTATCGGTAAAAGGCTCGGTGATCGTCAACGAACCGGACGACGCCACAAAGGATACGGCCTCGTCGGCCAGTGCCCGATTGGACGCATCCTTTACGATGGCGGTCAGCGTGGTTTCGGACGCCGGTGCCGAACCGATCTGGGGGGCTGACGCAATAAGCGACACAGTTGCCGCGCTGGTCGCGGTAGTACCGCCTTCAGTCAAGGTATCGCCACAACCTGCCGCCACCGAAACCAGAGTGATCGCCAGTATCCAATTGAGCCAGCGCATTTTGTATTTCCTTCCTGCGATATCAAACATCATTCCGTCACCTACCGGTAGGTATTGCGCCAGTTAATTCAACTTGGCGGTTTCTTTCAGTATCTTCGGTGATACGAAAATCAGCAACTCGGATTTTTCGTCCTGATTGTAGGTACGGCGGAACAGATTCCCCAGCAACGGGATATCGCTCAGGAAAGGAACACGCACGACCTGGTTCTGCTTGTTCTGTTCATACACGCCGCCAAGCACGATGGTCTCGCCGTTTTCGACCAGCACCTGGGTCTGAACCTGCTGAGTGTTGATGGGCGGCTGGCCCAGGATGGAACGGGCATAGTCCGGGCTATCCTTGTTCACCTTCAGATCCATGATGATACGGTCGTCCGGCGTAATCTGCGGCGTGACTCGCAGACTGAGCACGGCCTTCTTGAAGGTCACGTTGGTCGCGCCGCTGGAGCTGGCCTGCTGATAGGGAATCTCGACACCCTGCTCAATCACAGCCTCTTTCTGGTTGGCAGTAATCACGCGCGGACTGGAAACCACTTCCGTCTGCCCTTCGGCCTGCGCAGCGGACAGTTCCAGCTCGACAAGGGTACCGAACGGCAATTTAACCAATGCCAAGCCGATGGACGCCGCGCTCTCCGCCATATTGGTTACCGGCAGATTGACGTTGTAGCGCGCGGGGGCCATGACGGTCTGACCGTTGATGATCTGCGTGGTTGCCTCCAGACTGCCGGAAACCACCGTGGAGCTGGGCGAGCCCAACGGGTCATTGTTCGAGACGTCACTCGCGCCGAAGCGGACACCAAACTCCTTGTTGAAATTATCGGTGGCGAGAACCACTCTCGACTCAATCAACACCTGACGCACCGGTACATCAAGCTCGGTCACCAGCTTGCGGATTGACGTCAGATTCTCCAGCGTATCCTTAATCAACAGCTTATTGGTCCGCTCGTCTATCGTAATGCTGCCACGCTCGGAAAGCAGGGAGTTTTTCTCACCCTTCAACAGAGCGGCGAGATCAGCCGCCTTGGCGTAATTGGCCTGGATACTGTCGTTATACAGCGGGGCCAATTCCTGGATCTGGCGGTGCGCCTCCAGCTCCAGCTTCTCGCGCGCCGCAATCTCTTCATTCGGAGCCACCATGATGACGTCGCCGCTACGGCGCATGCCCAGGCCGCGCGACTTGAGGATAATGTCCAACGCCTGATCCCAAGGTACATTCTTCAGGCGCAGAGTGACGCTACCCTTCACTGAGTCACTGGTCACCAGATTAAGGCCGGTAAAGTCCGCCAACAGCTGCAATACCGCACGGACCTCAATATTCTGGAAATTCAAGGAAAGCTTCTCGCCGGTAAAAGCCTCCACGGTCTTGCGCGCCTCAGCCAGCTCCTCCTCGGCTACCGGCTGCACTTCAATGGTCAATGCCTCACCGGCCTGATAGGCCAGGTGTTGGAACTCACCTGTGGCCGAAATTTCCATGCGCACATTGTTGCCGCGCATAAAGGTATCGATGGCGGTTACGGGAGTGGCGAAATCGATAACGTTGAGTCTGCGCTCCAACTGCTCAGGCAGAGCGGTAGAGAGGAACTCAACTATTACCTTGCCCGCCTCTTCGCTTATATCCGCCACAATGGCCTGATTGGAAAGCTCAACCATCACACGGCCTTCACCTTGCTCACCACGATGAAAGTCCACACTCTTGATCTGATTCGCATTGCTGACCTTTGTAGTGCTCTGTGTCTGCGTCACCGAAGGCGCTGCAACAGGCGCGCCTGCTTCCGTTCCACCCAGGGTCACAACGATCACATTTTTTTCGGTCTGTATCTGGTAGGGAACCAAGCGCACCAGATTGATTACCACTCGTGTACGGTTACCCGCCTCCACGGCCTGGACGCTCCGTGCGACACCAATACCAACGGTTTGATTCTTGCGTGCACCACCGAGCGAAGTGTTGGGAAGATCCAGCGCTATACGGGCCGGATTGTCGATGGTGAAAGTACCAGGTGCAGCAATCTCGTCAGACAAGGTAAGCCGCAATTGAATGCTGTCACCCGGCAAGGCTGCGTAACTCACGTCTTCAAGCATCACCGGAGCAGCAAACGCGCCTCCCGCCGCCAGCAGCAGCATGGCCATCGCCCCTGCCAGCCAGCCTGTCGTTACTTTAGCGCTTCGCATCCGTTTCCCTCCAGACCTGCTGCCAGCGTGAAATTCAATACCGATGTTCATTCTCGAGCACCCCATGGGATTATTCTTCCAGCGTCAACGTGGCGTCACGTTCGGTCCAGCCCCCCAAAGCATCGGGGATGATTTCCTTAATTTCTATCTGGCTCTCATTAATCAATGAAATACGCCCGAAGTTCTGGCCGAGATAATTGCCCTCTTCGACCCGGTATACCAGTGAGTCCGGCGCGGTAATCACTGCCCATACACGCCCTTCCTGCTCCAGATGGCCAACAAAACGCAACGAATCGAGCGGGAACGCTTCCAATGGCTCTTTATTACGCTGCACATCAGGTTGCAGTCCTGCGACAGCCTCGCTAACAGCCTCCACGACCGCGGGTTTGAACGGATCGCGCAAGTCGGCTTTGTTGTATTGATACGACTCGAAACTTTTAACCTCAGGTAGAGGTGCGATACGGCTTGCCTTGCGCATTTTCACTTCGTCGATGTAGGCCGTCAGATCGCTGTGCGTGTCAGCACTACAAGCAGTCAGCGCCACCAGTGGCATAGCTATGATGAGCCATGACCGCACCCACCGTCGGTGCGAGGCACAGCTGACCCCTATCCCTGTAATATTCTCTATCGACATCTAGTTGCCACCTTTGCCGTGCCTCAGCATCATCCCGGCATCACACTTACGCATTTCTCGTTTCACCCCTGCCGATGGGCTTGCCGACTATCTTCTCTTCTTCGCTTTATCGGCATCTTGTGCTTTACGTGCCGCTGCGATTTCCTCTTCATCCAGATAGCGATAGGTTTTCGCATTAGCCTGCATGATCAGCGAGCCCGCAACTTTTGGGGCAGGAGAGATATTGATGTCATGCAGTGTCACTATGCGCGGTAGTGCGGCGACACCGCTAACGAATTCACCGAACGAATGGTACATTCCCATTACTCTCACCTCTATGGGGAGCTCGGCATAAAATTCTTTGGGACTGGCGTTCCCGGGTTTGAACAGTTCAAACTCCAGACCGCTTGCCAAACCGGTTTGGGTGATGTCGACAAGCAAGTCCGCCACTTCGGTTTTGCTCGGCAACTGTCGCAGCATCGTACCGAAAGACTCCTCCATTTCGGTCATCTGTTGCCGGTAGGCTTCGAGATTGACGGCCTTGGCCTGCTTGACCTCGAAATCCTTCTTTAGCCTGTCTTCCGACTGGCGCGCCCGCTCCAGCGCACCCAGTTGCTCCTGCGTATCGAACCAATAGCCCAGCCCCAACACCGCGACACAGACAAGAGCGACCACCCCACCCCTCGCAGCCAGCGGCCAACTGCCGATATTGTTGGGGTCAAGATTCCTGAACTGCGACAAATCCAGCTCCATCACTTACCCCTTGTCCTTGTCAATGACCTGATTGACCCGAAGCGTAAAGGTGCGACTGCCTCGCTGGCCTTTATCGTCCACCTGGATAATTTCCAGCACAGGGTTCTCGAACCAGGGTGAGGCATCCAAGTTGCGCATAAATGACGATACGCGGGCATTGGACTGCGCGACGCCCTGCACCATCAGGTTGCGCCCCGTTTGTTTCACATTGATCAAGTGCAGCCCCTCCGGCACCGCCTTTGCCAGTTCATCAAACAGATGCACGATGACCGATCGATCACCCTGCAACTGCTCAATGACCCGCATACGCGCCAGCAGTTGCTGTCTTTGCCGGTCCAGGTTGTCTATTTCCTTGATCTTGGATTCGACTTCCTTGATCTGCGTTTTTAGGAAGTTGTTGCGCGACTCCTGGCCTTGAATCATGCCGTTGATGTGCAGGTGCACGTAGCCGACCACCAGCAGCATCAGGATGGCGGAGCCGCCCAGCACGACAAAGAACTGTCTGCGCTGTTCCTTGCGCAGTTCCTCACGCCAGGGGAGTAGATTTATGCGCGCCATCAGTCGAAGCTCCGCAGGGCCAGGCCGCAGGCAATCATCAGGGCCGGTGCATCGTTGCTCAGCACCTGCGCCTTGATCCTGGGCGCGATACTCATGTTGGTGAAGGGGTTGGCCACCATGGTCGGCACCCCCAGCTTGGATTCGATCAGCTCATCGACGCCCGCGATGGAGGCCGAGCCGCCGGCCAGAACGATCTGATCGACACTGTTGAACTGGCTGGAGGAGAAGAAGAATTGCAACGAGCGGCTGACCTGCTGTGCCATTGCCTCCTTGAACGGCTCCAGTACCTCCGGCACGTAGTTGTCCGGTAGCCCACCCTGGCGCTTGGCCATGCCGGCTTCCTCATAGGACAGGCCGTAACGGCGCTGGATTTCTTCGGTCAGCTGTTTGCCGCCGAACACCTGCTCGCGGGTATAAATGGTCTTGAGATCGTGCAGGACGTTGAGGGTGGTCATGGTGGCGCCGATATCCACCACGGCGATGGTCTTGTCCACGCCCCGCTCCGGCAACTGGGCCGCGATCAGGGTGAAGGCACTCTCCATCGCATAGGCTTCGACATCAATGACCTTGGCGGTCAGGCCGGCCAGTTCGATGGCCGCCACGCGCACATCCACATTTTCGCTGCGTGACGCCGCCAGCAGCACGTCGACGCGCGTAGGATCGTTGTCGGATGGCCCTATGGTCTGGAAATCGATGTTCACTTCTTCCAGCGGATAGGGGATGTACTGGTCGGCCTCCAGCTGAATCTGGCTGTCCATTTCGGCATCCGAAAGCGAGCCGGGCATGGAGATGACCTTGGTGATGACTGCGGAGCCGGCGACCGCCGCAGCGGCATGCTTGGCCTTGCTGCCCGACCGTTTCACCGCCCGACGGATGGCCTCGCCCACGGCCTCCACATCGGAAATATTCTTTTCTATCACGGAGTTAGGGGGGAGCGGCTCGACCGCATAACTTTCCACCCGATAACGTTCGCCACTCTTGCTCAGTTCCAGCAGCTTGACCGCCGTGGTACTGATATCGAGCCCGAGTATCGAAGGCTTACTTCCTTGCAAGAGCTGAGCTAGCGAGAACATTTTTCCTTTATAAACCCCTATGTTAGGAGATATATATGTTTTACTACATTAAATACCAGTGTCAACTACAGGTCAACAAATAATTTGACCAATGGCTGAATGGCTCATATGCGGCAAAACCTTTATACTCCGCGCCTCCGTAATGGCGTTTTGAACCGGTTCGCACTCCACGCCCCCGATGAACTTGCTGCGTAAATTCCTCCGCTTCCTGCTGTGGAGCCTGATCGTCCTGGTCCCCCTGGGCGGCCTCGCCGCCGTGGCCATCTATTTCTACCTCGCCCCGACCCTGCCCTCCACCGACGTACTCAAGGACGTGCGCATGCAGGTGCCGCTGCGCGTCCACGCCCGTAACGGCGAACTTATCGGCGAGTATGGGGAGATGAAACGTACTCCCCTCGCGTACAAAGATATACCGGAATTGATGATCAAGGCCGTGCTCGCCGCGGAAGATGACCGCTTCTTCGAGCATCCCGGCGTCGACTACCAGGGCCTCCTGCGCGCTGCGGTGCACCTGCTGCGCACCGGTGAGAAGGGCCAGGGCGGCAGCACCATCACCATGCAGGTGGCGCGCAATTTTTTCCTCACGCCGGAAAAGACCTACATCCGCAAGCTGACGGAAATCCTCCTCGCCCTGAAGATCGACCGCGAGCTGAGCAAGGAAGAGATACTGGAGCTGTACCTCAACAAGATATTCCTTGGCCAGCGCGCCTACGGCGTGGCGGTTGCGGCGCAGACCTATTACGGCAAGGACATACACCAGCTCAATCTGGCCCAGTACGCCATGCTTGCCGGCTTGCCCAAGGCCCCGTCGACCGTGAATCCGGTCAGCAATCCTGCCGGTGCCCAGAACCGCCGCAACTACGTGCTGGGGCGCATGCTCACCCTGGGTTTCATCACCGAGGACGAGTACAACAACGCACGGGCAACCGCCGTTACGGCCAGCCTGCATGTGCTGACGCCCGATGCCGAGGCGCCCTACGTCGCCGAAATGGCACGGGCCTGGATGGTGGAGCATTACAACGCCGACACCTACACCGCCGGCTACAAGGTATACACCACCATAGATATCCGGCTGCAGTCCGCCGCCAATCGGGCCTTGCGCAATGCCCTGCAGGCCTATGATCTGCGCCATGGCTACCGTGGAGCCGAGGCCCATGTGGAGCTGGCGGGCGACACCACCTTCGATGACTGGGATCGCGCGCTCGGTGCCTACGGGACCATCGGCGGCCTGCTCCCCGCACTGGTCATCGCGCTGGAGGAACAGGCGGCCGTGGTCTATCAGCCCGCCGTCGGCATGGTGCTCATCGACTGGCCCGGCCTGGCGTGGGCCCGCACCTATATCGACGAGAACACGCTGGGCCCCGCTCCCGCAACCGCCGCAGACATCCTCAAGGTGGGCGACGTCGTCCGCGTCGAGCTGCGCAGTGACTGCAACTGGCACCTGACCCAGGTGCCCAACGCAGGTGCGGCGCTGGTTGCGCTGCGACCCCGCGACGGTGCCCTGCAGGCGTTGGCGGGAGGATTCGATTTCTTCCACAGCAAGTTCAACCGCGCCATCCAGGCCGAGCGCCAGCCCGGCTCCAGCTTCAAGCCCTTCATCTACGCCGCCGCCCTGGATAAGGGCTTCACGCCCGCCACCGTGGTCAACGACGCACCGGTGGTGTTCGAGGACGCAGAGCTGGAAAGCTCGTGGCGCCCGGAAAACTACAGTGGCCGATTCTATGGCCCGACGCGGCTGCGCGTGGCCCTGACCAATTCACGCAACCTGGTCTCGATCCGCGTGCTGCGTTCCATCGGTGTCGGCTACACCATCGGCTATCTGGAGCGTTTCGGCTTTCTGCGGGATAAATTACCGCGCGACCTGTCGCTGTCGCTCGGCAGCGGCAGCCTCACGCCGCTGGAGCTGACCCGCGGCTATACCGTATTTGCCAACGGCGGCTTCCTGGTCGAACCGTATTTCATCCAGCGGGTGGAGGACGCCAACGGGCTCGTGATCTACGAGGCGGACCCGTTGCAGGCCTGCGCCGAATGCGAACTGCCGGCGGCTGAGGAGAATACCGCTGCGGATGCCCCGCCGCCGGCAGCCCCGCAGGTCAGCGCCACGCCGCAGCTGGCTGTCGCACCGCAGGTCGACGCCGCGCCACAGGTCAACGCCGCGCCGCGCGTACTGGATGCCCGCACCATTTATCTCAGCACCAGCATGATGCAGGACGTCATCCGCCACGGTACCGGTCGGCAGGCCCTGGCGCTGGGCCGCAGCGATCTGGCCGGCAAGACCGGCACCACCAACGAGCAGCGCGACGCCTGGTTTACCGGCTACAACCACGCGCTGGCCACCACCACCTGGCTCGGTTTCGATTCGCCGCGACCGCTGGGGAATTCGGAGACCGGTGCCCGCGCGGCACTGCCCATGTGGATAGAGTTCATGGCGGAGGCTTTGCAAGGTGTCCCGCAACTCCCTCTGCAACAGCCGCCCGGCGTGGTCACGGCCCGTATCGATCCGGAGACCGGCGAATTCACCAGCGGCTCCAATCCGAACGCCATTTTTGAAGTCTTTCGCAGCGAGGATGTAACGGCGCAGCCCAACGTACCGGCCGGCAACGGCGGCACGCCGGACAATGACGGCGGCAGCCTGTCGGAGCAGCTGTTCTAGCGATGAAGCGCCGCCGCGGCTCCGCAGGCAAGGAGGCCGGTTCACGACCCTATCAGCAGTTGCTGCAGGAAGCCGCCCGGCTGCTGGCCCAGGGGGAAGCGGCCGGCTTCGATGATGCGCGGCGCAAGGCGGCCGCCCGGTTGGGCTTCAGCCTGCGCCACCCACCCGACAACGCCGCCATCGAACAGGCACTGGTGCAATACCGCGCCCTGTTTCACGGCGACAGCCGGCTGGCGCAAGTGCAGCAATTGCGCCAAACCGCCCTCAAGGCCATGCGCCTGCTGGCGCGCTTCGAGCCGCGCCTGGTCGGCCCGGTACTGACAGGTACCGCGCCGCCGCACTCCCCCGTCCACCTGCACCTGTTCGCCGACCCGCCCGAGGCCGTGGCGCTGTTCCTGCTCGATCAGCGCATACCGTATGAACACGACGAACGCCGCGTCCGCTATGGGGCGGAGCAATGGGACACCCTGCCGCTCTATCGCTTTGTCGCCGGCGACACCACCCTGGAACTTACGGTATTCCCGGTGCAGGGCCTGCGCCGCCGGCCGCTGAGCCCGGTGGACAACCAGCCCATGCAGCGCGCCGACAGCGCCGCGGTGGAGCGGCTGCTGGAAGAGGACCGCCCGTCATATTGAGGGGCCGTCCGACGGACGCCCGGTGCGACCGGGCGCCCGCCGTTGGCGTTACGCAGGGTAGTGCGCCGGCCAGGGCGCGCGGGCCACGCCGGTAGCGATCGCCGCTCGCGCCACCGCCGGCGGAACCTGATCGATAAGACGCGGATCGAAGGGCTTCGGGATGATGTACTCCGGACCGAAGGTCAGGCCCGCGACGCCGTAGGCCTGCAACACCTCTGCCGGCACCGGCTCATGCGCCAGTTGCCGCAGCGCCTCGACGGCGGCGATCTCCATCTCACGATTGATGCACTTCGCCTGCACGTCGAGGGCGCCGCGGAAGATGAAGGGAAAGCCCAGCACATTGTTGACCTGGTTGGGGTAATCGCTGCGGCCGGTGGCCATGATCAGGTCATCGCGCACCTCGCGGGCGATCTCCGGCCGGATTTCCGGCACCGGGTTGGACAGGGCGAACACCACCGGGCGCGGCGCCATGGCCGCCAGCGCTTCGCGACTCACCAGATCGGGGCCGGATACGCCGATGAACACATCCGCGCCGCTCATCGCATCGAGCAGGCTGCGCCGCTCGGTGGTGACGGCAAACTCCTGCTTGTAGACGTTGAGGTCATCGCGGCCACGGTGGATCACGCCCTTGCGGTCCACCAGCATGATGTTTTCCTGTGTCGCGCCCAGCGCCACCAGCAGGCGCATGGAGGCGATGCCGGCGGCGCCGGCACCTAGGCAGACGATGCGCGCGGCGGCCAGGGTCTTGCCCTGCAACTCCAGCGCGTTGAGCAGGCCGGCGGCGATGATGATGGCGGTGCCGTGCTGATCGTCGTGGAATACCGGAATATCCAGCCGCTCCTGCAACGCCGCCTCGATTTCGAAGCAGTGCGGCGCGGCGATATCCTCCAGGTTGATGCCGCCGAAGGTCGGCGCGATGCGCGCCACGGTGTCGATAAAGGCCTGCGGCGATTCCGCCTGCACCTCGATATCGAACACGTCGATATCGGCGAAGCGCTTGAACAACACGCCCTTGCCTTCCATTACCGGTTTGCCCGCCAGCGGCCCGACGTTGCCCAGACCCAGCACCGCGGTACCGTCGCTGATGACCGCCACCAGATTGCCCTTGCCCGTATACAGATAGGCGGCGCGCGGATCGTCCTTGATGGCCAGCACGGGCACGGCGACGCCCGGCGTGTAGGCGAGGCTCAGCTCCGCCTGGGTGGCACAGGGCTTGGTGATGGCGGTGGCGATTTTGCCCGGCACCGGCAGGGCGTGGTAGTCGAGCGCGGCCTGGTCGCGCGCGGAAGGAGTGTTCGTGCTCATGGAGTCTCAGGGTTCCAGTGGGTTAGCGGACGACCTTGATGGCCTCACCGGCCTGGGGTTCGCCCTGGGGATAACGATCGTTCAGCAGGCGCAGCTGCTCTTCCGCGTGGTGCGGTATGCGCGAATCACCGGCCAGCTGACTGAAGGTGGCGCCCGCCGCCGCCTTGATGACGGCCAGGCGCAGCGGTTCCGCCAACTCCCGTTCCGCCGTCGTCAAGGCGTGCAGGCTGCGCGCGGTGGCGAGAAAGTCGCCGTCGAAACGGCTGCCGGCATCCGCGTCATGGGTAACGCCGATAAAAAGATACATCTGCAGGCCGCGGGCGACGGCGATCACCCGTGCCTCGCGCCGCCCCAGCGCCGTATTCAGGAGTATGCGCGCGCTGTAGCCCGGCAGGGGCTGCCCGCTGAGGGCCGCGCCGTCGGTCAGCGTCCCGCCCTTGAAACGCTGTGCCAGGTACGGCTCCGGCGCCAGCGCCTGCTTCAGCACCTCCACCTCGGTCTGCAACATTGCCGCCTGCTGCGGCGCGGTGGCCAGAATGCGATCCGACAGGTTGTCCACCCGCCAGCCGGCCGGGTAGCGCGCGCCGATATCCAGGTCGCGGTGGTAAAACTCCTGCCCGCGCACCACGCCCTCGTGGGCACCGGGGCCGAAGATCAGGCCCTGCAGCCGGGCCAGAAAAGGACCGCGTTCGACGGTCCGCACGGCGCCGGCAGGCGGCACCTTCCCGGCCGCGCCCACCACTTCGTGCAGACGCTGGTCATTGTCCGGATGGGTGGAAAACACGCCGTGATAGATGCGCGGCTCGCGGTTTTCCTCCCGCGCCAGCTGCAACTCGAACTGCTCCTGGTTCTTGAGCACGCGGATCACCTGAATCATCGCCTGCGGATCATAGCCCGAACGCGCCAGATACTCGGCGCCGAGGCGATCGGCCTCCAGTTCATGCTCGCGGCCGTAGCCGCGCAGCAGCGCGGTGCCCAGGACGTTGAGCAGATCCTGCGCGCTCTGCTGGCGCAGCTCCGGCACCAGGATGCTGCCCAGGGTCACGCCCAGGCCGGTGGCCATGGCCGCGCTGTACTGGCGCGCGCCGTGGCGCGCCGTGACGTGGCCGATTTCATGGCCGAGAACGGCAGCCATTTCGGCCTCGGAATTGAGATAGGACAGCAGGCCGCGGGTGATATAGACATAACCGCCGGGCAGGGCGAAGGCATTGACCTCGGGACTGTCGAGCAGGGTGAAGTGATAGCTCAGGTCGCTGCGGTGGCTGACCGCCGCCAGCCGCTGCCCCACCATTTCCACATAGGCCTGCAGTTCCACATGGCCGTATTTACCGTACTGCTTGAGGATATTGGGGTGCTCCTCCCGTCCCAGGGATATCTCCTGCTCCTGCGACATGAGCATGAAATCGCTCTGCCCGCTGACCGGATTGACGGCACAGCCGGCCAGCGCCGACAGCAGCCCCGCCAGCGTCACACCAAGGACAGCGTTCAATCCCATGCTCATCGGCAATATCCGGTCGGAAAACCACGGCTATGTTAAATCAGCACCGGCCACAGCGGCCATACGTTGCAGTACCCCAAACGACAAGGGGCGCCCCGCCGGGGCGCCCCTTGTCGTTATCCGCACGGCGGGCGGTTTTACTTCTTCATGCCATACTTCTGACGGAAGCGGTCCACACGGCCGGCGGTGTCGACGATCTTCTGCTTGCCGGTGTAGAACGGGTGGCAGGCGGAGCATACGTCCAGGGAAAGATCGCGCCCCACGGTGGAGCGGGTCTTGAAGGTATTACCGCAGCTGCAAGTCACGGTAATGTCATTGTATTCGGGATGGATATCCTGCTTCATGGTCACAACCTCTGTGTGGAGTTCCTTGCGTGCCGCCACCCGCGCCGTCGCCGGGCACCGCACGCGAAAAAGGCGAGTATCATACGTAAAATGCGCGCCGGCAGCAAGCCGCCGCCGCCGCGCCGGCAACGCCGTGTAACCGTCCCCCATACCGGTTATCCTTAACGGGATACCCCTTTCGTCGCAGGCACGGACCCGAAATGCCCAGCAAGCCCTCCTCGCGCAACTTCAAGTACGACTACCAGGGACTGGACGCGGCCTCGATCAAGCATTCCCTGGCCAACCGCATGATTTTCTCCGTCGGCAAGGACTCCTATACGGCCACCGACCGCGACTGGTTCCACAGCCTGGCCTATGTGGTGCGGGACCGGCTCATCGAGCGCTGGATGGAGACCATGCGCAGCTACTATACGGCGGACGCCAAGCGGGTCTACTACCTGTCCATGGAGTTCCTCATCGGCCGCACCCTGGCCAACAGCCTGCTCAACCTGGGGTTTTACGACGAATGCCGCCGCGCCCTGGAAGAGCTGGGTCTGGATCTGGAGGAAGTGGTCGAGCTCGAATACGACGCCGCCCTCGGCAACGGCGGCCTGGGCCGCCTGGCCGCCTGTTTCCTCGACTCCATGGCCACCATGCGCCTGCCTGGCTACGGCTACGGCATCCGCTACGAATACGGCATGTTCCGCCAGAGCATCGAAAACGGCCGCCAGGTGGAGCACCCGGACAACTGGCTGCGCTACGGCAATCCCTGGGAGTTTCCCCGCCCGGAAGTGCTCTATCCCATCAAGTTCGGCGGCCGCGTGGTGGAATACCCCAACGAACGGGGCGAACTGCGCCACCGCTGGGTCGACACCGACGAGGTCATGGCCATGGCCTATGACACGCCCATCCCCGGCTACGGCGTCGACACCGTCAACAACCTGCGCCTGTGGTCGGCCAAGGCTACCCGTGACTTCAACCTCAAGTACTTCAACGAAGGCAACTACATCAAGGCCGTCGAGGAAAAGACCCGCTCGGAAAACCTGTCCAAGGTGCTCTATCCGGCGGACACCACCACGCTGGGACGCGAGTTGCGGCTGATGCAGCAGTATCTGTTCGTCAGCGCCTCGCTGCAGGACATCCTTTACCGCTACCGCAAGGTGCATGGCAACTTCGACCAGCTCGCCGACAAGGTCGCCATCCAGCTCAACGACACCCATCCCTCCATCGCCATCCCGGAGCTGATGCGCATCCTGCTCGACGTGCACCACCTGAACTGGGACAAGGCCTGGGGGCTCACCGTGCGCACCTTCGCCTATACCAACCACACGCTGCTGCCCGAGGCGCTGGAGACCTGGAGGGTATCGATGTTCGAGGCGCTGCTGCCGCGCCACATGCAGATCATCTATGAAATCAACCACCGCTTCCTGCAGGACGTCATGCACCACCAGCCGGGCGACGTGGATCTGATGCGCCGCATGTCGCTTATCGACGAAAGCGGCGACCGCCGCATCCGCATGGCTCACCTGGCCATCGTCGGCAGCCACCGCGTCAACGGCGTGGCGGCGGTGCATTCACAGCTGATGCGTGACACCATCTTCGCCGACTTCCATCGTCACTTCCCGGAAAAATTCATCAACATCACCAACGGCATCACGCCGCGGCTGTGGCTGAACCAGGCCAACCAGGATCTGTCGACGCTGATCAGCAGCCGCATCGGCGACGGCTGGAAGACCGACCTGGAACAGCTGCGGAAGCTGGAGCCGCTGGCCGACGACGGCGCCTTCCGTGCCGAGTTCCGCGCAGTAAAGCGCTCCAACAAGGAGCGCCTGGCCGAACGCATCGCCCGCCAGACCGGGGTCGAGGTACATGTCGATTCGCTGTTCGACGTGCAAATAAAGCGCATACACGAATACAAGCGCCAGTTGCTCAACCTGCTGCACGTCATCACGCTGTACAACCGCATCCGCCGCAATCCGGAACTGGATACCGTGCCGCGCACCGTCATCTTCGGCGGCAAGGCGGCGCCGGGCTACGCCGCCGCGAAGCGGGTCATCCACCTGATCACCGCCGTGGCCGACATCGTCAATCACGATCCCCAGGTGCGCGACCTGCTCAAGGTGGTGTTCATACCCAACTACGACGTCACCACCGCCGGGGAGATCATTCCGGCAGCGGAGCTGTCGGAGCAGATATCCACCGCCGGCACCGAGGCTTCGGGCACGGGCAACATGAAGCTGGCCCTGAACGGCGCCCTGACCATCGGCACCCTGGACGGCGCCAACATCGAAATCCGGGAGGCGGTAGGTGAGGAGAACATCTTCATCTTCGGCCTAGACGTGGACGGAATGAAGCAGGTGCGCGCCGCCGGCCATCGGCCGTGGGATTACTACAACAGCAACGGGGAACTGCGCGAAGTGTTGGACATGATCGGCAGCGGCTACTTTTTGCCCGAGGCACCGGAACGCTTCCGCCCCACGGTCGATGCCCTGCTGGCGGGCGGCGATTACTATCTGCTGCTGGCCGACTACGCCTCGTATGTGGAATGCCAGGAACAGGTGGCGTCGCTGTACCGCGACAGCGAGGAATGGACGCGCCGCGCCATCCTGAATGTGGCGCGCATGGGCCGCTTCTCCAGCGACCGCACCATCGGGGAATATGCCTCAGCCATCTGGGACGTGAAGCCGGTCAGTCCCTGACCCCCTATACCGTTCGGATCGGCCGCCGACACGCTATGCCGGCGGCCGATCCGCAGCCCATCAGCGCTTCATCGAATCGAAGAAGTCGCCGTTGGTCTTGGTGGCCTTGAGCTTGTCATACAGGAACTCCATCGCCGCCAGCTCGTCCATCGGATGGAGCAACTTGCGCAGGATCCACATCTTCTGCAGCTCCTCCACGTCGGTCAGCAGCTCTTCACGACGGGTGCCGGAACGGTTGATGTTGATGGCCGGGTAGATGCGCTTCTCGGCAATGCGGCGATCCAGGTGGATCTCCATGTTGCCGGTACCCTTGAATTCCTCGTAAATCACGTCATCCATGCGCGAACCGGTTTCCACCAGCGCGGTGGCGATGATGGTGAGCGAACCGCCTTCCTCGATGTTGCGCGCCGCGCCGAAGAAGCGTTTCGGGCGGTGCAGGGCATTGGCATCGACGCCGCCGGTGAGCACCTTGCCGGAGGACGGAATCACGGTGTTGTAGGCACGGCCCAGACGGGTGATGGAGTCCAGCAGGATCACCACGTCCTTCTTGTGCTCCACCAGGCGCTTGGCCTTTTCGATCACCATTTCGGCCACCTGCACATGGCGGCTGGCCGGCTCGTCGAAGGTGGAGGACACCACTTCGCCGCGCACCGAACGCGCCATTTCGGTCACTTCCTCGGGACGTTCGTCGATGAGCAGGACGATGAGGAAGCACTCGGGATGGTTGTGGGTGATGGAATGAGCGATGTTCTGCAGCAGCATGGTCTTGCCGGCCTTGGGCGGCGAGACAATCAGGCCGCGCTGGCCTTTGCCGATGGGCGCCACCAGGTCGATGACGCGGGCGGTGATGTCTTCGGTACTGCCGTTGCCCAGTTCGAGGTTGAGACGTTCGTTGGGGTGCAGCGGCGTCAGGTTCTCGAACAGCACCTTGTTCTTGGCGTTCTCGGGCGGCTCGTAGTTGATGGTATCGACCTTGAGCAGCGCGAAGTAGCGCTCGCCTTCCTTCGGCGGCCGTATCTTGCCGGTAACGGTGTCGCCGGTACGCAGGTTGAAGCGGCGAATCTGGCTGGGGGAGACGTAAATGTCGTCCGGGCCGGCCAGGTAGGAACTGTCGGCGGAGCGCAGAAAGCCGAAGCCGTCCTGCAGTATCTCCAGCACGCCGTCGCCGCAGATATCCTCGCCGCCCTTGGCTGTCGCCTTGAGCAGGGAAAATATGACGTTTTCCTTGCGCGATCGCGAGGCACCTTCGATGCCCAGGGACTCGGCAAGTTCGATCAGTTCAGCTGCGGGTTTTCTCTTGAGTTCGGTCAGATTCATGGTCAAGCCGTTGGATGGAACGCCAGGGTTGAAACGTAGCGATGGGGGTATTCGGGAACGACAGCGTGGCCGCGTGGGGCTATCGAGCTGTCTTGGGGAGTGGCCGTCGGGCCGGTGCTAGTTCTTATATCTAAGGGAAGCTGCCGGGAAATCTACCACCAACTGCACACGGCGTCCAGCCCCGGCCGGACGCCGTGCCGATAATTACAGGTTGCTGTCGATGAATGCGGTCAATTGCGACTTGGACACGGCGCCCACCTTGGTCGCCTCGACGTTGCCCGCCTTGAACAGCATCAGGGTCGGGATGCCGCGGATGCCGAACTTGGGCGGCGTATTGGGGTTTTCGTCGATGTTCAGCTTGGCCACCTTGAGCCGGCCGTTGTATTCCTCGGCGATCTCGTCGAGGATCGGGGCGATCATCTTGCAGGGACCGCACCAGTCGGCCCAGTAATCCACCAGCACGGGGCCGTCGGCCTTGATGATTTCCTGCTCGAAGGTGTCATCGGTTACATAAACGATTTTGTCGCTCAAGGGTATTGCCTCCATCACGCGCGTAACCACCGGTACAGCGGTTCGGCTGGTTTGTTGTTGAGCCTTGGAACCACATTTGAGCCGAATCCGCCCCGCTTTGCAAGCCCACAACCGGCGCGATTTTGGTATGCTTCTATCCCCATGAGCGAAACCCACCTGACGGACACCCGCTTCGCAGACTTCGATCTGCCCCTCCCTCTTATGCAAGGCATTGAAGAGGCGGGCTTTTCCCATTGCACGCCGATACAGGCCAACACCCTGCCCTTTGCGCTGCAGGCCAAGGACGTGGCCGGCCAGGCGCAGACGGGCACCGGCAAGACCGCCGCTTTCCTCGTCGCGCTTTACAACCACCTGCTGCGCGATCCCGGCGCGGAAACGCGCCGCATCAACCAGCCCCGCGCGCTGGTGCTGGCGCCGACCCGCGAACTGGCCATCCAGATTCATCGCGATGCAGAAACCCTGGGGCGTCACACCGGCCTCAAGCTCGGCCTGGCCTACGGCGGCACCGGCTACGAACAGCAGCGCACGACCATCGAACAGGGCGTGGACATTCTCATCGGCACACCCGGCCGCCTCATCGATTATTTCAAGCAGCACGTGTTCGATCTCAAGGCCATCCAGGCCGTGGTGGTGGACGAGGCGGATCGCATGTTCGATCTCGGCTTCATCGCCGACTTGCGCTACATGCTGCGCCGCATGCCGCCGCCGGAGCAGCGTCTCAACATGCTGTTCTCGGCCACCCTGTCGCTGCGGGTGACGGAACTGGCCTACGAGCACATGAACAATCCCAACCTGGTCGAAGTGGAGCCGGACAAGGTCACCGCCGACCGGGTAAAGCAGGAGATCTACTTCCCGGCCAGCAACGAAAAGATTCCCCTGCTGCTCGGACTGCTGCACCAATTGCAGCCGACGCGCGCCATCGTTTTCGTCAACACCAAGCGCGCCGCCGATCGGGTCTGGGGCTATCTGGAAGGCAACGGCTACAAGACCGCCATCCTTTCCGGCGACGTGCCGCAGCAGAAGCGTCAGCACCTGCTGGCCCAGTTCGAGTCGGGCGCCTTTCCCATGCTGGTGGCCACCGACGTTGCCGCCCGCGGCCTGCATATCCCCGACGTCAGCCATGTCTTCAACTACGACCTGCCGCAGGACGCGGAGGACTACGTGCACCGCATCGGCCGCACTGCCCGTGCCGGCGCCAGCGGCGTGGCCATAAGCTTCGCCTGCGAGGAATACGCCTTCTCGCTGATGGACATCGAGGCCTACATCAGCCACAAAATCCCGGTGGCCAGCATCAGCACCGAATTGCTGGTGCCGCCGCAGCCGCCGGTCAAATCGGAATACCGGCCCAGCAACGACCGGCGCGGCGGCGACTCCCGGCGCCGTTCCGGCGGCGGCGGCAGGCGGCCGCAACGCCGCTGACCTCAGCGGGCCGTCCCGGCCCGCCGTCGCATCATTCTCCCAGACGCACCAATAGCTCCAGCAGTTGTGCCTGCTCCACCGGTTTGGACAGGAAGTCATCCATCCCTGCCGCCAGGCAACGCTCCCGATCTTCCACCGTGGCATTGGCGGTCAACGCGATGATCGGCGTATGACGCCCCGGCGCCTCCTGCGCACGCCAGCGCCGGGTCGCCTCCAGGCCGTCCACCTGCGGCATGCGCATGTCCATCAGCACGACGTCGAACTCGCCGCGCGCCAGAACGGTCAGGGCATCGGCACCGTTTTCCACCAGCACCACGCGATGGCCAACCTGCTCCAGGAAGCTACGGATGACCAGCGCATTGATTCGATTGTCTTCCGCCACCAGCACCCGGCACCGCTTGACGGCAGTCTCCCGCACAGCATCTGTGGGCGCGCCGGCGGCGGGGTCCGCGGCAGGATGGCCGGGAATCCGGCTCAGGGCCAGCAGGCCGTCACGCAGGGACTCCAGCGTCACCGGCTTGTTCATATGGCCGTCGAACAAATCCACGTCGGTGTCACCGTTCAGAAAGGTCACATGACACAGCAGGACGCGCGGCGCAAATTCCTGCCGCCGCAGGGTTCTTGCGAGATTCAGCCAGGCAGCCTCGCGCCCCCGCTCCACCAGCAGGACCATCATCGGCACCGCGCCGGCGGCTACCAACTCCGGTACCTTGCCGGCGTCGGACGTTTCCTGCACCACCAGCCCAAGCCGTTCCGCCAGTTCACGCAGCGCGCGACGCCCCTCGCCTTCCTGCTGCACCAGCAGCAGGGGCCGCCCCTGCAGGTCACGCTCCGGCGATACCGTCGCCGCATCCTCATCCGCCCACGGCAACTCGAACCAGAACAGGCTGCCCTGCGCCACGGTGCTGTGCAGGCCGATGCGTCCACCCATCAGCTGCACCAGATCCTTGGCGATGGTTGTACCCAGGCCGCTGCCGCCGTATTTGCGGGTATTCGACGAATCGATCTGGGTGAAGCTGTCGAATATGGCCTGCTGCCGATCGGCGGGAATCCCGATGCCGCTGTCCTCCACTTCGAAGCGCAACCACAAGCGGCCATCGGTGGCAGCGGCATCAGCCGGCGGCAGGGTGGCGACACGCAGCACCACCGAACCGGTTTCGGTGAACTTGATGGCATTGGACACCAGGTTGATCAACACCTGGCGCAGGCGCAGGGAGTCGCCCCGCACCTGCTCGGGAACGTCGCGACTGCAATGGCAGATAAGGTCCAGCCCCTTTTCGTGGGCCGAGGTGGCCAGCATCAACGCCACCTCATCGAGCACCTGGCGCGGTGAAAGGCTCTGCTCGATGAGTTGCAGCTTGCCGGCCTCGATGCGTGACAGATCCAGGATGTCGTTGAGCAGCGTATGCAGAGCCGTGGCCGCGAGCGACAGATTGGTGATGTAGGCGCGCTGGTTGGGCTGCAGATCGGTCTGTTCCAACAGGGTCAGCATGCCGATGATACCGCTGAGGGGGGTACGGATTTCATGGCTCATGTTGGCGAGGAACTGACCCTTGGCATGACTGGCGGCCTGGGCGCGCAACCGTTGCTCGTCCAGAGCCCGGTTCTTCTGCTCCAGGGTCAGCAGTGTCTCGCGCAGCTGTGAGGTTGCCGCGTCGATACGCCGCTGCATTTCCTCGCGCGCCGAGGCAAGCGAGGCAATCATGCCGTTGATGCCTTGCGCCAGCGTATCGATCTCGCCGCCGCCGCGGGCCTGTACGCGGATGTCGAGGTTGCCGCGCGCCACCTGCTGCACCGTGTCCGTCATGACGATGATCGGACGGGAGATCTGATAGCCGATATAGATGGCAAACAGGCTGGTGACGAACAGCAGGATGCTGGTAATCACCAGCGACTTGGCGATTACCTCGATCCGGCGCTGCGCATTGGCCGCGGTGGACATTTCCACGAACACCCAGCCGATGATGGTCTCCGGTCCGACGACATCGCGCGCCTCAGGGAAGTCGCTTACCTGCAGCCGGGTCTGGCGTATCGGCGCACAGAACAGCAGAGCGCCCCGGGTTTCCTGGCACACGCCGTCGCCATCCGGCTCGGTGCGGAACTTGTCCCAGTCGAAGCGTACCCGGCCCACCTGCAGGCGAATTTCACCGGCATCGTCGCGGATGCCGATCCACGATACGTCCTCGCGTTGCAACACCGAGGTGGCGAGACGGGAAAGCATTTCATGATTGCCAGAGATCACGCCGTACTCACTGGCCGGCGCGAACTGGGTGGCGATAATCTGCCCTTCTTCCCGCAAGGCGCGGTCGAGGGCATCCAGCTGCAGCGAGGTGAAATAGGCCGACAGCACCAGGGCAATGACCGTGCCCGGCAGCAGTGCCAGCAGCAGTACCTTGCGCGTAATGTTCCAACCCTTCATCGCGCCCCCTCCTGCCGTTGCAGCTCGCGCACCAGCAACTCCTCCGCCGGCAGATCCAGCCCCAGGGCACGCGCCACCTGATAATTCACCGATACGCTGAAATAGGACGGATGACGGGGCGGCGGCAGGCGCAATGGCGCCGAGGCCAGGGCCGCCAATACCATTTCACCCGCTTCCTGGCCCAGTTGCTCGGGCGTCGAGTGCACGGCCATGAGGGCTCCCGCCTTGGCCAGGGCCTGGGAATAGCCGACCAGGGCGACGCCGCGATGATAGGCGCTGAGGATGAGCGTACGGGCGGTATCGACATTGACCACCAGGGGATCGGGCAGTGCCAGCAACACGCCGGCAGGAACGCTGGCCTGTTCCACCGCCGCCGCCAGTTCCTGGCCGGACTCGATGGTCGCCGTGTGCACGTCCAGCTGCAGACGTTGCCCCTCGTTGCGCAACTCCTCGGCCAGAACGCCGGACAGGGGACCGAGTACCGCGCCGACGTTGCGGCGCTCCGGCAGGGTGAGTCGGGCCAGCAGCAGGTATCGGCGCAGCGGTTGGTCGATGAACAGGGCGCCCAACGCAGCGCCGTCCTGTTGCGGCAGGGCGGCATACTCGCCACGCGGAATCAACACACACAGCAGCGGCGCCCGTCGCGGCAGGGGCACCAGCGCCTCCGCCGCCGCAGTACCGACGGCAACCAGCAGCGCCGGCTGCAGGGTCTTGTCCGCCAGATACTGCTCCACGGTGCGGAAAACCACTTGTCGGGGATTGCGTGCCTGTTCGACGACGCGACGCATGGCCGTGAAGACGGCATGGTGATACGCGCCGGTGCCGCCCACCACCACCACCTGGGGTGAGGCCGACCACACGGCGGACGGCAACAACGCCAGGCAAAACCACAGCGCCAGCACGAGCATCCTGCCCGCACCGGGGCACAGTCCCGGCCTACATTCCCTGTTTACATGCATGTGATTTCGGCTGCTTCCGGCAGCTGCTCCTTTCCCTGATTATTGCAGATGCAACTCCAGCCCGAAGTAGGCTCTCCGTTCCTGGTATACCGTGTTGATGTAATCAAAGTACGTGCCGAGAAAATCGCGCGCGGTGAAAAACACCGAGCCTTCGGCACCGATACCACGCAACTGCTTGCGCAAGGTAAAGTCCGCGGTGGTATAGGACGTCGTATCGCCGCCGATCCACTTCACGTCGGTGACGTGGTACAGGCCGATACTGCCGCGCCAGTTGGCGGGGAAGCTGTGCGCCAGCAGCAGGCTCAGGGTGTTCTCCGGGGTCGCTGTGGCCATGTCCACGTATTTGAGCGGCGATACATTCTCCAGTACCCGTCCCTCCGCCTTGGCATGAGAGTAGGCGATGCTGATCAAGCTGTCTTCGGTCGGCTGCAGCCTGGCCTGCACTTCGATGCCGCGGATGGTTGCCGTGCCGTCATTGGTGAACTTGAACACACCGTAATTGGATGGCAGCAATTCACCCTGAGCCTGGGCCGGATCGCCATACAGGGTAATCAGGTCACGCAGTTCCTCATTGAACAGCTTGACCTCGTAGCTGACGCGCTCCTCGGCCCCGTGGCCGCCGAAGCCCAGTTCGTAGGAGGTCATGTGTTCCGGTTTCAGCCCGCCGCCGCTGTAGTAGAGCTGGTCAATCACCGTTCCTGCGGGATAGATGAAGACGTCGTCGGCGAGACGCGCCGCATAATCCGCCTCCTGCTCGAACAGCGCCGGGGTACGGAAAGCTTCGGTATAGCTGGCGCGCAGGTAGCGGCCGCCGTTCAGCTTGTAGTTCATGGCCAGACGGGGCGAGGTCCGGGTGGCATTGAACTCGTTGTGCTCCACCAGGGCACCGAGGTTGGCGGTCCAACGATCGCCCGAGTTCCATTCCGCATTGGCGAACAGGCGGTACAGATGATGTTCCACGGTGTAGGGGGAATTCAGGTAGCCCGGAGCCCGACCGCGGTCGATACGTGCCTCGGCACCCCAGACCATGCGCCAGTCGACGCTGGGGGCGAAGGAATGCTCGAACTCCAGGTTGTAGCGTTCGGTCTCGATGTTGTTGTTGACGTCGATGGGCAGTATCACCGGGGGCCCGAACACGGTGGTGGGGTAGTTGATCAGGTAGCTGTCCGCATGTTTCTGATAGGTACGATAGAACTGGATGCTGACCTCCTCGGCGGAACTGCGGATGCGCTTCCAGCGCAGCTGCTGGAAATCGCCGTTCGACTCCTGCCAGCGCAGGGGATTTTCAATCTGCCCCTCACGGCCGCGCTCGCGCGGGCCGTCGCTTTGCCCGAGCTGGAAGGACAGGTAGTCGTTGACCGTGGCGCGGTAGTCGCCGCGCAGGGTGACGGCAGCGGTGCGATGACTGTCGTTGAGGTCAATGGCGCCGTTGCCGTCGAAATCGTAGTCGCGAAAACCGCTGGCCTCGCGATGCTCCACGGTGACCCGGTAGTCCAGGTTGCCGCTGTTGCCGCCGTAGCGCAGCGTGCCCTTGCGGAAATCATCGTCGCCCAGGGTGGTCTTGAAGCTGAAACCCTGCACATCGGAGGGATGAAAGGTAATGATGTTGATGACGCCGAGAAAGGAATTGGCGCCGTAGGCCACACCGTTGGGACCACGCGTCACCTCGATGCGGGCGATATCCTCCAGCGATACCGGCAGGTCCACCCAGTCGACACCACCGGTAATCGGCGTATAGATGGAACGTCCGTCCACCAGCACCTGCATGCGGCGGGCGAAGGCGTCACTGGCGCCGTGGTAGGTCACGGACACGCGGGCGTCCGCGTCATGCCCCACCTGGAAACCCGCCACCAGGCGGAACAGCGACGGGATGTCGGCCACGCCGGCGGCCTCGATCATCTGCCGGTCGATAACCGTCACCGCCGCCGGCACGTCGGAGACAGCCTGCGGCAGACGGGTGACCGTCAGCACCACCGGCAGTTCCGAAAAATAGTCCTGTTCCCCCAGCGCCAGCACCATCTCGCCGGCGGCGGAACCCGCTCCGGGTGCAACACCCAGCGCCACCGCCAACACCAGCCCCAAACTATCGTTTTGTTTCATTTTTATGCAGCCCATCAGGACAATCCCCCGGCACCTTGCGAGCCTGGCGCCGTGCTAACATAACACGCACCTGACCCCTTAACGCCTGCGAACAACTACCGTGAAACAACCTCCGATGTCAGCCGAAAACAAGTGCAGCCTCTGCCGCAACTCCAAATGTTGCACCTACATCACCCAGCAGATCGACACGCCGCGTGCGATGCACGACTTCGATCACCTGCTGTGGCAGATTTCCCATCATAACGTCTGCGTCTACAAGGATGAAGACGGCTGGTATCTGCTGTTCAATTCTCCCTGCCGCCACCTGCTGCCCGGCGGCGGCTGCGGCATTTATGACGAGCGCCCCAATATCTGCCGCCAGCATTCCAATGACTACTGCGAATACGACGCGCCGGCGGAAGACAGCTTCAAGAAGTTCTTCGACAGCTACGAAAGCCTGCTGGCCTACTGCCGCAAACGCTTCAAGAAGTGGGACAAGCGGTTCAAGAAGTCCTGAATTCCCCCAGCACCCGGCACCTCGCGCCCGCCGGGGCGCAGAGGGCGCATCCGATGATCAGCCGGGCATGATATCGCCGAAATCGGCGATGGCCGGGAATTCGGCCACCTCGCGCGGCGGTTGCCGGCTGTCCGGCCGGCTCACCGCGCGCAGGTGGCCGATACCGTAGTGCCGGGCCGAGCGCAGCACCGGAAGGCTGTCGTCCACCAGCAGGGTGCGCTGCGGCGCAAAGGGTTCGCGCTGCTGCATCCGGTCCCAGAAATCCAGATTCTCCTTGGGCAGGCGGAACTCGTGGGAACAGACGATGGCGTCGAAATGCCCTGCCAGCTGCGTCCGTTCCATCTTCAGGTCCAGACTTTTCATGTGGGCGTTGGTCACCAGCACCACCCGCTTGCCCGCGCCGCGCAGCCGCTCCAGGAACTCGGGAACCCGCGGGTGGACCGCGATGAGGTGGTCCACCTCTTCTTTCAACAGGGCAATGTCCAGTCCCAGCTCCCGCGTCCAGTAGTCCAGGCAGTACCAGTCCATGGTACCGGTGACGGCATGAAAGCGCGGATAGAGCTGGTCCTTGGCCTGTGCCAGCGCGATGCCGTTTTTCTCCGCGAAGCGTTGTGGTACGTGCTCACTCCAGAAATAGGTGTCGAAATTGAGATCGAGCAGGGTCCCGTCCATGTCGAGCAGGACGCTGTCGATGTCATCCCAGTGCAGGGTCGGGGAATCAGGAGTGGCCATGGCGGGCATTGTACTGCGACGGCGCCACAACGTGTCCAATCCTCGCCCCCCAAGTGGGCAGGTTCCACCGCTATACCGGCTCAGGTATCATCGGGTGGCCGGGGCTATGGCCCGCAAATCGACTGCCTGATGCGCGAAAAACCCAGGATTCTGCATACCGAGACGCTGGTCCAGACGCGCCTGTTCCGTATCGAACAGGTCGATCTGCGCTTTTCCAACGGCGTCGAAACCCGCTTCGAACGGCTCATCGGCGGCCCGCGCGGGGCAGTGCTCATCGTCCCCCTGCTCGATGACGACACCGTGCTGCTGATCCGCGAATACGCCGCCGGCGTCGACCGCTACGAACTGGGGCTGCCCAAGGGCCGCATCGAGGGCGAGGAAAGCATCATTGATGCCGCCAACCGCGAGATCATGGAAGAGATCGGTTACGGCGCCCACGACCTGCACCATCTCACCTCCCTCTCCCTCGCCCCCGGCTATCTCGGCCACACCACCCACGTGGTGCTGGCACGCAAGCTCTATCCGCACAAGGTGCCGGGCGACGAGCCGGAGGAGATCGAAGTGGTGCCCTGGCCACTGCACCGCCTGACAGAACTATTACAACAAGACGATTTCACCGAGGCACGCAGCATCGCTGCGCTGTTCCTCGCCCGGGAGCACCTTGCGCATGAACAGCCACCCACATAGCGATCCCTGCACCCTGCTCACCCCGGCCATCGAGATCGCCATTGAGGCCGGGCGGCGGATCACGGAGATCTACGAAAGCGACTTCGCCGTCGAGCACAAGGACGACAACACCCCGCTCACCGCCGCCGATATCGCCGCCCACCACATTATCGATGCCGGCCTCCGCACCCTGACCCCCGACGTCCCCATCCTGTCGGAGGAGTGCGCCGACATCCCGTTCAGCGTGCGCGCCGCATGGCAGCGCTACTGGCTGGTGGACCCCCTGGACGGCACCCGTGAATTCGTCAAACGCAATGGCGAGTTCACCGTCAACATCGCCCTCATCGACCGGCACGAGCCGGTGCTCGGCATCATCTATGCCCCGGTACTCGGCGTCTATTACTACGCCTGCCGCGGCCAGGGCGCCTGGAAACGCGATGCCGTGAACCAGCCGGTGCGCCTGCACTGCCGTCGCTGGGAGGGCGGCCGCACCATCATCGCCGGCAGCCGCTCGCACCGCGGCGCCTCGCTGGAAACCTTTCTCGCCAATCTGGGGGACTACGAGCTGATACCGATGGGCAGTGCCTTGAAATCCTGCCTGGTGGCCGAGGGCAAAGCCGACATCTATCCCCGTCTCGGCCCCACCTCGGAATGGGACACGGCAGCGGCCCAGTGCATCGTGGAGGAGGCGGGCGGCTGCATCACCGACACCGCCATGCAGCCGCTGCGCTACAACACCAAGGAAGCACTGCTCAATCCCCATTTCTTCGCCTACGGTGACGCGACGGTGGACTGGTCGCGCTATTTATAAGGGGCTAGGGGCCAGGATTTAGGGGCTGGGGAAGGGGGCGCGCTGCGCGCACCAAATCAAAAAAATCCGCGAGCGAAGCGAGTACAGCCCCTAGCCCCTGTCATACACCGCCATGATGGCTTTCAACTCCGCCAGCAGATGATTCCGCTGCTCCGCATCCAGCCCCTCCGCCTGGGCCACCGGCAACCCTGTCTCCAGGGCGGCGATGGTGGCACGCACGGCATCGCAACCCAGCAGGCATACGGCCTCGACACAGGCACTGACGTTGTTGCTGTCGCTCATGAAACAGGGACTCCCGGCAGGGTAGTTGTAAAAATATAGATCATCCCTGTTGCTGCGCCTCAAGCATCTCCCAACGCTCATAGGCGGCGGCCAGCTCGTCCTCCAGCGCCGCCAGCCGGTCCTGCGCGGCGGCGATGGCGGCCTTGTCACGCTGGTAAAAGTCCGGCGCCGACATGGCCTGGTGCAGCGCCTGCTGCTCCGCCTCCAGCGCCTCGATGCGCTGCGGCAGGGTCTCCAGCTCGCGTTGTTCCTTGTAGCCCATCTTCGCCTTGGGCTTGGGCTTTTCGCGCCGTTCGGCCGCGGCGGCGGCCGGGGCGGCCCGCGCCGGCGCCTCGACCCGGCGCTGGCGCAGCCAGTCTTCATAGCCGCCCACATAGTCGCCGATGCGGCCGTCCCCCTCGAACACCAGGGTACTGGTGACCACGTTGTCGAGAAAGGCACGGTCGTGGCTCACCACCAGCAGGGTGCCGGCGTAATCCACCAGCAGCGACTCCAGCAGTTCCAGCGTCTCCATGTCGAGATCGTTGGTGGGCTCGTCCATCACCAGCACATTGGCCGGCTGGGTGAACAGGCGCGCCAGCAGCAGGCGGTTGCGCTCGCCGCCGGACAGGGCCTTGACCGGGGTGCGCGCCCGCGCCGGAGCGAATAAAAAGTCCTGCAGGTAACTGATGACGTGGCGGCTCTCGCCGTTGACGGTGATCTGTTCGCTGCCCTGAGCCACGTTGTCCAGCACCGTCATTTCCTCATCAAGCAGGGCGCGGTGCTGATCGAAGTAGGCCACCTCCAGCTTGGTGCCGAGGCGCACGGTTCCTTGCTGCGGCGCCAGCTGGCCGAGCAGAAGACGCAGCAGGGTGGTCTTGCCGGCACCGTTGGGGCCGATGATGCCGACCTTGTCGCCGCGCATGATGACCGTGGACAGGTCCTTGATCACCGGCTTGCCGTCATAGCTGAACGACACGCCTTCGGCCTCCACCACCAGCTTGCCGGAACGGTCCGCCTCGTTCAGCTGCAACCGTGCCGTACCCTGCCGCTCGCGTCGCTCCTGCCGTTCGCGCCGCATCGCCTCCAGGGCGCGCACCCGGCCTTCGTTGCGCGTGCGCCGCGCCTTGATGCCCTGGCGGATCCACACCTCCTCCTCCGCCAGCCGCTTGTCGAACAGGGCGTTGGCCCCGGACTCGGCATCGAGCGCCTCCTGCTTGCGGCGCAGGTAGGTGGCGAAGTCGCCGGGCCAGCTGGTCAGCCGGCCGCGATCCAGCTCGATGATGCGGGTGGCGAGACGTTGCAGAAAGGTGCGGTCGTGGGTGACGAACAGCAGGGTGCCGTTGAAGCCGAGCAGAAACTCTTCCAGCCAGGCGATGGCGTCGATGTCCAGATGGTTGGTGGGCTCGTCCAGCAGCAGCAGATCGGGCCGGGTGATCAGGGCCTGCGCCAGCAGCACGCGGCGCTTGAGGCCGCCGGACAAGGCGGAAAACTCGGCCTCGGCGGGCAATTCCAGACGCGACAGCACCGTCTCCACCTCGCGGTTCAGCTCCCAGCCGCCAGCGGCCTCCAGCCGGTGCTGCACCTGCTCCAGCTTGCGCAGCCATTCATCGCTGCCGTCCAGCGCCAGCTGCTGGCTGACATGGTGATACTCCGCCAGCAGCGCACCGGCCTCGCCCAGGCCGGCGGCCACCACGTCGTAGACGGAACCGGCCAGGCCGCGGGGCACCTCCTGGGTCAGGCGCGCCACCCGCAGCGCGCCCTGGCGCACCATCTCGCCGTCGTCGGGCGTGATCTCGCCGGCCAGCACCTTCATCAGGGTGGACTTGCCGCTGCCGTTGCGCCCCACCAGGCACAGCCGCTCGCCGCGCTCGATGGACAGATCCACCCCGTCGAGCAGGGGCGGTCCGCCGAAGCTGACCGCTATGCCGCGCAAACTCAGTAATGCCATTGCCTCACATCCGCACCGCCGAAAAGGGCGCCCATTCTCTCATGTCGGCCCGCGACATGCCCTATCCACGGCGCAAGAGGTGCACTGGATGAAGTGCCGTTGGAGGGGCGCCTAGCCCCTCCGTTAGCGCGCCTACCTGGACAATGCGAGGGTTGCCTGCGGGCCCAGGAGCTGGGCGTGACGCGCTTCCCGCTGCTCCGCCACAGCGGCGCCGTCGTGATACAGCAGCACCAGTTCCAGCGGCCCGCCCGGCAAGGCCTTCACCGCAACCTGGTCCGGGCTGATGGTGGAGCGGCCCAGGGTTTTCGTCGTCGGCCATGTGATGTCGGTGTAGGTGGCGTAGATGAGTTCGGAACAGACGATGCGATCGGTGGTTTCCACGTCGAAGTTGAAATCGTAGTCCTTGCCGATCTGGCGCAGCGCGTTGAGCACCAGGGTGGCGCGCCCTTGCGCGTTACTCTCCCGCGCCCGCAACACGGCCATATCATCGACGTTGAGAAACCGCTCCAGCGGGTTCAGCTCCACGCCGGAACGCAGGGCCTCGACCACGCCGGCACCGGCGCGGATGGCCGCGCGATGGGGCAGCACCAGCGGGTGATCCCACAATCCCAGCGCGCGCAGCTCCATCTCGTTGCCGACCCATACGGCAGCATGGCCCCAATGGCCGGGGATTAGTGCATCGGTCAGCCGGAACGGCGTCTTTTCCAACAGAATGTCGCCCGCCCGCAGCTGCCCGGCGATGGCGGCGGTCACATCGTCACGGTGAAACAGTTTGCCGTGGCGCGTTTCAACCAGCCCCACTGCGTTGCCGAACAGCATGCTGAACAGGCTCACGCCGCCGGCGGCCACCTCGGCCAGTTGATCGCGCGTGACCCGTTCCATGAAATTCAGCTTGCGCCCGACGACGTAGGCGGGAGAAAAGGATTTGGTCATGTCGTAGGATGCGCTCTGTTCGATCAGCCCCTCCAGATAACGCAAACGCGGTTCCGACCTGACATCTGCGGCCAGGCGGCGAACCTCCTCTTCATAAAAGTTGATGGCACGGCGCACCCGGGCACGATTCTGGATGGAGTTGTAGGACAGGGAAATGGAAGTGAGAATTTCGCGGCCGATGCCATAGCCGGAGTCGCTGTCATTGAGCACGCGGCGCAGGCGCACGTCTTCGTCGAACAAGGTGATGGCGAGAAGGTAGTTGTCATACAGCACCAGGGCCGCCGACAGCGACAACATCACGCCTTCCAGACGTTGTCGCGGCGTAAGCAGGGATTCCGCCGTCGCCGGGTCGAGCCAGCACTCATGGCTTTCCGCCATGCGCAGGAGCTTCTCCCGCAATTGCAGGTGCAACACCATTCCCTCGTTGAGCAACTGCAGATCCGCCCCGGACAGGGGGCTTGGCAGGGACTTGAGACGCAGTCCCTCGGCGATGGTGTTGGACCGGTAAACCAGGGCCTGCTCCACCAGCTGCCCGTATTCCTCGAATTCCCGCGCCAGCGCCTGCTCCACCTCCGACGCCACACCATGTACCTGCTGCAGGTGTGATTCGCACAGCGTGTTGCCGGAGGGAAAAATGTATTCCTCCCATGCCTCAGGGGAGTGTTCCACAGCGTATGCCGGCAGGGCCAATACCAGGCACAGCCACGCGAGAGATATCCATTTAGCCATTGTTCTTCCCTACCTCATGGGCAAAGCGCACCGTCGGTGCCTGGTGAGTGTGCCAAAGACCGCACCACCCCAACAAGAGCGGACTACCGGAACCGGTATTATCCATAGCCCGAACCGGGGAACGGGACTGGCCGGCAAAACTCCATAAAGAATCTTGTTGCGCCCCATGCCATGTGCTTGACTTACATTCGTCGCTGTAAAGATACGAATAATCCGTTTCTTTGCGATAGGGCGAATACAGCGACAACGTAGCGCAAGCATGCGCCATCAAGCCATGGACCAAGGAGTGAACAGGCTATGTCAGTTCTCGTCGGTATACTTATAGGGTTGGGGGTTTTCGTTCTGGGTTTGCTTATGGTCATTAACCCGGGCGACTGGCTGGTTCAGAACATGAAGCTGCCGCGCCCGGCGACCATCGCCATCGGCATCGTGGTAATGATCGGGGGCGTGGTGCTCGGCCTCGCTATCTCACTCGGCTGGATATAAACGGATGGACCGACCCGCCGGAACAGCCGGTCCGGCGGGTCTCCCCATTCCCGGCCTTATGGATTCCCGGAGGCGTACGCCCACAACTCAAACAGGTTGGCATAATAAATCCAGCCGAAAAACCCGCTAACAACCGAACGCGACGGCGGACTGAAGTACGGCTTGGTCCGGACCTTCAGGAGCCAGAGCAAACCACCAACAGTAAACGTCCACACAACCTGAATCAGGAAATTGACGACGTAGTTGGCGGCAAAGATCGGCAGATATAGAGGCCCGAACGCCCTCGTCTGCAACAGGTGCATCCGCTCGTGCTGCCCCGCGCCGCCGATATTCACCGTCCCCAGCACCTGCAGCGTCGACACGCCGAACCCGCTGCTACCGCGGGCCCGATACGATATCCAGCACTGGCCGGCACTGTTCGCACGGGAGGGAACGCCAAAAAACAGGTACACAATATTGCCGAATACGAAGCCAAAGATGGTATTCGGCAGACTCCAGGTCATGTCCGCCAGCAGGCACACCCAGCCCTTGAACGTATCCAGGGCATAAATGGTGAGTATGCCCGCCTCCAGCCCGTAAGCCAGGCCGAATATGCCACCGACCAGCAGTGCCACCCAATAATCTACGGGCGCACCAAAGATCAGGTTGAGCAATGCCAGGAATCCCGGCGCCAGCAGCGAACAAATCAACACCGTCAGCAATCCCTTCACCCATGAAGCCATACCCACCTCCATATTGTTTGTCGGCGGCTGACCGACAGCCGCACTGACACTGGTTGCTTTAGTCCACAGGGGTTATAGTTAACCGCATCATCACCTGCGCAAAACTTGGATGTTTTGCCAATTGGGAGACCCCGCCGTGCTGGACAAACTGCGTACTCCGCTTTTTATTTTCGCCCTCCTCCTGCTTCTGGTCATCGTTCTGGTTGAACTGGGTTCGATGGCGTGGGTCGCTGCCGAACCAACCGGTTCAGCGGCGGCTTACGACCTGGCCACACCGGGGCTCGGCATTCCCTATCTGGCGCTGCTCGACGGCCTGCTGCTGTTCACCCTGGTGCTGATGGCGCTGTCGCTGGTACTGCCGCCGCGCATCCATGGGCGCATCCAGGGCATTGCGACACTCATCGTTGCGCTCCTGGTGCTACTGGGCGCCATTGTGCTGATCATCACCGCCATCGGCCTGCTGGTCATGATGGTCAGCCTGCTGCTGGCCGTACCCTTCGGCACCCTCGCCTATCTCGCCGCCTTCGGCAGCTTTCCGGTCGGCACCGCCCAGGGCACTCTTGCTACGGTGATGTTTCTCAAACTCGTGTGCGTGGTGACCCTGGTCCTGGCGCAGCAACGCTTCGTCGAAAACAAGGGGCTGGTCCTCATCGTCCTGTCCTCGCTCCTCGCCAACGTGGTGATCGGTTTTCTCTACGCTCTCGTGCCGGGCTTCCTGGTCAGCATCACCGACGGTATCGGCGCCATCATCGTCGGCATCCTCGCCGCCATCTGGGCTCTGGTACTGCTCGTCGGAGCCATCCCGGCGATCATCAAGGCCTTGCGGGTCGACCGCGCCCTGGCCTGACGCACTCAGCGCAGGATCAGCTGCAACTTCGCCTGGGCAACGGAACACCCCTGACAAACGTGCTTCAGCGTCAGTGTTGCGCCGTTTTTGGGGTTGTCCGGATCAGTCAATACGACAATACCCACTTCGGGCATCGTCTTTCCTGCCCTGTGCTCCTTCGCTGTCAGCTTCTGCTCAATCCAGCAGGATTCGCCGGCATCTTTCTCGCCATCCGGTTGATAAATGATCTCCAGGCGCGTCCGGGCACGGGTGACGCCTTCCGCCTTGCAGTCCATGGTGACGCCCGCGGTCTGTGCCGTATCCGACTTTGACGACCGCACATAGATGGTCAATGCCGGGTTTCCCTGTTCGACTGCAAGCGTACCCTTACGGTATTTCTCGCTCGTTCTGGCTGCTATGTCTATGTCGCAATTCGCACCATCGCCGTCGAGGCTGAATGCCCGGTCAATGCGCTGCTGATTACAGTACAGCCGGCTGCCGTCGAGACGGGGCGCAAACGTCCCCAGCATTCCTTCCAGGGCCGACGCAACACCTTCGGTCGCGTCGCTCAGCGAGCGCCTGCCATCATCCCGGAACAAGCCCGCCCCGAGGGATGCCAGGTATAGCAATACCAAAAGCAACACTACCCCCAGGACTATCCATTGTCGTCGTTCCACGAACGCCCCTTTTCTCTCGATTACGCTGTACGAGCATCCGCGCCGGACCGGCGCGGATGCTCAAGCAGCACCTGCCTGCGACTATTGGCCGATAATATGCAACCTCGACGGCGCGACGGGCATGATGACCATCAGCTTCTCCCAGGTGGTGAAACTAATGGTCAGCACACCGGGACTGGGGCCGACGTTATTTTCCACGCGGACCGCGGAGATCCGACCCTGGTTGGTCCTGGCACACAGGAAGGTGCCAGCCGGCAGGC
Source organism: Gammaproteobacteria bacterium HGW-Gammaproteobacteria-1 (assembly GCA_002840095.1). Lineage (GTDB taxonomy): Bacteria > Pseudomonadota > Gammaproteobacteria > Thiohalomonadales > Thiohalomonadaceae > Sulfurivermis. The sequence goes on along the minus strand of PGZL01000006.1, from coordinate 244,082 downwards.
TCTGCAGGGGAATGCGTGCCGTTGCGAAGGACGCATTCGCGCATGCCTTGTAATCCACCGCCTGTGAGCCCATACGGACCATTTGGGCACCGTTGCGCGGTACCAGATAGCGCTCCGTCGCAGTGACCGCTTCAAACCAGAAATCGGCACCGTTACTGACTTCGCTGCCCTCGTCCAGATCGGCCATCCAGGTTTGACGAACGTTGAAGCGTCCACGCTTGTGCACGGCAGGCGTTACCGGTTGCGGCGCCGCGCCCTTTTCGGTAACCAGATCAACCGCCGTTCCCTTCTTCACCTTCTCATCGGCGTCGGGCGTCTGATCGATAACGGTGTTCTTGGGCTGGTCGCCCCGGTGTTCGGACTTCACGGTCCCCACCTGCAGCTTCTTTTCTTCGATCAGTTTCTTTGCCTCCTCGAGCGACAGTCCCATCACATCCGGGACATGGGTTTTGCTCATGGCGGCGTAGATTGCCCAGCCTCCGCCGCCGACAACGGCAAGACCGACCAATACAATGATGAGGATTACCCACCACGGTATACCGCCACCCTTGCCCGGCTCCTTGTCCGGCTCCGGGGGCGACACCTCAAACGCAATGCCGTCACCGGTGGTGAAGTCCTCGGACGGCATATCCGTGGAGTAGATTTCGATGCGGAAGGTATATTTCGCCGGCGCGGCATCCTTGGCGGCAATGGGAATGGTGAGCTGGATGGTTTGATCGACCGCCAGATCCCATTCGCTCTGCTGCTCCTTGCCCGGTGCGGCGATCGCCCCGAACCACTGGGCCTTGGTATCGCCGTCGGTGACAATGCGCGCCCCCACGCGCAGCTTGCGACCGCTGATGTTGTGTACGTTCACCACATGCTGGGCGACTCCCTTGGCGTCACAGGCAACGCTCGGCGTCGCTGCGCTGATTTCCACAATACTGCTCATCCCTCACCTCCGCTGTTGATGATGACTATTACTGCCTGAATATCAGTTGATAGGTCACATAGGCAGGTTTTTCCTGCTCCACAATCCGTTCGATCAATGCCTGGTGGCGTCGTGCCTCCCCCGGCGCCCGCACCACGATGTAGAACGGTTGCGGCGTACCGTCGTCGGCAGGGACCTGCTCGTCGATCTCGAATCCGGCCATGCCGACGGCCAGTTCAAGAATACGGACCAGGCCATGGGCCGTGCCGCGCCATTGGGACAGCTCGCTGGCCGCGACCACCAGTTCCCGCAGGCGTCCTGTCCCGCTCGAAATGGGCTCGCCGTGGACTGCCGCACCGATGCTGTGTTGCGGACTGAAAAACCGATCCAAATCGACCCAGGAGGCCAGCACCGGGACCAGGGCATCGGGGGCACGGTATGGATCGAACACGGCATCGATATCAGCCAATACTCCCTCGGCCGGTGCATGCAGCGCGTCCATAACCTCAAGCAATGCCGCCAGTGGCGTGTGTGGCGCCAATGTCGAACGAAACACCTCCGGCAGCAGGCGAGCTATCTGTTCATGCTTCATCTTCGGTCTTCACCGTCAGCTCGTGAGTTCCGGAACAGAACAGCCAGGTCGCCGGCAGCGTCACCTGATCGTTGAATTCGCGTCCGGAACAGAACGTAAAATGCTCGCCATGGTCGTCGCTGCGCAGCACGCCCTTCGGGCCGGCCGCCATCAGGCGACCGGCGGCAGCACTGAAGGCGACGGCATCGACCGACTCGAACTTGTTGCGCTCACGCACGGGCAGGCCTCCGGGAGGCGCCGACGCGACCCAGCGCGGCTCGTGTGCGTCCACATCCAGGGTCGCCACGCCGCCGCGCCGGCTGGCTGCGTACACACGGTTGTCGTCGAACGCCAGGGCGCGGCAGCTGCTGGCATCCCAGCCTTTGCCAAACGCAATCCAGCCCTCCGGATTGTCCTCGGCACCGGTCAGCAACCAGCGATGGGCGCCGGCCCCGGGGTCGTCGCCCACCGCGGCGATGCCGGCCCACAGATAGCGGCGCAGGCCGCGCCGCTGCACCGTGAGCACACGCACCTCTTCACCGCCCAACCCGATGGCCTTGAAGGATTTGGACTTGCCTCCTTCATGGGACAGGTACACGCCGAGCTTGCCGCGGGCCGCCACGGCCACACTGGTGACGCCCATGGCGTCGGTCGACGCAGTGACCGCGTAAAAACCGAGTCCGAGATTGCCCCCATCGACCACCAGCTGCTCGGGCACCGCGTCGCGCTGCGCCAGTACCTGGTACAGCCCCACCTCGGTAGCCAGCAGCAGCGCCGGCCCGCCGGGACGCTCCACCCAGGCCATGTCGATGATGCGGAAATTGGTACGTGGACCCGCCTCCCATGTCTCACCGCAATCGCGCGAAATATGCAGCTGTGAGGTCCCGGCGTCGGCGGATTCGTTGGTGGCTACCGCCAGCAGTCCGGCACGCAGCAGCCGTTGCCCGGTTTCGAACGGCAACGCCGCCTCACGCGGATAGGCCTCGACGAGAGCGATATCGTTGTGATCAAAGCACTGCACCTGCTCCCAGCCGTCACCGTCGTTCATGGAGCGAAACAGCGCGTCGCCGGCGGCGGCATACCAGGTACGGGGCTGGAAGGAGTCCACTGCCAGGGCGACCACATTGCTCTCGGGAGCGGCATCCACCACAAACGCGAGCTTCTGCACGGTGCGCACTCCGGGCTCGGCACTCAGCACTTTGTACATATGCCAGTCCGTCAAGGTCTGGCCGAAGGGCCAGGCCTCGCCATCGGACGCCAACGGACTGATGGTTTCGTTAAGCCTGCGCATGACGCGCAATTCAACGGCTTTGGGATCTTCCTCGCGGTGAACGACCACAGTGGCACGAACCTGCACGGTCTTGTAGCGTGCCCAGCTGAGCATACAGATCGTACCGAGGGGACGACGCAGATCGAGTTCCCGCTGGATCTGTTGCAGCGATACAGGGCTTTGGTGACGTTCCAGCAGCGGCAGATCGACATGCCCCTCGGGACGCATCGGCGGCGGAACCTCCGGCACCAATACCACTTCAACCGTGCCGGGTTGCGCGTGACTCCAGATCGCCGCACGGGTAAAGGCGCGGGCACGCGCCACGGCACCGGAACTCTGCCGCGCCAGCAGTTCAAAATCCCGCGCGGTAACGGCGCGCTGCAACGAGTGAATCTCCTGCGGGCCACGCTGCAGGGCGTTGCCCAGTTCCTCCGCATCGCGGCCCCCGACCGCCGCCTCGATGTTGGTGACCTGAACGCCGGCAATGGCATCCTTGGGCTGTGTCAGCGTCCCGGCGCTGACATTGCCCGAAGCGCCTCCGCCGACGTAGTACCACAAGCGGATCTCTGCGCCCTTGGGCGGAACCTCGGCCAATGCCTCCAGCTCGCCGAGAGCGCGGTCGGGGCCGGTCATGCGCAGCGCAGGCGCAAAACTGATGTTGCCGGTGACACGATCGACCACAAACACATGGCGGTCAGGCGCCGGATCACTGAAACTCCCCACCTCGCTCCAAACGCGAAAGGCCTTGTTGCCAAAACGCACCGCGGCGACTTCCGGGGCCAGCGTGGCCGCATCGCACTCCACGCCGACGACAAATTTCAATCGCTCGTCGGTGGCGACAACGATGGGTGTCTGTCGCGCGCGCACGGAAAGTCCGGGCAGGCCGGTGCCGTGACCGGCAAGTTCGGCATCCACCGGTACGGCGTGAAAGGCGAGACCCTCGATACTGTCGCCGCCGGCCGCGATCGTCAGATCGGCAACCGTGGCAAACACCTGTGCGTCCTTGCCGCCGGCGGCCGCGACGCGGGTACCGCGCGGTATGGTCAAGGATTTCTGCACCGGGCGCGAGGCATTGAAACGCAGCATGACGGATGCCGCCGTCGGCGCTTGCAGCTTGACACCGATAAGGCGCAGGAATTCTACATAGGCCTTTTCCGGCAGCCGATTGAGGCGATAGATCATCGCCTCGGTGAGGTAGGCGAAGATATCCACCATCACCATGCCGGGATCGCCGGGCGTGCGGTCGGTCCATTGCGGGCACGAGCGTTCGATGATACGCAACGCCTCGGCCACGAGGTCGTCGAAGGAGCGGTCGTCGAGATTGGGCGCCTGTAGTGACATTTAAGTTCTTCCCTCCGCCAGGGCTACGCTCAGCGTCAAATCATCCTGTTGCAAGGTGCGCCGCACGCGGTAGCGCAGCACGATGTCCATGCGTCCACCGTCTTCCTCGGCCGCCGCGGCATCGATATGGAGCACATCGACCCGCGGCTCCCATCTTTCGACGGCCTGCCGCACGTAATGGATTGCCAGACCATGGGTCGTGGCGTCATTGGGCGCGAATACCAGGCGATGCAGGTTGCAACCGTAATCCGGACGCATCACCCGCTCGCCCGGCTGGGTGGTCAGCAGCAAGAGCAACGCCTGGCGCACGGTGGCTTCGCCGTCCACCGTGGCTATGGCCCCGGTGGCCGATATTCCCAGCCCCGCAGGTCTCTCGCTGCGATCAAACTGGGGATGCACAAAACTCCAGGCCCGGTTGAGTGCCATTGCCGTCAGCCCTCCGCAACGAGGTTCTGGCCGGCACTGCGCACGTGGTACTTCACGGTGCCCGGTGGCGTGCCATCGGTCAGACCGGTTACCTCGTCGAGACACACCTTCCGGCCCTCAATACGGATCAGGGAGGAATAGCCCTGCTGTACCGGCAACGTGCTGGTGCAAGGCTTGATAGTCGGTCCGACGTTGGGGCATCCGACGATGGGGCGCGACTCCGGATCCGCCGCCACCAGCACCCGCCGCTTGCCGATGGTCACCAGGCTCTGCGTCGCCGTAATGCCGACGATTCCCGTCTCGTGGGCGCACACCATCACCGCATCCTCCGTCAGCCAATACATCACGCCCTCTCGAAATCTATGCTTTGCCCGCGGATCACGATGGCCCGGTCCGACTCGATTGCCAGATCGCGCGTTGCATACAGCCGCACCCGCTGCGCGGTCAGCTCCAGATAGCTGCCGTCGCCGTTTTCGGCGTGTATCCGATCAGGCGAAAGCTGCAGGAAATTTCCGCCGCGACTCTCCAGCCGCACGCTGCGCGCGTCGTCGTCGAGGCACAGCAGCTGGCCGCCGGGAGTCATGAAATGGAAGCGCCGCACGGCGGTGCCGGCTACACCGGCCTGATCGGGCGGCTCGGTCGGACCGAACACACCGCCGAGGACCAGGGCCTGCGCGGGGTCGCCGTCCACCAGCAGCAGCAGCACGCGATCGCCCACGTCAGGCAGCGCGATCAGTCCCTTTCCGGCGCCGGCCGCCGGCAGCAACACCTCCAGCCAGTCGCTCTCCACCCCGGCGTGGCAGGGCAGCGCAACACGCACGCGCCCAAGCCGATCGGGATCGTCCACCCGCGTCACTTCACCATAGGCCACCTGGGTTCCGCCGACGGGCGGCAGCGGCGCCGGCGGCGCTGTATCGAACTCGGTCAGGTATCCGCGCAGGCGATCGAAGCGATGGACGGCCGCAGTGAGCACGTGCCGGCCGTTGACGGTCTCATCCAGCCCCTGCACCCGCACCGGAATGCCGGGCTGCATGGCCGGGTTGCCGCTCGCCACGCCGGTCAGCACCACCTGCGCGGCGTGACTGCGGTCCAGTTCCGCCTGGGCCAGGGCTTCGGCCTGGGCCGAATCCTGCACCGCCACGGCGGCGATGTTGTGTACGCCGTCACCGCCCACGGCATCGGGTACGACGGTCGCCGCCGTCTGCCGGCCACTGCGCGGGGCCGCGGCACTGCCAGGCTGCGTCTCCGCACGCCACGGGTTCCAGCCCTGGGTTTCAACCGAGGAGCAGGCAAAGGCGCTGTCGACCACCGCTTCGGCCTCGAGCAGTTCGGCTCCGAGCCGCAGCTCCACCGCGGCGCCGTCGCCTTCCAGGGTGAGCAGAACCAGTTCGTTTCCGCGCGCAGTGAAATAAAAGCCGCACCGCTCCGCCACCTGTTGCAGCAGCAGCAAATCCGACTGGCGGTACTGGATCCATTGCCGCCACACCGGCCCATCCGTTGCGGCCCGTACCTGCAAGCCAAGATCGGCCACCAGGGTGCGGGCAAGATCGGGCAGTGTCTGCTGCAGGTGCGTGCGCACCGGCTGGCGTTTGGCCAGGCGATGCAGGCGATCCTGCGCCTCCACCTCCAGCACGCGTCCGCGGTCCGGCGCGTAACGATGGCGCAAGGCGGTAATGTCTCCGTCGAACAAGGGGCTGTTCCGCCCCTCGATACCGATCCGCAGCTCCGCCCCCAGGGCCAGCGGCAGCGGCGCGGCAAGATCGAAAAACTGCAGTTGGCACACGCTGGGATGGGACAGGCGCTGGCGCACCACCGCATCGCCCACCGCTCGCGCCGCCGCGGGCGACAGCGGCTGGCCATCGACGCTTACGGTAAGCCGCGGCGCAACGGTGAGCACCGTCATCGCGCACCTCCGCCGCATGTCAGAGGTGGTATCTCCAGGGCAGCACCCGGTAGCGGACTGAAGGGATCGGCGAGACTGTTGAAAGCCGCTATAAGCCGCCAGTGGGCAGCGCTGCCGTAATAGTGGTAGGCAAGCTGATCGAGCCGCTCACCGCTGAGCGGCCCCTCGGCACCATTGAGTGCATGCACAGTTACCTGATCGGGAGGCGGCGTATGGGCGCCCTGTTGCGGCCAGTCATTGGTGCTGCCCAGGGCAGACGGATGCGCCCCGGGCGATGCACCCTGCGGCGGTACCGCACGCAGGAAGCGCAGGCGCAGCCAGGAACGGCGCGGTGCGCCTTCCGCGGAAAAATGTTCCAGCCGTTCGGCCACCGCAGCGACGATACCCGGCACGTTCCAGCTTTTGCCCCAGAAGAAACGCACCAGCGGCGGACGGCCGGCACCACCGTCACGCTGCGCATTTTCCGCCAATTGCCAGAGGGGGCCGGTAAGGTCGCGCACATCCCGGGTCTGCACGGTGGAGCCGCCCACCGACACGTCGAACAGCAGATTGAGCAGCAATTCCGTGCTGCCGCCGCCGGTAAGCAGCAGGGGATCGTCGAGCAGGTCGGTGCCGGCCACAATGCCGCCGACGCTTTCACGCACCCTAACGCCGCTGGTGCGGCGCAATACCACCGACTCCGGGTTGAGCATGCACGCCACCCGTTCTCCCGTTTCCTCGATGAGAAAGGCTACGCGCTCCATCGCCGCTCCTGTAACTCGTCCCGGGCATCCAACTCATCGTCGGCAATAGACGCGCCGGCCGATCCCGGCAGATCCGGCCAGACGGCCCCACCGCCGCCCTCTTCCTCGCCCGGCAACGCCGGCCATGACGGCTCCACGGTGCAGGATGCCGGCGAGGCGAGGACACTCCCAGGCCGTTGCCGCGCGAATTCTGCAGGTGCATCGGGCGAACCCGGCCACGCCGCCGACGAACCCAGGTCCGCAACGGCACGATGCGCGGCAGGCTTCACGGCACCGGCAGGAGACGTCGCCACGGATTCGTGACGGGCTTCGTGCGCCTCTGTCGGCCGGCTCTCCTGCTCAAATGCCGCCGTCGCTGCGTCGAACGTCCGCAGGGTATCCGGTGCGGAGATTCGGGAACCACCCGGCTTCGCGCCAGCCTCGCGCACAGGCATCGCCGATGCCGGCCCTGCCGCCCCCGCAATACTGTCGACGGCGCGGGGCGTAAGATCAGCCTGCGCCGGAACCGCCGCTGTGACGGGCGACGGCACATGGAAGCGCCCCGGCACCATGTGCCCGGACTCCGCCCGGAAAACGCGGAACGTCTCCCGCTCCTCCCGGGGCGGCGACGCCGCATCGTCCACCGGCGCAACCGCGGCAATGCCGTCAAACGCCACAGCGCCTTCAACAGCGGATGGCACAGACGCAACACCCCTTTGCGGCGATGCCGCGTGGAGCACCGGTTGCCGGGCCGGGCCGGGGCCGCCAGGCGGCGCCGGCCGGCGCAGCAACCACGGCGCCCCGCGGCGGACCAGCGCGGCCCAGTGTGCAGGCACGGCCGCGGTGTCCTCCTCGTCGCCACGCTCCGCAGCGGATGCAAAACCGAACTCCTCGCCCCAGTCGCCGACGCGCCGCTCCAGCCATGCCTGAGCGCGAACCAGGCGTAGGCGCCAGCGTTCGAGCAGTCGCCACGCATACAGCAGCAACTCCTTGCGCCAGCGCACAGGGAGGACGGTCATGCAGCGCCGCGCTCCAGACCCTCGTGGGTCAGCACCATGGTTTCGATCGCCACGTCGTTACCCATGGCCGACAACGGTGCGCCGCGCCAGCTGCACGGCCAGGCACCGTGCAGCACCCAGCGCGTGGCTTCCTCAACTCCGCTGGGCTTCTTCAGCACGATATGAATGTCGCGCGGTTCGACGATGCCCTGCGCCACGTTCTTCAACCAGTCGGTCAGTTCATGGTTCTGCGTCAATCCCCAGCGCAGGGTCACGTCGCCATATTTCACCCGGCCGGGCAGCTTGCGCACCGCCGGTGCCGCACCGCCTTCGCGGTACTCTATGGCTTCGACATCGATGGATAGGCCACTGACTTCGGTGAAGTAGGCGGCGTCCTGGCCCTGTATCTTCAGCACGAAGTTGTAGTTGCGGAAAATTTCATTCTCTTGTTGCGGCATAGTCCTCACTCCTCCCGAGCGTTAGGCGGTCGCCGTTGCAGCGGCTTCGCCGCTCCACTGCGAAATACGGAAGATCACAAACTCCGCGGGCTTGACCGGCGCAACGCCGATCACGGTCACCAGCTGGCCTGCGTCGATTACGTCCTGCGGATTGGTTTCCGCATCGCATTTAACGAAAAATGCCTGCTCCGGCGTGGCACCCATCAGCGCGCCGGCCCGCCACTGACGCATCAGGAAGGCACGCACATCGCCCGCCACGGTGTTCCAGGTACCTTCGTCGTTGGGCTCGAACACCACCCAGCGCGTCCCGTCCTGGATCGACTCCCGCAGTGCCAGCATCAGGCGCCGCACCGGGATATAGCGGTATTCGCTGGCAGCGTCGTCGAGGGTGCGCGCCCCCCAGATACGGATACCGCTGGAGGAGAAGAAGCGGATGCAGTTGACCCCTGCGCTGTTGAGATTGCCCTGCTCGTCCTGCGTCACCTGGTAGGTAAGGCCGATGGCGCCGCGGATCGGTTCGTTGGCCGGCGCCTTGTGCACGCCGCGTTCCGCATCGACCCGCGCATATACGCCGGCCAGATGCCCGCTGGGCGGTTGCACCACCTGGGCGCCGCCGTCGGCAATGACGATCCAGGGGAAATAGAAGGCGCCGTAATTGCTGGTGCGGGGGCGCATGCCGGCCGCAGGCTTGCGCCGACGTGTTCCGGTGTCACCGCCATCGCCGCCGTCACCGCCGTCGCCACCGCCGGCGGCCACCGTTCCCACTTCCTTCAGCGCGTCCGGGTTGTCCTTGGCGGCCTCCGGTGCATCGAGGATGGCAAAGCGGTCGCTGCACGACTCACAGTGGGCGAGCAGGGCCTCGTAGGACGCGGCATCGGTGTAGCCGGGCGCCGCAACAATGGCAATTTCATCGATGGCAGCCAGCGCATGCACACCGGTACGCTTGCGCGGATCACCGGCAACGGAACCGCCATCACCGATATTGACCACGTAACAGCGGCCGCCGCCGTTGGCGAAAAAGCCGTATACCGCGCGTGACAGGGCGGTGGAATCCTTGCCGTCGGGGTTGAACAAACGATCGAATTCGCTTGGGTTGTTGCAAGGCTTGGCGACATTGACCCACTGTCCCGCATCCGGAGCCACGCCAAGAAATGCTGCCGTGCGTGTTCCTACCATCTCGATGGGACGCGCGCCGCCGCGCACCTCTTCCACATAAATCCCTGGCGCTAGATATTCAGGCATGTCAGACCTCCGCAATGTCGACGTGTATTACTAGGGGTTCGGGCGCGTTCACGCCCTGCTCAGCCAATACCGCCATCTCGCGGCCTTTGGCCTTGATGCGCAGCCGCTTGCGCGACGGCTCCGCCGGAACGGCGGAAAACAGGAAACAACCTTTGTGGTCGGTGTAGGTGGCGCGCTGCAGGCCGGTGATTTCGACCCGGGCGCCGGCGATGGGGATGTCGTTGGGGCCGACCACCATGCCGCGCAGCGCCATCGACGTGCTTTCACGCAGCACCATCGGTTCACGGATGAGTTTTGCCTGCGGCAGCTTGCGCTCGCGGCGCAACGGCACGCGCAGCAGGAAGCTCGGCCGCGGGGCGCTGCCAAGGGCGGCCCAGGCAGAGGGGGAGAGCGGGGCCAGTTCGACGTCGTACTCGGGGTGTTCGGCGGCACGGAACAGCAGTTCGCCCAACAGCCGATGGGACTCTTCCGGCGTCTCGGCCCAGGCGGTAATGAGGTAACGCAGGGAAAGCTGAAAGAGTTTGGCGTTTCCCTGCGCGGTGGGGGCAGCCGGCAGGAGGTCGAGCAGATAGAGATCGATGCACTTGTCCTGTGCCATCTGCGCCGGCGCAGCCAGACGCACCTCCACGCCATCCAGCGCGGACGCTATCCATGCAGTCACTTGACGATCCATTTCGTCAATCATGGAACTACCTTCCTGTCCATCCGGAGCATGGCTGCCGGGCAGCCACTTCGCGTTAATAATCCATTACATCCTTGCGAATCCGTCGGTCACTTCATTGGGGATCACGAGGCGACCGGCTGTTACAAAATAGCCTTAGCACCCTGGGTAAGCAAGCGAAGATGCATCACCATTGGTGTTCGGGTGCGCAAATTCAGCATGGCGCCCGCCGCGCCCCCTTTTTACCTGCGACGGCGCAGCCGGATGAACGCACGGCGCCGATCTGCGGGATCGGCCATGGGGATAGTGGAGAGAAAATCGGCCGCAACATGGGAATCCGCTGCGCGGATGCGCAGCAAGCGGGCGGGAAAGGGGAAAATGGTGGCCAGGGGCGGAATCGAACCGTCGACACGCGGATTTTCAATCCGACCCGACCTAACAGGCCTTCCACCCCACTGAAACACCCTCCCTCAAGCCAAGAGGAGGGTGTCATGATCGTCGTAACTGTTTGTTCTACCAAAGGTGGGGTCGGAAAAACGACCTTGACCGCAAACCTGGGCGGGATACTAGCAGACGCCGGCAACCGTGTGTTGCTGGTGGATGCGGATATCCAACCCACCCTGAGCTCGTATTACCCCATTGAGGCCCGGGCTCCCGAAGGCCTCCACCACCTCGTCACCGGCGGGTCCGTAGAGGGCACCATCAGCCGGACCGCTGTCACCAACCTGGATATCGTCATTTCCGACGACCCGGACGGGAGCCTGGAAAACTGGGTGCTCCATACCCCCGACGGCCGTGTCCGGATGAAGCATGCCCTCAAGGGGCTGACCGGCTACGACATCGTGCTGATCGATACCCAAGGCGCCGTCGGCCCCCTTCAGGACGTGGGCGTCCTGGCCGCCGATTTGTTGCTCTCCCCCATCCCTCCCGAAATCCTGTCAGCCCGGGAGTTCGCCCGCGGCACACTCGGAATGCTGGATCGGTTGCGCCCCATGCAATTCCTGGGCGCTCCGCTCGGGCATTTGTACGGAATCATCTACCGGATGGACCACACCGTGGACGCGCGCCGGGTGGCGGACAGCCTCCGCAAGGCCACATTCGCCGATTCCCGCGGCGCAATCTCGATCCTCGAAACAATGGTCCCCGGTACGGTCGCCTACCGCGAGGCTGCCACCGCCCGCGTTCCGGTGCACCGCTGGGAACGGCAGCGCCGGGGCTCGACGGCTTGCGCGCTGGAGACCATGACCAGCCTTGTGCATGAGCTGCTCCCGCACGTCGATCTCCCCACTGATCTCGGGGAGGTGTGACATGCAAAACCTCGACTTCATTCCCGGTCCGCTTCATCCGGACCTGTTCGGGGGCGAGACCCCGATAATGATCCCTTGCGACCAGCCCCCCGCTCTTTTCAGGGTGGAAGTGTGTTGGCCGGAAGACGGCGAAATCATGTGCCACAAGCTCACCGTTGTCGCCTGTGACTATGACGAGGCAGCACAGATAGCCCTGGGCGCGGAAACCCGTGCAAAGCGCTGCAACGCCGAAGTGGTAGATGTTCAGCGCCAGCGCCGCCGCCCAACGGCTGTGGAAATCGAGTCCTGGGCAAGACGTATGGGGGTGCGGAAATGAATCCAGTTATCGAACCTGGCATCCGCCCCTTGGTGGATGCCATGAACGCCACCGGAGTTTTCTGGACCGTCGCTTCCTGTGAGGGACACCGCTGGAGCGGCGCCCCCCCTTACGTCTACTTCGTTGCGCCACTGGAGGTCGCGGCATCGCTTGATGTTTTGCTGGAAGAAGATATCGCCAACGAAAAACGGCGGCTCACCTATTACTGGGTTGTACGGGGTATGTTTTTCCGTGGCCAGATTCGTTTTCACATCAGTCCGCCAAACCTTGCGCAACGGTACTTCTGGCGTCGGCGCACGCTAGAGGCCGATATCCACATACTTGTCGATTTAGTGCTTCAACTCGGCCAAAAACTCAGGCAGAAGTACAAACCAGCCATAGGCAATCAGGATGGCGGCGATCGTGATAGGTATCACGTACCGGATGAGAATGTATTGCTGCCGCTTTCTCAGACTCGGCATCAGCTTACCGCATCCAGGACACTCCCTGGCGGTATGACTGATGCTTCTTCCGCATTCGCGACAAGGTACGAGAGCCATAAACACCTCCTTATTCCATGCTCACAGCAAGGGATTCTAACGCAATTTGCGGAGGTGCGGTCATGAGCAAGCGACGCCCCACTGACGCCCAGCTGGTGGAAATGCTCACGCAGCCGCATTTCGGCCAACAGCGCGAGATCGCGCCCCAGGACCCGATCACGGCGACGCCGATGATCGTCGAAATTGATCATATCGACTACTACGACCGCAATCCGCGCCGGTCGCCTAACGACAAATACCAGGAGATCAAAGCATCGATCGCATCCGGCGAGATGGACCAGCCGCTGACCATCACCCGGCGCCCGGGTGCGCCGCAATACATGGTATTCAAGGGTGGCAACACCCGCCTGCGGGCTCTGAAAGAACTCTTCGCCGAAACCGGCGGAGAGCGCTTCCAGCGTATTCACTGCCTGTTCCAGCCCTGGACCCGCGAATCCGACGCCCTCCTCGGGCACCTCAAAGAGAACGACCTGCGGGGCGACTTGGTTTTTATTGATCGGGCGCTGGCTATCAGGGAGTTGAAGCGGCTATTGGAAGAAGAGGCAGGCGAGCGTCTTTCATCAAATAGGTTGGCTGCTCTCCTCAAGCAGAAGGGTTATAGCATCAGCCAACCACTGATTGCGTGGTTTGACTACGCAGTCGACGTGCTCCATCAGGCGATCCCTACCGCCCTGAAAACCGGCATGGGCCGCCCTCAGATCGAACGCATCAAGACCCTTGATCGGTCCTTCGGACAATGCTGGAAATCACTTGATCTGGGCGCCGACGACATGGCTCAGTCGGTGTTTGTCGAAGTCCTTTCCCGCTATGACGCGGAGCATCTGGACCTCGACGCGATTCGCCGAGACCTGGAAACCGAACTCTCAGTCACCGCGGACATCGACGTGCAGCGTGCCAGCCTGCTGATGGGGGCAGCCCTGGACGGCCGCGCCCTGTCTGAGGGACCAACGGCCGCGCACAGGGACGGGGACGAACAGCCGCAAAAGCATGCACAGGAACCTGCCACACCGGGGCACCCTGACACGGCGGGAACCAGACCATCGCCAGCAGCACCAACCCAAACTTCCGGCAAACCTGCAGGCAACGCAGAACCCGAGCCGCCCCAGAAAATCGCCGGGCGGAAGGAGCACCGCGGTGAGTCTGAGGAAAAAGAAACCCCGGGCAGGGCTCCTACCTCGGGGCGTCAGCCTCCCACTGCCGTCCCGGCCGAAGACTTGCCGGTCCTGCGCGAGCGCGCTGCCAAGCTGGCCAGGGATATCGCCGTGCTCGCGCGGATGGGCGACCAAATCATTCATCCCATCCCCGACGGCGTCGGATATCTGGTTGGACCGACATCCCTCATGCCATCCGACAACCTCATCTCTGTCTCTGACGAGCACGTCCGGCATCTGGTCTACCTGTGGTGGACACTGGCTCAGATATCCGAGCAGTTTGCGGACGAGTCACGCGCCGGCATTCACCTGCCACAGGAATGGCGCGATACCCCGTTTGACGAGGCCATCCAACACGCCGGCAACTGGGAATTCTTCCAGTGGCACGCCTTCATCGAAGACGAACGCGCCCCCGTCGTTTGGGATCTTATCCCAATGGCCACCCTCCCCGGCTTCGGACCTCTGTTGTGGCCGAAGATGCACGACTGGGCGTGGGACATGTTCGTGGAGCTGGTTGGCGTGTATCGAGCCATCCATAAGGCCGCCAACGGCAAGGTGTGGGGGTGAGCCATGGCAAAAAAGGAATTCGAGCTGACGCACGCCGTGCTGCGATACGCAGCGTCCTGCATGAGTGAAGGCGACTGGTCGGCGCTGCGCGACATGGGGATCGGACCAAACGAAGCGGAAGCCCTGAAGGGCATCACCATTTCCGAGCTGACCAACCTTGAGCGCAAGCTCTCCGGTCACGTCCTACGGGTCGAGCTGGATCGAGAGGCCTTCTGGACTGTGGTTGGGCAAATCCATCGTGAGGCTGAGCTCCAGCAACTGCGTATGAAGTTCATCCAACTGGATGCGCCCTCCGACATGATGCAGGCGCTGTTCGGAATGGGAGTGAAGGAATACACCTTCGCGCGGCGGGTCCTGGGCGCGCCGCCCGGTGTCGGCCGCCCTCCAGAGCCGACCGAAGATGAAGCCCGGGCAGTGTGGCTCGCTTGGGAGAAACTGCGACTTGAGCCAAACCTTGCGACCCCTGCGGTTTGGCGTGAACTCGCCGAAGAAACTGGCCTGCCTCTTCGGCTGATCTGGCGTGTCACCCAGCGATGGTGTGGCGCGGACAACGATGAAGTGGCAACCGTGCCATGGTCTGACGGCGCCGAAGCCAGCGCCCACGTCGTAGGCCTCCGGACCTGATCATGACGGTTCAGACACCTGACGCCAACTCGGTCGGCTCGCTGGTGGAAATGGCCGCTCAACGACTGTTGAGCGGCGCGTCCACCGGCGAGCCGCAGGACAGCGTTCTGTTTACCGGGGTATGGCACGACGCCTACCCCGCCATTCTGATCAGGGACCCTATCCTGCCCGACAGCACCAAAGTGCACATGCTGTACCTGCTCCAGGAAGCACGCTCCCAACCCTACGGGGTCACGCCGCTCCCAAGCATCGAAATGACCGCACGGGAGCTGGGGAAATCCACGACAACGATCGTGCGCGACCGCGCCATCCTGCGCATGACGCGCTGGATCAGCCAGTGCAGGCAAGTGCGTGACGCCCAGGGACGATTCCGAGGTGCGGTGCACGCGCTGCACTCGGAGCCGGCCTCACTGGCGCAAGTGACGCAACTGGATGCGGGGTACATGGCGCTGTTGGAGCAGGCGGCTACCGGGCACTTTGACCGCATTGCCCGGCGCGTAGCCCATGCCGTACTGGCCGCCATCGACGATGACATTCACCGTGGCCACGACCCGCTGGAACCCGTAGATCCCATAGCCCAGCGCATGGAAGCCATTCAGTCCGCCAAGGCGGGAGCCGGACGCTTCTTTGCTGGCGTGATAACGGAGCGCAAGAGCCGGCTTCAAGATTTGAAGTCGGCGGAACCAGTTTCAAATCTTGAAACCAGGGGGCCAGAGCCGGTTTCAAAATTTGAAACTGGTGAACTGGAACCGACTTCAAAATTTGAAACCGGGCCGGAATCGGGGAGTTATTACACTGTAATAACCCCAATAGCCGACAACATAACTCAGGATTCCTGTGCGGGAGCGGAGCGTGACAACACTGTTGGCACTCCTTTGGCCGACAGCAAGACTCAGGATTCAGGTGCAGAAGTGGGGGTTGCTAGCGGTGGCGACACTGCGGCCATCCTTGAAACGACATCAGGGAAGGTGGAATCCAGAAGAACCCGTTCAATTTTCAGCCCAAAACACCTCCAGAAGGCAGAAAACCCACCGAAACTTGAAGCCGGTGGCCCCTGTAGTAGTAGTAGTGATCTTTGTATTCAAGAAAAAACCACTACTACGGGCAACCCCGTGGCCTGTGATGCCGTGCCCCTACTCCACTGGCCCCCAGACTTCAGCGACAACCTCAAGCGGCTGGTGCTGCGAGCCCTGAAAGACCACCTCCCGGAGCGTCCTGAAGACCACCAGGACGTGGTGAATGCGCTTGCCCAGCGCCTGCGCAACAAATCCGATCCCGTACGCAACATCGTCGGCTACACCGCAAAGCTGTGCGGGACGGTGAAATCCGGCGAGTTCTGTCCGGTACAACCGCCGCTGCCCCCTGGTAGCCATGTGCCTGCGGACAGCACGGTGCGGATCAGCACACTGCGTGGCGAAATCCGCGCGCTTGAGCGGTTGGTGCACGCAGCACCCAGGACAGCCCCCAACCGCAGCGCTTTGGAGGCGCAACTTGCGCAACGGCGATCTCAGCTACGGGAATTGGAAGAGCCTAAGAGGCATTGATGTGCCACGTGGCACAACCACGGGAGAGCAAGCATGGGACTTCTGCCAACCACACTGACCTTCGGCGACACGCCTTTGGCCATCATCGACCGGCACGGGGAGCCGTGGCTCTCGGCGGCCGATCTGGCGCTGGCGTTGGGGTATAAGCCGCGCCCCGCGACCCGCAAGGGGGGTACCAAACTGGGTCACCCTTCACAACAGTCAACTATTGCGCAATGGTCCGAAGCGGAGGTGGCGGCCCCGGTCAACAAGCTCTACAACCGCCACGCCGACGAGTTCACCGAGGAGATGACTGCGCTGGTCGAACTGGAGACGCCGGGCGGGCGGCAGAAGGTGCGCATCTTCAGCCCCCGTGGCTGCTACGCCGTCGGCTTCTTCGCCCGCACCGACCGCGCCAAGGCCTTCCGCCGCTGGGTGCTTGATGTGCTGGAGCACCACATCCGCGGCGCCGGTCCGGAGTGTCGTCTGACTCCCCTGCTCGCCCTCACGCACGGACGCTGGGGCCAGGCGCTCGCACCGGATGGGTACAGCGCAGTCTCCCTCAATGTGGCCCTGGTGCTCGACCATCTGCTTACCCACTACGCCGACGGCGCTTGGCATGAGACCAGCCAACGGCAGATTGGGATTGCGACCGGGATGTCGAATGCCAGCGCGAGGAATGCGCTGCACAAACTCGAAGAGTGGGAGCTGCTTCGGCTTGAGGTCGACGGGCGGCGGGGCTCGCGCATCCGCCTTCTGACCGGCCGCATACGGCAGGCGCTGAAGTACGCCAGGCTGGAGCTGCCGGCCCCAACGCCGGCGATGCTCAACTGAGGATGTGCCACGTGGCACAACGGAGGATTGGAGCTGTGAAACGAGCAATGAGGCGACGGGCGGTTGGCCGTCCATCGAGGCATGCCGTCCTTCAAGGGACCCGAGGTATCCGTCGGGCTCGCGGAGGGCAGCATTACCAGCTGCGCGGAAAAGGGACGCTGTGTTCATTCCGTGCGGCACAGGCACCGAGGCATACCTCTTGGGCCGCCCGTCGCCTCACCACTAATCGTAATGGGTGATAACGATGATAACAACCAAGGCAAATATTCAACAATTGCTGCGCACTCATGCCCGCAATGGCGTGCCATTGGAAATGAGCGTTCCTTTCTTGCTCAAACTCGCGGGCTGGGGTGTTGAGGAAACCGCAAATGCCGCTGGTTTTACCCGTACCCACTTCTATCTGGCGCTGCGTGGGAAGAGAACACCACCAGACCAATTGCGCGCGCTGGTCGTGGAGCGCTTAGGCGTGGACCCGTGGAGCATCAACCGGTCAATTGCGAAGTGACGATGCGAAGCGGACCAAGTGTGCCACGTGGCACAAGCATCCCGCCGATACGGTTCGGCCAATCGGGGCAAAACGCAGGTACGTCCGCGGTCCCTACCCTCTACAACTCGACCTACAGGAGAGCATGTCATGACAACACAGGCAGTCAGTGAAGCACAGGCATCACGGCCCCGTTCCGATGCCCCCGGAGCCCTGCGTAGCCAGGCAACCATGGAGATACAGACGCGCCAAGCGCAGCGCCTGGTGTTTGGGCGCATGGCGGCCGACGGTCAACACGAGATCGTCGGCCTGCTGCGGTTCGCTGCGATGCTGCGCCCCATCTGGGGCGGCAGCATGGCGGATGACCCCTACGCCGACTGGTGGCTGGTGAAGATTGAGCGTGAGCTGATGCGGGCGCGCGACCAGCTGAACGAGATGGAGGGCACGGTGGAGCAGGTTCTCGCCGGCGCGCCGGCCGTTAACGTGGTTGTGGCGCAATCCCTCGCGCCGGCGCGGCTCGAACTGAACTTCTCCAATCCCTATGCCTTCCATGGCGCCTATCTACTGGCGGACTTCGACAAGCTGGTACGCGCCGTGCTGACCGCGCGGCACGTAGGCCTGATGGACCTACAGACCAGCGAGCGGCTATTGGCTCAGGGCGGTAAGCAGCTGCGCTCGGCCTATGAGGCAGCGAAGGGCTACCGCTACATGGGCGCAACACGCGAAGACCTGGTGCAGGGAACAGCGAAGGCCGCGAAGGCTCGTGAGGCCATGGGAGAACTGCCGCAACCAATCATCGCAGGTGAACTGCGGGCCGCCTACGCGCCGAAAGTGCGCGGTACACAGGATGCAGACACCCCCGCAGATGCCACTGAAACCGACGATGCTCCCGGTGCGCCAGGCGAAGAGACTGTGTAGTGCTGACGTATCGTCCTCTTCAGGTTGCTGACGTAGAGGTTACGGCCCTAAAGGGCCCTTTAAGGGTAAGGGGGAAGCACGGGTGAGTGAGAAGTGGATCAGTCTTCTGGAGCTGCCGTTCCGGAATCTCCGGGAGGCGAAGGCACAACTCGAAGAGCTGGAGCGGCGGCGGGCGAAGCTCCAGCAACTGGGCCGGGATATGGTGCAGGAATTCCGGGAGCGGTTTCCGACGGCGCCTGCCTACCCTGCCCGCTACTCGGACAGAACGTTGACCGGATACCGGTGGCGGCGTGCTGGCCATAACGCGGTGAGCTTCGATCTCACGTCCGACACAGGAATAGCTGTACTGGATAAGGTGCCGTTAGATGTGAGACGAGTGTGGCTGGCATTCGAGAGGCGACGGATCTACCTGAACATGGCGCTTGCCGTAACTGACTATGAGCGCATTCGGTTGCGTGACTTTCTCGAACGCCTGGACCGCCTGCGTGCCGTAGAGACATAACGATGCCGACAAGAGCTGCGTCGTGTATGCGGTTTGCGTACTGCATACACGCATTCCACGTAATCACTTTCAGAATCTGTCGCCATTGTCGATTGCCACGTGCCAGGTATGCCGTTAAATCTGCCAGCGCATAAATCACCCAAGGAGAACAGCATGGCGAATGATTTCAAAGGCAGAGGCAATCTGGGAGCAGCCCCGACGGTTAAGCACGTGGATGTGGATGGCGAGCGGCGCGCCGTGGCGCAGTTGCGTGTCTATTTCGACCGCAGCGTGCCCGATGGCGACGGAGGCTTTGTGGACCGGGGCGGATTCTGGCTGGATGTGAACCTGTGGGGGCCGAAGGCTGAAGTCGCGGCCAAGGTTTTGCCCAAGGGCGCCCGTGTCGCGGTAACTGGAACCCTTGTTAATCACGAGTGGGCCGATAAAGACAGCGGTGAACCGCGCGCCCGGCTCGAAGTGCAGGCCGACCATGTCGATCTGGACCTGTCGCGCGTAGAGAGCATTCAGTTTCGCAAGAAGGAGTCAGCTGATGAAGCAGAAGCTGACTAAGACCGACCTCACTACCGCAGTGGCGTTGGCTTGCGACTTGCCTAAGGAGCTCGCGAGTCGAGCAGTCGATACCGCAATCAACTCCATCGCCCACGCCCTCTCCCATGGTGACGATGTCCGTCTCACGGGCTTCGGGACATTCAGCACCCGAACCCGACCGCAACGGTCTGGCCGCAACCCACAAACCGGGCAACCCATCATCGTGCCGGAATCCCGCCTTGTGCGCTTCGTACCCGGCAGCGTGTTACGCGAGGCGGTGAAGCAGTGATGAACGGGCATAGCTCCTCGCTGCGCGTTGAACTGGTAACCGCTTTGTCGTTAGCTCGGGCCTCTGTCCCCGTATCGACCCTCAGGCGCCGCGTTTCGGTGACCCGGCACGAGTCTCGAATAGCATCAGAACTCAGGCGCATGGAACGCGATGGCATCGCGCGCTTCACCCGCGACGGCGGATGGGAGCTTGTGCTGCGCAATGAGGCGGATGGGATGGAGTCCTGATATGGAGGCCCCGTGTCAAAACAGGTTGCCTGCTGATGATGAAACCGATGTGCGGTTGCCGGACTTTGGGCCTGGCACGGCTGATGTCGTTATAGCGGCATATGTTGAAGACCATATTGAGGATTTTCAGGCCTGGCTATCGGCGCGCGAAATTCCATTTGAGGCGGGATCGCGGCAATGGCTAACCCGACAACGGCGTCGACGCAACGGGTTCAAGACTCTGGTTGAGGTGTTGGGGCTGTGAGTGTTATTGCCTTGAGCCGCCGTGAATGCCTGATTGCAGTATCAGCGTCAAGGCCGTCCTCAGACAATGCATCCAGGACGTCATGTACAGCCTGCTCAAGAACGAGTGTCTTCTCTATGAGGGCTCTTAGCACCGTATCATCAATGTTCATGGGGATCTCCTTTGGAAAGCGTTGTTGTGAGACTGGCATCCTCAACAATACCCCCACTGGAGATTCCCGCCAATTTTCCGTGGGAGGCGCAGTGAGATGAGCCGCCTATTCCTTTGCGAGAAGCCGTCTCAGGCGCGGGACATTGCCCGCATACTCGGCGCCCAGGACAAAGGAGATGGCTGCCTCAACGGCAGCGGAGTGACCGTTACGTGGTGCTTCGGGCATCTGCTTGAGATGGTGCCTCCTGAGGGCTACGGCGAGCAGTACAAGCGGTGGGCACTCGACACGCTGCCGATTCTGCCGGATAGCTGGCGGCTGGAGGTTAAGAGCGACGCGCGCAAGCAGTTCAAAATCATCAAGGGGCTGCTGGCGAGCGCGCTGGAGGTCGTGATCGCGACTGACGCGGATCGCGAGGGTGAGACCATCGCGCGGGAGGTGTTGCAGCTTTGCCAGTGGCGAGGGCCTGTCACACGGCTTTGGCTATCGGCGCTGGACGATGTAAGCATACGCAAAGCGCTTGGCGCGTTGCGGCCCGGCGAGCAGACCCAGCCGCTCTATTGGGCCGGGTTGGGCCGCGCCCGGGCAGACTGGCTTGTCGGTATGAACCTGACCCGCGCCTATACGGTTCTTGGCCGGGAGCGGGGCCTTGACGGCGTGTTGTCGGTGGGGCGCGTCCAGACGCCGACTTTGCGCCTGGTGGTGGATCGCGACCGCGCCATCGAGTCGTTCCGGCCGGTCCCGTACTGGGATGTGCTGGTCACGTTTGCCACCGGCAGCGGGCGCTTCCGCGGGAAGTGGGTACCGCCGGAGGCGGTGGCTGATTCCGAGGGCCGCTGTATCAACGAACAGGCGGCCCGCACGCTGGCGCAGCGGCTGGCAGGCAAGCAGGGAGTGGTGGCTGCTGCGGAGACCAAGCGGGCGCGCGAAGCGCCGCCACTGCCCTATGACCTGGGAACTCTGCAGCAGGAAGCTGACAGGCTGTACGGTATGGGTGCGCAACAGGTCCTGGATACGGTGCAGGCGCTCTACGAAACCCACAAGGCCGTCACCTACCCGCGCACCGATTGCCCCTATCTGCCGCAAAGCATGTTGGCGGAGTCCTCTGCGGTGCTGGATGCCATGGTTCGATCGGACGAGGAACTTGCATCAGCCGTCGCCAGCGCGGACAGGGGGCTACGTTCCAAGGCCTGGGATGACGGCAAGATCACCGCACACCACGCGATCATCCCCACCAAATCAGCGTGCGATGTCCAGCGTATGAACGACGGCGAACGACAGATCTATGACCTGATCCGTCGCCGTTACCTGGCACAGTTCTACCCGCACCACGAATTCGATAAGACGCTGGTCTCTTTGTCGGCCGACGGCGAGATGTTTCAGGCGACTGGCAGGCGAGTTGTGGCCGATGGATGGAAAGCGCTGTACCAGTTCTCCCGCGAAGAGCCCAACAGCGATGACACTGATGACCAGGAACTGCCACAACTGACCAAGGGAGTGGCCTGTCCCGTTGCCGCGGCGGAGGCAGTGGCGAAGCAGACGAAGCCGCTGGCGCGGTTCACGGAAGGCACATTGATCGCCGCCATGAAAAACGTGGCAAAACTGGTGACCGACGCGCGTCTGAAGCAGATCCTCAAGGAAACGTCCGGACTGGGGACCGAGGCGACGCGGGCCGGCATCATCAAGACCCTGCTCGAACGGGGTTTCCTGCAAAAGCGGAAGAAGAACCTGATTTCCACCGACACGGGGCGGGCGCTCATCGATGCGCTGCCTGAGCCGGTTAAGGAGCCTGGTACAACGGCGCTGTGGGAGCAGGCGCTGGACGATATCGCCCAAGGGCGCGGTAGCCTGGAGGCGTTTGTGCGGCGCCAGGCCGACTGGGTGGCCACCATGGTGGAGCGGGCCAAGCAGAACGGCGACCTTGGTGGTGTGCCGGTGCAGCAGCATGCTTGTCCGGAGTGCGGAAAGCCTCTGCGCCGGCGCAAGGGTAAGAACGGCTTTTTCTGGGGATGCTCAGGATACCCTGAGTGCCAGGTAGCCTTGCCGGACCAGGGCGGCAAACCGGGGCGCCCGCGCGGGCAGGCCGCGGGCCAATGCCAGTGCGGCGGCGCCGTCAGCGAATCCCCAAAGGCGTGGCAGTGCGAGGCCTGCCGCGCCATCGTGTGGAAGGAGTCGTTTGGCAAGAAGTTGTCGGAGTCCCAGGCGCTGGAGTTGCTGGCAGGCAGGACCGTACTGCTTCGCGGCTTGAAATCGCAACAAGGCAAGAAATACGACTCGCATGCGCACATCGAAAACGGGAAGCTCGCGCTCGTGTTCAGAAACGGGGACGGCGACTCGACGCAAACCGATACGGCTACGAAGAAGGCCGTCGGAACGAAAGCGTCCGTCGGCGATCCTTGCCCCGAATGTCATAAGGGAACATTGGTCTTGCGCGCCATGAAAGGCGGCAAGAATGATGGTCGTGCCTTTGTCGGTTGCACCAAATTTCCGGCCTGCCGATATTTCGCCTGGAATGGATGATGGGGACAGCTCTCAACATGCGCGATCCCACGCCAAGCCAGACGGGCATGCCACTATCTCGCTGTGATGGTTCTTTGGTGCGCGTGGGAATAGAGCAGCTAAGACGTGGACGCTTTCAGCCGCGGCGCGAGTTTCCAGCCGAACCCCTCCAGGAGCTCGCCGCATCTATACGCACCCAGGGCGTGGTACAGCCAATTGTCGTCCGCCCTGTGCCAGACGGAAGCTATGAGATTGTTGCCGGCGAACGCCGCTGGCGCGCCGCACAATTGGCGGGCTTGCGCGACGTACCGGTCGTCATTCGCGCTATCGACGACAAAACGGCCGCGTTATTCGCGCTGGCCGAGAACGTTCAGCGCGAAAACCTCAATCCCGTTGATGAAGCCGAAGGTATCGCCCGCCTGATCGAGGTCCTAGGCCTTACGCACCAGGATGTGGCCGACGCCCTTGGCTATAAACGCGAGCATGTCTCCCATCTGTTACGCATCACGCGCCTGGAGCCCCAGGTCAAGGCGTTGGTCGCCTCGGGCTCGCTCACCCTTGGCCACGCCAAGGTACTTGCCGGGATTGCAAAAGACGCGCAGATCACGATGGCACAGACAGCCGCTGAGCAGGGCTGGACCGTGCGGCGACTCGAACAGCAGGTCAAAACACAGAACAATGCCGTTTCGCAAAAAAACAGACGTGATCCGGACATCGCCCGCCTGGAGCGCCGCGTAGGGGAAACGGTGGGCTCGCCCACCTCACTTGACTTTGACGAGGGCTCAAAGAACGGTACCATAACCTTCAAGTTCCACAGTCACGACGAACTTGAAGGGATACTCGCGCGCCTCGGGGTACGCGTTGACCAATAATGACAAGGAGGAGCAGCAGCGATGGGGCAGTTGGATATGCGAATGAGTATGGAGCCTGGCGAAGCGGCGGCGGTGACGCAAATATTCGAACAGGGCGCGGGATTGGCTCTCAGTTCCACTCAGCGTATGCGCGTGCAGCAAATCGTGCTCGCGCTTCCGCCAAGCGCGAGTGTTGTGGATTTTGTTGCAGCGACGGAACGGCAACCCGACCTGGTCGATTTCGCGGTGGCTGTTCGTCGTTATTTCGCCGAAGCATGCGCGCCGAAAAGTCCTTGACGAGCGCACAAACGCTCGTCTATAAATTGCAGCATTCAACCGTCGTCACTGCGGTTCAGTGGCACCCTGCCGGCTCACGCCGGCGCCTGTAAGCCTCTCCGGATCGGGAAGAGAGGCGGACCTTCGGGTCTCGGTCCTTGTTCAATACCTTCATCAACCCTATCGGGGAGACACCTTCCCCGTGCGGGCGCTTATACCAAGCGTGGTGTTTTCCCCTGTTTGTTCAACTACCAGGAGAAACACCATGAGCGACAACACTTCCAAATACTTCGATCTTCACATCAGCGGCATCGGTTACCTGAACCGCGCCCGGGTTGTCGAGCCCAAGAAAGGCGCGCCGTTTCTGGCTGTCGACATCACGGCCATTCACGGTGATTCGGACGACCCGCAGAAGACCCGTTTCGATTGCCGGGTGAGCGGTGCCGAGGCGAAGAAGGTCATCGAGCAGTTCATGCCCCAGATCAACGATCAGGGGCGCATGGCTGCCGACGGCACGACGCTTCGCCACAAGGTGCTCGCCGGTTTCCGACTGGGTGACCTGTATACCGACGTCTTCACTTACGACAAGGGCGACAAGAAGGGCACTACTGGCGTCAGCCTGAAGGCCCGCCTTCTGCTCCTGGACTGGGTGAAGGTTGACGGTAAGACTGTCTACCAGGCGAAAGCCGAAACGTCGGCGGAGCAGGTATCTGATGCACCCGTTGAGGTGGAATCGGGCACCGAAGCCACTGACGACGACGTCGATGCCCTTCTGCCTGAAGAAGTCAGCCTGTCGAAGGATGATCCCAACTTCGAGGCCCGCAAAGCGGAGCTGAAGAACAAGGGTTACCGCTTCGATGGCCAGGCCAAGGTTTGGCGGCTACCGCAAGCCGCCTGACTCGTCACACGACCGCCGGGGAGGATACTCCCCGGCTCTTTCCAAAATGTTCGTGTGAGCATTTCGGAAAGACGATTTTCGGTGGTGGCCACAGCCCAGAATGTGGCGCCCTTGCCGGCGATTCGCCGGTCCCTTGAAACCTCTCCGGATCGGGAAGAGAGGTGGACCTTCGGGTCTCGGTCCTTGTTTGACATCAACTTCAACCACCCTGCCGGGAATAGCTCACCCCGACAGGGGGCGTGGCGTTCTCCGGCTTTGCTCAGGAGAAAACGCCATGTCCACCTCTATCTTCGCCCCGAAAATGTTTGTTCTGTACTTCATGGTCGCTCAAGTGGTCGCTATGACGATCACGCTGTGATCGAATCCCCGGCCTCTGGCCGGGGTCTCCCCCGAACGTCGCGGGCCGGCGTTGGGGGGAGACCCCGGTCTACACACGAGCCCTGAGGAGGAGACGACCATGAGCACTGAAGGCATTGAGGTTATCGAGCTGGAGGTCGAGGAAATCGTCCTCTCCGCCGCTGGCGATGATTTGAGCGAGGAATAGGGAAAGTAAACGGGACGCCGCCTTGTGCGGCGTCTCTCCAGAGGGCCGGCCTTCGGTCCTGCGGAGAGATCGCTTTTACGCCGTCGTCACTGCGGTTCAGTGGCACCCTGCCGGCTCACGCCGGCGCCTGTAAGCCTCTCCGGATCGGGAAGAGAGGTGGACCTTCGGGTCTCGGTCCTTGTTCGACCTCCCACACATGTAAACCCCGCCGGGGCGTTCTCGCCTCGGGCGAGGACTCCCTTGGTGAAATTTAACCAAGAGGAGAAATAGACATGATCAAGCTATCAGGTTCTGTCCAAATCAGATCCATCACCGGGCGTAACGGCTCTTTCAACGTAGGTCGCCTCAATACCGAGATCGGCGAATTTGCCGTGAAGCGTGGCATTGAGGAGTTTGATGCAGGGGTGTATTCGGGAGAATTCACCATCTCTCGAATCTATCCGGCCTCTTTCGTCATCGGTGGGCGCTCTATCGTGGAGGTAAGGGCCGATGTCGAGGCGATTGCACTCATCGATGTCGATACCACCGTCGAGGAACTGGCAGCCACAGTCGTCGAGGCCGAGCCAGAGCCGGAAACCGTCACTGCGTTGCCTGACGAGGACGCGGAGCTGTTTGGTGATATCTGGCCGCTTGGTGACAAGGTAAAACTCGATCCGACGGTGGACCGTTCTCTTCTTCGCAAGCAGGCCACTCGCCTGAAGGAATTGGGGTACCAGTTCCAGCCGGTAGGCAGGCTGTTCCAGAAGGCTGCGTGAGGACATGGACATGCGACGTGGAGTTTCGGTTGTCATGAGACATGGTCAATGGGTCGAAACAACTGACCCAGTCGAACGCGCTGAGGTGTTCGGCAGGCTCGATGGCGTGATTGACGCAATATGCCGCGTTGAAAAGTCCGGTTCAATTGCGGAAGCGATGGAACATCTTCGGGAACTTGAACGACGGTATGCGGACATGTACGACGGCCGTATACCGGGTTCGGGCGATACGGCGCCAGCAGCAATCGATATCGAGATTATTAACTAACCCAACACCCGCCCCTCCGGGGGCCGTGGCCACTGCGGTTCAGTGGCACCCTGCCGGCTCACGCCGGCGCCTGTAAGCCTCTCCGGATCGGGAAGAGAGGCGGACCTCCGGGTCTCGGTCCTGTTTCAACAAAATCGTCAACCCTGCCGGGGAATCACCTTCCCCTGCAGGGGTGTGGTGTGCCTCCGGCTTTCACAGAGGAGACATGCCATGCAGAAATACCTTCGCCATGTCCGGGTGATCCCGGCTTCCGCGCTTCGGCGCATCGACGGCCGCACCTATGTGGCTCTGGCTGGTGGCCGACGCTATCAGATGGAAATCGCTCCGAATGGGGCAATCCGGCTGATCTCCGTCGACACCCTTCATTGACAGGAGATCATCCATGAACGCAAACGCGCAGGACAACGTCTTTACCAAGCTCGCGGCGGAACACGCCGCCTGGGAGGAACGCCGCAAGCACGCTCTCAATCACGGCATACGGGCGCTCGAACGTCTGGTCAATGTCGCCAAGGGCTGCGCGGGGCAGAGCCATTACGTCCGGCTGTTTCTCCTGGGTCTCTACAACGGCCCGGAGTGGAACTTCGACATGACCAACCTGCGAGCGCTGGATGCCGAGC
This sequence comes from Gammaproteobacteria bacterium HGW-Gammaproteobacteria-1, assembly GCA_002840095.1. Lineage (GTDB taxonomy): Bacteria > Pseudomonadota > Gammaproteobacteria > Thiohalomonadales > Thiohalomonadaceae > Sulfurivermis. Next base: position 216,671 of record PGZL01000006.1, on the reverse strand, counting down.
TGCAAGCCGATGCGACGGAAGTTCTCAAGCTCGACTGGTATGGCGGGTGTGAGATTTATAAACATCTGCCAAACGGAGACGCCGTGTTCAGTCAGTTCTGGCAAGACGAACGTGGCGATGAAGGGTGAGATCGTGAACACATGCATGGATGCTTACACAAGGGATGGCGCTATACGGTGTGCCGAAATCCTGCAGTCGCGTCATCCGGACTGCGAGATCAGGATTACCGAAGCGCTCATTCCCAATGAATCCGGGCTGTTTGATAAGGGGTTCATCGTCTTTCCATTCACTGACGATGTGCCGTTCTAGCCCGCACATTCAACCCATACGCCGGGATGTACCTGCCCGGCGGGCATGGTGCGTCCCGGCCCAACATACAGAGGTGCACCATGCTTGAACTACCTGAGGTACCCGGCGTCTTTTGCGATGCCCACCTTGTCGACGAAACCGGGTTGCGGTTTCTCTCCGTCTGGGGGAGGGACACGGCGATACAGGAATTCCTGGCTCGTTTGTCCGTTCCTGAGCGTGACGGGGGAATACGGTCATTCTGGATTGGGACTCCCGGCCAGGAGGGCGCGCACTGCGTTCCATCGGTTGGAACGGACCGATTGATGCGCCTGACCGCGCGTCGCACCGGCTCTGTGTTCGGCGAACTGATCCACCTGTGGCTCTACGACCGCCTCGCCGTTGATCCGGACCGCTCCAACGGCCGCGCGCTGCTGTTGCACCACAGCGAAGCGAATGATCTGACTGGCGCGCTGTGGGAACTGCTTAAGCAGACCCTATGGGTGCCCGTCCTCGACCACTGGCGTGATCTGCTGCTCAGCCACCTGGATGAGATGGGCTGTCTGACCCGACTGGATGGATTCTGTGTCGGTGCGTTTGCGATCGACCTGTCCAACCGTGAACGTATCGAACAGGAGGTCTCATTTCTGGTCAGGAGTGGGCGTCTTCAGATCGAAAGTAGTTGCGAGATCACGGCCCAGGCCGCTTGAACCCCCGTGGCCACTGCGGTTCAGTGGCACCCTGCCGGCTCACGCCGGCGCCTGTAAGCCTCTCCGGATCGGGAAGAGAGGCGGACCTCCGGGTCTCGGTCCTTGTTTGACATCATCGATATCCCATCCGGGGAAGCACCTCCCGGCGGGGCGTGGTGTTCCCGGTTCAACCAGGAGAACACCATGGATAAAGAAACCATCAAGGCGTTTATCGCCTGGCTCGAAGCCGCCACTGAGGAAGAAATTCTTCAGCGGCGCGAACAGGCCTTGAACGCACGCGTTTCCACGCGTGAGGGAAAATCTGACGTCAAGCTGGCTCTTCGTCTGATTGATGAGGAGTTGATTGCACGCCTCGATTTGAAGCGCGTGAAGACTGACAAAGGCTGAGACTGGCTTTGTCTGAGAGCCGCAGATTGATGCGGTCGAACGTTTCAGTCTCCCCTGTGAACAAAGCCCTTACGAGCTCTTGTTCCAGAAGGCTTCGTTCGCCCCGTATCACTTTCAACTTTTCCATGCCGCCAGCGTAGTGCGTCAGCGGCATTGAATCAACCCTGCCGGGTATGGTGTACCCCGGCAGGGGGCACCTCCGGCTTCATTCTGTGGAGGTGTCCTATGACTCAGCAAATCTCGATCATCGAGCTGTCCGATGATGAGGTAATCAAATATGCCTGTACGGTTCTGGAGCAGCGCCTGGCGTATCGCACCGATCCGGAAAACGTGACCATTTCCTCTCCCGACGCCTCCCGGCGTTATCTGATGCTGAAACTCGGCGAGCGGGAACAGGAAGTGTTCGCGGTGATGTTTCTCGACAACCGTCACCGGTTGATTAAGTACGAGGAACTGTTTTATGGAACGATAGACGGCGCTTCGGTACACCCGCGCGAGGTTGTAAAGGCTGCGCTACGGCACAATGCAGCCGCGCTGATCATCGCGCACAACCATCCTTCTGGCGTGCCGGAACCGTCCCGGGCAGACGAATCGATTACACGCCGTCTGAAAGAGGCGCTGGCATTCGTCGACATCCGCGTCCTCGACCACATCGTGGTTGGCGGCACGGACACCACGAGCTTCGCAGAACGCGGGCTCATTTAGCCAACAGCCGCTCATACCGGCCAGTCCCCGCAGGGAGGCAAGCCCCCTGCGGGGCTTCGTCTCCCTCGTTTTCCCCGAGTTCAACCAAGGAGATTAAACATGGCTCTCATGTTCCAGCGCCTTGCGCGCAATTTCATAAAAAACGGGTATTACCCGACCGACGAGGACACCACGGCGCGCATTCTGGCCGCGGTAGCGCCCTCAGACCGGCCGATGCGGATTCTCGACCCGTGCTGTGGCGAGGGGGTGGCGCTGGCGGAAGCGGCCCATCACCTCGTGGCGTTGGGGAAGGGGAGCCTGGAGACTTTCGGCGTGGAATACAACGAGGAACGGGCTTACCACGCCAAGAGGCTTCTCAATCGGTGCATCCACGCCGATCTGATGGACACGGTCATCCAGCCGCGATCCTTCGGCCTGCTCTGGCTCAACCCACCCTACGGCGATCTGGTCTCCGATCAGGCCGCAGCGTCCGCATCAAAGTGGAAAGGGAGGAAGCGGCTGGAAAAGCTGTTCTACGAGCGGACCATCGGAACGCTTCAATTCGGTGGGGTACTGGTGTTGATCGTTCCGCACTACGCCCTTGATCGGGAGTTTGCCACATGGGTTGCCAGACATTGCTCGTCGGTGCAGGTGTTCCGGGCATCTACCGATCAGTTCAAGCAGGTGGTGGTGTTCGGCGTGCGCAAACCTGTGTCCGATGGCGTGGACACGGAGGCGCGCGAGTTGCTGGCGGCCGTCGGCGCCGGGGACCAGGAGGCCCCTGCATTGCCCGAGGCTTGGGACGATCAGCTTTACGTCGTCCCCTCGGCGCCGCAAGGTGACCCGAAGTTCTTCACCATGCGGATCGACCCTCGTCAGCTGGGTGAGGAAACCCGAAACGCCGGGCCGACGCTGTGGGACCGCTTCACTACGACGTTCCAGTCTCGTGCGCGGGAACACCGCCGGCCGCTGAGGTCATTGTCGCGGTGGCACTTGGCGCTGGCCCTGTCGGCCGGACAGATCTCCGGTGCGGTCCGTTCCAACGACGGGAGGACTCTGCTGGTGCGTGGCGACACCCACAAGGAAAAGGACATCAAGGTCGAGCACGAGGTCAATGAGCGAACCGGGGATGTTCGGGAAACCCGCATCCACCTTGATCGGTTCGTTCCGGTGATCCGCGCCATCGACTTCACGCCTGGCAGTGCGACATTCGGCGATGTGCTGACGATACGGTAAGGAGAGCATGACGATGAAGGCACTCCGCCGGCAGGACGCCGCCTCTCGTGCGGCCGTGTTGCTTGTGGAGGTCTACCGACACGGCCAGGAGCACGGTGGTTCAGTGGCCTGGGAGGACATCGATCAGGCTCTGGAAGCCGCGCTCGAAGCCATGCCAGAGCGTTGAACTTACCCGCCCCTCCAAAGGCGGTTTTACACCGTGGCCACTGCGGTTCAGTGGCACCCTGCCGGCTCACGCCGGCGCCTGTAAGCCTCTCCGGATCGGGAAGAGAGGCGGACCTTCGGGTCCCGGTCCTTGTTCGACATCAACTTCAACCCTGCCGGGGAATCACCTTCCCCTGCAGGGGGGGTGTGCCTCCGGCGCCAACTATGCCGGAGGTTTACATGGAAAACGTTATTTCACTGTCGCAGTTCGTCGAAGACTTTGGCGATGGGTTGCTGGAGGCGGTCGCCCGCCAGAATCCACCCATCCATGACGGCGTGCCGGACCCGTTCCGGGATTTGGTTATGGACGGCCTGGTGCGCAAGCCATTCGACGCGCAGCGCGACGCTGTACAGGCTGTGGTCAAGCTGCTCAACAATGCCGGCGAACCGGCCGCAATCATCAATGCGGAAATGGGCACCGGTAAGACCATGATGGCCATCGGCACTGCAGCTGTCATGCATGCCGAAGGCGCGCGGCGCTTCCTGGTGATATCGCCCCCCCACCTGGTTTACAAGTGGCGGCGCGAGATCCGGGAAACCATCGCGGGTGCGCGCGTCTGGGTACTCAACGGCCCGGATACGCTTCGCAAGCTCATCGCGATGCGGGGAATGATCGGCTCGCCCTCGTCGGACGAACCGGAGTTCTTCGTTCTCGGTCGTGTGCGTATGCGGATGGGGTTCCACTGGAAGCCGGCTATTGCCGTAAAGAAGCGGCACACGCGACGGTTCACTGAGGAGGGTAACGAGCGCTCGCCATCCTTTATCAAAACAACTGAGGTCGCGGCGTGTCCGGATTGCGGGCACGTATTGACGGATAGCGAGGGCGACCCCGTGCCGCCGACGGCTTTCCCTGACGATGTGCGCCGCACCTGTCCCGAGTGCGGGGCGGCATTGTGGACATTGATCCGGCCGGGGAAGCCGAAAAGTCGTCGCGATCTGGTACGCCAGGCGCTGCTTCAGATTCCGACCATCGGGCCGAAGTCTGCGGAACGACTGATGTCGGTGTTTGGCGAGGAGGCGCTTGAGGAGATGCTGTCCGACAACGTCTATGAGTTTGTGAATCTCATGGACGAAGAAGGCGAACTGATGTTTGCGGATCGCCAGGCGGCACGTATTGAACGCAGGCTGGCGGCTCTCGAGTTCAACTTCGGGCAAGGCGGATATCAACCCACGGAGTTCATCAAGCGGTATTTGCCACGCGGCTTCTTCGACTTGCTTATTGTGGACGAAGGCCACGAGTTCAAGAACGAGGGCTCGGCCCAGGGACAGGCCATGGGCGTCCTGGCCAACCATGTGCGCAAGGTCTTGTTGTTGACCGGCACGCTCATGGGAGGCTATGCGGACGATCTCTTCTTTCTGCTGTGGCGGATCATGCCCCAACGGATGGTAGAGGATGGCTTCCGTCCCAACGGTCGTGGCAGCCTCGGCTCGGCGGCCATGGAGTTCATGCGGCAGCACGGTATCCTGAAGGACATCTACAAGGAGACCGAAGGCGACTCTCACCGTACATCTCGTGGCAAGCAGGTCACGGTACGCACGGTGAAGGCCCCAGGCTTTGGTCCACAGGGAATCGCCCGCTATGTGCTTCCGTTTACGGTGTTCCTCAAGCTCAAGGACATTGGCGCCGATGTGCTACCGGCGTACGAGGAGCGTTATGTGGACGTGGCGATGGGGCCGGAGCAGGCCGAACGCTACAACTACCTGGCGTCGACCCTCACGGCGGAGCTGAAGGAAGCGCTGCGCAAACGGGACAACAGCCTGCTGGGGGTGGTGCTCAACACGCTTCTCGCATGGCCCGACACCTGTTTCCGGGAGGAGGTCGTGAAACACCCACGGACGCGGGCGCTTCTCGCCTTCGCCGGGTCGGTGTACGGCGAAAGTGAGCCGACGCCCAAAGAACGGGCGCTGATCGACCTATGCAGGAAGGAGAAGGCCCGCGGCCGCCGTGTGCTGGCGTATACGGTATACACCGGTATGCGGGATACCTCAGGCAGATTGAAAGCTCTGCTGGAGCAGGCTGGCTTGAAAGTCGGTGTGCTGAAGGCATCCGTGGACACCTCCCGCCGGGAGGATTGGATCATGGAGCAGGTGGAACGGGGAATCGATGTGCTTGTCACGAACCCGGAGTTGGTGAAGACAGGTCTCGATCTCCTGGATTTCCCAACCATCGCCTTCATGCAGACGGGGTACAACGTGTACACCCTGCAGCAGGCGGCCAGGCGCTCTTGGCGCATCGGCCAAAAGCTGCCGGTCGATGTGGTCTTTCTCGGCTATGCGGATACGGCGCAAACCACGTGCCTCAGCCTCATGGCCAAGAAGATCGCCGTCGCCCAGTCCACCTCGGGCGACATGCCGGAAACCGGTCTCGATGTGCTGAACCAAGACGGGGACAGCATCGAGGTCGAGCTTGCCAGACGCCTCGCCGCGTAAACCTCGGGCCGCCTTCGGGCGGCCCTTCTTTTTTCGGAGTCTGTTAGACTCTGTCAAGTAATACGGTCTCACCCGTGGCCACTGCGGCACCAGTGGCACCCTGCCGGCGCACGCCGGCGCCATAGCCCCTTCGGACCGGGAAGAGGGGCAGGGCATTTCGCCCCGGTCCCGCGGCCCACACAACAACAAGCCTCTGGAACTGGAGGCCGCTCAACTTCGCGCTGGCCGTGAACCGGCGCCTATTCCTATCTCTCTGTCTGACGTTTTGCCAGAAGCAAAACGGGGCGCACGACGTGCGCCTGTAAGGGGCACACCACGGAGGGGGTGCATTCAGCCGGCGCGTGTGATGCCGGTAGCCTTCCCGGAGATGCCTGGAATCGTCCCAGGCGTCTCCGGGAAGGCTACCGGCCTTCGTTCTAACACGCCGGTCGCCCGCCACCGGAACGCTGGCGGAGTCCCTTTGTGCGGGAAACCGTGCCAGGCACATCCAAACCTGCCGCCCCCGGGACCAGGTTGGCAATGAGCGCAGGGCCAAAACGGGAGGGCCTTGAGGCCATTGTGAGGGGGCCAATTCGCGCATGCGCGTCCGCTACTCCACAGCCGCCGGACGTCGCTACCCTTTACTCCGACTCCAATGCGAAACGCCCAGCCACTCGCTGGGCGTTTCCGTTTAATTAATCCCGACCGCAACTCGACCTAATTTCGCCTTCTCACGCCTCTCCCCCTGCCGCACATTGCCAGCGCCGCGGTTCGCTGAACCTCGGCGACACCCTCCACCCGCGCCCCTCGGGGCGCGGACTTAATTCGAGACGACGGCTTGAAGGCAGCTCTGGCGACAACTGCATTGATGATCCTCATGCCCGCAGTGAGCGCGGCATTCGACGAATGCTTTGTCGACGCGGCGCAACGTTACGGTGTCGCGCAGGAGCTGCTTCGTGCCATAGCGGCGCAGGAAAGCGGTATGGATGCGACTGCGGAAGGCCGCAATACCGACGGAACCCGGGATATCGGCGTCATGCAGATCAATACCTGGTGGCTTCCGCTGTTGGAGAGACATGGCATCCACGAGGAACATCTATGGGAGCCGTGCCTCAACGTGCATGTTGGTGCCTGGATACTCGCCGGCAATGTCGCCCATTACGGATACACATGGAACGCTGTCGGCGCCTATAACGCCGGCACGGCGAAATCGAAAGAGGCCGAAAGGCGACGGGAGGCCTATGCGTACAAGATTGCTGATCAGCTCAGTGTGCATCGCGCTAATGACGGGCTGCGCGGTGCAGCTGGGCAAAGTCACTGACTCAGAGACACGGCGACTTGGTATTGCCCAAACCGCTGTTGGGAAATACGTGGTATGCGAGTTATGTCCAACGAAAACGCCCAAGACTCCCTACCGCCCCACACAACGCGGTACCGCTGTCACCGGCTCACTACCCTCCATGGCCGGCACACCGCTCGTGGGTAACCCATCCGTGTCCTTGGCCGCCATTACCTCGAATCAACCAGAGGCCGTGGAACGGATGAATCAACGCCCCGGCGAAGAGAGCGGCGTGACAAGCGGCGCGGATGACGACGAAAAACGACCATCAGAAACCTTGATGCCACTTCTTATCCTGCGGTTCCCCTTTGATGTCGCCCGCCTCCAGGTCGAACACAAGCACGAGCTCGCCGATTTTGCGGCCAATGTCTGGCCGACGTTATCGATCAAGTCATTGGTCGTTTCAGGTCACACCGACGATATCGGCCCGCAGGCCTACAACGACTCCCTTGCGCTTAAACGGGCTGAAAACGTTGCCGCCGTGTTGCGTGATCTTGGCATCCAGGCAGTTCGCGTCGAAGGCAAGGGCAGATGCTGCTACGTCGCGGACAACGATACATCTCAGGGACGCGCCAAGAACCGTCGCGCCGAAATCCACCTTTTCACCAACCCACGCTAGGAGAGCATCACATGAGCATCACGAAGAATCCCAAGCCCACTCACGGACTGTATTACCCGATCCTTCTGGCAATGGTGGTCGGGCTGTTTGCCGGCACCGTGGTGGCCGGTACGGGCGGTTCCGAACTGAATGGCATCCTCGAATGGTTGACGGGTCTGCTCCAGGGTACTGGCGGTAAGTTGATCGCTGTGATCGCCCTGTTGGGCGGCCTCGCCGCCACGGCAGTAACGTTCAAGGTCGCTGGCATTGGTGGCTTGATGTGGATCGTGCTTGGTGCCTCACTGGGCGTCGCGGTCATCAACGGCATCATCACGGCCGTCGTGTAAGAGACATGCAAAACGACGAAAGCCACATCATCCCTAAACACCTGGACGACCCGCCCATGTATCTCCTCTGGGATGCGGACGAAGCATGGACGTTTCTGGGCCCGGTATTCATGGTGCTCGCGCTCGCACCCAGCTTCATCAATATCGTTCTGGGGGGCGTAATGGGCTTCTTTGCCATGCATACGCTGGCACGCATCAAAGCCGCAGGCGGGAAGCAGCTGATCAGGCACGCCCTGTACTGGTACACACCGACCGAAGCGTGGTTCAAGTTCGCGCGGACGCCGACCTCGGATGTGCGGGAGTTCATCGGATGAAGCGCGATCGTTACCAAAGCGAGAAGGATGAAGCGACCGCGAGCAAGGCCCGATGGCAGCGCATGGCCTTTGGTCTGCTCGCGGCAAACATCCTGTTGGCCGTGTTTGTGAACGGTGTCGACACCACCGAAAAGACTCTAGTGGTTCCTCCCACTATTGAGCGCCCGTTCTGGGTCAAGGGCGGGGAAGTATCGCCGGAGTACCTGGAGGAGATGGCGCGCTATCTCTCATCCCTGGTGCTGAGTGTCACACCGAAGAGTGTTGATGGGAATGTCGACATCTTTATGCGTTACGTGGCGCCTGGCTCCTACGGCGCCACGAAGGCAGGGATGGATGTGGGGGCCGAACGCCTCAAGCGAAACAGCTCATCAACCATCTTCTACCCGATCGAGTATCAATCGAAGCCGAAGAAGTTCCAGACCGTAATCAGCGGCGACTTCGTTACCACTGTGGGTAAGCAGGTGGTGTCTCAGGTGCGCCGGTCATGGCGCTTCACCTACACGTTCGAGAGTGGGCGGCTGTGGGTTTCCGAATTTGTGGAGGTAAGCAATGAGCATCCGTTCGACAAGACGGTGGGTGACTCCGCTTCTGGTGACGCTGGCGCTCAGTAGCCCGGCGCTCCTGGCGGCTCAGCTCGTCGAGGTTCGCGACGGCACCGTCGCGTCTGTACGCATTTCCGGCAACGAGCCCAACCGGCTCGTGATACGGGATGGCCGTGTCCACAAGGTGTGGGGCGCCGACGGCAAGGTGGTGCTCAAACCCGATGCCGACACCGGGCAAATCTATCTGCAGCCCACCGACGGATGGCGCACGCGTTCGTTCTCCATTTTCGTCAAGGACGATTTGGGCGGTGTCTACACCCTGGTGATGGCGCCAACGGACATGCCCTCGGAGACGGTCACCTTGGTGCGGCCGGAACGTGCCAAGGGCACAGACCGGCGCAAAGCCACGACCTGGGAAACCAGCATGCCGTACGAGCGTACCGTGATCGAGCTCATTCGGCACATGGCGCTGGATTCATCCCCGGAGGGTTACTCACAGACGGACATCAAGCGCGAGATCAAATTGTGGCAGGAAGCCAAGCTCGTACTGCTCAGCCGCTATACAGGCGGCAAGCTGGAAGGTGAGGTGTACGAGCTCACCAACGTAGACGACAAGAAGATGCGCCTGGATGAACGGGAGTTCTACCGCACCGGCGTGCTGGCCGTCGCCATTGATCGTCACGAACTGGCCCCAGGATCGAGTACGAAGGTCTTTCTGGTAGTTGGGGACGGTACGCAATGACAACAGAACAGACAGCTGTACCCGACAGCAAGCGGCTCAAGGTGCGGCAATACGCCGCCCTGGGGGGCATTGTGTTTGCGGTGGTTGGATTTGCGCTCTGGGCGCTCTGGAGCTCGTTCCAGCCCCGCAGCGACGTGCGCCGGCCGGACGAAAAGCCCATCGCGCGAAAAGTCCAGTCGCCCGGACCTACCGACCCCCGCGACATCTGGATTGCCAAATCCGAGAAAGAACTTTTGGAGCTCAAGCAGGATCGCAAGGGGTTGGTGGATAGTCTCACGAAACTCCGGGAGGAACTGGACGCGGTAAAGACCCAGCAGAAGGCTGATGCCGAAGAGAAACAACAGCGTGGCACGTCGACAACTCTGCCCCCGTTGCCGGGTGCGACGGCCGTGAGCGCGTCGGGCACCAGCCTGCCGCCGCCGCCAGGCACCTCCAGCGCGACATCGAAGCTCGGTGCCCTGCCCCCGCCACCGAACGCCACGGGGCCGGTGGTGGCGGGCCCTGCGGCCATGCAACAGCAGAAGCAACCGACGGCCATCACCGAACTGGTCATTCCGCTACCTGAAGCGCCGAAAGCAGCCGCGACGCGGAATATCGACAACTACATACCGGCTGGCTCATTTGGGCAGGCCATTTTGCTTACCGGCCTCGACGCGCCGACAGGCGGCGCATCACAGAACAACCCGGTGCCATTCGTGGTGAAGCTCAAGGACCATGGCAGGTTGCCCAACGGATTCCGCTCCCGCGTGAAGGCATGCCATGTCGTGCTTGCGGGCTACGGCGACATCTCCAGCGAACGTGTCTACGCGCGCACCGAGAAGCTGTCCTGTGTCCTCAAGGATGGCCGGATCATCGAGACCGCACTCCGTGGGCATATCTCCGGCGAGGACGGCAAAACCGGCATGCGTGGTCGTCTGATCTCCAAGCAAGGCGCCCTCATAGCGCGGTCGTTGCTGGCCGGCATCGCCGGCGGTATCGGCGAGGGTATATCGAAGAGCTACCAGACCATGACCACCAGCCCCCTTGGCATCGTGTCAGCGGTCGATCCCAACAAGGTAATGGAACAGGGTCTCGCACAAGGCTTCGGTACCGCCCTGGATCGCATCTCGCGCTGGTATCTGGAGCGCGCCGACGAAACCTATCCCGTTATCGAGGTTGATGCCGCTCGTATGGCCGACATCGTACTGACGGACGGAGCCAGTATCGGCGACGAGGCCGATTTCGATACCGACGGCCCCCGTCGTCCCCTGGTCACCGAAGAAGAACTCAGGAAGGCCGGAACACTGGAGAAATATCCATGGCGCAGAAACTGAACCGATGGCTGGGCGCCCTGATGGCGCTCCTGGCGCTGGCCTCTACCGCCGTCGCGGTAGCCGAGGATACAGGCGATGGCGAGGTGTGGCGTAAGGCACTTCCCAACACCGCTATTCGCGACATCCACCCGGAGCCGCGGCTGCCCGGTATGTACGAAATCGTCATGGGCAACAACGTTGTCTACGGCGATGCAACCGGCCGCTACCTGGTCTTCGGCCGCATCTATGACGTGCAGACCAATGAGGACATCACCCAGGGCCGTATCGACCAGGTGACCACGGCGCGGCGTATCCCGTGGGAATCACTGCCGCTGCAATATGCCCTGCGTGAGTCATTGGCGCCGCACGACGCGCCCAAGCTGGCCATTCTCCACGCCAACGATTGTGGATGGTGCCGGCGCTTGTATCACGACGTAAAGAGCACGAAAGACGAAAACCGCAACATCATCCGGATGGGGCACGAGTTCGCGGTCGACGTGCGCTTCATGATCCTGTCGCCGGAAAAGCCCACGTACCGCCCGGAGAACGACGCGGAGTACTGGAGCTCGTCCGACCTGGTTATGCACGAGCTGGCCGATCACATTATCTGCGGCGGGTCGCCTGAACTGAACTTGCAGCACGCGATGCAGGATGGATTCGTCGAGAAATTCAGTGCGGATCTGCGGCGGCACAACCGGGTCACTCCAGGAGGGATTACCCGCAAGCATGGAAAGGACTGCGACAGCCGTCCGGCGCTGGCCGCTGTCCGTGAGTTCGCAAAGAAACATGGCCTGACCGGTACGCCCGTGCTGATCAGCGGCGATGGTCGCGTCCACCGCGGCTACCTGACACCCGAGAAACTCATGGCGTGGCTCAACGAAGGGAAGGACAACAAACAATGAACCGACGCCCCATTTTTCCCGTGGCCGCCGTTCTGGCCGCAGTCGCGAGCAGCGGCTGTTCCCTGACCCCTGAATACGGGTGCCGTGCGCCGGATGGCGTGACGTGTATGAGTGCCTCCGAGGTCTACGACCGCGATGGCAGGGGCGAGGCCATTCGCCCGAAGGTGGCGGAGGCATCCAAGGATGGAGATGGGCTGCCGCCGCTACCGTCGGCGCCGAGAGGCTATTCCGGTCCGGTTGCCGCGAAGCCCGGCGACCCCATTTACCGCGAGCCGCACCGCCTGCGTATCTGGGTGGTGGATTGGGAAGATGCCACGGGGGTGTATCACCCGAACAACTACAAGTTCGTGCGCGTGGACAACGGCGAGTGGGTGCTGCCGCAGATGCGTGAACGCCTGCTGGAGAATACCGATGGGTATGCTGAATAACCCGCTGACCCTGTTGCGCGACTGGGTGCATGCTGCCCTGAACGATGGAGCGCACCCGGTCACCGACTCCGACAAACTGCCTCCGTCGCAGAAACGCGTACGCGATTTCTTCGACACCCACCGGCTGGCGGATCTGTTGCCGTTCGAGTCCTACGACCCGAATTCGGGGCTGTTCTACAACGACGACTCATTCGGATTCGCGTACGAGCTCCACCCCGTCACCGGCGCCGACGAAAGCTCCGCCCGTATCCTCGCTGGCATCTTCACTCAAGGGCTGCCCGACAAAATCAGCTTCCAGTTCACCCTGTGGGCCTCACCGACGGTGATACCGCGACTGACCCACTGGGCGCGGTCGCGCCGGCCGGATAGCGAGGGTGATGAGCGCGCGCCGGGGCGGGATGATCAGCGCAGCCATAACATCTTCCGTTCCCTGGCACGGCGTCGCGTCGGCTACCTCGGCGGCGGTGCCCACACTTCCTTGCTGTCCACACAGCCTATGCTGGTACGGGATTACCGCCTGATCGTGTCGGTGATCCTTCCCAAGCCGCTGCCTTCGCGCCAGGTCTATGCCGAGCGCCAGGCCCAGCAGCTACGCAAGGCGCTTTTGGGCAGCTTGCAAAGCGCCGGCCTGCAGGGCGACTTCCTCGATGCTGATGGCCTGGTGGATATCGTTGATGACATCCTCAACCCGCGGGGAGGGATGGAAGAAAAGCGTGAGGCGCACCGCTGGGACGAGAACACCCTGATCCGCGACCAGGTCGTACGCCAGGACACGTCACTGCTCATCGGCCGCGACGGGATGATGCTCAACAACACCGACGTGCGCTGTTTCAGCGTGCGTACCTATCCCACCGCGTGGGCGCTGTGGGGCATGAGCGAGCTGGTGGGCGACTTTTTCCAGGATGCCCTGCGCATCCCGTGTCCGTTCCTGTTTACCGTCAACATCCACATTCCCGACCAGGTGGCGGCCAAGAACGTCACCAAGCTGAAGGCGGCGCGCGCCACGCAGGCCTCCGAATCGCCACTGGGACGGTTCGTACCCGTCTGGCGCGACAAGAAGGCCGAGTGGGACTTCGTCAACAAGAAAGTGGAGGAAGGGCATACCCTCTGCCGCGTGAATCACCAGCTGGTGCTGTTTGCGCCGCCGGGCGAAGGCGATACCGCGGCCAATTCGGTCAAGAGCCTTTTCAAATCCAAGGGCTGGGACATCGTGCTGGATCGATTCATCCAGGTCCACAATCTGTTGTCCTCGCTCCCCTTCACCTTGTCCCCCATCCTGGTGAAGGAGATGGAGAAGCTGGGCCGGATGCGAACCATGCTGACGTGGACGGCCGCAAATCTGCTACCGGTGATCGGCGAGTGGAAAGGAGGCGGCTCCCCAGTCCTGATGCTGGTGGGACGGCGGGGACAGCTCTTCTACACCGACCCCTACGACAACGACAAAGGCAACTACAACGTCGCGGTGGCAGCGGCCTCCGGTGCCGGCAAGAGCTTCTTCGTCCAGGAACTGGCCCTGGCCATCCGCGGCATGGGCGGCCGCACATGGATTATCGATGTCGGACGCTCGTACATGCGTCTCGCCCACATTATCGGCGGCATGTACCTGGAGTTCGGCCCGGACTCCAAAATCAACCTCAATCCGTTCACGCACATCGAAGACTGGATCGACGAAGGCCTCCCGATGCTCAAGCCGCTGCTTGCGCAGATGGCCTCGCCGTCGGCGCCGGTCGGCGATATTCAGGCGTCCTACATCGAGCAGGCCCTCAACCATGCGTGGGCGGCGTACAAAAACGACGCCACCATCACGCCGGTTGCTCAGTTCCTGCTGAATCACAGCGACCCCCGCGCCCAGGACCTTGGCGTGCAGCTCTACCCGTACACCAAGGACGGCATGTATGCCCGCTTCTTTGAGGGTCCGTCGACCATCAAGTTCGACAATCCCTTCGTGGTTCTCGAACTGGGCGAGCTCAACAACAAACCCGACCTGCAATCGGTCGTGGTGCTCATTCTGATGATGCAGATCGCTCAGGCGATGTACCTGGGCGACCGCTCGGTGCGCAAGATGGCCATCATTGACGAGGCGTGGCGTCTCATGTCCGGTGGTAACGCCGGGAAGTTCATCGAAGAGGGCTACCGTGTGGCACGTAAACACGGCGGCAACTTCGTCACCATTACCCAGGGCATCGACGACTACTACAAGTCCGCCACCGCCACGGCGGCGCTGCAGAACGCCGACTGGGTGTACCTGCTGCGTCAGAAACCGGAATCGATTCAGCAGCTCGCCAAGAGCGACCGTCTGGTCATGAACGATTTCATGAACCGGGCACTCAAGTCGGTGGACACCAAGCAAGGGCAGTATTCCGAACTAATGGTGTACGGCCCGAGTGGCTGGACCATCGGCCGTCTTGTGGTCGACCCGTTCTCCGAGAAGCTGTACTCCACCAAGGCAGATGAATACGAGGCCATCGAGCGGATGCTCGCCCAAGGCCTCACCCTGGAGCAGGCCATAGAGGAACTGGTCAAAAGGAGTCGCCGATGATCCGTGCAGCACTGTTCTCCATGCTGTTCGGCGCCGTGGGCGCCGTCGCCATCCAGGGCATGGTCTGGATGGCCATCCCTCAGCCCCCGCGCTTCGGCCAGGTCGACCTGGTGGCCATCATGGAAGGGGAGGTCGAGGGCATGGCCCGCCGCAAGATGGGCGGCGAGGACATCGACGCCGAGGGCCGCGCCCGCCTTATACAGGACGCCGTGGCGGCTGTGGCGCAGGAGTCCGGGCGGGTACTCATCGCACGCCAGGCACTGGTGGCTGGTGCCGTGGCGGATGTGCCGGACATGACTGAGCGCGTGCGGGAGCGGCTGCGGAAATGACCGCTCAGGCGAAACCGCTACCGATGTGGCGCCGGCCACTCCGGGAGCAGCTGCAGACCGCGCCGCGGATGAAGTCGGTCACAGCTGCGCTGCTGGCAGCGCTGGTGCTGAACCATTACGTCGTCATCGGCCCCAACCTCACCGGCAGTCTGCCAGAGTCTATTTTTGTGATCCTCAAGAACGGGAAAGTGCCCGAGCGCGGGGGCTATGTCGGGTTCTTTCCCGGCCCGAACCGCTATTACGCGGACAACAGATTTTTCGTGAAGAGGCTGGTCGGGTTGCCAGGCGACACCGTCACCTATGTCGACGGCGTATTCCACATCAACGGTGTGGCGGTGGCCAAGACCAATCCCACCGCCAAGGACGGCCAGGCCCTGGTGCCCGGCCCCGTCGGCGTGCTGCCCGAATGCCGCTACTTCGTAGCCACCGACCACCCGGATGGGTACGACAGCCGCTACCAGGATATCGGCTGGGTGGGGTGCCACCAGATCGTAGGAACGGCCTATGCGTTTCCGTAAGGCTGCGGCCTCCCTCGTGTTCCTGGTGTACGGCGCTGCCAATGCGGCGCCGGAGGTGATCGGCACCGTCTATCCGGTGGTCGAGCCGGACATGGTGGCCTGGATGAAAGACCAGATGAGCCGCCAGCTCACGGCGGAGCGTATCGAGGAACTGAAGAAGGAGCGGCAGGAGGCCACACGGAAGTACGCCGAGCGTCCCACCGGCCGGCGGCTGTCACGCACACAGGAGCCGGCCATACGCTGGTTCGATCCGTCCATGACCGTGCCCTATGACCTGCGCGATCACCAAGGTCGGCTGATCCATGCGGCCGGCACCACCATCAACCCACTGGACTGGCGCCCACTCACGCGCCAGCTGCTCTTTATCGACGGTGACGACTCTCAGCAAGTGGCGTGGGCCGAGGCTATGGGCGCCAAGGACATCAGCCGTGCCATGGTGATCCTGGTGTCCGGTCCACCGCTCGAACTCGGTCGTCGGTGGCAACGGCAGGTGTTCTTCGACCAGAAGGGCATCCTGATCGAGAAGTTCGGCATTCAGCAGGTTCCGGCCAGTGTTCGCCAGGACGGCAAGCAGCTGCGCATTGACGAGGTGGCGCCATGAGCGTCGTAAGGAACCTGGTGGTGGCTATCGCGCTGACCTTGGTGATCGCCGGACCTGTGCGGTCGGAGCCGTGCGTGGGTCGGTTCATTAACCCCATCACCGACATCTGCTGGGAATGCGTGCTGCCGATCATGATCGACTCGCCGGGTATCTGTATCTGCCCGGCGCCCTGGCCGCAGTTCGTGCGCTACGGCATCGTGTTTTCCTTCTGGGAGCCGGTGTGGCTGGTGGATATCACCCGCGAACCCTATTGCTTCACCAACTTGGGAATGGAAATTGATCCCGGGTTCAGCGCCACAGCCGGCTACCCCACCAATAGCGCCGGGAGCCGTGACAAGAAGGCGTTCTATCAAGCACACATTTATGAGAACTTCTTCTGGACGGCCTCGTTTGGTTCGATGATCGACAACGCCTGCAAGCTGTCCTACTCGGGCGGCGGCAACTACGGCGTGGAGTGGTTCACCGAGTTCGACCCTCTGTGGGCTGACGATGAACTGGCCTTCATTCTCGCTGTGGAGTCGGCGCTGTTCGCCAACACCGTCGCACAAGCGGCCTGTGCCGCCGACTGCGTGGCGGCCACTGTAGGCAATCCGCTTGACCCTCTCTTCTGGTGCGCCGGCTGCCAAGGATCGCTGTATCCCATGGGCGGGAACACCTCCGAGCAAACCGGCGGCATCATGGCCTCCAACCTGCTCGCCGAGCGCCTGGTCGCCAAGATGCACCGCCAGATGCTGGCGTGGGATACCACCGGCTGGGAGTGCGGTAACAGCCCGATGCCGATCATCAAGAAGAGCCAATACCGAACCCAAGTTACCTATCCCATCCCTCGCACCGCCAATGGTTGCCCGTCCTATGGCGCCACCGAGGTGCCGACGGCCATGGGGCAGGAGGTTCCATATTCGGGCGAGGACTTTGGATACCTGATTTGGAGGAAGCGTCGATGCTGCGTCAGCAACTGAGCCTGGTGTTTGCCTTGTGCTTCCTTTCGCCGGCCTTTGCCGGCGATGCCGCTGTACGTGCTGCGGATCTCGGCCGGGCGAGCGCTGTGGCGGCTGAACACCAACGGAATGCTGGCAATGCCGTGGAACAGGCCCTGCAGGCGATGACGGAAAGCAAGGCCGTACAGGAAGAGCGTGCGCGGCTTGGGACGGTACAGCCGGCGCTCCTGGGAAGCATCGACGGAGTTCAACCCTCCCCGGTCGGCGTGGACGTGAATGCGCTCCTGGCCCGCTACGACGAGCTGGGCATGGTGTCGCAGGCCGACGGAGAACAGCTGCTGGTATTCATCTCATCAAGCATGCCCAAGGCCTCCCTGCGCCTGCTGGCGCGGCAGGCGGCGGCCGTGGGCGCGCCTCTGGTGCTGCGCGGGGTAACGGGCGAGAGTTTCCCAGCGACAGCCGAGTTCATGCGCGAAGTTTACGGCGACGACGAGCTTCGTGCCCGCGCCATGATCGACCCGACCCTGTTCGGCCGCTTCGACGTCCGCCAGGCGCCGGCATTCGTGCTGGTGCCGTCGGGAGCCTGCGTTGCCGGCGTACGCAACTGCCCGGACAGCACACCCGTCCACGTCCATATTGCCGGCGACGTCACCTTGGATTACGCACTGGATTACATCGCCCGCACGCGGCCGGAGTTCCGTGCAGCCGCAACACACCTCTTGGCACGCCTGGACGCACGACGCGACACGAAAGGAGCCGCTCAATGATCTTTCGTTATTTCCTGTTTGTGCTTCTGATGGCGTGTTCCCTGTCCGTCGTGGCCGCTGACTCGTCGGGGTTCTCGGCCGGCATTGAGGAGGGCAAGGCTTATGGGGCGGAGACCAATGCGGCCATGCCCAATGCGGCGGAACTTGATGCTGCCGCCGTGCCCGGGTTCGAGACGTCATCGCCTCCGCAGGCTGCGTATTACGGTGACGAGGGAGCGATGAGCGACGCGGCCGTACAGGCTGCACACGACAACGAAGCAGCCCAGACCGTTACTGAAGGATTCGTGTCGCGACCGCTATTTACCATCGACCGCGAAACCGACCCGATGTTCACTCGCATGGGGCAGGTTGAGGCCAATGCCGCATCCATCGCTGGGGCCCTCCAGGGGGAGTATTCATCGTGTGAGCCGGTAGTCTTGGAAACGCCATACCCACCTACCACTGAGACCTGCTACGAAAACCGCCCGGCCGAGACGAACACCTGCGACAACAGGCTGAATGTTAATGTCGATGTGGAGTTCAGTTGCTCTGCTGGCACGTGGCACGCGCAAGGCACCGCATACAGGAGTGGCAGTGACATTATGTATACGCAGAGTTATTGCGAACCGCGTAGCGACGACAAGCTACGCTTCCGGGCATACGCTCATGGTGGCGCTGGTGCATGTGTTGGATGGCAGGAGTTTCTTCTCCCTCTTCACGTGTCGACCCCAACACGGGTTGCCACCACAAGGCCGCACTGGGGAGGTAGTTGCCAGAACACATATGCTCGCGTGAAATCTGGCTCTGGATGTGTCAGTGATGATTGCGATTACACGTTTGAGTTTGGCTTCGAGTGGACCTCATGCACAGAGCAGAACTATCCATGCCCAGGCGACCCTAGCTTTATGTGTTATGGGACTGTCTGCACTAACCACGAGTCATATCCCTGGAGCATACGCCTGAGATTTGGTAAGCCACGGCATGTATATACCGTCACAGACACGTGGAACAACGGCTGTTCGGAGTTGGAGGCGCGTTCGCAATGAGAGCCTTTATCCTCGTGGTCGCCTTGTTTGTGACATCGGTTGACGCCGTAGCCGGGGACTGCCGGAACATCTCGACCGTGTGCGCCGAAGGCCCCGAGACACGGGTTATCAACGGCCTTGAGGTCTATCGAGAGTGTTGGCGTTACCACTCGGAATACGAGTGCCTCGCCGCGGAAACCGTGGAGCATCAATACTGCGCCGAATTGCGGTCCAGGGGATGTTCCCAGCTTTCGTCAGCATGCATAAGCCCATCGGATTACGGCTGTCTGACATATGAGCAGACGTACGAATGCCCCTCAGATCAACCGCCTGTAGAGCAGGCCGTTCTCGACTGTGGTGGGCAGCTTTTTTGTCTGGAGGGAAGCTGTTTCGACACGGGCTATCCACCAAACACCAACATGGGTCGAGTGGGCGCCATGCTGTCGGTGATGGAGGCGCTGTCCGACGAACTCGCCGTGGATACGGTTCAGGTATTCAAAGGCGAGGACCGTCGCTGCGGCATCTCCCTGTTCGACGCCGTAGGTGCCCACAACTGCTGTTCGGTATCAGGTTGGGCGGAGGGCGTTTTTGAGTGCAGCTTCAATGAGAAATTGCTGGCAGACCTCCGCAAGGCTCAACGCTGTCACCATGTCGGCACGTATTGTTCCAACAAGGACTGGTTAGGCGTCTGCTGGGTCAACACCCAGACGCATTGCTGCTTCAACTCCAAGCTGTCTCGCATTATCGCCGAGCAGGGCCGGCCCCAGCTGGGCAAGGGGTGGGGTAGTGCCACGAATCCGGATTGCAGCGGGTTCACCATGGAAGAGGTGGCATCCCTCGATTTCGACGCGATGGATCTGTCCGAGTTCTACGCGGACGTCATTGCCTCGATGCCGACACTGAATGCCGATGACCTCCAGAACCATATGACCGACCGCATGACCCAGCAAATGCCATGACCAGAACTCGCGCCTTTGCTGTTGCTCTGCTCCTGCTGGTCTCACACGCACCGGCCGCAGTCGCTTCTGCCCCTGGCTACTGGAAGAACAACTCACAGGGCTGGTTCTGGTATCAGGACCCTCCCCTGGCCGAGGAGGAGGTGCCACAGGAGACGCCACCGGCAGTGCCAACCGTGACAACCACTACTGTGCCTGATGATCCTCTGGAGCAGCTCAAGCGCGTCCAGGAGGCCATCGCGCGTGCAGAAGCCAAGGCGGTGCTCAATCCCACCGAGGCCAATGTGCGGGAATACCTCCTCGCCAACCAATGGCAGCTCAACCAGGCGTCCCTGTTTTCGGACGTCTGGCGCCGGACCGTGTGGCAAGACCCCAACCTCGATTACAGCCTGCAGCGGCCCACCACCAGCCTGGCCATCCATCAGTTCCAGGACCAGCGGAAGGAAGCCAAGACCCAGGCGGTAGCCCAGGTGGCAACCACGCACGGACTGTTTTTCTTTTTCCGTGGCTCGTGCCCGTACTGCCATACCTTCGCACCCATCCTGAAACAGTTCAGCGAGGCCTACGGCATTGAGGTCCTGCCGGTCAGTCTGGACGGGGGAGCCCTGCCCGAATATCCAGCCCCACGAGTCGATGCCCGTGTGGCCGCCGAGCTGGGCGTGGAGGTCGTGCCGAGCGTCTACCTGGTCGACCCCCGCGGCCGCAACGTCATTCCGGTCGGCGCTGGCGTCATGAGCGTCGACGAGCTGGTCGAGCGCATCTACGTGCTGACCCAGACCACCCCGGGCAAGGATTACTGAGGGAGAACACCATGCGAAAGTTCAAGAAGACCCTCATCGCCGCCGCGATGGCCATCACCTGCATGCCGGCGACCGCCAGCATCCAGTCCGACCTGAATTCCTTCTTCGATTCGATGGGGCTCAACTCGAACGTAACCCCGCCAGGGGCCTACGAGGGGCAGACAGCAGGCTACTACACGGGCGGCAACCTGTTTGCCCGGGCGCCGGTGCGTAACTACAACCTGATGACTGTGCAGATGCCGAGTGCCCGCGCTGGCTGCGGCGGTATCGACCTGTTCGCCGGCGGCTTTTCCTTCATCAACTCCGACCAGCTGGTCGCCATGATGAAAAACATCGGCTCAAATGCCGTAGGTCTCGCTTTCCAGGTGGCCCTATCCACCATCAGCCCGAAGCTGTCGGGCCTGCTGCAAGACATGCAGAACATGGCGAATGATATCAACTCCGCCAGCCTAAATTCCTGCGAAACTGCGGCCACCATGCTCGGCGGCGTGCTACCGCAATCGGACGCCTCCAATAATGCCCTGTGTAAGAGTATGGGGTCGGCGATGGGGTCGTTCAGCGACTATGCCGCGGCCCGGCAGGGATGCGGTACGGGCGGCCAGAGGACGTCCACCCTGGCGGCAGCGCGCAACAATAACGAGTTCAAGGACGTCCTGGTCGACGGCAACATAACCTGGCGCGCTCTCAAGAAACTCTCTCTGACATCGAGCGATACCGAGCTGGCCCAGATGACCATGTCCATGGTGGGCGCCATCGTCTACCCGTTGGCCGCGAATGATGGTACGCCTGGGAATCCTCGCTATGTTCCGGCGTCGATCAAGTTCTCGAGCAGCGACATTCGGGCATTCCTGTACGGAGGCGATGTTAAAACGCTGCGCTGTCTCGACGGCACAGCAGAATTTGAGTGTCTGAATCCATTCCCCCAAGACTATGCAGTCCCTGCCGACAGTGCCTATGCCGCCAAGGTTCGGGTATTCCTGGAAGGCATGATCGATGCCATGCAGTCTGATACCCAGCTCACACAGGCGCAACTCAACCTCCTCAATGAGACTTCGCTGCCGGTCTACAAAATGCTGAATGTGGCCACAGCCTACAACTACAACTATGCGCAGAACTGGAAAAACCAGTACGCCGAGGCGATTGCTATCGACCTCATATACCAATATTTCGACACCTTGCTCAAGGCGGCCCAGAACGGCTCGACGCTAATGCTACTGCCGAAGGAGATCAGCGAAGATTTCCAGCGGCAGACGAGGGAGTCGCGTCTCGCCCTGGAGAGGGCGCACAGCAAGCAGGTGGCCAAGGTCAACCAGACCATCCAGATGATGCAAGAGTCCATGACCATCGAGCGAATGCTGATCTCCGGCATGTCGCCCGGCCTCGCTGGGTCGGTTCAGTGGTCGCGGGCGATGCAGTAAGGGGATTTACCATGTCATCGCTCGTGAAACTCCATGATGCCAATCCGCCACACTGGGGCGAAAACGTCATTACACGCTGGGACAACGACCACTTCAAACAGTTGGAACCGTTCGCCACAAGCTATATGTGGACGAACTCAGGTTCATTGAACATCTTCCGGGTGGTTGGCACCGATCATCCCGACTACCAGGGGCAGACATGGGCGTGGCTGCTCCGCAATGGCAAGCGGATGGCGCTCAACCTTCCGCTACACGAATCGAATCGCGGTTATTACCTGTCGGACGAAAAGAAAGAGCCGACCATGTCCTTCATAACGACCGATGGCCACGACTGGTTTGTGCATTGCGACGGCAATCACCGCACCTGCATTGCCAAATTCGACTTCCATTACAGCGGCCTGACCGAGCTCCGCGGGCTGTCTCTCCACGACTGGCGCTTCGACCACGACTTGCTCAGCGCCATGATGCGGCTGGCCGAATTGGCAGCAGAACGCAGCCTACCCATTCGCCTCGAAGTGACACGGGCTACCGTGTCGCGGGAAGACAACGCAGGATGGATGCGGGAAGTCTACCGGCCGGAGATCAACCTTCGCCGCGACGGGCGCGTGTTTCGCATTGACGCAGCCGCAGCGCGAGGCGTGATTACCTGGTTCGAGGGCCCTTGGTTCACGCGGGTGTTCCGCGCATGGCCAATCAACAACGGAGAACATCAATGATCGAAAGCGGTACGCCAATCAGCAAACCCTACTTGAAGCGGTACCTGGCTGAATTTGCTCAGCGTCACCCCGCCGAATTCAGCGCCTTCCTAGCGGAGAAAGATGAGGACGCCGACCGAGTCAGGGACGAAATTGTGGTATTCCTCACACCTGAACTTGACACCAGCCGCTCACTGGGTGAGGTATTTGCTACAGCACTTTGCCAATTGGCCGCGACAACCGAGCTGCCAATGAGCGCCCCCGGCGCCCCTGCATTCCTTGCAGACAATGGCCTATGGCTAACGCGGCATGGAGTGCGCACGGTATCGCGCCAGCTTCGCCGGCAGGGATACAGCGCAATCCCTCGACTTGTTGAATCGCTTGCCAACGCCCTCCGGGACGAAGGGAGGCTAATAGCGCCGCCGGCCGGCTCTTTCTGGACAACGATTGTGACGGTCGGAGACTGGACAAGCTCGCTACAGCTGCTGCGGTTGGACGCCGCGGCAATACTCGGCCAAGCGCTGCCGACATTGGCATCCAGGCTACCTCCTGTGGCCGTTAATGTCCGCTGCCAAGTCAATACTTGAAGGCGACTCCCGTGTTGTCCCGTAATTTTTCAACGAGGCTATCCCTGGCACGTAACACTGACGCCCGATCGACACCATCAAGCGCGAACATCAACGAGCTATATCGATCCAGCACCATTATCAACGACCAGTTGAAGCACATAGCGAAAACCTCGTCATTAGCACTACCTCCCGTATGCGGTGCAAATGCGTCGAATGCCATCCTGGCCTGGGTTAGCACTGCGGCTGCTTGGATGGCATCCGCTGCGAATCGTTCGATGTCGGGGTTGCGATCTGTCATGGGACTCCTCCTTTCGATAGATGTTGGAACCGGAGCTGCGAACCCTGGCTCCAGCAATCTGCCACAAAGGGGAGTCCCGCCTCAATCTTTCAGGGAGAAATAGCGAATGCCTGTCTGGGAAGTTTTTACCTACGGGAACGGCGAGTTCCTGGCCATGGTGTTCAATGCCGTCGTCGCCCTCATGGGCGATGGCGACTTCGTTACCTTGATGCGGCTCGCTGGCATCGTTGGCCTTATCTGGGTATCGTTGAAAGCAGGGCTTTTCCGTACCCAGGTGGAGTGGACCTGGCTTATCTGGTTTGTGCTGATCTACGGTGTGCTGTTCGTACCGAAGGTCGACGTGGTTGTCGTCGACAGGCTCGATAACAACCAGACCCGTGTTGTAGCCAACGTGCCATATGGGTTGGGGGTATTCGCCGGGGCTGCGAGCAAGGTCGGCGATTGGTTCACACGCGGCACTGAAACCGTCATGACGCTGCCGGATGACATGAAGTATCACCGGAACGGGATGGTATTTGGTTCGAGCCTGGTGCAGGCCGCTTCTCAGTTCGAGATCACAGACGGTCGGCTCAAGGGCAATATGAGCGAGTTCATGCGTCAGTGCGTGTTTTATGACGTTCTGTTCCGCCGCTACACATGGACGGAGTTGTTGGAGGCCGAAGACACCTGGCAGTTCATCAAGGAGAATACCGCCGAGAACGCCAGGGCGTTTGCCTATGTCCACGCCAACGGCACGCAGCAGATATATGCCTGCAAGACTGGAGCGGAATCCGTGCTGGAAACTGACTGGACGGCAGAAATAAGCCGGGCCGCCAGTCTCTATGGTGTCCGGTTCAATAAACACCTGAGCATGGCCGATGCGTCGGCCAAACTCATGGCGGACCTACCCACCAGCTACGACTACCTGGCAGGTATATCCAGGTCGGGCGGCGATATCATCCGGGCCAACATGATGGCCAACTCGTTCCGGCGCGCCTTCGGCAATGCCGCCGCGGCAACAGACGCCAATGCCGCCGCCCAGGATTTCGCCCTTGCCCAGGCCGAGCAGCAGCAGCGCTCCACCTATGCCGTCATGGGGCAACTGGCCGCGAAGTTCCTGCCACTGCTCAAGAACATCTACGAGGGCATTCTGTTCGGGATGTTCCCATTCCTGTTCCTGATCTTCATGCTGCCCATCGGCGTCAAGATATTCCTCTCCTACCTCAAGAACATCATCTGGTTACAGCTGTGGGCGCCCCTCTATGCCATCCTGAACCTGTTGATGACGCTGTATGCGAGCAAGGCATCTGCGGCCGCGGCCGCCCAGCTTGGCGGGCAGGCCCTTTCGCTGGCCACCCACTCGGGTCTCGCGGCCGTCAACGCCGACATTGCCATCCTTGCGGGCTACATGGGCATGTCCATCCCCCTCATCGCGTACGGGCTGGTGTCTGGCGGACAGATGGCGCTTACACAGTTTGCTTCTCAGGTCGGCGCGGTCGCCCAGAGCGCAGCGCAGCAGGCCGGTGCAGCCGCATCGACGGGTAACATCAACCTCGCCAATCTCGGCGCCTACAACACCGGGATGTTCAAGTACGACACGAACGCCATGACCAATTATGGGCAGGGCGGATGGAACCGTTCCGACGGCGCCGCGGTGACTAATGCGAGAGATGGATCGGAATACCTATCAAAGGCTGCACAGAACGTCGGCGCAAGCCTTGATATCGGAGCAACGGTGAGCCACGCGAAGAACAACACCCTGGCGCACCTCGACCAAGCGACACAAAGCGCAGGCCGGCAATATGCGGACGGCCTGGCCTCGAATCTCGGAAAGTCGCTCGATATGTCGCGCAGCACCGGATGGGGCACCACAAAATCGGATGGCTGGAGTGAACAGGATTCCACAGCCTACAAGGAAATGTCGGAGCGCGCACAGACGTTGAGTTCCGAGTTGCAGGAGAAACATGGATTTACCAAGGAGCAGGCGGACAAGGTCGTTCATCAGGCCTATGCAGACGCCTCAGTGGGTATTGATTCCAGCAAGTCCTTAGCCGGTAAAGTGTTTGCCGGCGCCACTGGTATCAGCGGGCAAGCAAAAGCCGGTGTTAAGACATATGGAGAACACGGGGATATTGATAAAGTCACTGACGCCTATGAGACCGCACGCAAGAGCGCAGAATCGGACATCGTGAGGAGAGGCGTCGAAGCGCTCAAGAACTACGCGACGAATACGTCTGTGCAAAACACGGAAACTGGCAGCAACAGCCTGGGCGCGTCGCTGCGCGCCGATCTGCAGGACACGGTCCGTCACGAGCAAACATGGCAGGCAGCCCGTACCCGGCAGACTCAGGCACAAGAGGCCGTGCAGCGCCTGGAGTCGTCGGATCGCACAGCGGCGGCCACGCTCATGTACGAGTTCATGGGCGACCTCAACAAGTCCGGCTACGCATACCGTGACCAGCTGACGGCAACAGGGAACGAATCCAAACTGGCGGCGTCGGCACAAGAGTGGTATTCGCAAAAATACATACTCGGGGCAGATGGTTTTGACGCCGCGAAGGCGGGCGCCAATTTCGCCATGAATCCAGGTTCTGGGCAAATGGGAAATGCTACTGCTACCGAGGTGGATCGACGGCTCGATGCGGCCAGCGATACGGTGGACGCCGCCGCGCTGGACGCGCAGAAAAAGGTACGGGGGCCTGACTCAATTACTGGCACCAATGCCCGTGCCGAGGATACGGTACTGCACAAACCGCTGAGTGCCGGAAGCCCCCACACTGGCGCTGGCGCGTTGGGCATGGGCGCAAGCAAGCTGGGGCAGATCCCGCTCACTGACCGACACGATCTGACAGATTTCAAGCAAGGCATTGCCCAAGAGACAGATCCAGTGACCGGCAAGGGAACCAGAGCGATCGCAGAAGATGAAGCCAAGCAGCAGGGGGCAACTGGCGTTGCGACTGGCTTAGTTGAAGAAACGATTGGAAAAGGCCGGCACGAAACCGAAGGTCTACGGCCGGCGAATTGGAAGAAGTGAACGGGGGGCGCAATTAGTCGGTAAAAGTATGGCCCGCCATGCTTTCTTCAGCTCCGCAGGGAGCGTCATCAAATGCGGAACTACCATCATCGTCCTCGCCCATAGCGCCGGCCGGAGTTCCCCAAATGTAGTTGGCCGAACCCAGCGTGATTATCAGGCCGAGGCCGGCCATGATGAACAGCCCCCCATGGGTGGTGAACGCCATGACGACGTTCAGCAGCGTAAACACCAGCCCAAAAACGAAAACAATCCGTGCGTTCATGGTAATCCCCTACTTTCCTTGATTGCTTATTATCCCTTCGCAGACCCTGCGTCAAGCACTTTCACATATACGCAAGTATATCTTGCGAACTATAATTCGCAAGAATAGAATGCTGTCCCTTAAATGGGGGTACTGCCATGTCTGAACGCCTGTCGCAAAAACTGATCGGCTATCGCGTTAAGGCCGCTCGCGAGGCACTCGCCTGGAACCAGGACCGCCTGGCCGAGACCCTGGGGCTAAACGACCGCCAGAGCGTCTCTGACATCGAGAACGGCAAGCGCGCCCTGAAGCCCGACGAGCTGGTGCTGTTGACCGATGCCTTGGGTCGGGACATCGAGTTCTTCCTCGATCCGTTCTCCGTCGCCGGCGAAGCCCAGTTTTCCTGGCGTGCCTCGCCGGGCCTGGATGAGGACAACCTGGACGGCTTCGAACACCGGGCCGGACAGTGGATCGGCCTGCTTCGCTGGCTACGTGAGAGCGAGCAGGGCCGAGCGAATCCACTCAAGCACAGTCTACGCCTGACCTCCCAGTCCTCGTTCGAGGACGCGATCGCGCGTGCCGAAGATCTGGTGGACGCCCTGGACCTCGGTGCGATTCCGGCCGAACGCCTTATCGAGCGCGTGGAGCAGGCCCTGGACATCCCCGTGCTTTTCGTCGATACGCTGGAAACCCCTGAAGGAAACTCGATTTCGGGGGCGACCTGCCACCTGCAGGACCTCGGGGTGATTTTGGTGAATCGCAACGAGTCGGAAGCCCGACGCTTCTATGACCTGGCGCATGAGTTGTTTCATGCGCTGACCTGGGACGCCATGGAGCCGGATCACCGGGAGTCCAATTCGATCGAAGACCGGGCCAAGGGCAAGCGCATCGAGCAGCTCGCAAACAACTTTGCGGCCGCCCTGCTGATGCCTGGCAAGGCCTTGGAGCAGCTGATCGATCAGCGCCGTATCGGTGACGTCGCGCACCTCGCGGAGGTTGCCGCACAGCTGCGCGTCGCCCCGGTATCCCTGGCGTGGCGCCTGTTCAATCTGAAGTGGATTGACGAGGCCGCTCGCGAAGCGCTCAGAAAAGAGTACCAGCGCCCATCCGTCGCCGGCACGCCCAAGCGTTTCTCGCCCACCTTCGTTGGCATGCTCCACCACGCGATCGACCGAGGCCGGCTCTCCGCCCGCAAGGCCGCCAAGACCATGGGCATGAACCTATCGCAGCTGGTCGACCTGTTCGCCGAGCACTCGCTCGCCGCGCCATTCGAGTTGTGAGAGCGCGGACGGCATGGCGAAGCCCCGAGTCTTCATTGACACGAATATCATCATTGAAGCGTTCCGCACGGGGTGCTGGACGGCGATCTGCAACAGCTTCTCGATCGAGACGGTCGATAAGTGCGTCGAAGAAGCATTGACCGGTAATCCTGACGAACCTGGTCGCGTCCACATTGACAGAGACGCTCTGGTTGGTGGCCTCGCTGGTCGACACGTCGTCGGGAAGCGAGAACTCGCCACCCTCGCCCTCTCTCATCCCGAATGCCAAGGCCTCGACGATGGCGAGCTGCACCTGCTCGCTTGGCTGCATGCCAACGGAATGCAGCCAGGCGCCTTGATACTGGTTTCGACGGCCGACAAGGCAGCGATCGTGGCCACCGGCAGGATCGGATGGCTCGATTCGCTCACGTCCCTTGAGGCTCTGGCTCAGCAATCAGGCGTGACACGGGGACAGATCGAGAGCCTGGCCCGTCACTACCGAGCGGGCTGGCTTGACGAGATACGGGTGAAATTCCGCCTCGGCATCATCCCTTAGGCACTCTTTGCCTATCCCTAGCGTTTCAATTTTTTTCGCCTTATTCGTGCGCAAGTGTATCAAGCAGTGGATACGCCGCATTTTGCCGGAATTGGACTCTATAGGCGCAGCAGGTATGATTCCCGCTGTGCGGATATGACCCGCAGTTTTATCCACCACGATGTCGCCTCATTTCTGACAGGCATAAGGAGAAACAAGAATGGCAGTGAAGAAGAAACGCGCAGTGAAAAAGGCCGCCCCCAAAGCCGCATCAGCCGCCTCCGCTGAATCCACCCTGAAGAACGCACAGGCCGCCAGCGCCTCTACCGCGAAAGCGCTGGAAAAAGCCAACGCCGCCCTGGCCAAGGCCCAGGCCGGTAAGGACAAGGCAAAGACCGCGGCCGCGAAGAAGAAGGCCGCTGCCCGTGTTACCACAGCCCGCGCCGCAGTGAAGGCAGCCGCCCTCCCCGCAAAGCTGGCGGCAAAACGCTGCGCTGCGCTGGAAAAGCTGGATGCCGCTCAAAAGAAGGCCGCTGGCCGCGCTCTCGCCGCCCTGGTAAAGAAGCTGGATGCTGCCGAGGCGAAGGCGAAGAAGAAGGCTGCTGCGCCGAAGAAGAAGCGGCGCGTGGCCCGCAAGAAAGCTGCTGTCTGATACTCATCCGTCGTACTGTTACTCAAAGAAGGGGGCCGCGAGGCCCCTTTTTTTGATGGATAACAATAATGCCAAGGCTTCTTTGCATATGGCGCCCACCGGATTTTCGGACGGCATGGTAGGCATGAGGCTTCCGCTTTCGGAGATGAGCGGACTCGAACTGTTGCGCAAGGCCCGCCGGCTGCACCCGGATACCGTGCGCATCATGCTCACCGGCTATATCGACAGCCGCATCATCGCTGACGCCATCAACGACGGTGCGGTCTACAAGTTCCTCTTCAAGCCCTGGGACAATGAACAGTTGCGTGAAATCCTGCGCGAAGCCTTCGTCCGGCACAAGACACCGGCGAAGATGCCCGACCAGCTACCGCCGTCCACCCGATAAACCTGAACATGCCAGCGATCTAGGACGCGCAATGCACACCCTACGCGCGGATCACGCGCTGTTCTTTACGGTGGGTTATTCACTCGGACGGCAGCCGCAGCGTGAAGCAAGTGCGCCCGCCACTCGACGTCACGGCAATCGTCCCCTTATGCGCCTGCACGATGGCCCTGACGATGGCGAGCCCCAGGCCCATGCCCTCGCCATCCGCGTGCTGCCGCGCCGGATCGCCACGGTAAAAGCGTTCGAACAGCCGTGGCAGCTGGTGCGCGGGAATCGTTTCACCCGGATTCTCCACGGCCACTACCAGCGCTGCATCTTCCGTTGTGATGGTCACAGTGATGCCGCCCTGCGCCGACGTGTGACGCAGGGCGTTGGACAGTAGGTTGCTCAGGGCACGGCGCAGCATGAGCCGGTCGCCGCGGACGCTGCCTGCGCCGGCCAGTAGCAGGCGAATACCCTTTTCCTCCGCCAACGCGTCGTAGAACTCGAATAGATCGCGCAGTTCCCGTGCGAGATCGACGCGCTCCGGTGTGACCACGGCCAGGCCGTGTTCCGCCTTGGCCAGGAACAGCATGTCGGAGATCATGCGCGCCAGACGTTCGTACTCCTCTGCGTTCGACTCCAGTATCTCGCGGTAGGCCGCGGCATCGCGCGCGCGGGACAGCGCCACCTGGGTCTGCATCATCAGGTTGTTGATGGGGGTGCGCAGTTCGTGGGCCAGATCGGAGGAGAAATCGGACAGGCGACGGAAGGCATCCTCCAGCCGTTGCAGCATGTCGTTCAGCGCCGCCGCCAGGCTGGCCAGCTCCACCGGCACTGCCTCCGCGGCCAGGCGCCGATCCAGTTTATGGGCGGTAATCGCCGCCGCCTGATCGCGCATCCCCCGCAGCGGCGCCAGTCCGCGTCGTGCCGCATACCAGCCCAGCAGGCCGGTCAGCAGCGCGGCGGCGGCGACGAACAGCCACAGGATGCGCAGGAATGCTGCCATGAAGGCCGCGTGGTGGCCGACGTCGGCCGCGATGGCTACCCGCGACGGCGGCCATCCGACGATGGCCGTGGCCACGGTTTCGGCCAGCCCCCGATAGGCGCGCCCCCCGGCCGACCACGCAAACAGGCGCGTCTCCGGCGTGTTCCCGGTGCGTGTGGCCCAGTTGTCGGGAAAGGCGACGCCGGGTGTCACGTACAACGTTTTCCCCGTGCCGTCCAGCACCTGCACCACGATTTCGTGGTGCCCGGCGAACACGGCATCGATCTGCGCCGGCAACTGCGCATAGTCCCCGGTGGTGGCGATGCCCCCGATGACCTGCCGCGCCAGCATCATCTTGCCCACCAGCACGTCGCGATCCAGTTCCTCGAAATGGCGCTCGATGGCAACGCCAATCAGCCATCCCAGCGCCAGCAACACGACACTGGATGCGGCGGCGAACAGCAGCGTCAGGCGCGCAGTGAGCGACAGCCTCACTCCGGCAGCTCCAGCACGTAGCCCATGCCGCGCACGGTGCGGATCAGTTTGGGCTCGAAGCCGTCGTCTACCTTGCCGCGCAGGCGGCGTATCGCTACCTCGATCACGTTGGTATCGCTGTCGAAGTTCATGTCCCACACCTGGGAGGCGATGAGCGAGCGCGGCAGCACCTCACCCTGGCGCTGCAGCAGCAGTTCGAGCAGGGCAAATTCTTTGGCGGTCAGTTCGATGCGCCGGCCGGAGCGGGTGACGCGGCGGCGCAACAGGTCGAGTTCGAGATCGGCGGCGTGCAACACGGTGGCGTCGATGCCGTTCCTGCCCCGGCGCAGGAGGGTGCGCGCCCGCGCCAACAGCTCGGCGAACGCGAAGGGCTTGACCAGATAGTCGTCAGCGCCGAGCTCGAGCCCGCGCACCCGGTCCGCCACCTGGTCCCGGGCGGTCAGAAACAGCACCGGCACTTCGCTACCGCCGCGGCGCAAGGACTCCAGCACCTGCCAGCCATCCAGCCCCGGCAGCATGACGTCGAGGATGATCAGTGCGTAGTCGCCGCTCTGCGCCAGGTACAGGCCGTCCGCGCCGCTGCGCGCCAGATCCACGGTGAATCCGGCCTCGGTAAGCCCCTGGCGCAGATAGTCCCCGGTCTTGGTTTCGTCTTCGACGATCAGGACTTTCATTGGGAATATCTCCGTCGGTGTCTTATCCGCAGTGTATCAACGTCGCCGCCGGCCAGGATTACAAAATTGTAATCCTCCCGTCAGCCCACTGTTCGTCACCGTCGACCACACTGTTTACCGAGACCGTCATGAGTGCAGCCGATAACCTGACGAAAGGAGTGGTGATGATACGAAAATCCTTTATCGCCGGAATACCCCCGGACAAGGCACGCCGGCGCTTCGTCCAGGGCCTGGTCGCGGGCGGGGTGATCGCCGCGCTGCCGCCCCTGACGCGGGCAGCCACCGGAGGCCCCGCGGTCACGTCCACCGGCAGCGCGCCGGTTCTGTCCGGAACCGACATCCAGTTGGAGATCGCGCAGTCGCTGGTTGACTTCACCGGCACCCCGCGACTGGCAACCACCATCAACGGCTCGATTCCGGCGCCGACCTTGCGCCTGCGCGAGGGCGACACCGTGACCATCCGGGTCACCAACCGCCTGCCGGAAACGACGTCGATACACTGGCATGGCATCATTCTTCCCTACCGGATGGACGGCGTGCCGGGCATCAGTTTTACGGGTATCGCGCCCGGCGAAACCTTCACCTACCGCTTCCGGCTGGAGCAAAGCGGCACCTACTGGTATCACTCCCACTCCGGCATGCAGGAACAGACCGGCATGTACGGTGCGATCATCGTCGAACCGCGCGGCGGCAAGGTCCGCACCGAGCGTGATCATGTCGTGCTGCTGTCCGACTGGATCGACGACGATCCGATGAGGGTATTCACCACCCTCAAGACGCAGGGCGATTACTACAATTACAACCAACCGACCCTGGCCGATTTCTTCCGTGACGTATCGGGCAGCGGCCTCGGCGCAGCGCTCGACAAACGCCGCATGTGGAACGCGATGCGCATGAGCCCCACCGACCTGGCCGATCTGTCCGCCGCGACGCTCACCTACCTGATGAACGGCACCACCCCGGCCGGCAACTGGACCGGACTGTTCCGGCCGGGCGAGAAGGTGCGGCTGCGCTTCATCAACGGCGCCGGCAACACCTTTTACGATGTGCGCATCCCCGGCCTGGCGATGACCGTAATCCAGGCCGACGGCGTCGACGTCGAACCGGTCACGGTGGACGAGTTTCGCTTCGGCCCGGGAGAAACCTACGACGTGATCGTCGAACCGCGGGACGACGCCTATACCATTTTCGCCCAGTCGATGGAGCGCAGCGGCTATGCGCGGGGAACGCTGGCGGTGCGCAGCGGGCTCGACGCCCCCGTGCCCACACACGATCCGGTGGAATGGCTCACCATGACCGACATGATGGGGGCTATGGATCACGCCGCGATGGGGCAGGGCGCCATGGCGATGGGCGGCATGGATCACGGCGCGATGGGCCACGACACCATGGCGATGGACCAGGGGCAGCACATGATGCACGGACCCGCCGGCCCTCTCGCCAAGGCCGGCACGACGGTGCGGCATGCGCGCAGCGAATACGGCCCCAGCGTGGACATGCGCGTCGATACGCCGCGCACCAATCTCGACGATCCGGGCATCGGCCTGCGCCGCAACGGCCGGCGGGTGCTGACCCTGGCGGATTTGTCCAGCCGCGGCGGCCCGCTCGATCCGCGCGGCGCCGAACGCGAGATCGAACTGCACCTGACCGGCAAC
This sequence comes from Gammaproteobacteria bacterium HGW-Gammaproteobacteria-1, assembly GCA_002840095.1. Classification (GTDB taxonomy): domain Bacteria; phylum Pseudomonadota; class Gammaproteobacteria; order Thiohalomonadales; family Thiohalomonadaceae; genus Sulfurivermis. Next base: position 182,944 of record PGZL01000006.1, on the reverse strand, counting down.
ATGGAACGCTACACCTGGTCCTTCGACGGCCTCGAATTCGGCAAGAGCACCCCGGTGCACTTTCGTTACGGCGAGCGGCTGCGCGTCATCCTGCACAACGACACCATGATGACCCACCCGATGCACCTGCACGGCATGTGGAGCGAACTCGAAACGCCCGACGGCCGCTTCCTGGCGCGGCGCCACACCATCCCGGTGCAGCCCGCGCAGCGCCTGAGCTTCCTCGTCACCGCCGATGCCCTCGGGCGCTGGGCCTGGCACTGCCACCTGGCGCTGCACATGGAGGCGGGCATGTTCCGCGAGGTGGTGGTGTCATGAAGCGCGCGACCGCATTGCAGGCCCGGTCGATCCTCGCCGCCGCGCTCCTGCTGGCAGGCCTCCCCGCCGCGTGGGCGCAGACGGACACTCCTGCCGCGCAGGGCGGCGCAGCACCTCCCGATGCGCGCGATCCCCATGCCTGGTCCGGCGGCCATACGCTGGGCACCGGCCAATATGCCGTGGCCGACACGCGCCAGCTTCGCCTCGGCGACGAACACCGCCGCGGCAGCCTGCGCGTCGAGCGTCTCGAACGGGTGCACACGGAAGACGGCGTATCCACTACCTATGACCTGCAAGCCTGGTACGGCCGCGATTACGACCGCCTCGCGCTCAAGGCCGAGGGTGACTACGCTGAAGGAACGCTGCACGAGGCGCGCACCGAACTGCTGTGGAGCCATGCGGTGGCCGGCTACTGGGATGCCCAGCTCGGCCTGCGCCACGACAGCGGCACCGGCCCGGCGCGCACCTGGCTCGCGGTAGGCATTCAGGGCCTGGCACCCTACTGGTTCGAGGTGGACGCCACCGCCTACGTCGACGGCGACGGCCGCACCGCGCTGCGCCTCGCCGCCGACTACGAGCTGCTGCTCACCCAGCGCCTGGTGCTGCAACCGCGGGCGGAGGTCGCATTCCACGGCAAGGGCGACGCGGCGCGCGGTCTCGGCAGCGGCCTGACCGATGCCGTCATCGGCCTGCGCCTGCGTTACGAACCGTCGCGCCGCCTTGCCCCCTATCTGGGCGTCGAATGGGCCGGCAAGTACGGCGAAACCGCGGACCTGGCCCGCGCAAACGGCGAATCCACCGGAGAGACACGCTGGATGGTTGGGCTACGCTTCTGGTTCTGAACGTTTATGTTTCGAGGAATTCATCATGCTGAAATACGTCATCCCGCTGCTGTTGTTCGTTACGCTCCCAGCCCTCGCCGATGGCGGACACGCCATGCCGGGCCACGCCATGGACGCCATGCACAGCCGGTCGCCGGCCGGCCAACCGGGGGATCCCGCCCGCGTCTCGCGGACCATCGAGATACTCATGGACGACACCATGCGCTTCACGCCGGATCAAATCAGCGTCAAGGCCGGCGAAACCGTGCGCTTCTTCGTCCGCAACGTGGGCAAGATTCCGCACGAGATGGTGATCGGCTCCCTGGAGGAACTCCAGGCGCACGCCGCAGCCATGCGTGACATGCCCGGCATGCAGCACAGCGAGCCCAACACGATCACCCTGCAGCCGGGTCAGCGCGGCGGCCTGGTATGGCAATTCGGGCAAGCCGACACGGTCGATTTCGCCTGCCTGATCCCCGGCCATATGGAGGCCGGAATGCGGGGCAAGGTGACGGTCGCCCCATAGATTCGGTTGCCGACCGAACGATACCACCCCGGCACAACACGAGCCGTCTACATACACACAATGAGGAGTTCGACCATGAAACCAGCCAACCTCTTAGTCTTCGCCATTTTCTTCACCCTGGCCCTGCCGGCCTACGCCGACGACGCCCACCATCCTGCGCCGGCGACAGGCGCGGCAACAGCCGAGGCCAAGTCGCCCGAACAGACCGTGAAGAAGATGCAGGACAACGTCAAGAAAATGCAGGCGCAGCTCGACCGCGTCGTCAAGGCCAAGACCGACGGCGAGCGGCAGAAGGCCATGGCCGAACACATGCAGACCATGCGCGAGAACATGACGATGGGCCGCGGTATGCAGGCGGCCATGACCGGTTGTCCGATGATGGAGGATGGCATGATGGGCGGCGGAATGATGGGCGGCACCCAGACCGATCGCATGCAACAGATGGAAAAACGCATGGACATGATGCAGATGATGATGGAGCAGATGCAGCGCGGACAGGGCAAATAGGCACGGTGAGGACACCGTGATGCTAATCCGTCACCTGCACAAGACCTGCTGCGTCGTGCTGGTGGCCTTGGCGCTGGGCTTGGCGCCCGCCGCTGCGCCGGCGCAGCCCTGGCAGATACCGAAGCCGTCCCCCGGACTGACGCCCAACCCCGCCAAGGGAATGGCCATGTACGCACAGACCTGCGCCGCCTGTCATGGCCGGGATATGCGCGGCACGGACCAGGGACCGCCGTTTCTGCACCGGGTGTACGAGCCATCGCACCACAGTGACGCTGCATTTCAGTTGGCAGTGAGAAACGGTGTGCGCGCGCATCACTGGAACTTCGGCGACATGGCGCCGCTGCCCGAACTCAATCCCGACGACGTGGCGCACATCGCCGCCTACATCCGCATGGAGCAGCGCCGCAGCGGATTTCGTTAAGGAGTCGCACCATGGCCACTGATCCCGTCTGCGGCATGCCGGTCCCCGAGGACAGCGCGCACCGGCATGTCCACCGGGGAGCGACCTATCGGTTTTGCAGCGCGCACTGCGCGGGCAAGTTTCGCGACGAACCCGGCAAGTATCTGAAACCGGCGACGGCGGCGGCCACCGCCGGTGTGGTCGGCATCTACACCTGTCCCATGCATCCCGAGGTACGGCAGAGCGGGCCAGGCACGTGCCCCAAATGCGGCATGGCGCTGGAACCGGCAGGCGTGCCCGCGTCGGCGACGACGACCGAATATACCTGTCCCATGCACCCGGAGGTGGTGCAGGACCATCCCGGCAATTGCCCCAAGTGCGGCATGGCGCTGGAGCCGCGCAGCGTCAGCGCGGTGGCGGAAGAGAGCGGCGAGCTGCGCGCCATGAGCCAGCGCTTCTGGCTCAGTACCGCGCTGGCGATCCCTGTCTTTCTCAGCGCCATGGCGGCAGAGTTCTGGCCGGAGCCGGTGGCGGCGCTCATCGCCCCCAGGCTGCGCCAGTGGGGCGAGCTGATCCTGGCCACCCCGGCGGTGGTGTGGGGCGGCTGGATATTCTACGTGCGCGCGGTGCAGTCGGTGCTCAACCGCAGCCTCAATATGTTCACCCTGATCGGCCTCGGCGTCGCGGTGGCATGGGGCTATAGCGTGGTGGCGGTGCTGCTGCCGGGCATCTTCCCCGCCGCGGTGCGCATGGACGACGGTACGGTGCCGGTCTACTTCGAGGCGGCGGCGGTGATCACCGCGCTGGTGCTGCTGGGCCAGGTACTGGAACTGCGCGCGCGCAGCCGCACCAACGCCGCCATCAAGCTGCTGCTGGGGCTGGCACCGAAGACCGCCAGAATCGTGCGCCCGGACGGCCGCGAGGAGGACATCCCCCTGGAACACGTCAAGCCCGGCGACGTGTTGCGTATCCGTCCCGGCGAAAAGGTGCCGGTGGACGGCACAGTGATCGAAGGCGACAGCAGCGTCGACGAATCGATGGTCACCGGCGAGCCGATTCCGGTGGAGAAGACGGCGGGGGCCCGCGTGATCGGCGCGACGATCAACGGCACCGGCGCGCTGTTGATGCGCGCGGAGAAGGTCGGCGCCGACACTCTGCTGGCGCAGATCGTACAAATGGTGGCCGAGGCGCAGCGTTCGCGTGCACCAATCCAGAAGCTGGTGGACATCGTTGCTGGCTATTTCGTACCGGCGGTGGTGCTCGTCGCCATCGTGACCTTCGTGGTCTGGGGCGGCTGGGGGCCGGAGCCGCGCCTGGCCCATGCGGTGATCAATGCGGTGGCGGTATTGATCATCGCCTGCCCGTGCGCCCTCGGCCTGGCCACCCCCATGTCGATCATGGTCGGCACCGGTCGCGGCGCCACCATGGGCGTACTGTTCAAGAACGCCGAGGCGCTGGAGGTAATGCGCAAGGTCGATACGCTGGTGGTGGACAAGACCGGCACTCTGACCGAAGGGCACCCGGAACTGGTGAGCGTGACGGCCGCGGGTGGATACACCGAAGATGAAATCGTTCGCCTTGCCGCCGGCATCGAAGGATCCAGCGAACACCCCCTGGCAGCGGCGATCGTGCGCGGCGCGCAGGCCCGGGGCCTGGAGCCGGCGGCCGCCGCGGACTTTCAATCGGTCACCGGGAAAGGCGTGGTCGGCAAAGTCGAAGGCCGCGCCGTCGCGCTGGGCAACGTCAAGCTGCTGGAAGAAGCCGGTATCGATGCCGGCGCGTTGACGGCTGTGGCCGAGGGGCAGCGCGCGGAGGGACAGACCGTGATGTTCCTCGCCGTGGATGGCCGCGCCGCCGGTCTCATCGGCGTGGCCGATCCGATCAAGGAAACCACGGCCGAAGCGCTCCGCTTCCTGCACGAGGAGGGGATACAAATCGTCATGCTCACCGGCGACAGCCGCAAGACCGCAGAGGCGGTGGCCGCCAAGCTCGGCATCGATCGCGTGCAGGCCGAGGTGCTGCCGGACCAGAAGGCCGCGGTGGTCAAGCAGCTGCAGGCCGAGGGCCGCATGGTGGCGATGGCCGGCGACGGCATCAACGACGCGCCGGCCCTGGCCCAGGCCCAGGTGGGTATCGCTATGGGCACCGGCACCGACGTAGCCATGGAAAGCGCCGGGGTGACCCTGGTCAAGGGCGACCTGCGCGGCATCGTCCGCGCCCGCCGGCTGTCCCGCGCCACCATGGTCAACATCCGGCAGAACCTGTTCTTCGCCTTCATCTACAACGCGCTCGGCGTGCCGGTGGCCGCCGGCGTGCTCTACCCCGCCTTCGGCCTACTGCTGTCGCCGATGATTGCCGCCGCGGCGATGAGTTTCAGTTCGGTGTCGGTGATCACCAACGCGTTGCGGCTGCGACGCCGGCATCTTTAGCCGGTGGCTGAAAAACTCCCGCTCCTGCATGCGATACGGCAGGTCGCCCAGAGTACGGATTATTGAGAAGCAAGTGATGGTGTGAAGGCAATCCCGCCATTCAACCTGTCGGAGGAGACCAAAATGAAACGAATTACCGTGTTTACCGGCGCATTGATCCTGGCCAGTGCCGCGGCGTATGCCGCCCAGCCCGGCGGCGGCATGGGCATGCAGGACCGACTGCAGAATATGGATCGGACCATGGGACAGGCGCGCAATGCCGAAAGGCGCGAACAGCGCATGGAATATTTGCAGCAGCATATGGAGCAGATGCGCGAGACCATGGGCCAGATGAACCAGATGATGGGCGGCCGCCAGCAGATGATGCAGCAAATGGGCGGCGGCATGATGGGGCAGAGCGGAGCCAGCACGCCGGGTGGGGGGATGATGGGCGGCGGCGGCATGATGGGCGGCAGCCAGGCCGGCACCGGCAAGGGTATGACGCCGGAGATGATGCAGCAGCGTGTCGACCAGATGCAGCAACGCATGGACATGATGCAGATGATGATGGACCAGATGCTGGAGCATCAGCAGCAATACGAGCAAATGCCGCGCCGTTGAGCTGAATGATTGGAATACGGCGGCCGGACGACGGCCGCCGGACTTCCGGACGAGCGGATTGAGCCTGCCGCCGGCAACGGCAGCATGAACAGGAGTCGTGCATAAGCGAACATGACAACTTGCGCCACAGGCCGGTGCCACCCGGGTCGTTTTGGAAGTCCCGCGCAGGCATCGTGATGATGGTTTTCGTCGTCAGCGCAGCCATGCTTCTGGGGTACGAGCATCAACCCCATCTGTTCGGCGGGAACGGTTTGTTGCTGGTATTGCTCACGCTGAGTGTCGGCATGCACGTGTTCATGCACGGCGGCGCCGAACCGGGCAATGGAGATCGACCGAGACCAATGCCGCGCCGTCTTACGGACTATGGATGCTGGTGATCGTCAATTCGGTGATCTTAATCCTGTTCGCCTTCAGCTTCTTCAACCCGCAATCCAAGCGGGAGTGGCGTTCGTTCGGGGATTTTTCGGCGTTTCTGGCGACCTTGTTCAGCGAGATGTACGGCTATCCGCTGGCCATCTATTTCCTCTCCGGCTGGTTGCAGAGCAGCTATTCAGTCACTCGGGGAGAGGGGGTTGCCAGTTCGGCATATGCTGGCCCAAAACCAGTGATTATGACGATGAGTGAAAATAGCTTGATGGTTCCTGCGTCCTTGCTCATAGCATCTCCCTTTCCCCGAATAACCCGTAGAGTCATGATGCTGCGCTCACGCGCAACACTATTAATCACCCCCTCCCTTTCACAAGGGGATAGTCCTGCGCAGACGTTGTACCGGCCGATAGGTTATTTGAGGGACAAAAAACAACTGACGCGCGTCCCTTAGTGCGCACCAATCCTAGCGGACTCAAAGCAGTCGTCTCGCCAGAGGCAACCTGTCTGATCACATATACCATTGATTGGCGAGGCAAAGCAGTCAAAGTTTCCCTCTGCACGCTGGATGCGGTGCACAAGTTCTGCTTTGTCCGCCGCTGTCGTATCAACGTGCATTTTCTTGGCAATAGCCTTGATCTGGTTCGTGTTCATGGCGTACCTCCTGTGATGCGAATGATAAGAACCTTAACGCAGCACGAGTAACCGTAGACCACACCCATACCTTATGCCATGTAACGACGAAATCCCGACTACGACCCTTGGTAAATATACCCATCAACCTTGAATCGTCTCACGAGCAAGAAATGCCTCCAACTCCGCCATGGGTAATGGCCGGCTGTAAAGATACCCCTGGGCAAGCTGACAGCCATGGCGCCGAAGAAAATCGCGCTGAAGCTCCGTTTCCACACCCTCGGCCACGGCCTCAAGCCCCAGATTTTCCGCAAGAGCAATGATCGTGCGTACGATGGCATCGTCATTGGCGTCGACCCCGATATCGCGCACAAACTCCTTATCAATTTTGAGACGATCCAGGGGGAAGCGCTTGAGATAAACCAGGGAGGAATAGCCGGTGCCGAAATCGTCCATCGCCAGGTGAACACCCGTGCCACGCAGGGTCTCCATGACATGCCCTGCCCGCGCCGTATTCGACATCACGACGCTTTCGGTAACCTCCAATTCCAGAAGCGCCGGCGGCAGTCCCGATTCTCGCAACACCTCCTCTACCGTCTCCGCCAGGTGTGCATCGTCGAACTGGCGCCGTGACAGGTTGACGGCCACCAGTAGCTCGCGTCCGAGGGTTTTGTTCCAGCGCACCGCGTCGGCGCAGGCGCGACGCATCACCCAGGCGCCAACCTCCACAATCAGGCCGGTTTCTTCCAAGACAGGGATGAATATATCCGGTCCGATAAATTTGCCATCGGGCCGGTTCCAGCGCAGCAACGCCTCCACACCGGTCACCGTGTCGTCCTGCAGGCGTATTTGGGGCTGGTAGTGCACCTCGAATTCTCCACGCTCCAGGGCGCCCCGCAGCGACTGCTCCAGTTCCAAATGGGCGCGGATGTTGAAGTCCATTTCCTCCATGGCGGTGTCGGCGTTCTTCAGCAGGGTTTCCACGTCGCCGCCGTCGTGGGGAAACAGGCTGATACCGATGCTGGCGGTGGCATAGAATTCGCGCCCTTCGATGACGATGGGTTGATTGATGGCGTTGAGCAGCTTGCGCGCCAGTTTGGCCACGTCGTCCACATCGGCGACGTCGGTCAGGGCGATGGCGAATTCGTCGCCGCCCAGCCGGGCCACCGTATCGCCGTCGCGCACTGACTTGCGCAGACGTTCAGCGATGGCCTGCAACAGGCGATCGCCCACATCGTGCCCCAGACTGTCGTTGATACGCTTGAAGCGGTCAAGATCGAGAAACAGCACCGCCACCAACCGGTCGTGCCGGCGGCCGTAGGCAATGGCCTGGCTGATACGGTCGCGCAGCAGCATGCGATTGGGCAGACAGGTCAGCGGATCATGGTGCGCTAAATGGGCCAGGCGCGCCTCCGTCTCCTTGCGATCGGTGATGTCCTGAACCGTGCCCACCATTCGCTCGACGGTGCCATCCACACCGTATATGCAGCGCGCCTGTTCGTGCACGTGGCGTACGGCGCCGCCGGGCAGCACGATGCGGTGGTCGAGGCGGTAGTCACTGCCGTCTTCGATCGATTTCTGCACGGCGGCCTCGACGCGGGCACGATCATCCGGATGGAGACAGGCTTGGAAGGATTCGTAACCGGGGACGAAGCGCCCCTTCTCCCGCTCGAAGATGTTGTACACCTCGTCGGACCACCACAACTCGCCGGTGGCGACATTCCATTCCCAATGCCCCAGCCGGGCGATGCGTTGGGCCTCAGCCAGACGGGCCTCAGAGCGGGCCAGCGCCTGAAAAGCGCGTTCCTGTTCGGTGATATCTTCGAGCGCGACGAGCAAACGCGCTTCTTCTTCTTCTTCTTCTTCTTCTTCAAGGTACATACCAGTGACGGCATAGCGCATAAGGCGCTCCTCGCCGCCGTACACCCGCATCAGCAGCATGCCATCGGCCCGCGGCACGCTGCCGCCCAGTACCGCAGCTAACTGGTCGGCAAACCCCTCTGCCGAAATTACTTCATGCGAAAAGCGTCCCTCGACATCCCCTTGGGGGACACCGAACATTTGCAGAAAGGCACGATTGACGGTCAGGATACGCAGCCTTGCCGAAAGGATGACCAATCCACTGGGAATATTGGCGAACACACGTTCGGCGTATTCCTTGAAGTCCTGTAGCCGAAGCGGCGCTGTGGCGTCCATCGAATCCATCGCTGTCATCGTCCCTCCCTGTCAGGGGCTCATCCGGTTGCAGGCCGGCCGGTCGCCGAAACTTTCCCTAAATGCCCGGTACACCTGCCGCTCGGTCTCGCGCCAGCGATGAACCACGGGCCGATAGCGGAACCACACCCGGCCTTCGGCGACATGGGCCGCCAGGCAGGTGTTGGTACCGGTGCCGCGCAGATGGTCCATCAACCGCTTGCGCAGGTCACCGGCGCTGCCAATGTAGATGACGCCAGCCCGCCGGGCGTCGGGACCGCGGGCATGTAGTTCGTAGACGCCGCCCACTGCCGGCGCCGCCGTACGCACCACCTCGCGTGCCAGTAGCTGCAATGGGCTGAACCCGTGGGTTGCCCCCAGATATCCATCATTCGCCCCCCGTCCGCGGCTGCAGGGGATACCCAAATCACGGCGGACGTTGGCCACTGTACGCCGGGACAGCACCATGCCGTAACGCTCCTGTACCTCCATCGCGATTGCGTCATCGCTGAGAGCGCCCGTGTCGGCATGCTCAAGCAGAGCCGCCTGTTCGGCGCGGACCACACTGTCCACGTAGCGCCGGTGCAATTCGCGCGGGCGCGGGCATAAGGTGGGCGCCATTACCATCTCACCGTCCGCCAAACCAAGCGTCAGGTGGCGCATCAGGCGCGACAGGCGGCTGGCGTCTGCCGTGATCGGGCACAGCGGATCGGCGTTGATGTCGGCGGCAAGCTCGTCCAATGCCAGCGTCTCGAGCGCGAGCGGATCGCGGGTTTCAAGAAAATCCCGCTGCAATCGTACCAGGGAACGCAGCAGGCTGGTGGTGAGTAGATTGCGGCTGTTTATCGCCCGCATCTGTTGCAGGAGGCTTCCCACGGCTGGGCCGAGGCTGGACAACGCCTCTGTCTCAAAACCGTAATGCCGGGTAAAAAACTCGGAGGTGTACCGAAACGCCCCAGCCCCGTCGAACCAGGCTATGGGCAGCATGCGCCCACGGTCAACCCTGCCGCTGGCGGCAAGGGTTGTCTCCATCACCTGTCCCACATGCACATAGGGCCTCACTGCCACAAATGTCGGCGAAACCTCCATCTCCCGCACCATTCGCTCAAACGCCCGAGGGCGCAGCTCCAGGGCACGGGCCAGCCGGATACATCCCACACGATGTGGGTCGAGTGCATGCCGGGAATTTTTATTATTCTTTCCAGACATGACGTGCTGACGTAGCAATTGTTGACCGGGCGATTCTACCTCATAAGTAAGGGTTTATGGCAGTAGTAAGACAACTTAGAATATCTCTAGGGAACCTGAAGAAAGGAGTTTACCTTCATCAAGTTACCCCAAGGGATGTTGTGGACGCCTGCCCGCGTTTTTTTCACCGCTGATTCAGCCCACGGCGACACTCCCCTCACGCAGCTGGCGAGCCACCTCCACCATGTTGCGCAGGGCCGCCTCCACCTCGGGCCAGCCGCGGGTCTTCAGGCCGCAATCGGGGTTGACCCACAGCCGTTCGGCTGGGATACGCTTGTCGGCCAACTCCATCAGCCGCACCATCTGCCCAACCTCCGGTACGTTGGGCGAGTGGATGTCGTAGACGCCGGGGCCGATCTCGTTCGGGTAGTGGAACTCCTTGAATACGTCGAGCAGCTCCATATCCGAGCGCGCGGTCTCGATGGTGATCACATCGGCATCCATCGCGGTGATGGACTCGATGATGTCGTTGAACTCCGAGTAGCACATATGGGTGTGGATCTGAGTCTCGTTGCGCACACCGTTGGCAGCGAGCCTGAAAGCACCGACCGCCCAGTCCAGATAACCTTTCCACTGCCCCTTACGCAGCGGCAAACCCTCGCGCAGCGCGGCCTCGTCGATCTGGATGATGCCGATCCCGGCCCGCTCCAGGTCCAGCACCTCGTCGCGGATCGCCAGCGCCAGCTGCCTGCAGGTGTCGGCGCGCGGCTGGTCGTCGCGCACGAAGGACCAGTTCAGGATCGTCACCGGCCCGGTGAGCATGCCCTTCATCGGTCTGTCCGTCAGCGACTGCGCATAACGCACCCACGCCACCGTCATCGGCTCCGGTCGCGCCACGTCGCCGTAGAGCAGCGGCGGCTTGACGCAACGCGAGCCGTAGGACTGCACCCAGCCGCTGGCGGTGAAGGCGAAACCGTCCATCTGCTCGCCGAAGTACTCCACCATGTCGTTGCGCTCGGGCTCGCCGTGGACCAGCACGTCGAGACCGTACTCCTCCTGCTTCTGCACGACATGGGCGATCTGCTCGCGCATAAGGCCTTCGTAGGTGACGGCGTCGATACGCCCGACCTTGAAGTCGCGGCGGGCAGCACGAATCTCCGCGGTCTGCGGGAACGAGCCGATGGTGGTGGTGGGAAACGGCGGCAGGCGGAAGCGCTGCCTGTGGGCCTCGGCGCGGATCGGATAGGGGCCGCGGCGGCGCTCCATCGACTCATCGATGGCCGCCACGCGGGCGCGCACATCGGGACGGTGCAACCGCCCAGAGCTACCACGCGACGCCACCGCCGCCGCACTGGCCGCCAGCTCCGCCGCCACCGCGCCGCGTCCCTGATCCAGGGCCCGCCGCAAGATGCGCAACTCGTCCAGCTTCTGCACCGCGAAGGCGAGCCAGCCGCGCAGCTCCGCATCCAACTGCTCTTCGCCGTCCAGGTCCACCGGCACGTGCAGTAGCGAACAGGAGGGGGCAAGCCAGAGCCGGTCGCCGAGGCGCTCATTCAGAGGCTCGAGAAGGTCGAGTTTTTGTGACAGGTCGCTACGCCAGATGTTGCGACCATCGACGACACCAGCGGAGAGAACCTTGTGCCCAGGCAGCCAGTCCACCGCCTGTTGCAGTTGCTCGGATGCCCGTATCAGGTCCACGTGCAGCCCGTCCACGGGTAATTGGCATGCGAGTTTGAGATTGTCCTCCAGCGCGCCGAAATAGGTGGTAAGCAGCAGGTTTGGCCGATTGCCCCCGAGCCGGGTGTAGACCGACTCGAAGGCGCGCTTCCAGGGATAAGGCAGATCGAGGACGAGGATCGGCTCGTCGATCTGTACCCACTCCACCCCCTGCGCCTTCAGACGGGAGAGGATATCGCCATAGACTGGCAGCAGGGCATTGAGCAAATCGAGGCGCTCGAACTCCTCACCCTTGACCTTGCCCAGCCACAACCAGGTGAGCGGCCCGATAATCACGGGGCGCGGGGTCAGCCCCAGCGCCTGTGCTTCGGTCACCTCGTCGAACAGCTTGCTGGAGGCGAGGTGGAAGGTCTGGCCCCGGTACAGCTCCGGGACGATGTAGTGGTAGTTGGTGTCGAACCACTTGGTCATCTCGCAGGCATGGGTCGGCTCGCCGCTCGGTGCGCGTCCGCGGGCCATGCGGAAATAGGTGTCCAGATCGACAGCCCCTTCCACCTGACCGAAGCGCGGCGGCACCGCACCGAACATCACACTGTGATCCAGAACATGGTCATAGAGCGAGAAATCCCCCACCGGAACATGGTCCAGGCCCGCCTCCTGCTGAAGCCGCCAGTGACGCTCACGTAACTGCCGTGCGGTTCCCAACAGGGCGGTTCGATCGGACTCCCCCTTCCAGTAGGACTCCAGCGCCCACTTCAGCTCGCGGCGATGACCGATACGGGGGAAACCAAGGGAATGGGCGACACACATAGGGATACTCCTTCTCCAGTTATTCGGTTTGCGCCTAGTCTGGAGAGCGGGCTAAAATGAATCAAACGATGAATTTTTGAATTTAACTTGAGATTTTTTCATGATAAAGCTGCACCACCTCCACAGCCTTACCGCCCTGCGCGATAGCGGCAATCTGGCACGCGCCGCAGAGCGGCTGCACCTGACCCAATCAGCCCTTTCACACCAGCTCAAGGAGCTGGAAGAACGGCTGGAGGTAACGCTTTTCGAACGCAAGAGCCGGCCGCCCCGCTTCACCGCCGCCGGGGAGCGACTGCTGACCCTAGCTGACGAGGTACTGCCGCTGATCCGCCAGGCCAAGCGCGACCTCGGCCATATCCGCGGCGGCCAGGGCGGACGGCTACACCTCGCCGTGGAGTGCCACAGTTGCTTCGACTGGCTGATGCCAGTGCTGGAAGACTATCGCCACCAATGGCCGCGGGTGACCCTGGACATCTCCATGGCCCACAGCTTCGAGCCGCTGGCGGCCCTCGCCCAAAACGAGGTCGATCTGGTCGTCACCGCCGACCCCGACGACAACGCGGCAATCACCTATCGCCCGCTGTTCCGCTACCAGAACCTGCTGCTGCTGCCGCCACGTCACCGCCTGGCGGCGCGTAACTGGATCGCACCGCAGGACCTCGCCGACGAGACCCTCATCACCTACCCGGTGGATACCACCCGCCTCGACCTGTTCCGCCGCTTTCTCGACCCCGCCGGCGTCGCCGTCGAACGGCGCTCCAGCGAGCTGACCGTGATGATCCTGCAACTGGTCGCCAGCGGCCGGGGCCTCGCCGCCCTGCCGCAATGGGCCGCCAGCCAGGCCGTCGTCGCCGGCCAGGTGCTCGCCAGACCACTCGGCGAACACGGCCTCTGGAGCACCCTCTATGCCGCCGTACGCCGCGAAGAACAGGAACTTGCCTATCTGGAAGCGTTCATCGATGGCGCGCGGACGGACTGTTTCGAGCGCCTGGAAGGAGTGTTGCCGACCGAATGAGCGGTTGTATTTCGCCCTTGCCATGACCGCCGCTTATCGCTATCTTGTGGCCCATCTTCGGTGCACCCACTAAATCTTGTGGTTGCGATAACAGGGAATCCGGTGTGAATCCGGAACTGTCGCGCAGCGGTGTGGGGGAACGAAGGCCGCCAGGTGTCAGTCACCAGGCACTGCCCGCCTGATCACAAAGGGGGGGTGGGAAGCCGCGGCCGTAGGTGCTCGCAAGAGCGCGCCCCCGAGTCCGAATACCTGCCGAGGAGCGACCCGTGGCTGGGAGGCTGTCGGGTTATGGTGCCCGTAGCGAGCACGGTGGGAGAGCGAGAACAAATTTTCACGATTTCGAGGCGCATAGTGAGCCTACGCAACGAGAAATCGGGGAAATTTGGGCCGCTCTCCCGCCGGCGCAGTAGGAGCATCCATAATCCGACAGCCTCCCCGAACGGGCACTACCCGAGCCTTCGCGTCAAAGGTCTCGGGGGCGCGTCCTTCCGGCCTTATCGTCCGGTCCCTCGCCCCTGAACTTGATCGATGGCCCGACCGGACCAAATTGACCTGGGAGGCGCCATGCACACTGAAATCCCCGTTCCGCCGGCGGCAAGTTCCGCCGTCACCGCCACTCCTCTCTTCCCGCCGCGCACCGGCACGCCCGTCACAGTGCGTAAGCGCGATGGCGCCAGCGCGCCCTTCGATGCCAAGCGCATCGAGGCGGCCATCCTCAAGGCCGGCCGCGCCAGCAGCGAGTTCGATGCGCCCGAGGCGGCCCTGCTCACCGCCCAGGTACTTAAGGTACTGGCCCACGCCCGCATCGAAGCCCCCGACATCGAGCGCATCCAGAACATCGTCGAGCAGGTGTTGATCAGCGCCAACCATCTGAAGACCGCCCGCGCCTACATCGTCTACCGCGAGCAGCACGCGCGCCTGCGCCAGGATCGCAGGACCCTAGTGGACGTCTCGCAGGCGGTGAACGAATACCTGGAGCGGGAGGATTGGCGGGTGGCCGCCAACGCCAATCAGGGCTACTCGCTGGGCGGCCTGATCCTCAACAGCGCCGGTAAGATGATCGCCAACTACTGGCTGAACCACGTCTACCCGCCGGAGATCGGCCAGGCCCACCGCGATGGAGACATCCATATCCACGACCTCGACATGCTCTCCGGCTACTGCGCTGGCTGGTCCCTGCGCACCTTGTTGCACGAGGGACTGAACGGCGTACCCGGCAAGGTGGAGGCGGGGCCGCCGCGCCACATGTCCAGCGCCGTGGGGCAGATCGTCAACTTCCTCGGTACGCTGCAGAACGAGTGGGCGGGGGCCCAGGCCTTCAGTTCCTTCGACACATACATGGCGCCCTTCGTACGCAAGGACGGGCTGAGCTACGCGCAGGTACGCCAGTACATCCAGGAACTGATCTACAATCTGAACGTCCCCTCCCGCTGGGGTACCCAGACCCCCTTCACCAATCTCACCTTCGACTGGGTCTGCCCGGAGGACCTGCGCGAACAGGTGCCGGTGATCGGCGGTGAGGAAATGCCGTTCACCTACGGCGATCTGCAGGTAGAGATGGACCTCATCAACCGCGCCTACATCGAGGTGATGACCGAGGGTGATGCCAAGGGAAGGGTCTTCACCTTTCCCATCCCCACCTACAACATCACCCCGGATTTCCCCTGGGAGAGCGAGAACGCCGAGCGGCTGTTCGCCATGACCGCCAAGTATGGTCTTCCCTACTTCCAGAACTTCGTCAACTCCGAGCTTTCGCCCAACATGGTGCGCTCCATGTGCTGTCGCCTGCAGCTCGATCTGCGCGAGTTGCTCAAGCGCGGCAACGGCCTGTTCGGCTCGGCCGAGCAGACCGGCTCGCTGGGGGTGGTGACGGTGAACTGCGCCCGTCTGGGCTACCGGCACCGGGGCGACGAGGCAGACCTCTACCGGGCGCTCGACCGCCTGCTGGAGCTGGGCCGCGACAGCCTGGAGATCAAGCGCAAGGTGATCCAGCGCCACATGGACGCCGGGCTCTTTCCCTACACCAAGCGCTACCTCGGTACCCTGCGCAACCACTTCTCCACCCTCGGCGTGAACGGCATTCACGAGATGATCCGCAACTTCAGCGGCGACGCCGAGGACATCACCACGCCGCGGGGCCACGCCTTCGCCCTGCGCCTGCTCGATCACATCCGCGCCCGCATGACCGCGTTCCAGGAACAGACCGGGCATATGTACAATCTGGAGGCCACCCCGGCGGAAGGCACCACCTACCGCTTCGCCAAGGAGGATCGCAAGCGTTTCCCCGGCATCCTCCAGTCGGGCACGCCGGAGCGGCCCTACTACACCAACTCCTCCCAGCTCCCGGCCGGCTTCACCGACGACCCCTTCGAGGCGCTGGAACGCCAGGAGGCATTACAGGCGAAGTACACCGGCGGCACGGTGCTACACCTCTACATGGGCGAGCGCCTCTCCAGCATCGATGCCTGCCGCCACCTGGTGCGCCGCGCCCTGGAAAACTTCCGCCTGCCCTACATCACCGTGACACCCACCTTTTCCATCTGTCCGGTGCACGGCTACCTGAGCGGTGAGCACGAATACTGCCCCCGCTGCGACGAGGAATTGATCACCCGCAAACAAAAGGAGAACGCGCATGTCTGCCGCTGAACACATCGAACTGAAACCCGAAGAACGCACCCGCTGCGAGGTCTGGACCCGGGTGATGGGCTACCACCGCCCGGTCTCCGCCTGGAACCCCGGCAAGCAGTCGGAACACGCCGAGCGCCGCTTCTTCGAGGAGCCGCATGGGGCGCGCTGAGCTGAGGGTGGGAGGGCTCACCCCCCTCACCACCATCGACTATCCGGGCGAGCTGGCGGCGGTGGTGTTCTGCCAGGGTTGCCCCTGGCGATGCCGCTACTGCCACAACCCAGAGCTGCTGCCCCCGGGGGGCGAGACCACCATTCCTTGGAACGAGGTCATCCGGTTTCTCGAAGGGCGCCGCGGCCTGCTGGACGCAGTGGTCTTTTCCGGCGGCGAGCCGACCCTCCAGCCGGCGCTGGAGGCGACCGTCGATGAGGTGAAAGAACTGGGATTCAAAGTGGGGCTGCACACCGCAGGCATCTACCCGCGACGGCTGGCCGCCCTGCTGCCCAAGCTCGACTGGGTCGGACTGGACGTCAAGGCCCTGCCGGAAAACTACCCCGCCCTCACCGGGGCGGAAGGGAGTGGCGAGTCCGCGTGGGAGAGCGCCCGGCTACTCATCGACAGCGGCGTCGCCCACGAACTGCGCATTACCGCGCATCCGGCGCTGACCGACCGCCGACAGGCAGAATCAATCAAAACACGTCTGCGTGCCATGGGCGCGCAACGGGTATTGGAACAGCCTTGCCGTGAAGAGCGCATGTTCGATCCCACCCTGACAACTGTCCCACGCCAACTCTGATCGCTACGAGAGAGACCCCCAATGGATATGAAAACAGTCTTGCCCCACACCACGCATCCGGCAGCGACCGAAGCTGAAATTTTCACCGTTCAGCTTCAGGTGGTGCGCCGCAACGGTTCGGTAACCGCCTTCATGCCGGCCAAGATCGCCGCCGCGGTGACCAAAGCCTTCCTCGCCGTGGAAGGCACCGGTGCCGCCGGCTCGCGCCGCATCCACGAGGCGGTGGCCGAACTGACCAATCAGGTGGTGAGTGCTCTCTCCCGCCGCCTGCCTAGCGGCGGCACCCTGCACATCGAGGACATCCAGGACCAGGTGGAGCTGGCGCTAATGCGTTCCGGCCACCACAAGGTGGCGCGCGCCTACGTGCTCTACCGCGAGGAGCACGCCCGCCTGCGCGCCCAGGAGGCGCCAGCCGCCGCGCCCGCAGCGCCGGTTCTGCACATGGTGCGCGCCGACGGCAGCCGCGCCCCGCTCGACCTTGAGCGCCTCACGCGGCTGGTGGATGAGGCCTGCATGGGGCTTTCCGGGGTTGATGCGGCGCTGATCCGCGACAATCTGCAACGCAACCTGTTCGACGGCATGCCCGAGGGCGCTGTGACCGAGGCGCTGGTGCTCGCCGCACGCGGCCTCATCGAGCGCGACCCCGACTACGGCCGCGCCGCGGCACGCCTGCTGCTGGATCGTCTGCGCCGTGAGGCGCTGGGCTTCCTCGACCTAGCTGCGGTCGACGGCCAGGCACAGATGGGCGAGCACTACGGCGAGTACTTCACCGCCTACCTGCAAAAAGCTGCCGACTCGGGGCTGGCCGATCCGCGCCTGCTGCTGTTCGACCTGGAGCGGATCGGCGCCGCGCTCAGGCACGAGCGCGATCTCGACTTCACCTACCTGGGCCTGCAAACCCTCTACGACCGCTACTTCCTGCACGAGGGCGACGTCCGCTTCGAGCTGCCGCAGGCCTTCTTCATGCGTGTCGCCATGGGACTCGCCCTCAACGAGCTGGAGCGGGAGGCGCGCGCCATCGAGTTCTACGAGCTGCTCTCGTCCTTCGATTTCATGAGTTCCACGCCGACCCTGTTCAACTCGGGCACGCTGCGCCCGCAGCTCTCCTCCTGCTACCTGACCACCGTGCCCGACGACCTGGACGGCATCTTCGGCGCGATCAAGGACAACGCCCTGCTATCCAAATTCGCCGGCGGTTTGGGTAACGACTGGAGCCGGGTGCGCGGCCTCGGCGCGCACATCAAGGGCACCAATGGCAGCTCACAGGGCGTGGTGCCCTTCCTCAAGGTGGCCAACGACACGGCGGTGGCTGTGAATCAGGGCGGCAAGCGCAAGGGCGCGGTGTGCGCCTATCTGGAGACCTGGCACATCGACATCGAGGATTTCCTCGAACTGCGCAAGAACACCGGCGACGAACGCCGCCGCACCCACGACATGAACACCGCCAACTGGGTGCCCGACCTGTTCATGCAGCGCGTGGCCGAGGAGGGCGAATGGACGCTGTTCTCCCCCGACGAGGTGCCGGAGCTGCACGACTTGACCGGCAAAGCGTTCGAAGCGGCCTACCTGCGCTATGAGGAGAAGGCCGCACGCGGCGAGCTGCGTGTGCACAAGCGGCTGCCGGCGCTCACCCTGTGGCGCAAGATGCTCTCCATGCTGTTCGAGACCGGCCACCCCTGGATCGCCTTCAAGGACCCGTGCAACTTGCGCTACACCAACCACCACATGGGCACGGTGCACAGCTCCAACCTATGCACCGAAATCACCCTGCACACCAACGACCGCGAGATCGCCGTGTGCAACCTGGGCTCGATCAACCTCGCCGCGCACGTGACTGAAAACGGCCTCGATCTGGCCAAGCTGGAGCGCACGGTGACCACCGCCATGCGCATGCTCGACAACGTCATCGACATCAACTATTACAGCGTGCCGCAGGCGCGGAACTCCAACCTGCGCCACCGCCCGGTGGGGCTGGGCATCATGGGTTTCCAGGATGCGCTCTACAAACTGCGCCAGCCCTACGCCTCGCCGGAGGCGGTGCAGTTCGCCGACAGCTCCATGGAGGCGGTGAGCTGGTTCGCCATCCAGGCCTCCAGCGATCTCGCTGCCGAGCGCGGCCGCTATCCGAGCTACGACGGCTCGCTGTGGAGCGAGGGCGTGCTGCCCATCGACTCCATCGCCCGGCTGAAAGCGGTCCGCGGCGACTACCTGCAAATAGACACGTCAAGCACGCTGGACTGGGAGGTGCTGCGCCACAAGGTGCTGAAGCAGGGCATGCGCAACTCCAATACCATGGCCATCGCCCCCACCGCCACCATCTCCAACATCTGCGGCGTGAGCCAGTCCATCGAGCCCACCTACCAGAACCTGTTCGTCAAATCGAACCTGTCGGGCGAGTTCACCGTGGTCAACCCGCACCTGGTGGCCGATCTCAAGGCCTTGGGGCTGTGGGACGAGGTGATGATCAACGATCTCAAGTACTACGACGGCAGCCTCGTCGCCATCGACCGCATCCCGGGCGAACTCAAGGCTCTCTACGCCACCGCCTTCGAGATCGACCCGCGCTGGCTGGTGGAGGCCGCATCAAGAAGGCAGAAGTGGCTGGACCAGGCACAGAGCCTCAACCTCTATCTGGCCGAACCCTCCGGCCCCAAGCTCGACAGCCTCTACAAGCTGGCCTGGCTGCGCGGCCTCAAGACCACCTACTACCTGCGCACCCTGGGCGCCACCCACGTGGAAAAGTCGGTGGCAGTGGAAGAAGCGCCGAAGCTGTGCGCCATCGACAACCCCGATTGCGAGGCATGCCAATAAACAAATGTATTAGGTTAGCGGCCCAAGCACCGGCCCCGACGACGGCACAAGACCCGATGGGCCGTGTAACCCAACAACCTCCATTACAAGGAGATACCAAAATGTTTCTGAATTGGGACGATCCGATCGCCGCAGTGCGGGCGCCGGCCCGGCCGACGGCAGAGCATGTCGAACCGGCCGCTGCGCCGATCACCGCGATAGCGGCAGAGCCGCGGCACACGCCGCCCGTCGCGGCGGCGGCGACCATGGCGCCGATCAATCCGGACGACAAGCGCGTCATCAACGGCCACACCGACATCAACCAGCTGGCGCCGTTCAAATACCCCTGGGCCTGGGAGTATTTCCTCAACGCCAACAGGAACCACTGGACGCCGTTGGACATCAACATGGCCCAGGACGTCCACGACTATCACCACAAGCTGACTCCAGAGGAACGCCACGTCTACGAGAACGTGCTCGCCTACCTCACCACCTCGGATATCCTCGCCATGCGCAACATCGGCCTGGCGGTGATGGAGAAGATGAGTGCACCCGAACTGCAGATCTACCAGGCGCGCCAGGTCTACGAGGAGGCGCTGCACACCTGGACCTACCAGCACTGCATCGAGACCCTCGGCCTCGAACAGGGGGAAATCTACAACCGCTACCGCGTGGTCCCGGCCATCAACGGCAAGATCCAGATCGCCAACCGCCGCCTCCATTCGATCCTGCGCAGCGACCTTGATCTCACCTTCCCGGCGGCGTTGCAGGAGTTTCTGATGGCCTACATCTTCTTCGCCGCGGTATTCGAGGGCTGCTGGTTCTACAACGGCTTTTCGCCCATCTTCGCCCTGCAACGGCGCGGCCTGATGAAGGGTACCGCCGAGCAGTTGCAGTACATCATGCGCGACGAGGTGCTGCACTGCGGCTTCGGCATCCGCGTAGTCAAGCAGATCATGCGCGAAGAAAACATCCAGCCCGATGCCGACACGCTGGCGCAGATGTGGCAGGAGGCACTGGAGGCCGAGAACGCCTACGCCCGTTTCCTGCTGCCCCGGCCGATCCTCGGCTACTCGGCGGAGGAGCACATCGAGCAGTTCCGCCACGTCGCCAACCGCCGCGCCCGCCAGCTCGGTGTGACCGAACCCTTCCCCAGCGCGGAGAACGTGTTGCCATGGCTGGACGAGCAGGCCAACCTGCGCAAGGAGAAGAACTTCTTCGAAACCCGGGTCACCGAGTACCAGACGGGAGGCGGACTGCGCTGGTAACCGGCCGGGCGGCCGCGTTAATACGGCAGGTGAGCGCCTTGCTGTTGGACGAGAGGTGGGGCCGCATACCTGATTAAGCGCGGAACGGGGTATATCCCAGTGCGCCGCCGTAATGTTTTGCAACAGCCTTATTACCGCAGCCCGTAATATTCGTTGAAATATTGCACCAGTCGTGTCGACTCGTCCGCGGTCAGCGCCTCCACGTTGCGCACATCCCTGTACGCATGCATGCGGGTAATACTTGGGGTCCAGTCGCTGCGCCGCGACAGCAGCAGGCGGCGGGCATCGTGGCAGACCAGGCATTTCTCCTCGACCAGTTTCTCGGTGCCTTTGCCGTCGGGCTTGAAGCGGCCGCTGCGCACCTCCTCGGCGCGCTTCGCGTCCATCTCTTTCTTGGAAACTATGCGGGCCGCGAACTGGATGTAACAGACCTCGCCCTTTTTCACCTCCCGCGTCCCCTGCCGCTCGTCGACATTGATCAGGTGTTCGATGTAAGTGCCGTCTCGGGTCAGGCGGTTGATGTTGTAGTTGTAGAATTCGGAGAACACCACGTCGCCGTTGCGTGTAGCAAGTACTGCCATGGTCTGATCGCCGTTCTCCGGGCGCTCCAGGTAGCTGACCCTGCCGGAGCGGTCTATCCGCCCCAGGCGACTCTTGCTGTCACCGGTAAACCACAGCGTACCATCCGCAGCCGCCGACATTTGCTGGATATAGGTGCCCTCAAGCAGTTTTTCTGCGCTGATCACGCCCTTGGCGGAAACCCGGCCGAGGACGCCGCGGCAGTGATCGGAATAGGCCAAGCCGCCATCCGGCGCCCGAGTCATGTTGCTCGGGCAGCTCCCGGTCCAGCCGGCCGCGATCTCCCAATTTCCATCCGGTCCCAGGCGGGCCAGCCGGCCCTTGGGTGGTGCGTCCCCGACGCCGGGAACAAGCAGCGTGACCCAGGCGCGATCCTGGCCGTCGAAGGCAATCGATGTCGGCCAACCTTCCGGCGTC
Organism: Gammaproteobacteria bacterium HGW-Gammaproteobacteria-1; assembly: GCA_002840095.1. Classification (GTDB taxonomy): domain Bacteria; phylum Pseudomonadota; class Gammaproteobacteria; order Thiohalomonadales; family Thiohalomonadaceae; genus Sulfurivermis. The sequence continues at coordinate 160,985 of PGZL01000006.1, read as the reverse complement.
GGGTAGGAATGCATTTCTCCCTTGCCGTCGATGCGCCCTATCTTGGCGATGCCGTGACTCTCGTGTCCGGCGTGGCTGCCGCCATCCTCGTTGCCCGCCATTTGGGTGAACCAGGCTTCGCCCCTGCGGTCCACCGCGACCAGGCTGGGATGGCCATCGGTAGTTGCGTATTCGACAATCCGGCCATCTCGACCCAAGCGACCGATCTTCGCCGCATCCATGGCCACGAACCAGACGTTGCCGACCCCATCCAGGGCGAGCGAGCTCGGCTCGGAATGCGGCGTCGGCAACGAGTGCGCGGTTACGGTCCCATCCGGCGCAAGGCGGGAGATGGCGTTGTTGTCGCCTTCGGTAAACCAGATCCCGCCGTCCGTGTCCTCCACGAACTGGTACGAACCGAAAGGACGGCAGGCCTGGGCCGCCTGCGGCGCCAGAACCAGGAACATGAGTCCCAAGGCCAGGTATTGCCTCATCAGCGTGATGGTCATGCTATGCCTCCAGGGTAAGGGTCAGAACAGATAGGAAAATTCGGCGCGCAGCACACGCCCCGGGCTCCGGCGAAAGAAGCCGGTCATATAGATTTCGTCGAACAGGTTGTCGGCCGCCAGAGTGAGGCGCGCCGCACCGAATCGCCGCGTTGCCGACACGTCGACGACCGCATACTCATCCTTGCGCCAGCGATAACCTGCAGTATCCACAACGGTATTGCGCTCGTCGGTGTAGGCGGCCCCCATATAACGCAACGCCATCCGACCGGTGATATCCGTCCATTCGTAGGTGAGGACGAGATTGGCCTTGTGCCGCGGCATACCCGGCAGTTCGTTACCCACTAAGTCGGGATTTGCCCCGTCTTCAACGATGCGGGTACGGTTAAAGGTGTAATTGAATGTGAGATCCCAGCGTTCCCACAGGCGCCCTTCCAGTTCCAGTTCGACGCCCTGGGCCTCCGCCGCGCCGATGTTCCGCCATTGCCGTTTCACAGGGTCGCCGTAATCGACGATCATCACGCCGAGCTTTTCCTCCCAGCGGGAATGGAACAGGGTCGCGCCGAGGCGCATGCCCCCAACCGTCCGCCGCATGCCCACGTCCCAGGTGACGGAACGCTGCGGCTTCAACCCCGGGTTGGCGAGAAACTGGGCCGAATCGGTGATGTCTTCGTAATACAGTTGTCCCGGAGTGGGCGGAACGAATCCCGTGCCGACATTGAGGCTGAGCAGCGTGCCGCCGAACTGCCGACGCAGACCAAGACGCGGGCTGAAGGCAGTCTTGTCGAGGGTAGCCCCCGCGATCGGCTCGCCGCCGGAGGCCACATCATGAATCGTGGTGTCGCCATACCGGTAGAGGTCGTAACGCCCCCCCAGGTCCAGCACCAAGCCATCATCCGCTTCGTGTTCGTAACGGAAATGGGCGGCACCGTTGAAGATGCCGGACTCCAGGGTGAAACGCGGCTCCCGTGTACTGAAAGCAACGATTTCATGCGACTCATCCACTTGTTTTCCCAACATGCCGACACGCAGCACATTGCGCTCACCGCGCCTCTCAGCCGTGACTTCCAGCTCCGCCTGCCGCTGCTTGGCAAAGATGTAGCGATCCGCCGCCAGGCCATCCGGATCGATCCCGCTGCCCCGATCACGCAGCGCATCATCCGACGAGGACTCATAGGCGGCGGAGGCCTGGAAGGTCCAGGGCGTGTCACCGGCCACGGCCGAGGTCACGCCAACACGGTTGACGCTTCGCTGCCACCACCAGTTGGGACGTCCGAAACGGTCCACGCTGTCCGCGTGTTTGAGGGAAAGTTGCGTTTGGCTGCCGCCGCGCTGAAAATCAAACCGCGCATCCACGGTTTGTTGGTGGCCGCTCTCCTTCTCCACCGTGATCTGGCCCGGAAACGGTGCCTCCGGTGTGGCCCGATACCCCTGCCTGTCTTGCAATTCTCCGACAAGCGTTCCTCCCCACCCCCGTTCCTGATGACTGCCAATGAAGCGCGTGGAGGTGCTGCCCGAAGAGTCCAGGCCAAGCACCCATTCGAAGCGGCGGCCGAGAGATGGCCTTTCCGTCGTCACAACAATGGCGCCCCCCATGGCGCCCGCGCCGAAGTGCGCAGAGGCCGCGCCCCGCAGTATCTTTATCTCTACGACCTGTTCGGGTTTCAACAGGCGCAAGGCTTCCATGCTGGACACGAAACCATCGATCTGTACCACCACCCCGGGTACGCCGCGCATGCTCAAGGTGCCGCTCCGATCATCCAGCCCGACGCGGGAACGCAGCAAATCAACCAGATCGGTTGGCCGTTCCCGACGTATATCCTCGGTGGTGAGCGTCGTCACGTGGTTGGATTCCGCCTCCTCCGCCGTGGCGGTCAGAGCGACGAAAAACAACATGGTCAGCGATAATAACGGCACGACAACATGCCCAAACACGCCCCGAAACCAACTCACCATGTAAAGTCCCTGAACCTCCGACGAAACACCCAGCCGGCAAGCGGATACAGCAGAGCCACCGCCAGCAGCAGGCCCAGAACGACGAAGGTGCTGTCCATGTGCGGAAGCGCCGGATTGTAGGCGGCGCGCAACCCCTCGCTGATATAGGTCGTCGGCAACAGGAGGGCGAGGTAGCTGAACGGCGGGGCGAGCATCGAATACGAGTAGAAGGTGCAGCCGAAAAAGGTCATGGGCATGAGCAGGAAGGAAAATAGCTCCTGCCCCTTGTCCGGTGTCTCGGGAAACAGCAGGATCACAATTGACAGAAAGGAAAAGAAAAGCGCTCCGGATGCGCCGAGAAGATAAGGCATGAGCAGCGATTGCGGCGCCAGGCCAAGGATTAGCCAGATCAGCAGACCGACGATGGTGCCGCTCACCAGGCCGTAGAACAGTCCGCTCAGCACCTTGGCCAGCATCAGGGTGCGCAACGTAACCGGCGCCAGTAGCCACGCCTCCATGGTGCGGAAGTAATACCCCGACAGGATGGAGCCGCCGACAGTGACGAACGGCCCGGTCATCACCGTGATAGCGATGATGCCGGGGGCGATAATCTCGGAGTAACGCCCGCCCTCCGTGGGCAGCATGCCGCCGACCACGTAGCCGAACACGAAAAGGTATACCGCCGGTTGCAGCACGAGCCTGACGGCCGCGAGATTGATGGCCTTGGCATCCGCCGTCAGGTCGCGCAGCAGCATTATGAATACGAACTTCATGCCGCGCTCCCGACGACGTTGCTGAACACGTCATGCATCTCGATATACAGCGGCCGGCCATCCTCTCCTACCTTGTGCGTCAGCTCGCTAGGCCGCCCCAGCGCCGCCAGGGTTCCTCCGTGCAGAATGCCGACGCGATCGCACAGCCGTTCCGCCTCCTCCATGTAGTGGGTGGACAGAAAGACGGTACGCCGCGTGCGCCGGAAGTCCAGCACGCTGTTCCACACAAAGGCGCGCATCTCCGGATCCAGCCCCGCCGTCGGCTCATCGAGGATCAAAAACTCGGGCTCGGTCAGGAACGCCTTGGCCAGCATCACCTTCCGCTTCGTCCCCCCGGACAGCCGCAGCACCGGCTCCTGCGCCTTGTCGCGCAGCCCCAGAACCTCCAGCCAGCGTTCCACGCGTAGCGCACTCTCCCGTTTCGCCACCCCGTGAAAGCGACAGTGAAAAATCAGATTCTGGCGCACGTCCAGATAGGTGTCCAAATTGATGTCCTGCGGCATGACGCCGATACGGCGCTTGATTTCGACCCTATCCCTGCCCACATCCAGTCCCAGCACCCTGACCCTGCCGGCGCTGGGACGCAACAGTGTGCCCAGTACCTTGATCATGGTGGTCTTCCCGGCGCCGTTGACGCCGAGCAGCCCGAACACTTCCCCAACGCCGATGTCGAGAGAAAGATCGCGCAGCGCAAGCGTACCGTTTGGGTAACGGCACTGCAGATGTTCCACCGCGAGCGCCGGTGTCATCGTTCCTCCCCCAGAAAATCCCGCATCCGACCGCGCGCAGTTTCGTCCGCCACCAATTTCTCCACCTCCGCTGTCAGACGTGAATACACGCGATGCATCAAGGTACAATGAGAGGGCGATGGCGTGGCGATGTTGCCATGCGCTGCGAGAGAGTGGGCATGGCACTCCCCGCCACAAACATGCCGCACGGCGCATTCACGGCAGGCCGCGCGTTGCGTCACCGAATTCCCGTTGAGCTTTGCACGCACCTGCGCGAAACGTTGCCCCGGCCAGGATTCGTCGCACACATTGCCCATGCAATAGTCCGTCACACCGACGAAGTGATCGCAGGGATAGACACCGCCGTCGACCGCCACGGCGAGCATCGCATCTCCCGCCGCGCAGGGATGGTCCCTGCGTTCCCCGCCAATGGTGCAGGCGAGTGTCTTGTAAAAGGATTCGCCGCGTACCGGCTCCTCGCCACGGGCGACCTGCGCCAGCGCCTCCAGTTCGAGGGCGCACATGCTTTCCGCCAGCACATCCAGCGCTGGCAGCGGCCAGCCGTCGGCGTGAAACGCAGGGACAATGCGTACCGAATCGGCACCGAGCCCGCGCAGATAGCGGGTAGTGGCATCAACCATCCCCGCACCGTCTTCCGTCACCGTACCGCGAATGCCGAAACGGATACCCGCCTCCCGGAACCGCGCCAGGGTCGCACACACCGCATCGTGCACACCGCGCGTACCATTGCGGAAGCGCCGCTCGCGATCGTTTAATCGCACCTCGCCATCCAAACTGACCGCCACGTAATCGACATGCGCCTTGAGGAAGGCGATGATTTCGTCCGTGACTACGGTACCGTTGGTGGTAAGCGCGTAGCGCAACTCCACCCCCGACTCCCGCGCCAGCCCATCGCCAATGGCAACCGCCTCCTGCATCCGCTCGAAATTCAACAACGGCTCACCGCCGAAAAATGAAACCACCAGCACCTCATCGGCGAGCGGCAACATGCGCTCCAGCGCACGCCGCAGGACGCGCGATCCCATCAGGCGCGACTCCTGCCCGAAATCGCCGCCGTTGGCATAGCAGTAGCTGCAGGAAAGATTGCATTTCTGGGACAACAGCAGATAGACGTTGCTCAGGCTGTTATGCATGGGGCGTGTCCTGGGCGGGATTGATCATCTCTTTCACCGTGCGATAGATGCGCGCGAGCTGACGCGGCTCCGCCATTGCCCCGGCGAATCCCGCGATCACCGCCTCCGCCTGGCGACGGGTGAGCATACAGTGCCGAGGATCGGGGCGCGCGACGCTGCCTGTGTTGGTATACGCGTGGGCGTAGCAGGCCCCGCCACACAGGTAGCGCGCCCAACAGCGGCTGCATTCGGGAATGTCACGGACGTTCAGCGCCGCGAACATGGAACGAATATCCCACTCCCGCGGCGACACCTGCGCGAGCGTGCCCATGTGGAACTCGGACATTCCAGTCAGGCCGTGGCAGGCGTAGAGCGAGCCGTCCGCCGTGACCGCCGGGTTTTTGCCTGCATCGCAGTGCTTGAGAAACTTCCGCTTGGTAAGCAGGTTGGCAAGCATGTTCAGTGTCGTTTCCTGCCCCATCACCGGTTCGGGCACATCGGCCGCGAAGAAACGCCGGCAGTGTTCGGCCTCTCGCTCCACGTAATCCGCGAAGGCGCCATCTGCGATAGCCGCGGGATTGTCGGGAGCAGTATTTACTGGCGTCATCGCCACCCCGTCTGTCCCCAGGGAGCGCAAGTGTTGCAACGATTGTTCATAGAGTGGGACACCGGTGCCGGTGAGTGTGGCCTTGATGGTCAACTTCGCCTTGGTTTTCTCCCTCAGCCGCTGGAGATTGGCAAGCACCTTGGCGTACGACCCCTGTGGCGCGCCCCTGGTCTCACGCACCCGATAGCGGTCGTTCACCTCCATGGGACCGTCGAGGCTTACCGTCACGTTATCGATATTCCGATCGATGAACTGCAGGATATCCTTGTTCAGAACCGTGCCGTTGGTGGTCATGCTGTAGATGATTCGTATGCCGCGTTCACGCTCCAGCGCCGCGCCACGCGTTACCACATGTTTCATGGCCCTGAAGTTCAGTAACGGCTCCCCGCCATAGAAACTCACCCCGTAGGTACGTCCGGGTTCGGTGAAATAGCGGCGGAATGCGGCTTCGGCAACTTCCGCATCCATCATTGGCACGGAGTCGGACACGCGTCCACCGTTGTTATAACAGTAGGTGCAGGCCAGATTGCAATCGTGTGCAAGATAGAGACAGAGGCTGTCCGTCTCCGCGTTGCCGTCGTTTTCGATGCGTTGCGCGAGCACGCCTGCCTGCGCTTGTGCCTGTCCAGCCTCTTTTTCCAGAATCGACGCGACGGCATCCGGCACTTCCCCGCCGTGTTCCAGATAGTCGACAATCGCCGGCGCATAGACCTTGGGTACGCCGTAAATTTTCACGCTTTCCGGGAAAAAGAGTACATCGTTCTCCCCGCATCGAATCAAGTGGAAATCACGAAACATAATCGGTATTCATCCCCTTGCTGCCCCAGCGGTTGGATACCGCCGCACCAAGACGGCGCATAAGCACCTGTTTTTCCTCCGGCCGCTCGATGATCCCGACGATCTCGGGCAACAACTCCTCGATAATGGTCTTGATGTACTGGCAGTGCCGCGCCACCGGCGGATCGATGTCGCCATGCTCGGCGTGGGAATACTTGGCGCATGATCCGCCGCACAGATAGCGTGCCCAGCAATCCCTGCAACCCGGACGGTTATCCACAGTGGAATCGATGAACCGCTGGCGCAAGGCTCGATAACGCTTGCTCTGCCGCAACCCGGGATCGCTCACGTTGCCCATGCAAAACTCCTCCGCGCCCACGAAACGATGGCAGGGGTAAACATCGCCCTCGGCGGTGACGGCCAGCAGGTTGGTGCCCGCATTGCAGTGATACAGGGCGCGGCTGCGCGAGATGAAGTAAAACAGGATGTAGAAGGGATACTCGAACGCCACCGCCTGCCCGCCCTCGATGAAGCTGCGCAGCCCCTTGCGGTTTACCGCCACGATTTGCTCGATGAAGCGCCGATACTGGGCGTCATCCAGGAACAACGGATTGTCCTTGGGCACGTCCACATTCACGACCCCGATCCCTCCCGCCCCGAATCCACCCAGGTGGTCGTAGATTTCCTCTACCTGTTCGCAGCCACGGTTGGTGACGATGGTGCGGAATGCCCAATTGAAGGACGCGTCTTCGGTCAGCTTGCGTATATTTTTCACCGCCCGGTCATAAACACTTAGGCCTGACTTGCTGAGGCGCTGACTATCGTTCAGCTCCTTGGGGCCATCCAGGCTGAAGGTGGCGTCGCTGATGTGCTTGCGGAAAAAGTTTTTGATCTTTCGGCTGTACATCGTGCCATTGGTGACGATACCCAGGGAGATATCCGCCTTCCGCTCCTTGCGGTACTCCTCGGCGAGCTGGGCCGTCTTGTCCATGATGGGCAGGTTCATCAACGGCTCGCCGCCGAAGAAGGTGATGAAATACCTGTCCCATCCGTCGTTGAACAGGCGGTCGAACGTGTCGTTCAACACCTGCTCGCTCATCACGCCGCGCTGGCCGTATTCCCCTTCGTCACCATAGCAGTAGGCGCACCTGAGGTTGCACTTCTGCGAGGTGAACAGGTATATCCCCGCCACACGCTCGTCGATGTCTTCCGGCCCGCGCAACACCTTTGCCTGCGGCATCCCGCCGCAGTAACGCTGCATGAACGTGTGGGCTTCCTGCCAGCGCTGCCGTTCAAAATTCCCGTTGAGGGGCTCGCCCAGTTCCACCGCGCGCACCACCCGCGCGGTATCGTCGTCGATCTTGAATATCGACACGGGTTGGGTCAGGAACAGATAGGCCTGACCATCTTTGGAAAACGTGTGAAAATCTTTTCTCTCCGGCATGCCGGTTTCTCCTCACATGGATGCCCAGCCACAGGGCGCAGACACTACGCGTTGATGTTACGTAATCTTACTGCCGGTGGATTTTGGTTCAGACCTTCGGTCCGCAACCGCACATGTTTCCGCCCTGCGTGCCACAACAGGCACACTTCGTCATCACCTCAAACGCCTCATTGCACCCTTCCAAAGACTCAAACACGATTTCATTGATTTCCATGATGTTCTCCTTTGTGTATGTACTACTTGCAGGTATAACCCTGTGGCTGGGCAAAACTTGAATTTCTGTAACTACTTTCCTCCGTTATTCCCGCGTAGGCGAGCGCCAACCTTGACGCTCCAGGCTGCACTGAGGCGTCAACGTTGGTGCCTTTTGTATTCCCGCCCACACGAAAATGACGGCGAAAATCGCTGGGCGACTAGTTACGAATTTCTATGCAGAGGCGCGCCCCAACCCATGACGCGGGTGTTTGAACGGAACATAAACTGCATACACCATTTCAACCGCATTCATACGCAACCATCCACCCCCTGATTCCGGCATGCGTCAGAACTTGGCCCCCACCTCAAGCCAGTAATTCCGCCCATCCAGTTTTTCGTACCAGAAGCCGTATCCCGTGCCGTCGAATGCGTTGTTTACCGCAAGGGACGCCGTCCACTCCGGGCCGCTGCCGAGACGGAACACCTTCGACACCTTCATGTCGACCAGAAAATGGTTGTCGGCTTTGGTGTTGTCGGCATTACTGTCCATGTAATAGCGTTCACCCACGTAGCGTCCGTTAACCTGCGCGTTCACCGACTGCGGGCCGTCATAGGCCAAGCCAACATTGAATTTATGCTTCGGGGTGTTTGCGGTCTCATTCCCTTCCCATGCCGGATTCGAGGGATTCTTCGTAATTTCCGAATCGGTATAGGTGTAGTTGAGGAACGGCCGCCAGTACTCGCCGAGGCGAGTGTTCAGATCCAGCTCCAGCCCTCGCACGCGGGTTTCGCCGAGGTTCTGAAACTGCCATTTCGTGTCAACCTGCGTGCTCGCGATCTTGTCCTTGAAGAGGGTGTGATAGACTGCCACACTTCCATCGAGGACCCCGCCAGCGGACCGGAACTTGACGCCCGCCTCATAGGATGTCGCGGTCTCCGGCTTTAGGTCTGGATTGTCCAGCCACCAAGGGCTGTTTCGATACTTCAGGGAATTCGGGGCGGCAAGATAGGCGGTACCCGCGGATGCATAGAGGGCGAGTCCGTCCCGCAAACCATAATTGAGCGCGACACGCGGTGTGAAGACCTTGTCGTCGGCATCAGGTCGTGCAGCGCCGTTCGATTCAAAATTATAGTGCTCATACACGTCGTAGCGGCCACCTACTGTCACAGTGAGCCGGTCAAAACGATGCTCGTCCTGCACGAAAACGCCATAGGTGCGGCTCTTGTGCTGCATTTCCCAGGTTACGGTTCCGTCCGGATCGTATTCGGTGGTTTCATATTTCCCATCCCACCATGTGGTGCCCAGTGTCAGCGTGTTATCCGAGGATGGGTGCAGTTCCAGTTGCATGTCCGCAGAAACAGTATTCTCATCCTCCCGGTCATGCGCGACCTCCGCGAGGCTACCATCGCCGTACCAGTAATTTTCATCAAACGTACGTTTGGGGGCTCTCATATCCGATTGGGCCAGCTTGGCCTTGAGTACCTGCCCACCGGCATATCGATGGGTGAGCATCATGTCAAATACCGTACCCTCCTGTTCGGTTCGGTAATTGGGATGGCCACCCAGGACAGCACCCTCATTCTCGAAATAGCTCATTCCCGCGGAGATATCCGTGTCTTCGCTAGCCCACCAGGTAAGACGCGCGTTGAGCTTCTTTTCCTTGCCATCGCGGCCGTCCAGATCGGTGTATCCGGATGGATACCACGCCTCCCACGGAGCCGGTGTTTCCGTAAGCTGTTTGAAGCCGTCCGTCTGATAGGTGCTGGCGCCGAAATAGACATCCACGTCCCCCACCGAACCACCTGCCGAGGCGGCAACGGAACGGGCGTTATGGGACCCGCCACCCATCTGCACCTGTGCATACGGGTCGCCGCTGCCGCGCTTGGTGATGACGTTGATCACGCCCCCCATCGCGCCCGGCCCATAGAGCACCGAGCTGGGGCCGCGCACGACCTCAATGCGCTCGATGTGCGCCGGGTCGACCAGGTGCCAGAGATAACGCCGGGTTATCGCCAGCGGCTCAACAGGCATGCCGTTCAACAACGACTGGGTAGTGGTGCCCGCGAACGTCAGCCCCAGGCCTCGCAGAACGGGTATACCAGCGGCTGCGGGACCGGACAGATAGGTCACATCCACGCCCGGCAGGGAGCGCAATACATCCTCAGGATTGGTCACATGCTGGCGGGCGATATCCTCGGCGGTGACGACCGAGATGCTCGCCGGCACATCCATGATTTCACGCTCCGTGCGGGTCGCGGTCACCACCACGGTGGACAGATTTTCACCACGCGGTTTCGCGGTTTCCGCGGCCAGCAGCAGATAGGTACCATCAGCGGTGCGTTCGAACACGATCCCGGAGCTCGCCAACAGGTGGTGCAGCGCCTCATCCGCCGTATGCGTGCCGCTCAATCCTTCCGTCTGGCGCCCCCGAACCAGGCCGGGGGCATACAGCAGATCCACGCCAGTCTGTTCGGCAAAGGCGCGCAGTGCGGCATCCAGAGATTGAGGTGCGATCTGTAATGCCACCGTATCAGCGGCAAGGGCCATCGGGGCGGCGAGTGGCAAACTAACCGCCAGGGCGAGGACGGGCCATGTCGGTATGGGGAAGGCAAACCGGCGGGGGCTGCTTTCATTCATTGTTTCTTGTCTCCATCTGGAACAGCGGCCGGCGAAAATGTGGCCGCAACACAGATGAGACGGATGAAACGCTAAAACCCTGACGTGCCTGTGGGATTTTTTTTCGAGCGCATGGCCTATATGCCAACGCGGCCCACCACTATCCCGTGGGGGGAGGCGCAAAACGTGTTACGAGCTGCACACGGAATCAGGGATAGACTTAGGGAAGAAGCGGCGCGGAGGAAAATGCTTCCCTTCCGCTATGGTCTATGCGCCTCGCGCAGTATCCATGCGCCATCATCGGTCTGCCGCGCCGTAATCGGCAACATCCTTTCCAGCAATCGGGGGAATTCCTCCCGGTTGGCGATACGGAAGGTGCCGCTCAATGTGATGTCCCGAAGGGCGGGATCGCCCAGATGCAGCGGGGAAGTGCTATGGCGATTGAATTCCTCGACCACATCGCTGAACGGTGTGGCATCGAAAATCATTTTGCCCTCGCGCCAGGCAAGTACAGTGCGTTGATCGAAAGATTCCACCGGGACGGTGAACGCTCCTCCCACGGCCCAGGCCGTGGCGTGGCCGGCGGACAGCAGGCGTTTTTCACCTTGGGGCGATTCGACCTCCACACGTCCCTCCAGCACGGCCACCCGCACGTATTCCGCATGGCTGCGGACATTGAACCGGGTTCCGAGGACGCGGATCACGCCCGCCCCCGTATTTACATGGAAGGGCCGTGCGGGATCCGAATACACCTCAAACAGCGCCTCCCCTTGGCGGAGGGAGACAGCGCGCACGCTGTCGGCCACCTGCAAGGCCGTGTCGCTGTTCAGGTGAATGATGGTACCGTCCGCCAACTGTACGCTCTGTTGCTCCCCCTTCGCCGTCCGATAAACGCCGGGCTCATGCGACAGGAAAAATAGCAACCCGCCCAGCACGAGGACAACTACGGCCGCAGCGGCCCAGGCCTGCCGGAGGCGGCTTCTGCTCCGAGTAGCCGCCTCCGGTGCGAATGTCCTGAAGCTGGGAGCGAGTCCGTCCAGTTCATCCCACAGCCGATGCACCGCATCGTACTCCCGGCGGTTGCCCTCATCTTCTGCCAGCCACAGCTCGAACGCCTGCCGTTCGGTTACCGCGCAATCGTCCGCTCGCAGACGTACAAACCACTCCGCGGCCTGCCGACGGGCAAACGAAACCGGCGATTCCGATGGGCTTTGTTCGTGCATGGAACGATAATTGTCAGGGGTCTTTGCCGAAATGTCGACCAACCGACGCGGCGTTGTCAATACAGAAGCCATCTTGGAAATGGACATCATGCCAAACCAGCCAAACGCTTACGGCAGTGCGCAAGCGCTTTGATAACGTGTTTTTCCACCATATTGACGGAAATACCACACTGCCGGGCGATCTGGGCATAGCTGTGATGATGGAATCTGTGCAGCAGAAACACCTCGCGGCAACGGGGTGGAAGTTCGTCGATCGCTTCGCGGAGAATATCCAGGCGTTGCTGCGCCGCCAGGGTTGCCTCGGGAGATATCTCGTCAGCAGGTTCATCATGACAGGTATCGGCACCCACCGCACCACACGCGTCATGCCGATGCTGCTGCATTCGCAGGCGGTCAAGTACGATATTGGACGCCACCTGAAAGAGGAACGCACGAGGCTCTCGGATCTCGTAGCCCGACTCCAGGCACAAGGTGCGCACAAAGACGTCCTGCACCACGTCCGCGGCCTCGCCGCCCGACAATCTTCCGGCCACGAAACGCCGCAATTCTTCGTAATGCTTTTTATAGAGCTCGGATATGCAGTTTTTCTTCTCAGCCATGGAAGACGCCGCCGTGGGTCATGCGTCTCGCCGTGCGGGGGGCATCCCCTTGCTGCGGGCAAGACATTAGCAGTTGAAACGAGCACATTTCTTGCCAACTTGTTGCACTTTGGCGCGACCGAGTGGTTCGTGCTTCGCTGGCGAGATGTAACTATCCGTCATGGCTGGATTTTGCGTTCATGATTATCAGGAGGAGGGAGCAGCCAGCAGCCGCACCGCGGACTGCTGGCTACGGCAAGCGCGCCGGGAGAATGCGTGACGTGACACACAAATGCGTGAATTGCAGCAGCGGCGCCTCGGAAATACGTGCTTCAGCGCAGCCCGAGCACATCCGGCATGTCATACAGGCCCATATCCCGCGGATCAGCCACTGCGCCGCGCGCACCGCCCCCCTGGCGGGTGGATGCATTGTGGGCAATCTCCACCCGCTTTCCCAGGGCCGCAAACGGCACTGTGTGGTCGCCGACGATGTCGCCGGCACGGATCATCACTTCACGTCCCAACCGCCATTGGCGGTCATGGACGACATGGTGGGTTTCTGGGCCTTTTTCCGACTTCATTGATCACCTCCTTTCGTGGTTATTGAACAAAATATTCCGCTACCCCGAACAACTTGGAGGCAAATGTGATCACATCGCTTGGTTATAAAATCTTTGAAGTGGAAAGCGACTTGATCGCATCAGCAGAATGCTTCTCGCGAGGTTTTGTATGCCGTCCCGACGGCAAGGCGAACTAGTAAGCGTCAGAATACCACCTGAATTCGCCGTCATCGTGCTGTCACAATAAGCCCGTACAGTCCCCACAACTTCATGTGGAGATGTCTAGATGAGTCTTGTGGCGCTGCAACGAAATGGTGGCGAGGCGATCTATAGCCAGATCGCCAAACTGCTCAAGGAAGAGGTCGTCTCTTTCTTCTCGCCAGGCCAATGCCTGCCTTCAGAAAACGAGCTGGCGGAACGCTTCGGCGTCAACCGCCACACGGTGCGGCGCGCCATCGAAGACTTGATTGCCTCGGGATTGCTTGAGCGCCGCCACGGTAAAGGCACCTTCGTCCTGGATGGTCCCGCCGACTACGTATTGGGCAGTGGCACGCGCTTTACCGAAACCTTCGAATCGCTCGGAAAAACGGCCAGCAGCCGCATTCTGCGCAAGCTGGCGATTCCCGCCCGCGGTGGCGTCGCCGCGCGGTTGCGGCTGGCGGAGAACGAGCCGGTCATCTGGCTCGAGTCATTGCGCCTGGCCGACGATCGGCCCATCTGCGTTATTTCCCATTTCCTGCCGCAGCAAGTCTTCCCCGAACTCCTGACGGAATACCGCGGAGGATCACTGCACGAACATCTCGCCGTTCGTTACCAGTTCACGTTGCGACGAATCGAGAGCCTGGTCAGCGCGGTGCTCCCGCAAGGAGATGATGCCTCGCTGCTGGGCATGCCCCAGAACCAGCCGGTGCTGCGGGTCAAAAGCGTCAATGTATCCGAGCGGGATGGCACCCCGCTCGAATACGCCCTGACCCGGTTTCGCGCCGACCGGATCCAACTGCGCATCAATCCTTGACCTATCTCTTGATCAACCTTACGGGAGCTACTGCAATGTATTTGAAATCCACTCTCACGGCAAGCGCGCTGGCGCTGGCCCTGGCCCTGAACGCCACGGCCGCCCAGGCCCGCGACATCGTCATGGGCCTGATTCCGGCCGAGAACAATGAAGAGATGATCCAGAAGTTCGAGCCTATGCGCGTCCACCTGGAGAAGAAGCTGGGCCAGAAGGTGAAGGTGTTCACCGCCACCGACTACGCCGGCGTGATCGAGGCGATGAAGAAGAAGCGCGTCGACATCGCCTGGTTCGGCCCGCTTTCCTACTATCTGGCCGAGCAGGAAGCCGGCGCCGAAGCCTTCGCCGTCGGCATCCGCGAGGGCGGCACCTCTCACACCTACAAGAGCATCATCATCGCCCCCTGCGACTCCGGCATCAAATCGATCAAGGACATGAAGGGCAAGAGCGTGGCCTTCGTCGATCCCGCCTCGACCTCCGGCGGCCTGATGCCCACCTACATGGTAAAGAAGGAAACCGGCATGATGCCGCAGGACTTCTTCGGCAAGTTCACCTATTCCGGTTCCCACGACGCCGCCGAACTGGCGGTCAAGAACAAGACCGTCGATGCCGCCGCCGACAACGACATCACCTACGAGAAGATGCTGGCCAAGGGGCTCATCTCCAAGCAGACCAACTGCGTCGTCAAGGAATCTGATCCGCTGCCCGGCTCGCCGCTGGTTTATCGGGGCGATCTGCCGGCCGCGATGAAGACAAAGATTCAGGACGCCATCCTGACGGCTCACAAGGAGATCAAGGTCACCGGCTACGGCAACCTGAGCCACTACGTGGCGGTCGGCCCGCAGGACTACCAGATGATCCGCGACATGGTGAAAGACTTGGGCCTGAAGAAGAACGACTTGCTCAAGTAATCGCTCAAGAGATGGCAGGCCGCATGGCCTGCCATCCTTGGCAAAGGAGAAAACCCATGTCCGCAATTTCCATTCAATCCGTAACGAAACGCTTTCCGAATGGCTTTGAAGCCCTGAAGGGTATCGATGCGGAGATCAAATCGGGCAGTTTCACCGTCGTGCTGGGCCCCAGCGGGGCCGGCAAGTCCACCCTGTTGCGGCTGATGAATGGCCTGGAAACCCCGACTTCCGGTGAAGTCCGCATCGGCGGCGAGTCTGTCGACGCACACAAGCTGCGGCATATCCGCTCCAAGGTGGCCATGGTTTTCCAGCAATTCAATCTGGTCGACCGGCTGTCGGTGGTCACCAACGTCCTGACGGGGCGCTTGGCGCACCGTTCATGGGTGGGCAGCGTGTTTTACCTCTTCCGCAAGGAAGACATGGAGATCGCCCAAGAGGCGCTCGCCCGTGTCGCCCTCACCGACAAGGCCTGGAACCGCGCCGACAAACTTTCCGGCGGCCAGCAGCAGCGCGTTGGCATTGCCCGGGCTCTGGCGCAGCAGCCCAAGGTGATCCTGGCGGACGAACCGGTCGCCAGCCTCGACCCGGTTTCGAGCGAGGAGATCATGGCCCTGTTGCGGGAAATCTGCGACCGGGACGGCATTACCGTCGTGGTCAACCTGCATCAGGTGGAGCTGGCGCGGCGTTTTGCCGATCGCATCATCGGCATGAACAGCGGGAAGATCGTTTTCGACGGCAATCCCGAGCAAATGACGCAGTCGGTTTTGCGTACCATCTATCAACGGGAAGGCATCGAAGATGACAACAGTCTCGACATGGCGTTGGCCTACGCCTAGCGGATGGCCGCCGCTCCCGCTCGTTGGCGGGGTGCTGGCGCTGCTGTGCGCACTCTGGCTCACGGCGCCGATCGTGGAGGTGGATTTCGTCCGCCTGATCGGCTCGCTCGGCAAAATGGTTGGCTTCACGGGTCAGATGTTCGTCACACCCGATTGGAACTATGTGCCGCAACTTCTGGCCAAGATGCTCGAAACCATCGAGATGACCATCCTCGGCACGGCCATAGCCATTGTACTCAGCCTGCCGATGGGCATCCTGGCGGCCCGCAATGCCACGCCGCATATCGCTGTGTATCGACTAACGCGCGATGTACTGAGCCTGATGCGCGCGTTGCCGGAACTGGTCTGGGCGCTGGTCTTCGTGTCGGCGGTCGGCCTGGGTCCCTTGCCCGGCGTGATGGCCCTGGCGTTTGTCACCGTGGGTTTCATGGGCAAGTTCTTTGCCGAAGCCATCGAGGTCGTCGACCGGAAGGCCGTGGAAGGCGTGCGCGCCCATGGCGCGGGATGGCTGCAAGTCCGCCTGTTCGCCATGCTGCCGCAGGCCCTGCCCGATTTCGTCGGTACCGTGATGTACATCCTGGACCACAACCTGCGGGCGGCGGCCATTCTCGGCCTGGTCGGCGCCGGCGGCATCGGCTACGACCTGGTGATGTCCATGCGCCTGTTCCAGTACGACCGGCTGCTCTTGATTGCACTGGCCATCTATCTGGTGGTCACCTTGCTCGACCGCGCATCTGACCGTTTGCGCAGCCGCATCATCCATGGGAAACAGGCATGAACATCCATGACCTGAAACCGGCTCGTTCGCAAACGTTACCGCCCAAGCCGCGCAACCCGATCCCGGTCTGGGTGACGGCGACCCTGGCCGTGCTTTGGCTGATCGTCTGGGACCTGGAGATTTCGTTCGAGACCCTGGCCTACGGCGTCGAGGACATGGGGGAATATTTCAGCCGCTATCGGCAGCCTGATTTCTCGAACTTGTCTAGATATCTGGAACTGATGGGAATCACGCTGGCAACGGCGCTGTGGGGGACCGTGTTTGCCCTGCTGGTGGCGTTCTTCTTGGCGCCGTTGGCGGCCCGCAATTTTGCGCCCAGTCCGCTGGCCTATCGCATCGCCCGGGAAATGCTCAATTTCATGCGCGCCATGCCGGACTTGCTGTTGGCGTTGATCTTCGTCGCGGCGCTCGGACTCGGACCGTTGCCCGGCGCGCTCGCGCTTGGCGTCCATACGGCGGGTTTTCTCGGCAAGTTCTTCGCCGAAAGCCTGGAGCGGGTGGACAAGGGCGTCTGCGAGGGCGTGGCATCTACCGGCGCCAACTTTCCGCAAATGGTCATGTATGCCGGGTGGCCATCCATTCTGCGCGAGGCAATGGGGTATGTCCTCTATATCCTCGACCGCAACGTGCGCATGGCCTCGGTGCTGGGCCTGGTCGGCGCCGGCGGCATCGGGCTCGCGCTGCATGACACCTTGCGCCTGTTCGATTATGGCCAATCGGCTGCGCTGATCCTGGTCATTCTGGCCACCATTTTGATAATCGACTACGCCTCGGCGTGGTTGCGAGGGAGATTAGGGTGACGAACCTTGAAAGAAAACACTGGATTCGGGCGCTGACTGCCCATCCGGCATCGGTGTTGAATGCACTCGCCGATGAATTGGCGAGCGAGTTCGACGTGAAGCTCAAGAGCTTGCCGCAGGCGGGTCTCGGGCTGCTGACCCTGACCGATGGCGCATTTCACGAACCTTACTACCTGGGCGAGTTTCCGCTGTCATCGTGCAGCGTCGAACTCTCCATGGCCGATGGCCGAACTGCCGCCGGTGGCGCCCATGTGATGGCGGACGACGCCGACCTGGCCCGCGCGCTGGCCATCCTCGACGCCGTTGTCGCCGCCCGACTGCCCGGCTGGGAGCGGGTTTCCGCTCAGATCGACGCCGGTGCGGCCATCCGCGCCGAGGAAGATCGCCGCCGTCGCGCCATGCTCGCCGCCACGCGGGTGGATTTTGCGATGCTGAACAACGCGGAGAACGATGACGATGAAGGTTGAAAACATCTGGCGGGCCGACGTCCAGCAGCGCGTCTTCCGTGAACTGGTTGAGGCGTTCTCGCGACCCGGCGCCATCAGGGAGATCGGTGACTGCATCGATGGCGCTGTCGCCCAACGCGCCGTGCTGGCCACTTTGATGGACGGGGAAATGACCTTGGCCGACCCCCATGGGCAAATCGCCCCGGCGGACTGGCCTTTGCTTCAGGCCAAGCCAAGCGCCAACGAGCACGCACGCTATGTGGCGGCGAGTGGGGGCCGCGCTCCCGATTTCCAGCCCGCGCTGGGATCACTGGAATCCCCCGAGTTCGGCGCCACCGTGTTGATAGAGGTCGACCGCCTGGGCCAAGGAGAAACCTCCCTGGAATTGGCCGGCCCAGGCATTAACGGCCAGCGGCAACTACGTCTGGCCGGCCTGCATCCCGATTGGCTGACACGCCGCGCCGATTGGGTCGGCAGTTTTCCCCTGGGGGTGGATGTGTTGCTCTCGGATACACGTCGCATCGTTGCGCTGCCGCGTACCACGCAGATACACATTTCCGGAGGGGTTCGCTGACATGAGTTATGTAGCCATCAAGGGCGGCGGTCGGGCCATCGCTGGCGCCGCCGCCGTTACCGAATTCCTGCGCACCGAAGAAGGGCTGAGCGAAACTCTTGCCGAGCCGCTCGGCATCGATGCCATTCTTCACCAGTTGCGCCACCTGGTCGATCGCGTTGTTTCCGAGGGAGGGGTCTATCACCCGAAATTTGCCGCGCTCGCCATCAAGCAGAGCCTGGGGGACACGCTGGAGGCCGCGTTTGCGTTGCGCGCCTGGCGCTCGACGCGACCACGCTTGTTGGCAACGCCACCGCTCGATACCTCGCGGATGCGCCTGATCCGCCGCATCTCTTCGGCCTTCAAGGAAATTCCCGGCGGCCAGATGCTCGGGCCGACGCCCGACTATGCCTTGCGCCTGCTGCGCATGGAGCTGATGGACGAATCGCCGGATGCCTTCCGGGCCGTTGCCCGCGCATGGCTGGATAGCTGTCCGGAAGCTCGGTTGCCCGACAGTTTCCCCAAGGTGCTCGACGCTCTGCGCGCGGAAGGCTTGCTGCCGCCCGTCACTGGCCGCACGCAGGCGGCGTTCGACATTACCCGGGAACCCCTGGTCTTTCCCGTGCCTCGCTCGGCGGCATTGGCCACTATGGCGCGGGCGGAAACCGGCTCGCTACTCGCCGTCGCCTATTCCAACATGCGCGGCTACGGCGACGTGCACCCGACGGTCGCCGAACTGCGGGTGGGCTACCTGCCGGTCATGCTGCCGCACCCGATCACCGGCGAACCGACCGAGGTCGGCGAGGTGCTGGTCACCGAGTGTGAAGTGGTGGCCATGTACGAAGCCGACGATGCCGGCGGCAAACCAATGTTCACCATTGGCTATGGCGCCTGCTTCGGCCACAACGAAGTCAAGGCGATTTCCATGGCGATTCTCGACCGCGCCTTGCAAAAAGGCATGAAGGACGGCCCCGGCAACCCATCGGAAGACCCCGAGTTCGTGCTGCTCCACGTCGATGGCGTCGACTCCATGGGCTTCGCCTCGCACTACAAGATGCCCCACTACGTCACCTTCCAGTCCGACCTCGATCGCTTGCGCACCACGCAACAAAAATCAGGGGAACCCGCATGAACGCATTTTCCCACGCCCAAAGCGGCAACGCCTACAACTTTGGCTTTCTCGACGAATACGCCAAGAAGGAAGTGCGCCGCGCCATTCTCAAAGCCATCGCCATCCCGGGTTACCAGGTGCCCTATGCCTCGCGCGAGATGCCCATGGGACGCGGTTTCGGTACCGGCGGTCTGCAACTGACCCTGTCGCTGATCGGGCCGGAGGAAATCCTGAAAGTAATCGACCAGGGATCGGACGATTCGGTCAACGCGGTCAACCTGCGTCACTTCATCGAGATGACTTGCCCCGGCGTTTCGACGACAACGAAAACGACGGAGTGCACCCTGATTCAGTCGCGCCACCGCATCCCGGAGCTGCCACTGACGTCCAATCAGATCGTCGTGCTGCAGGTGCCCTACCCCGATCCGCTGGTTGTAGTGGAACCTTCGGAGGACAAGCGCAAGACCATGCACGGTGAGGCGGACTACTCGCGCCTCCTGGTCAAGCTGTATGAGGACATCGTCAAGTTCGACGAGATCACGATCTCGCACCGCTATCCGACGCGCATCAACGGCCATTACGTCATCGATCCTTCGCCGATCCCGCGCTGGGATGTACCCAAGCTCAATGCCTCAGCGGCCCTGATCCTGTTCGGCGCCGGCCGCGAAAAGAAGATCTACGCCGTGCCGCCCCATACAAAGGCGGAGCCGCTGGCCTTCAGCGACGTGCCGTTCCGCGTCGAGGACTTCCGTGACGAACATGGACACCGCCGCGCCTGCACCCGCTGTGGCTGCACCGATTCGTTCCTCGATGAATTCGCGGCCGATTCGGGCAGCAAGACCTATCAATGCTCCGACAGCGACTGGTGCGATGAACAAATGCTTCTTGCCCGACAGACCGAGGGAGAACCGGCATGAACAAGATTCTCGAGGTTCGCAACCTCAGCAAAATTTACGGCCCGGGCTGTCCCCTGTGCCTCGAATCCACGGGCCCGGAGGCTGATACCAACCTCTGTCCGCATTGCGGCAGCGTGGTCGCCATCCATGATGTTTCCTTCGATCTGTTCGAAGGAGAGATTCTGGGCGTCATGGGCGAATCGGGCAGTGGCAAGTCGACCGTGGTCAAGAACCTCTATTTCGACCAGGCACCCTCCAGCGGCGAGGCGATTTTCTACGACCGCGACAAACAGCATGACCTGTTCGCCCTCAACGCCGCGCAACAGCGCTGGTTGCGCAATCACCGCTTCGGCATGGTCTATCAAAACCCCCATCTCGGGCTGAACTTCAACATCAGTGCCGGCGGCAACATCGCCGAACGCCTGTTGATGAGCGACCTGATGGACTATGGCGCGATTCGTGAACGCGCCAAGGCCTTGCTGGCCCGCACCGAGGTACTGCTCTCCCGGGTCGACGACCTGCCGAAGAACTTTTCCGGCGGCATGCAACAGCGGGTGCAGATCGCCAAGGCGCTGGCGACCCAGCCGCCGCTGCTGTTCCTCGACGAGGTGACCACCGGCCTCGACCTGTCGGTACAGGCGCGCATTCTCGACCTGATCCTAGAAATCCAGCAGGAACTCAAGACCGCCATGGTTGTCGTGACCCACGACCTGGGCGTGATCCGGCTGCTGACCGGTCGCGCCATCGTCATGAAATACGGCCGCGTCATCGAGGCGGGGTTGACCGATCAAATCCTGGAAGACCCCCAGCACGCCTATACCCAGCGTCTGGTGGCGTCCGCTCTGTGAGGCAAAAATATATGCTCCAACCCATTCTTCAGGTCGAGGCCTACGGCAAGCATTTCCAGCTTCACGAGCAGAATAAGCTGATCCCGTCCTCGCACAATGTCAATTTCAGCGTCAGCGCCGGTTGTCTTACCGCCCTGGTCGGCCCCACCGGCGCCGGCAAATCCTCGGTGTTGAAGGGCATCTACCGCACCTACCTGCCCAGCGCTGGCCGCATTCTCTATCGCGATGCAATGGGTCACGAACTCGATCTGATCCTGGCCAGCGAACACCAGATCCTGGAGCTGCGGCGCCGCGAAATCGGCTTCGTCACCCAGTTCCTGCACTGCCTGCCGCGCCAAGCGACGCTCGATGTGGTCGCCCAGCCGCTCCTGGTGCTCGGTGTGTCACGCGACGAAGCGCGGCAGCGTGCAGCGGAATTGCTATCGGCCATGAACCTGCCGGAACGCTTGTGGAGCGTTTCGCCGGCCACCTTCTCCGGTGGCGAGCGTCAGCGGGTCAATCTTGCACGGGGCTTCATCGCCAAACCCCGTCTGCTTTTGCTCGACGAACCCACTGCCAGCCTCGATCCGGCCACCGCCGAGCGGGTGATCGGCCTCGTCGAAGGGCTCAAATCCGAGGGCACGGCCATGCTCGCCATATTCCACCATCCCGAAACCACCCGCCGGCTGGCCGATCAGGTCGTCGAACTGGCGCCACCGCCCGCCGTCGAGGAACTCCTCAAGGAGATCGCATGAGCAAACTTTATCTCACCGGCGCCCGTGTGGTGCTCCCGAACGACGTACTCGATGACGCCACTGTGCTGATCGAGGACGGTTTCATCGCGGCCATCAACCCCGAAGCGGGCAACAACGCGCAAACCGTCGACCTGCGCGGCAAAACGCTGATCCCTGGCATGATCGACCTGCACTGCGACGCCCTGGAGAAGGAAGTCGAACCGCGTCCCAATGTGCACTTCCCGCTCGATTTCGCCTGCGCCCAGGCCGACAAGCGCAACGCCGCCGCCGGTGTCACCACGGTGTTCCACGCGCTGTCCTTCGCCAACGAAGAACTCGGCGTCCGCAACAACGCCTTCGCGGCATCTGTCGCCCGCGCGGTCCATGCCTGGAACCCGCACGGCCTGGTCGATAACCGCGTGCACTGCCGCTATGAGGTCACCGATCCGACGGCCCCGGAGATTCTGCTCGAACTGATGGCCGCCGGCGAAATGCACCTGTTCTCGGTGATGGACCATTCGCCGGGCCAAGGGCAGTTCAAGGACATCGCCGCCTTTCGTGAGTATCTGGCGCGCACCTACAAGAAGTCGGAAGCCGAACTGGACAGCCTGGTGGAAAACAAACTGGCCCAGGCCGAAGGCGCCATGGCCCGCATTCGGCTGCTGATCGATGCCGCGAAGGAAAAGGGCATCCACATCGCTTCTCACGACGACGATAGCCTGGAGAAAGTCGAGACACTGCACGGTCTCGGTGTCGGTATCTCGGAATTCCCCATCAACCTGGAGTCCGCGCATGCCGCCCGGAAACTGGGCATGAGCACCGTCTTCGGCGCGCCCAACATCCTGCGCGGCAAAAGCCAGTCGGGCGCCGTTCGGGCGCTGGATGCGGTACTCGCGGGCGCCGCCGACTGCCTCTGCGCCGATTATCACCCGGCGACGCTGATCGTGGCGGTCTTCCGCCTGCCGGAGTTGGCCAGCATCAGTTTGGCCGATGCCGTGCGTCTGGTCAGCGCCAACCCGGCCAAGGCCGCAGGTCTGACGGATCGAGGCGAGATTACCCTAGGTAAACGCGCCGACCTGGTCGCCGTTGCCCACATCAATGGACTGGCGCAGGCCAGCAACGTTTTTTCGGCCGGCAAGCCGGTATTCGAGGCACGCTTCGATCATGGTTGAAGGAAAGCTGTTCTATGTCATTGGCGCGTCCGGCAGCGGCAAGGACAGTCTTCTGCGTTACGCACGGGAACGTCTCGCATCAGACCCCGGCGTAGTCTTCGCGCATCGCTACATCACCCGGCCGGTGGAACTCCACGGCGAGAATCACGTCGCCCTGACCAAGGCGGAATTCGACGCCCGCTTGGCCGCCGGCCTCTTCGCGATGTATTGGGCAAGTCACGGATTGCACTACGGTGTCGGCCGGGAGATCAACTTCTGGCTGGCCAAGGGCTGCAACGTGGTGATGAACGGTTCGCGCGAGTACCTGCCGGAGGCAAGACGCCGTTACCCGGAGCTGACCGCGCTTCTGATCACCGTCTCGCCCGATGTCCTTGCCGCGCGACTGCGCGCCCGGGGCCGGGAAACGGAGGATCAGATATCCCGGCGCATTGCGCGCGCCAGGCAATTCATGCGCCCGGACGGGCCGGTGGAGATCATCCAGAACGACGCCGAACTGGGAGTTGCGGGCGAGCGCCTGGTGCAATTGCTGTCCGCCCTCGCCGCTTCCCCGCGGGCATTCGCCTGAAATGCGCATCACCTTTCTCGGTACCGGCGATGCGGGCGGCGTGCCCCTCTACGGCTGTGACTGCCCGGCCTGCGCGCGGGCAAGGGCGGTGAGCGAATTCCGTCGCCGCCCCTGCACGGCATTGGTGGAAGCGGGCAACACACGCATCCTGCTCGATGCCGGTTTGAGCGACCTCACCGAGCGATTTCCGCCCGGCAGCCTGACGGCCATCGTGCTGACGCACTTCCACCCCGATCATGTCCAGGGCCTGTTTCATCTGCGCTGGGGCGTCGGCGAACGGATCCCCGTTCTCGGCCCGCCCGACTCGGAAGGCTGCGCCGACCTGCACAAGAATCATGGGCTCCTGGAGTTTCGCCGGCTCAAAAAATACGAACCCGTGGCGATCGGCAATTTGACACTGACCCCGTTGCCGCTGATTCACTCCAAGGTGACGTTCGGTTACGCCATGGAGGACTTGGCGGGCCGGCGCCTTGCCTATTTGACCGATACCATCGGCCTTCCCCCACGGACTGAGGCCTTCCTCAGCGACTGGCGGCCGGAAGTGGTCGCGCTGGATTGCACCGAACCGCCGCGTCCGGTTCCACCGCGCAATCACAACGACCTGACCCGTGCCCTGGCGATCGCAGGCAAACTGGAACAGGCGGAGACGTGGCTGACCCATGCCAGCCACGATCTGGATGCGTGGTTGCTGGAGAGCGCAAACGATTTACCGACCGGAATCAATGTGGCCCATGACGGGCTGGTTGTCAGCTTGTGCGGCCAGAGATAGGCGGCAAGACTCAACAGCAGCAATCGGATGTGTCCTCCGTGTCGACACCAAACGATAATCCGCCGTCGCAGCCGGCGAACGATTCGCCGGGAGCGAACCGTGACTGCCGCAGGCTGGCCCAGCCAGGGGTGAGCCCCATGGGGCAGGTACAAAGTGCCAGACGCTTGGCGAAAACCCCAGTAACGTTTCGTATGCTCACGTGGCAGTAATACATCGTATACGCACTCGATAGTTCTCCTTTTTTCTAAACACGCTCCGGATCAGCAAGTCAGTCATGGATACGGCGACCGGCTTCCCACTTGCCGTGCCAGTCCGACAGTTATCGGTAATTCCCGCAGCAAGACTGTCGGGAACCCGAGGTTCGCACCAACCGGATTCTGCGGAATCATTGGTGTGTTCGCGGCGGCATATGCGTGGGCAATGATGCGGGAATTACCCAGCGGCATACAAAAGTGGGGCTTACCGGATTGTCGGGTTGCCCCTTACCCTGTCTGGGACAACACCGCCGCCCGGATACTGAAGCTTGTTACAGAGGAGGAAAATACGCGTGTTACTGCCAGTTACGTTTGAGCAGGTGGTGACCCTGCTGGGCGCGCTCACAAGCCTTGCCACCGCGCTCACCGGGTTGATGCGCGCCCTCCACGCACCAGCCGGCCGCAGCAAAAGTCGCCGCCGGTAGCGCCCAAATGGATGGCACTGAAAAAGCCCAAATGGCTGCTCCAAGGGAATGGGTGGTAACGGGAAGGGGCTTGCCCGAAAGGGCTGGCGCAGCGCCTCATCGGGCGCTACTTCAAAGGGTGACGGGTGAAAAGGACGGGCAACCTCCGGCCCTAAACTCGCCGGTTAAATAGCGCCGGGTTGTTAGTTTTCGGATAGTCGAGCCCATCGCTAAAAAACATTAATTCGCCACCACTCCGTTTCGTCTGTGCGCTGTAGCTGAGGGCATACCGTATCTTTCGCCGCTCCTTGTACAGTTTCGCGATTTCTGGCGCATCATCGTAAGACACAACCCAGTGTGTCTTTAACTTCTGCTGCACCAGCTGTGCAATCCTGGCGTGGTCCGCCTCTGCATAATGGTTTCGATACAGCCGTTGTGCCTTCTTGAAATAGGGCGGGTCAAGGTACACCAGCGACCGTTTCGGAAATTTTGTGGCTTTTATAAAATCCTCGGCGTCGAGATTTGTTAACTGGATGTGATGTTTGTGGTCTTCGATCCGCTGCAACCGCTCGCATAATCCGTCCCGGTTGAATCGGGCGTCGATTAGCCATTTTCCTGTTTGGTCGAGGCCTCCGATTACGCCACCGCCAAGTATTCCCGAACGGTTTGTCCGGTTGAGGAATAGAGTGGCAAAAGCGAGGGTGAGACGCTTTTTCCTACCGGGACTCATATAGATTTCTCGTTGCTTTTGCCATTCATCAATGGTCAGCGGCACGTTCTGAACCATCTCTATCAGCGACTGAGTATCGTTGAGTGCAGAGTGCCAGAACGCATGGATAGCCGGGTCTACGTCATTAAGCCACACTTCCTTGGCATAGCCCATCATCACCAGTTCCAGGGCGATACCAGCCCCCCCTGCATATGGTTCCACGTAGATTCCGTCGCATAGGTCATTATCAACAAATACTTGACGAATAAATGGGGCTAGTTTGCCCTTTCCGCCTGGGTACCTCAGTGGGGTGTAATAGCGCATCGATATCCTCCTTTCCCACGAGGATAATGCAAATCCATTTTGACGGCCACCACTTCATTTCAGATGGGCATAGAGGATATCCAGGAACGACTGGACGTTGTCCCAGGCCGTCGCCAGATCGGGACCGGTCGGGTGAAAATGGCGGTTGTGCACGTAGGCATTGAAGGTATTGAACGAAAGCGGATTGTGCGGGCTGGCGATCGCCGCCTTGATCCCTTTCAACTCATGTTTGCTGGCCCATTTCTGCTGGTCCATGTGCGCCGCTGCTTTTTCGGCCTTCTTGGACAGGTTGTCTCCGTCGTTATATGC
The DNA here is from genome assembly GCA_002840095.1 of Gammaproteobacteria bacterium HGW-Gammaproteobacteria-1. GTDB lineage: Bacteria > Pseudomonadota > Gammaproteobacteria > Thiohalomonadales > Thiohalomonadaceae > Sulfurivermis. The sequence continues at coordinate 134,520 of PGZL01000006.1, read as the reverse complement.
AACCGAATTGTGGTCCAGATAGAGCTCGATACTCAGCTCGACGAATACGCGGAAAAGTACGGACACCGCATTGCGGTAATCATTAAGTTCGAGATCCCGCAACTCGTGAAAGATTGCCCGTAGCCGCGTGTCCTTGATCGAATACTGAACGCCAACCGGCACCAAATACTTGCGTTGGTGCGAAGGACGGGGACCGCGCGGTTTCGATTGCACCTGGGGGGGCTGCGCAGGGGGTACCATCGGCCGGGAGTCTTTCACCTCCCGTTGTTGATTTGGCGTATGCTCCGGCGGGAAGCCATTGATGTATTCCCTTTGTTTCGCGGCATCGTAAACCTTACCGACCGCCATCCCGTCCGCAATGTCCCGCAATACCTTGGTCAACCCCTTAAGCACTTCGGATTCGTGAAGAAATCGCCGGGGAACACCGTCGGCACTGGCAATTCCAAGGAAATCGCGGACCTCGGGATTCTTGAGAAGGCGATCAAGCGTCGATATCTTGAACCCCTTCCCAGTGACCTTGGCCTTCAGATCATCATCCAGCTTGTCCAGGATGGAATCGACGACTGCGTGGCTGAAAGCGTAACGCCCTTTCTTTCCGAGACGCTGCAGATGTCTGCTTTTCTGCATGGCGTCCCAGGGAAGGGTTCCGACGCCATCTTGAGGCCCCTGATGGCGCAGTTCGATCCACTGGTCTGCTTCTTCGACAGAATCCGCGACGACGAACTCTATCTTGCGAGGGATATTCACTTTAGCCTGACCGCGAATCGCCGCAAACTTGCGACGCAACTTGGGATCGGAGCAGCGATCCGGGTTGTCGAGCAATTTGAGGGCGGTGATCCGCCGATTCCCCTCCCACACGATGTAATCGCCTTTGGTGTTGGGATCAGGCAACGCAAGCATGCCATCCAAGGGGCTCAGACCGCGCTCGGCGATATCCGTGGCGAGATTCCGAATCTCATCGCCGAGATGCTCAAGCATCCACGCAATACAGTCGGGCTCGGAAGGCAAGGGACCGTGCCGGTCGTTTTCCTTGTTCAACCGGAGACGGGCTAGCGGAATGTTCAATCGTTCATAAGGCATCATGAGTCCCTTTCCGTGTGTTGTTCTCCGTTCTGGGTCTGCGGAACTGACTGGGCATATAAATTCCGCCGCCAACTTGTCCGAATTATCCCTAGACCGGCCCCGGTTGCCAAGGAACCATTCGGCGTATGTTAGGCCGCCTATTCCGTCGTGACAGTCCCCGTGTCGACGTTCCGTCTCCGGATGGATGTTTTTTGATCAACACACCGGAGGCCCTACTGGCCTCCCACGCTCACATAATCGCCGCCATCCGCGGTATGGCGGGCGTACCGGACTCCCATTGGAACACCCTTTACCATCCCCTTATCGATGGGCTTGCCCGCTTTGTACAGCAGCTGCCGGCCTCCGAGGCACATCACCATGCCGCCCCCGGAGGCCTCCTGCGCCATGCACTGGAGGTCGCGCTGGAGGCCATGAAGCTCCGCCGCGGCGCCCTACTCCCCCCCGGCGCATCCGCCGAGGAACTCGCCCGGCTCCAGGACGTCTGGTCCTATGCCTGCATCACGGCGGCACTGCTGCATGACATCGGCAAGCCACTCGCTGACCAGCGCATAACGTTGTTCGGCCCTGAGCAAGCATCGATCGGGCTTTGGAGCCCCATCGATGGCCCAATGCCGCTCCAGGCCCGGTACTACCGGGTCGAGTTCGTGGCCAAGCGCCGCTACCGGCGACACGAGCGGCTCTCGCCCTTATTGGCCGGCCACATTGTCCCCGCCCAGGGCCTGCACTGGCTCGCTAGCGAGCCCGAAGTTATGGACACCTGGCTGGCAGCCCTGCAGGGCGAATATGAGGCGGCCGGCCCGCTCGGCGCCATTGTGGCCAAGGCGGACGGTCTGTCGGTTGCCCGAGACCTGTCCGGCGGCGGCAAGGTGCAGCTGCCCACCGCGCGGACAAGACCGCTGTCCGAACGCCTGATCACCGCCCTACGGTATTTGCTTGCTCAGGACGAGCTTCCGCTCAACCGCCGCGGCGCAGCCGGCTTTCTGGTGAATGAGGATCTGTGGCTGGTATCCAAGCGCGTGCTGGATGCCCTGAAGGAACACCTGGCCCGCGAAGGCCAGACGGGCGTTCCCTCACGTAATGACCGCCTGATGGACGAACTGCAACAACACGGCCTGCTCATCCCCAACCAAGACCATGCGATATGGACCTGTGAGGTGCGCATCGGCGACTGGACGCAACGCCTCACCCTGCTACGCATGGAGGCCTCGGCCATATGGTCAAATCCGGAGCGGCGGCCAGCACCCCTTGATGGTGCAGTAATCCCAGTGGACGTGGCTCCCGGGGATGTCATGGATACCGACACCACCGTAGAGGCCGCCGGGGGGGGCTGCCCGCCAGTTTCGACTGACGCGAACCGGGTCACTCTGGATTCGCGCCATGAACACGCAGAGCATGCGGAGCCCATTGGCGCCCAGGACTACACCGATCTCCCGCTTCCCTACGACATCGAGGCGCCGGAGGCAGGGACGAAAACACCCGCGCCGGCTCCCTCCACCGCCGACCTACCCCACGCCGGCGAGGCCTCGGCCAGGAACACGCCGCAAGACGACGAAGACGAGGATGCAGGCAGGCGCTTCGTTGCCTGGCTCAAGGACAACATCGCCAGCGGCCGGGTGGAGATCAACACGGTCAATGCGCGCCTCCATGTCCTGCCCCAGGGCCTGGCCCTGATCTCGCCGGGCATCTTCCGGGACTTCGACTCTGTGCGCTGGGACAAGGCACAGAAGCGCTTCCAGAAGATGAAGCTGCACCTCAAGCGCCCCGACGGCACCAACATCTGGACCTGCCGCGTGGCCAAGGACCGCAAGCAGTCACGCATCAAGGTCATGCTGATCCCCGAACCCGAAAGCGCGCTCGGCGTAAAGCTGCCTTCACCCAACCCCGCGGTAAGCCTGCTGACGGAAGACGGCACCGAGGCCCCAAACGAGTCAAAGAAGCAGGTGGGCAATGGCCAAGCTGTTTGATAGCCGACTGCGGCCAGCCGTCGAGTTTCTGCCCGCAACGGTCCTGACGGGCTTGGCTGGCGTCCTGGTTACCCAACCGGACAGCATCGCTCCGTTGATGCCTGGCGTGGCCACGGCGACGGCCGGACTGTTCGCGACTGCCGCAGCGTGGCGCACCGTACAGGGCGCGCGCGTGCTCGCCTACCGATCGCGCCTGCGGCGCCTCCCTCGCTATGTACTTCACGGCGACCAAATCCCCTGGTCCACCACTAGGCTGTTCCTGGGTCGAGGCTTTCGGTGGGATCAGCGCCACAGTCAGCGCCTAGTGGAAGCACGCAACCCCGAGGCACGCAAATACCTGGAACCGGGCCACATCTACCGGCTGGTGCGCGCCCTTGAGCTGAAATGGGAGAAACAAAGACTCCTGCGCCGCCTGTCGAAGTTCACATGCGCCGATGCCTGGTGGAATCCGGTCCGCCCTCTCCCGCCCGTCGGCGGTGATGCGGCCCTTCATGGGGTAGGCCTGGAGGATGAAGAAGACGCCTGGTTGCCGCTGACCGAGCGGCCGGGCCACACCCTGGTGCTGGGTACCACCCGCGTGGGCAAGACCCGCCTTGCGGAGCTGCTGGTGGCCCAGGACATCCGTCGCGGCGAGGTAGTCATTGTCGTCGATCCCAAGGGCGACCTGGATCTGCTGCGGCGAATGTTCGCGGAGGCGACACGGGCCGGCAAACTCGACAAGCTCCATATCTTCCATCTGGGCTTCCCGGAGATCAGCGAGCGGTACAACCCGGTAGGCGAGTTCGCGCGCATCACCGAAGTCGCAACCCGCACCACCTCTCCGCTTCCCGACGAAGGCAACTCGGCCGCTTTCAAGGAATTCGCCTGGCGCTTCACCAACGTCGTTGCGCAGGCACTGGTGGGGCTGGGGCGCAAGCCCGACCTCAAGTCGCTTGGCCGCTACGTCACGCACATCGAGCCGCTGTTGGTCGGCTATTTCAAGCTGTGGCTGGATGCCAACGGTCCCGAAGATTGGCGCCAGACGGTGGACCGCATGGTTGTGGACGAGGATTTCCCGAAGCGCCTACCGCCAGCGCTCAAGAGCCGCGACCGCTATGCCGCGGCACTGGTGACCTTCTACAAGGAGCGCAACCTCTACGATCCGGTGTGCGACGGCCTGAAGAGTACCTTTGAATACGACAAGACCTACTTCGACAAGCTGACTGCAAGCCTGCTGCCGCTTATCGAGAAACTCACCTCCGGCCGGGTAGGCGAGCTCATCGCCCCCGATTACGACGACACCGACGACCCGCGCCCGATCCTCGACTGGAACAAGGTGATCCGCGAAGGGGGAATCGTCTATGTGGGGCTCGATGCGCTGTCCGATCCGGAAGTAGCGCACGCCGTCGGCAACGCGATGTTGGCCGATCTTACCTCCGTCGCCGGCCGGCTCTACAAGCACGGCCACGCCCACGGCTTGCCGGGCGACGCGGGCAAGCGCCCGATCGTCAACATGCACCTGGATGAGTTCAACGAAATCGTCGGCGAGGAATTCATCCCGATGGTTAACAAGGCGGGCGGCGCTGGCATCCAGGTGACCGCCTACACCCAGACAGCGTCCGATGTGGAAGCTGGCATCGGTGACCGCGCCAAGGCGGGCCAGATATTTGGCAACTTCAACAACCTGGTCATGCTGCGCGTGCGTAATGAAGAGACCGCCTGTCTGCTCACGGATCAACTACCAAAGGTACGCGTCTACACCAAAGTCGCCGAGAGCCGCACGACCGACAACAACGATCCCAACAGTCCGGTCGATTTCACCTCACAGAACGCCGATCGCCTCACCGAAACGGAAGTGGAGATGCTCACCCCGGCCGACCTGGTGAGCCTACCCAAGGGGCAGGCCTTTGCGCTCATCGAAGGCGGACGACTCTACAAGCTCCGCCTGCCCCTCGCCGGTGACGATCCGCTGTTACCCAAGGATATGGATGAAATCGCGTGCTGGACCCATGAGAGATACGGATTGGCTGCGTGAATACTGTGGAGAACAACGATGCCTGCCGAACGCCCTGCCCAAACATTGGCATTTTATGACTGCAATGCCACATGCTGCCCAGCCTCAAATGATCTATTTGCGCGACAAGTAGTGAAATCAATCACCAACGCATTGGATTTTCTCTCTGGCGGCACATTGCGCATAAGCGCTGCTACACCGCCATACGCTATCCAGACACAAGCGCCGGATGGCCATATCGAAATTTCACTGATGGCGCCAGGAATCGAGCACACCATGGGCATCATGTTTGGCGCCAAAGATGATGCCGGGAGAACCATACGACAGCCTTTCGATGCAGACGGCTGGCTCTCAGACCCCTTCAATCCATGGGCGACAGGCCTTGCGGCATACAATTTTGACGAAGCTTGGCGAATTATTGTTCTGCTCGCGTCAGAATTAAAAATTCGCCGGATTGAGATTGGCTATGGGTTGGGTATATGAATCCAGCACTGATAAGGGGATATCAGTTCAATTGCGTATTTTCCATGATTGAATTTTGGAACGAATCTGCCCAACACGTACAAGGTCGCATCTCGAACACTCTCGGCAACCTGTATGCGGTCGATGAGTCGATTGAGAACCGACGCAGGCTCCAGTGTGTTTGGAATCCAAACCGAGAGAGGAAGGCCGTTAACTGTCTCTTTAAAGTAAAGCGAAATACCCGTTTTCCAATGCTCATGCCGATCGTACTGACCCCGATAGATATGACGAATGTCGGAATTCAAAAGCAAAGACGCTCCTTCAATTGGCGAAATGAACGTCTCGGCAAACGTTTTAGCCGGACAGCCCTTAATGGAAATCGGCAACTGGTCATGGGGTATCGGTGGGTTTTCATATACATCAACAAATTTTTCGATAGACTTCGAAGAAGCCTCACTGGCGCCACCGCCATCACCACGCCCACGCGTCCGTGCACGCTGCTCGTCAGCGCCATCGTCGCCAGAAGACTGTTTGCCGCCTCCACCGACTGTCTTCACTGGCGACTTTTCCACGAATCGTACCGGTGCGCCTCCGGATATTGCATGCTCACCATCGACCAAGGCCCCGGAACCATGCCCCTGTTGTTGCGCGTTAATGATTCGCTCCTCGATTGCGCCCCGCATACATCCGTCTTTATGCCGCTCACTTGGCCCCGCCCGAAAATAGGGCGACGGAGAGCGCAGTCGCCCCGGCTTGACCTTATCTGGTACCGCGGGGAATACGGGCGCGTCGCATTTTTCATCAATACACCGATAGTTGTAGCTTCGGGGGTCAACTCCATTACGAATAAGCTCACTTATCGACACTACGCCACCGCGTCCACCATTTCCGATACGCCTCGCATACTCGGACATTTCCCCCCTCCTTTTTCCCAAACCCCAGGCCATAAGCCGGATAACCCGGCACGCCTAGTGTACCGAGACCTTCCGCGGGTGCGAACCTCACCCCGTCCTTGCGGAGGTTTGCCATGAGAGAGCGCCGCACAGGGCTGTTGGCACTGGTTCTCTGGACAGGACTGCTCATCCTGTTGACGCTGTTTCTGCATTTCGTCTACGCCATTTGGCCGTGGCCCGATGCACCCCGCGGAGCAGGGCCGCTGCGTGAGGCGGTTGTGACGGAGCGGGCGCGTGTCGAGGAGCTGGCGGCCGCATCTTCCATCGGCATGATCAGCGCGGTGATTGAGTGGACCTACCGAGTCGGCTTCGAGTGGACCGGTATGGATTACCTCATGCGCTCGGCAATGGAGAAAACGCCGCAGGATGGAACCGATGAAATCGGCAGGCGGGTGGCATCGGGCGCGTGGGCGTTCCTTGAGCCCCTCTACTGGAGCGTACAACTTATAGGGCTCCGCCTTGGCGTCCTCTTCGCGTCGCTCCCCCTCTTTCTAGTGGCCGCCATCGGCGGTGCCGCCGATGGCGCCGCGGCCTGGTATCTGCGGCGTGTCGGCGTCGGGCGCGAGTCGGGCTTCATCTATCACCGGGCGAAACTGGCCTTGTGGACGGCGCTGTTCGCTCTATGGGCCGTCTATCTGCTGCCGCCGGTCGCGCTCGACCCTCTAGCCATTATTCCTCCCTTCGTTGCGCTATGCGGGCTTACAGTGCGCATCGCAGTGAGCTGGTTCAAGAAGTACATCTAAGCATGCAGCCAACCTCTCCCCCACTAAAATCGCCCCCGTCTTATAGAGAGACGACAGAGGCAGAAACAAAAGCAAAAAAGGAGAACGACATGCATGCTGCAGAAAAACTGCAATTTACGGCTGTGGAGCATTTGCTCCAATCGTACCTGTTGGAGAATTTGGTCAGACCCGCGACCTCAAGAACCTATGAGCAGGTCGTCAAGCGCTGGATTGAAGAAACGGAGATATCTTGCGTCGAGGCCGTCACCCGGGATGATGTGCTCAATTGGCGCAACGGCATTCTAGCCCGCGCCCGCCCCGAAACATGGAACAAATACAGGCGCCACATGCGCGCTCTGTTCAACTACGCCATTACGCGCGGCTGGGTTGCCACCAACGTCTTTTCTTCGGTACCGCCTGCACGTACCGGCTTGCGACTCAAAAAAACTGTCGATATTGAGCTTGTCCGTAAGGCGCTTGCCTATCTCGAAGCTGACGATAAGAACCTGCGACCAGGTTGGTTCTGGGCAATGGTCGTGCGCGCAATCTATTTCACGGGCGTCCGCCGACGGCAGATCATCGAATTGCGCTGGGGTGACGTGAATCTGGATACGGGAACCTGGCGAATACGCGCCGAAACCAGCAAAACACATCGGGAGTGGTTACTGCCGCTGGCGCCCCAGGTGCTGGCGGATATCACAGATCTCTATCGGCGAACCTGCGAGCTGCTGAAAGGAAAACCGGCTAAACACCATCAGGTTTTCAATGTGACGAAATTCTATCGCCGCTACAAAGGACCGGAAATGAAGGAAGACCAGCTCGGGGGATTCTTCCACCGCCTCACTGAGGCCCTTGAGGAACCCTTCAGCTCCCATCGCTTACGCCACACCATGGCCACGCTACTCGCGGTTCACGGGGATATACGCACGCTTCAGGAAATACTCGGACACACAAACCTGAGCACAACGATGGGATATGTCCACCCGGATGTAGAGCGAATGCGGTCACTGGTTACACGCTTGCCGGACTTGTAACCACTTGTTGGCTGTGGTAAATGTCTCGGCTGACGTATTACCGGGAGCGGTGTTTCCGGTGGAAATGAAGGTCTGAACCGTTCGAGACGGCAGGACACCCTAAAAAAATGCCGTGGGTTGGATGTGCGTCCAACCCACGGTAATTTGACGTATAGAGGGTGTATGCCTCTGGTTTCTGGTCTGCTGTTGAAAATGGTGGCCAGGGGCGGAATCGAACCGTCGACACGCGGATTTTCAATCCGCTGCTCTACCAACTGAGCTACCTGGCCGAAAGGCCGCCTATTTAAACGGCAGGCGCCCGGCAAGTCAAGGAATAATGCGCTTAAATTGCGGGCCGGATGCCGTCCGGCCCGGAGGGGATTCAGGCGGACGGCGGCACGTAGCCTTCCGGCTTGCTGGAGCCGCCGCTGAAGAAGAATTTCTCCATTTCCTGCTCCAGCATCTCGCGGTGCTTGGGGTTGACCGGCGACAGACGGTATTCGTTGATCAGCATGGTCTGCTGGCGCAGCCACAGCTGCCAGGCTTCCTTCGACACGTTCTCGAACACGCGCTTGCCCAGTTCGCCCGGATACGGCTGGCGCTCCAGCCCCTCAGCCTCTTTGCCCAGCTTGACGCACTGCACCATACGGGTCATCGCTCATTCCTCATTGGTCGCGGGCCAGCTGCACCAATAACCGTTTGATCGGTGCGGGCAGCCCCAGTTGATCGCAAAGCTGGGTTTTATACCAGACTGCGCCCGGCGCTTCCATGACTGCCGTGGCCGCGTCGGAAACACGCACGTGGCGCGGGGAAATATCAAGATGGAAGTGGCTGAAGGTATGGCGCAACGCCGGCCAGTCGGTTTCCTCGAGCACCGTGAGGCCGCGGCGGCCGCACCACTGGGCCGCCGATTGATCCCCCGCCTCGGGCAGGGTCCACAGCCCGCCCCAGATGCCGCTGGGCGGACGGCGCTCCAGCAGCACCTCACCGCGACCGTTGGTCACCAGCAGGAACACGGCCTGGCGCTCGGGCAGGGTCTTGCGCGGGCGCGGCGCCGGATAGCGCGCCGGATCGCCCGAGGCGCGGGCGGCACATTCCACGGCCTGGGGGCAATCGCCGCAACGGGGGCGGCTGCGGGTGCACAGGGTCGCGCCCAGATCCATGACGGCCTGGGTGTACTGGGCGACGCGTGCGCCGGGCGTATGCTCCTCCGCCTTCTGCCACAGCAGGCGCTCCACCTCGCCCTGCCCCGGCCAGCCGTCGACGGCATGGAAGCGGGCCAGGACGCGGCGCACGTTGCCGTCGAGGATGGGATGGCGCTGGCCGCCGGACAAGGCCAGGATGGCGCCGGCGGTGGAGCGGCCCACGCCGGGCAGCTCCATCACCTGCTCCAGCGTGGCGGGAAACACGCCGCCGTGCTGCGCGGCGATGAGGCCGGCGGCGCGGTGCAGGTTGCGGGCGCGACTGTAGTAGCCGAGGCCGCTCCACAGGGCGAGCACCTCGTCCTGGGGCGCGGCGGCCAGATCGGCGACGGCGGGAAAACGCGCCATGAAGCGTTCGAAGTAGGGAATGACCGTGGCCACCTGGGTCTGCTGCAACATGACCTCGGACACCCACACCCGGTAGGGCGTGGGGTCGCGCTGCCAAGGCAGGTCCTTGCGGCCGTGGACGTCGTGCCAGGCGAGCAGGCGTTCCGCGAAACTCATCGCAGCTTGAAGGCGTCTTTCAGTTTCCGCTCCAGGTCCTGTTGCAGCTTTTTCTTTTCCACATCGAGCTTCTTCTGCATTTCCTGCTGCGCCTTTTTCTTTTCCGCCTCGATGGCCTGCTTGGCCTTTTCATCGAGCAGTGTGCCCAGCTCCACGTTGAATTTGGGCTCGGTGAAACTGCCGCTGATGCGCAGCGGCACGGTGAGTCCCTTGAGCTCGTTCAGGCCCTTGCCGCCCTGCCCTTCCAGCGTGCCGACGATGGCGGCGCGCACCAGATAGTCCAGCTTCTCGGTGGCCAGGTGCGCGGTGCCGCGGCCCTCGACGCGGAACAGCGGCGAGTCGGCCTTGAGGTCGGTGTTGGTGACCAGGCCGTTCTTGAGGGTGGCGGTGCCGCTGATGGCGGCGAAGTCGGTGCTGCGCACCTCATCCTTGGGCGCCGGCTGTTTCTGGTAGGCGGCATAGGCGTTGCGGATCAGCTGGGCGATGTTGATGCCGTTGACCGCGCCGTCGGTGAAGCTGAAGGCGGCATTGCCGGTGAGGCTCTTGCGCACCTCCATGGGATCGATGCCGCGCGCGGTGAGTTTCGCGCTGACATTGGCGGTGCCGGTGACGTAGTCCTTGCCCATGAAATCCTTGAGCAGCGGCCCGGCCTGCACGCCCGCCAGCTTTTCGTCCATGCCGAGCAACGGCACGGTGCCGCGCACGTCGAAGCTCAGGTTGCCGTCATAGCCGCCGCCGTACAGTTTGGCGCCCACGGGGTAGACGCGCAGCAGGCCGTCACGTGCCTTGACCGTGGCGTGGATGTCGCTGGAGCGCAGGTTCATCGCCTTGAGCTTGCCGATGCGCGCCGTGCCTTCCACGTCTAGGGTGCGCAGCTGCTTCACCGTCTCCGGCGGCAGTTGCGTGGCGCCGGCCGCCGCGGCGGCGGCCGGCGTAGCGGGCACCGGCTTGTCCTTGGGCGGCGGCAGGTAGCGATCGGCATCCACGCTGTCGAGGGCGAGGTCGTAGCGCAGCGCCGGCTGCTTGAAATTGCGCACCGAGGCCGTGCCGTTCAGGGTGGAGTCGTCGAAGCGGACCTGCAGCTTGCCGAGTGCGGCGTGATCGAGGCCGGCGCTGAAGTCGAAACCGAGCGAGGCCTTGGTAAGCGTCGACGGGTCGGCCATCTCCGGCAGGGCAATACCGAGCGTGGCGAGCAGGTCGCGCGGCACGAACTCGCCCAGATCGATACGGCCGGAAAATTGTGGCGCATCGATGATCTTGCTGCCGCGCACCGTCCCCTTGATGGCCATGTCCAGCGCCTGCACGTTCAGCGTGCTGACGGTGACGGTCTGCTGTCCCAGCGACAGCTCGAAGGCGGTATCCACCCGGCTGCCCTGCAGGGCGGCAGCCTTCATGCCCGGCGGCAGCTGCGCCTGGAACGGCGCCAGCAGGGTGGCGGCATCGCTCAGCTCAATTTGGATGCTGCCCCTGGCATCGGGCTGCGCCAGGATGGACGAGGCATCGATCTTGCCCTGCACGGTCACGCCCTGAGCCTCCAACCTAAGGCCGGCGACGGACGCGGTCTGTGCCTTGAGATCGGCCTGCACATCGGCCTTGAGGCGGGCACTGGCCTTGCCGCCGGGGATGACGGCACCCTGCATGTCGGCCGCCAGGGTGGTGCCGTCGAGACGGTATTTCTGGCCCTGCACATCCAGCGTGACGCGGCTGGCGAAACTGACATGACCGCGCAGCGCCGGCTTGCTGCTGTCCACGTCGAACTCCAGGGAGATGTCGAAGGGCTGGTTGAGGCGCACCGCGCCGGACACCAGGTTGAGGTGATCGACGGCATAACGGGCGCCGCTCATGCGATCGTCCCAAACCACCTTGGCATCGCGCAGTTCGAGGCCACCCACCGCCAGCGCGCCCAGGGCCGCCGGTTCCGCCGGCCGGCCGGCGGACTCCTTCTTTTGGGCCGGCGCGGCCTTCTGCGCCGATGCGGCGACCAGATCGTCCCAGTTGCTGCTGCCGTCGGCACGACGCCCCAGATTGGCCTCCAGCCCGTGCAGCACGATGGTCTCCATCTCCACCTCGCGGCGCAGCAGCGGCAGCAGCTTCACCCGCACATCGACGGTGCCGATGCGCGCGAAGGGTGCCGGGCCGAAGCCTGCGGCATTGCTCAGCTGCATCGCCCCCAGGCGCACACCCAGCCAGGGGAACAACGACAGCTCGATTTCGCCCTCGATAAGAAGGTCGCGGCCGGTCTGCTTCTTCACGGCGGCGCTGATTTCGTCGCAATAGTCGTTGGGATCGATGACCAGGGGAATGATGATTGCCGCGGCAACCACGGTGGCCATCAAAGCGGCCAGCACCCAGGCGATGATCTTGATGGTTTTTTTCATGATGCGGCGTCCTGAACCGTGGGCGTGATAAGGGCAATCTTACACCGGTTGACGCGGGGCTGCCGGTGGGTAAAACCACCGAAACAGCAGGGAAAGGCGGCGGGAAGAGGGAATCGACTGCACGGAAATTTGGAGCGGGTGATGGGAATCGACCGGAGCGCAGGACGCGCGGAGGGACGCACGCCAGTGCGCCCGCAGGGTGAAGTCCAGGGATGGACTTCATCACCATTGTGTCGGGAACACAATGGGACAGCCGCAGGCTGCCCATCGGGTGAAGTCCACGGATGGACTTCATCAACCCACGTTACAGGGCATCGACTACTGGGGAGTTTGGAGCGGGTGATGGGAATCGAACCCACGTTAGAAGCTTGGGAAGCTCCTGTTCTACCATTGAACTACACCCGCAACGGGCGGCCATGATACTACCGGCACAGTAAAGGGGCTAGGGGCTAGGGAAGGAGTGCGCTACGCGCACGCCAAATCCAATAAAAACACGAGCGAAGCGCGCACATTCCCTAGCCCCTAGCCCCTAGCCCCTAGCCCCTAAAGCAGATCCCACACCGATTTGAACTTGTCGAACGGATCGTCCTGGGTCGCCTTGGCGGGAGCCGGCTCGCGTTTCGCCTGATGCTCGGCGCAGCGGTACATCTGGAACAGGGCCGAGGACTCCAGCTGCTCCAGCAGGTTGATGTGTACTTCACGTCCACCGGACTGCAACAGCAGGCGCTTGCTGGCCAGCCCGGCCATCTGCGGCAGTACCACACGCAATTGCTCCTGTTCATGGCCCAGCAGGCAGTCGATGGGCGCGCTGCGCCGCCCGTCCTGTTCGACGCAGATCGCCGCCGGCACCACCTGCTCGTGCAGGCGCTTCACTCCCATCTCGATGCTGCCCGCCGCGCCGCTGCGCAGCCAGCGTACCGCGCCCAGCGTCCAGCCGGTGCCTTCACCGACGGCAAGGAGCGCCACCAGATCGCCGTTTCTGACCGCCCCCAGCGTCGCGGCGGCAAAGCGCAGGCCGACGCCGCCGCTACTGCGGTTCACCCGCTCCGCCGCCAGCAGCCGGTAGCTCCGTGCCACCTCCACCTCGCGCCATGACCTGGATGGCTCCGGCGGCTTGCTGCGGTACACCATGTCCCAGATGTCGGCCTCTTCGTCACGTTCGCCGACAAAACCCAGGCTGCGGGCGAAGGACTCCTTCCTGTCTGTCCCCCCATCGACCACCGCCAGGCCGCCCGGAACGGGCTCGTCCGCCGTGTCCGGCGCGGCCACCGCCGCATCGGCACCGGACAACAGCGCGTGGATCCCGCGCAGACCGAAAACCGCGTGTACCTCGTCTCCCGCCTGCTCGCGCGCGGCTGCCCGCTCCGGTGGCCGCAGCCAGCAGGCCAGCAGTTGGGCTGCGGTATCACGCTGCACCTCGGCGCCGGACGGCAGGGTGATGCGCGCCGCCGCGGCACGCTGCCGAGCCACCTGCTGCGCGATCTGTTCCAGCAGCGGCGCCATGCGCAACTGGCGCAGGCTGTGGACGTTGGGTTCCCGCGCCGGATGCAGCCGCCACAAGGGCCCCGGCGCCGCATCCTGATCCAGATCGATGCAGTACGCCTCGACGCAGGCGAGGTGACTGGCCGGGCGCGAGAGTTCCAGGGCCGCGGTCCATTGCGCCATGTGGTTGTGCACCTCATCCAGCTGCGCCGGCTGCATGCGCTGCGGCGGCAGCAGGGCGAGCAGCAACAGCTGCTTGTATTCATGCCCCAGGCTGGTGGGTGCCGCGCCGCCGATGCCGGGCACCACCGTTTCCAGCAGCCGGTTTTCCTCCAACAGGCGGTAAGCACTGTGGATCATCAGCCAGGCGCCGGGCGGCGGCGCCATATGCAGTTGGGCATGGACGGAGAATATGCCGCCGAAGTAATGCAGCATACGGTGCAGCGCCGTGGTCCAGATCCGTTCCCATTTGCGCTGGCGGAACCAGTTCAGGGAGTCGCTCTGCTGCATCACGATCTGGCAGCCGACGACCATCGCTGCCTTCAGTTCCGCAGCCAGCTGCGCCACGCGGGCGGACTTGGGGTCCAGTGGAAAGGGTTTGCCGCTGTAGTGCGGCTTGAGCGCGACGAGCACGCCTTGCAGGGGCGGCGCCACCTGCTCGAGAAAATCGAGACGGTGATGAATGTTGACGTCGAGGCGATTGACCTCGTGCAGCACAAGATAAAGCCGGCGCGCAGTCTCGCCGGCGTGGCCGAGGGGCAGATGCTCCAGCCACGCCCGTACGGCATCGGGACGGGTATCAAAGGCGCCAGGTTCGGGCTTGCGTTGCGGGGGAATGGATAAATTGAGCGTCGGTATCATCGGCCTGTACGGTGATGTTGGTCTGACATCCCGTCATAGCCTGTTGTACTCCTTACCAGTGGACATTCGAGTACCCACCGTACAAATGGTTCCGTGCGACTTTATCGCAGGGTGCGCTACAGGGCGCTCCACACATCGAGGTAGCGCTCGGCCTCGGTGGCGGCGGCCGCCGGCGCCTCGGCCCGGAGGTGCCATGCCTCCTGCGCGGCCAGTCCGGTCCCGGGCTCCTGCTGCAAGGGCGTATCGAACAGAAAGGCGCTGAAGCCGGTGGAGCCGTCCAGCCGCTCCAGCAGGGTGATGGGGGTTTGGTGTCCGCAGTAGCCCAGTTGCAGGGCCTTGTGCTCGATACCGGGCAGGTTGGGCATGAACAGCGCCGTCTCGCCGGTGCCGGTGCTGCCGAGCAGGCAACCCAGGGGCGCGCTGTGCCCCTCCTCCAGGCTGACCGTGACCTCCACCGGCACGGCCTCCACCGCCAGGTGCTGCACGCCCAGTCCCAGCGGCTCGCCTTCCACGGCGCGCAGCCAACACACGTAACCGATCTCCCAGCGCAGCGCCGTGCCGCGGCGCAGGCCGATGATGTCGCCTTCCTTCAACGGCTGGCCGGTGTCCGCCGGCAGCTCCAGCCCATAACCGCTTTCACTGTGGTCGATGATCCGCGCGCCGACCGGTTGCGGCAGCGACTCCACGGCGATGGTGCTGGTCCAGGCCTGACCCAGGGGCCGCAGGCTGGTCTTGCCGCCGTGATGCTCCAGCTCCAGCACCTGCGGCACCTGTTGCGGCGAGGAGTCCGCCAGCGTGTGATAGAGGGTGCTGACCCCCACCAGCAACTTCATCTCCTGCCCGTGTCCCTGGCGGCGTTCGGCATGACGACCACGCGCACCGCTCCAGACGTTGCGCAGGGTTTCCACGCTGTCGCGACTCAGCCCCGGCGGCAGGGGCTCGCCGTCCACCGCCAGCAGCTGCTCCATATGGCGCACCAGGCGGCGGGTGTTGAGCACGGTGTACTTGCCACGCTTCCCCATGGCCGCGGCGAAATCCACCGGCAGCTCCGTCGGCGGGCTGTCGCTGTCGAGGCGCACCCAGAAGCCGTATTCCACCGACGTGGGATCCAGATCGATCAGCCCCAGCCAGTCGTCCATGGCGTTGCCGAGGCACTGCCACTGTTCCACCGTGATGCGCGCCGGCGGCACCAGCGAGCGCAACAGCAGGCGCTTGTATTCGTCCATCACGGTGGTGGTGGTGTCCGTCCCCTCCAGCCGGGTCAGCACACGGCGCACGCGCCCGGCGCGACCCTCATGGCGGAAGATACGGTGCACGGTGCGCCACACGCCGCGCGGATAGGGCAGGTGCAGCCATTGATAGTCACTGAGGATGCCGCCCAGGTAGTGCAGCATGCGATGGGCCGCCAGCGCCTTGCGCTGCGCCCGGCCCCAATGCAGCAGCCAGGACTGACGGCGCACGCCCTCCAGCACCAGGCGGTAGCCGATCACCAGTTCCACCTGCAAATCGACTGCCAGGCGCGCCACACGCTGTGCCTTTTCGCCCAGGGGAAACGACTGGCCGATGTAATGGCGTTGCAGCGCCGGCATCACCAATGCCAGCGGCTGCGCCAGACGCTCGAGAAACTCCAGGCGCTGCGCCAGCGGCACCTGGGTACGATTCACCTCGTACACCGCCAGAAACACCTGGCGGCAGGTTTCGCCCAGGCTGGCCACCGGCAGTTGCGCCAGCCACCGGTCCAGTGCCGCAGCACCGGTATCGAACGAGCGTGTCGTGGCCGGACGTAAAACGGGGAGATCGAACAGGAGGCGGGGCTTCATGCGTATGCAGGCTCATCCGGGGGGCATGAACATACGATAACGCGGCGGAGCCGCGCGCGCCATGTACCACGAAACATGCCGCTGCGGCTCAGCGAAACAGGTCCGCTATCTGCTCCGCGTAACGCGTCGAAACCTCGCGCCGGCGCAGTTTCATGGTCGGGGTGAGCAGGCCGTTGTCGACGCTCCACGGCTCCAGCGTCGCCGCCACGCGGCGCACCTTGGCGTAGCCGGGAAACTCCCTGAGCAGGCCGCCGATGTGCTGCACCAGGAAACGTTGCAGGGCGGGCGATTGCAGACTGTCCGCCGCCTGCGGGTCCAGTCCCAGCCGTCGCGCCAGCCCCGGCCACTGCTCTTCGTTCAACGCCACCAGCGCCGCCAGGTGGGACTCGCCCTCGCCCAGCAGCAGGGCATGCTCGAACAGGGGGTCGAGCATGATCGCCCCCTCCATCTCCGACGGCGGCACTTTTTCGCCGTTGGACAGCACCAGCACGTCCTTCAGGCGCCCGGTGATGCGGATGTGGCCCCCTTCGATGTGTACCTGATCGCCGGTGTGCAGCCAGCCGCCGCTATCGACGGCCGCCCGGGTGGCATCGGGGTGATTCCAGTAGCCCAGCATGACGTTGGGGCCGCGCACCAGCAGTTCGTCGTCGGCACCGACGCACACCTCGACACCCGGCAGCGGCAGGCCGACGCCGGACGGCTCGTTGTCCGCGGGCAGATTGACGCTGACCACGGGACTGGCCTCGGTCAGGCCGTAGCCCTGCACCAACACCAGCCCCAGGGAGAGGAAGAAGCGCGCCACCGCCGGCGACAGCGCCGCGCCGCCGCTCACCGCCAGGCGCAGGCGGCCGCCCAGGCGCTCCGCCACCTTGCCCGCCACCAGCCGCTGCAACAAGGGCCATGCCAGCAGGGCCGGCGACCAGCTGCGCCGGCCCTGCTGCCGGAGAAAGCGTTGCCAGCCGACGGCGAGGGTGGCGCGAAACAGCAGGCGCGCCGGCAACGGGCGCCGCTCCAGTTGCGACTGGATACGGCCGTAGACCCGCTCGAATACCCGCGGCACCGCGATCAATATGGTGGGCCGCTGGTGCAGCAGGTCCTCGGCCAGTTGCTGCACCGAACGGGCGAAAGCCACGCCGCAACCGGCCATCATGGGCAGGTAGCAGCCGGCCATGCGCTCCAGCATGTGTGACAGGGGCAGAAAGGAGAGAAACAGGTCGTCGGTGCGAAAACGCTCCAGGCTGAGCGCGGCGTCGGTGTTGCTCAGGATATTGCGGTGACTGAGCATCACGCCCTTGGGCCGCCCGGTGGTGCCCGAGGTATAGACGATGGTGGCCAGGTCGTCGGGGCTGCCCGCGCGCACCGGCGGGGCGTATTCGCCCGGCGGCGGCAGCCAGGCGGCAAGGGTGCGGACGCGGGGATCGTCCCCGTCGTCTTCGTCGCCCACCACCACGATACGCTGCAACGTGGCCACATCGGCCAGGGCCTCGCGCAGCCGTCCGAAACGCTCTTCCGGCAGCAACAGCACCCGCGCCCCGGCGTCCTGCAGTATATAGGCGGTGTTGTCCGGGCGGTCCTCCAGGTACAGCGGCACCACCACCAGCCCCAGTCCCAGCGCCGCCTGCTCGAACAGCACCCACTGCGGACAGTTGCGCAGCAGCAACCCCACCCGCTCGCCCGGCAGCAGACCTTCCGCCGCCAGCGCCTGCTGCCAGCGCGCCACCTCCCGCGCCACGTCCTGCCAGCACCAGTCGGTCCAGTGCGCGGTCTCGCGCTCGAAGCTGCGGTAGGCCAGGCCCTGCGGCGTGCGCCGCGCGCGCTCCCGCAACAGCCCGTCCAGGGTGCCTGCCTGCTGCGGCGAAATGTAATCGGTCGGTTTCTGTGCCATATCCCCTTTTCCCCGGGTGGTTCCCCAAGGGCCGGCAGCAAGCTTGCCGTCGCCCGCGGGCATCCACCGAATGGTAGCCCGTGTTTGACGACCACGGCCAGCAACCGCTAGGCTTCCGCCCCATGCAAATCCTAGTCAACGGCTCGGCACGCGAGGTGCCCGACAACTACACCGCCGCGGAGCTGGTCGAGGCCATGGACCTCGCCGGCAAGCGCATCGCCATGGAAGTGAACCTGGAGATCGTGCCGCGCAGCAGCTATGCCGCGCACTGCTTCCAGCCCGGAGACCGAATAGAGGTCGTGCAGGCCATCGGCGGCGGCTGAGCCTTGTCCCGTATACTCCATCATTCATTCACGCATTCACACTGCCGCAGGAACACCCCATGCCCAACATCGAAGATCCGCTGGTAATCGCCGGCGTTGAATACCGCTCCCGCCTGCTCACCGGCACCGGCAAGTACAAGGACATGGAACAGACCCGCCTCGCCACCGAGGCGGCCGGCGCCGAGATCGTCACCGTGGCGATCCGCCGCACCAACATCGGCCAGAATCCCGGCGAACCCAACCTGCTCGACGTGCTGCCGCCCGATCGCTACACCTACCTGCCCAACACCGCCGGCTGCTACAACGTCGACGACGCCGTGCGCACCTGCCGCCTGGCGCGCGAACTGCTCGACGGCCACGACCTGGTGAAACTGGAAGTGCTGGGCGACGAGAAGACCCTCTACCCCGACGTGGTCGCCACCCTCAAGGCCGCCGAGATCCTGATCAAGGACGGCTTCAAGGTGATGGTCTATACCTCCGACGACCCGATCATCGCCAAGCGCCTGGAAGAGATGGGCTGCGTGGCGGTCATGCCCCTGGCCGGCCCCATCGGCTCCGGCCTCGGCATCCAGAATCGCTACAACATTCTTGAGATCGTGCAGAACGCCACCGTGCCCATCCTGGTGGACGCCGGCGTCGGCACCGCCTCGGATGCCACCATCGCCATGGAGCTGGGCTGCGACGGCGTGCTGATGAATACCGCCATCGCCGCGGCCAGGGACCCGGTGCTGATGGCCGGCGCCATGAAGAAGGCCATCGAGGCCGGCCGCGAGGCCTTCCGCGCCGGGCGCATGCCGCGCAAGCGCTACGCCAGCGCCTCCTCGCCCATCGACGGCACGTTTTTCTGATGAAAAACAGTTTCGAGTTTCGGGTTTGAAGTTTCGAAACCCGGAACTCGAAACCCGAAACTGGTGTTATTGATGGAAATCCTCCAGCTCGCCAACGGCACCTCCACCCAACGGCTCGATCACCTGCCCGATCTGCCGCAGGAAGGATTTCTCTGGCTGGATTTCACCCGTGAGCTGGAGCCGGACTGGTACGCCACGGTGGAACAGCTCACCGAGCGCAAGATTCACGAACGCCACATCAACGACAGCTTCAACAGCGCCCACCCGTCGTTCTTCGACTCCACTTCCGACTACGACATGGTGATCTTCCGCAGTCTCGCGCCGGAACTGGAGGAAGGCGAATTCGCCACCCGGCCGGTAGCGTTCTTCCTGTTCGATGGCCTGCTGGTAACCATACAGTCCGGCGGCAGCCGTTCGGTGAAATGGATCCGGGATCGCCTGCTCAGCCACACCGGCCGCGTACCGGCCGACCCGGCGGGCTTGATGCACGTCATCCTCAGCGCCATGGTGGATCGCTTTCTCGCCCTGCGCGAGCCGCTCACCCTGCAAATGGAGGACTGGGCCGACAAACTGCTCGATCCACGCCACCCTTTCAGCGACTGGTACGTGGTGATGGGCCATCGCAGCCAGCTGCGGCGGCTGGAGATTCTGTGCGAGGAACAGGAGGATGCGATCCTCTCCTGGCGCGACAGCACCCGCGTGGAAATCAGCGAACATCTCAACGTACGTTACACCGACCTGCTGGAACACATCCGCCGCGTCACCAAGTTCGCCCTGACGCAGCAACATGAAGTGGAGGCCCTGGTGCAGCTGCACTTCTCCGCCGTGGCGCACCGCACCAACCAAATCATGCGCACCCTGACGGTGATCTCCGCCATCTTCATGCCCCTGATGCTGATCGCCAGCATCTACGGCATGAACTTCGATCACATGCCCGAACTGCACGCGCGCTACGGCTATTTCTTCGTCATCGGCGGCATGGCCCTGCTGGCCAGCGCCCTGCTGCTGCTGTTCCGCATCAAGAAGTGGTTCTAACGATTTTCTGAGTCGTCGCGCGGCATTTCCTTGATGTACAGATCGCGCTGCGGATAGGGAATGGTAACCCCCGCCAGCTTGAACGCCCGCCATACGGCCAGATTGACCGCCGAGCGCACCGTGCCCACCCCCTCCTCGGGATCCGCGATCCACACCCGCAGCTCCAGCAGAATGCCGTTATCGGCAAACTCCATCAGCCGCGCCACCGGCGCCGGATCCTTCAGCACGCGCTCCGAGGCGCGCGCCGCCTCCTCCATCAGCGCCATGGCCTGTTCCGGATCGTCCCTGTAACTGATCTGCACCGGAATGCGTATCCGCACATTGCGATCGGTGTAACTCCAGTTGATGACTTCCGAGGTGACCAGGTTCTCGTTGGGGATCAGCGTCTCGACGCCGTCACGGTTGCGCACCACGATGTAGCGCGCGCGCAACTCCTGCACCCAGCCGAACTTGTCGCCCACGGTAATCACGTCGCCCGGCTTGATGGAGCGATCCAGCACCAGGATAAAGCCGCTGATGAAATTGCTGGCGATACGCTGCAAACCAAAACCGATGCCGACGCCCAGTGCGCCGCCGAATACGGTGAGGGTGGTGAGATCGATGCCGACCGCATTGAGTGCCAGCAGAAAGGCCAGGGTCAGCAGGAAGAATTTGCTGAACTTGGCAAAGGCCACCTGTAGCGCGGGGGTGACGTGGGACGACGCCCGCATCCGCCGCTCAAGCAATGCGGATATCCAGAACGCCAGCGTCATCAGCAGGCCCACCAGCAGCACCAGCTTGAGGGACGATAACAGGGAAATGCGTGTCGTCCCCACCTGGATTGCCAGTTCGTCCATGGCCGTCAATACCGCAGGCAACCAACCCAACAGGTGCAGTGCCACCACACCCCAGATGGTGAAACTGGTGATGTTCTCCCACGCCTTGAGCGCGGGCGTGATGGGAAAGGCCCGCCGCAAGACGTACACCAGGAAACGGATCGCCGCCAGCGAAAGCAGCAACGGCACGGCGACGTTCAGCACCACCACCGGAACCTCCGCCTCCCTCAGGATGGCGCGCCCCACCAGCACCCCGAGCAGCATGGTGAAGGGAAACATCACCCGCTGTGCCGTGCGCAGGGTGAAGCGACGCAGCCCCACGGCCTCCACTGCCATGCGCTGACCCAGGTAGCGGTGCAGCACCCAGGCGCCGCCGGCGGCGAGCAGCAACACCAGCATCTGGTACCACGCCGCCATGTGGCTCAGTTCCCCCACCCAGGCGGTGAGCGCATTAAGGAATGACGATTCGATGGCGTCCATGGCGGTATCCGGCAGTGCGATAACTTCAATCTAACCCAGGACCGTGCGGACACCAAGTACGGGGGGTTTTTCCCGGACCGCGGACTGCCTACAATGGCGGCCCCGCAAGAGGACCGCATAGTGACCGACACCGAACGCCCGCACCGCGCCATCCGCTCCTACACCCTGCGCCAGGGCCGCCTGACGCCGGCACAGCAGCGCGCCATGGATGATCTGTTCCCGCGCTTCGGCATCCCGAGCGGCGAGACGCCGCTGGACTTCGATACGTTCTTCGGCCGCCGCGCACCCCGCATCCTGGAAATCGGCTTCGGCAACGGCGACTCCCTCGCCGCCATCGCCCAGGCCCATCCAGACAACGATTATCTCGGCATCGAGGTACACACCCCGGGCGTCGGTCACCTGCTGCTCAAGATCGAGGAGCTGGGCCTCACCAACCTGCGCGTGATGCGTGACGACGCGGTGGAAGTGCTTACCCACCGTATTGCCGACGCCTCGCTGGACGGGGTGTACCTGTTCTTCGCCGACCCCTGGCCCAAGAAGCGCCACCACAAGCGCCGCATCGTGCAGGAAGAATTCGCCCAGCTGCTGCGCCGCAAACTGCAACCGGGCGGCCGCTTCCACATGGCCACCGACTGGGAAAACTACGCCCGGCACATGCTGGAAGTGATGAACGCTGCGGCAGGTTTCCGCAACACCTCGCCCACCGGCGATTACGTCCCCCGCCCCGACTACCGCCCCCTCACCAAGTTCGAGCAACGCGGCCAGCGCCTGGGCCATAGCGTGTGGGACCTGATCTTCGAGCGCATCGACTGACACCGCTTGCGCTTCCCCGGCGGGGGGAAGCTATACTCGGGCAGGGACAGGACCGTCCCGTTCATGGCTATCAAGGAGGATGCCCATGCCTGCGCCTATCCGTCTTTCCGCGTTGCTCGCACTGATACTCCTCTCCCCGGCCCAGGCCGACACCTTCAAGCGCTGGACCGACGCGCAGGGCCGCGTCCACTACGGTGACGTCGCGCCCACCGAGGCAGATACGGTCGAAGTGGAGGTAGACCCCAACCACAACGTCCATCAGGCCCCACCTACACCACACTTCACCCCGGCCAAGCCGGAAAAGCGCTCCGCCCGCGATGAGGCGGCCGCCCGGCGTGAAACGAAGGAACGTAATGAACGCAAAGAGAAGTGCGCCGACTACCAGGAGAAATTCGAACACCTGCGTTCGCGGATGCGCGCCGGATACAAGGCCAGCCAGTACAACAAGCTGATGGAGCAGGAAGAATCCCTGCGCCGGAAGATCAGGACCTACTGCAAATAGGTTGTTGTCCGGCAACACTTTCTTGTGGGTGGAACTTTATATCAGAATGGATATAATCAGAATTACGAAGCCGCTTCGCTTCCTCGGTGACTCGCTGGAGCGTCTGCGGGAATTTCCTGAGGATGTAAAGCAGGATGCCGGCTATCAATTCAGCGCGGCATGCAACCGGATGACTTCAAGCCCATGCCGTCCATCGGCAAAGGCGCCGAGGAAATTCGCCTGTGGGACGACACAGGCACGTACCGGGTGATCTATACGGCCAGGTTGGCAGACGCGGTTTACGTACTGCATGCCTTCGAGAAGAAGTCTCAAGCCACACCGAAACGCGACCTCGAGCTTGCCAAGAAGCGTTACGCCGAACTGATGAGGAACATGCAATGAGCAAGACAAAGACTTTCGATAGCGTGTGGGACGCCATTGCAGACACACCGGAACAGGCGGCCAACCTTCGCGCCCGCGCCGAGCTGATGCAGCAGATCGCCGCCATCATCGCAGAAGCCAACTGGACTCAAGCCGAAGCGGCGACCCGCTGCGGCGTAACCCAACCCCGAATCAATGACCTCCTGCGCGGCCGTGTGTCCCGTTTCTCTCTGGATGCCCTGGTGAATATCGCAACGGCCTTGGGGCGGCGTGTTCATGTGGAAGTGGATGCGGCTTGATAGGCAGATTCGATCTGTAGTTCAGCTGCAAGAGTTTTACTCTGACCGAACTTCCCGAACTCCACGCCGGCAGGCGGAGCAATAAACCGTGCCGTTCTACCCAACTAGCCGTTTTTTGATAATTATCATTGTTTTTTTAAAGGCATTATCTTAACGTCAAAACCGGTCCGCACGGACCGTGCGATGCTCCACCCAATAACCAAGGAAAGGGCTGGAGTAAATTACTAAAAATGACGCATGGAGAATGCAATGAGGATGAAGAACAAAATCAGCCGTCGCAACGTTCTCAAGAGCCTGGCTGCCCTGCCGGTCATCGCCGTCGCGGGTTACCACGCCAGCGCCAGCGCCGCGCCAATGGTAACGGCCGACGACGCCGTCGCCAAAGCCCTGGCCTACACCGACAAGAGCGCTACCGCCGGTCAGTCCTGCGCCAACTGCAAGCTGTACCAGGGCGGCACTGCCGCCAGCGGTCCCTGCCCGCTGTTTCCCGGCAAGGAAGTCGCTGCCGCCGGCTGGTGCAAGTCCTGGGTCACCAAGGGCTGACACACCACCCGTTCAGGATAGCGTTATCCTGACAAAAAGCCGGTCAGCGCTGCTGACCGGCTTTTTCATTGCCGGAAAATCGCCGG
Source organism: Gammaproteobacteria bacterium HGW-Gammaproteobacteria-1 (assembly GCA_002840095.1). Taxonomy (GTDB): domain Bacteria; phylum Pseudomonadota; class Gammaproteobacteria; order Thiohalomonadales; family Thiohalomonadaceae; genus Sulfurivermis. Next base: position 110,094 of record PGZL01000006.1, on the reverse strand, counting down.
AAGTCCCTGCATAACGCTCCTGTCCGGCCAGTACCGTAGGGCGCAATAAGCGAAGCGCATTGCGCCGCATGGACTCACTCACCACACGCCACCGAAGCATGTAATCCACCGGCCCAATCCGAAGGGTAGACGCCCTGCGACACCAGGCGATGAAATGTCGAATACGGCCATTCGCTCACACAACGAACCAATCCGTGCTTTACGGGATTGTAATGGACATAGTCCATATGGGCGGTAAAATCAGCCTCGTCGCGGATTAGGTGTTCCCAATATCGACGCTGCCATATCCCCCGCTCGCCGCGCCGCACCCGCACATCACTCCGTCGCTCGACACGAGGAAGTTGCTTCGAGAAGCCGGATTTCATAAGTCGCCAGCGTAGCGGAAAATCGCTATCTCCAGCCGGCAATTCGATGACACAATGCAGGTGCTCCGGCAACACCACCCAACCGTGTATAGTGAACGGGAAACGTCGACGTACGTCGCCGACCACATTCCTCAGCAGATCGATGTGATCCGTAAACAGCGTCCTGTGCCGTTCGAGCAGGTTGACCGTGAAAAAATACGTACCACCCTGCCGCCACGCCCGGCGATAATCCGGCATCGCGAAATCCCTCTCGGCGTTATTGCCATCTCCCTGGCTTGCATGCGGCGCAATGCGCTTCGCTTATTGCGCCCTACGCGGGCTGAAGTCTGGAAGAACGCCGCAACGTCACGGGCGTCGGATGAAAGAAATGGTTAGGTGACATCCTCGATGAACGCTCGCTCACCAGTGAACACAAGGCTGACTCCCGAGCCCTTGATTCTGGCCACCGCACCAGAACTGAACTCGATCACGAGTTCCACATCTCCATCTGCATCGATGGGTAGCGTCAGTAGATTATGGTAAGCCCCTCCCTTTGTATTGAGGTTACCGTCCCACACGCGGGCGGGATAGGTGGCTTGATTCGACTCAATGACCGCGCTTCCAACCCGAAGTTCGGCGGCCTGACTCCAGCCTTTACCTTCGTTGTGGATGTAGGCATGAGAGAACCGCACAATGCCCTTACCCTCCGGACTCTCAATAGCTGAGACATCGGAATCGTGCAGTTCGATTGAGTAAGGAAGCTGCGGCATCCATGTCACCTAACGATGATTAGTCGGCCATATGACTGATATCACGGCCTGTGAATTGTTTCCTTCATAGAAACCCCTGTCATTCCGGGCGGTTGCATCCTGCTTTGGCGGGAGCCCATGGGCGAATATACCGCAAATCGACGTCCCATCAACCATATCGGTCGATTGACTGATATCACCGATATGGCCGTGATGCTCCCCCTCCCGCCCCTCCCCACGCCCTCCCCCGCGTCGCGGGGAGGGAATGGACCGTGTCACTGCATTACTTCTCCTCGCCCTTGCGCAACAACGGCAGCAGGTGCGGCAACACGAGAAGGGTCAACAGAATCAGCATGAAGCCGTCCAGCGCACCGCCGCCACCGCCGCTGGAGTGGCTCGGGCGCGACGTGGTGTACATGGGTTGCTGGGTATCGACGCGGCGCGACACCGGGGCACTCTGCGCACGCTGCTGCTGTGCGGCCTGTTCAACGGCGACGCGCTGCTTGTTGTTGCGCTGGATGTTGCGTGCGGCGAACTGTTCCTCGCGCAGAACGATCATCGAGGTGTGGTCGGTGACCAGGCTGTACTCCAGGGCGATGTCGGTGGCAGCTCGCTTGAGGTCGTCCTTCTCGCCGAAGTCTTCCATCTCGCTCTGGATGTCCTCGATGGCGGCGTAGGCCCACAGGCGTTCCAGTTCCGGGTTGTCCTTGCTCTGCTGGGGGAAGGCGAACTCGGTCTTGTAGGTCTTGGGCTGGCCCGAGATGCGCCCGGTCAGTTTCACCCTGGCGTTGCCGCCGTCGAAGTAGTGGCCCATCACGATCAGCTGCTGGCCACGGTAGAGGCTGCCGATCTCCTTCGGCGTCAGGTCGGCCACCTTCACGCCGCCGATCTTCACCTCGACGCCGTGCAGCGCTTCGTGGCTGACCTTGCTCACGGCGGTGAGCAGCTGGCCGACGATGTCGTCGCTGTTGGAGATGCTGACGGCGAAGCCACCGGAGGCCTTGGTCATCGCCTCCAGCATGGGACGGTTGGCGCTGTTGCCCATGATGAAGGTGAACAGGCGCGTGTCCTTGCGCTTGATCATTTCGATGAACTTGCGCTGCGCAGTCTCGCCGACATTGGCGACGCCGTCGGTGACCAGCACGATGGCGCTGGTACGGTCGGCCTCCAGGGAGTCGAGCCCGAGCTGCACGCCGGCATACAGGTTGGTGCCGTTGGTGGGCTGGATGCGCGCCACTTCGTCGCTGTAGCGCTTGACCATCTCGGAGGTGGCATTGACGTAACCCTGCGTCAGCTCCTGCGCACGATCGTTGAACAGCACGATGCGGAAGCGATCGTTGGGACGCATCTTGCCCAGGGCGCGTTGCACGCCGTCGGCCAGGGTGGCGTACTTGCCCTGCATGGAGCCGGAGATGTCGAGCACGAAGATCCAGTCGCTGCCTTCGGTGATGGGCTTGAGGTCCTCGCCCGGCGTCACGGTGAGCATGAAGGTGCCGCGCTTGGCTGCATCGGGCTTGTAGGTGACCAGATCCACGCTGCCGGGCAGGCCGGTCTGGTGGCGCCAGTAGACGACCAGGTCCTGGTCCAGGCTGAACGCCGCACCCGCCTGTTGCTGCTGCGGATTGAAGGCCGGCGCCTGCGCGCCGCCTTCCTCCTGTACCGGAGCGGCGGCATTCTGGTTGCCGAGATGCACCTTCCACTCGCCGGGGCCAACCTGGCTCACCTGGGCACCGGGCTGGTTGGGCAGGCGCAGGGCGTCCACCGGATAGCCGGACTTGAGGTGCAGGTCAAAACTGAAGTCAGCGCTCACTTTCGTGTTGGCGGTCCAGAACGACAGCTTCTCCTCATCCACGCCGCCCTCTTCCAGCGGATAGACATAGCGGCCGATGCCGGTGTCGACGTGGGCCGCCTGCACGTACACCAGGCGGGTGCGGGTATCCTGGCCGGCGCGCACCGGAGAGACGCTGATGTCGAAGGTCTTGTAGCTGTCCTTCTCGGTCAGGCCGGCGTCGCGCCCGGCCGCCTTCTCCTCCTCATAGACGCGGCGCGCCTCCTGCTTTTCCAGCACCTCGCCGGTCACCGGCTTGCCGTCGATCCACAGGGTGAACTCGCCCACCGCGCCATGCTCCGGCACCGGGAAGGAATAGATGGCCTCCAGGTCGCGACCGTGGGGATTGTGGAACACCTGCTCCACGGTGGTGACGGCATAGCCGTCCTCCACGACGACGTTGACGTGGTGCTCCTTCAGGTCCAGGGACGGCAGGCTGCCGTCCGCCGGGGTGAGCAGGCCAGCGGCCTGGGCACTGCCCATCAAGAGGCCGGCGCACAGAGTAAGCGCTCGCCCCGCCAGGTTGATGAAGTTTTTGTCCATGTCCGTTCTCCTTAAATAAACATCGTTCAATTAATCATCCAAAAAGACCCGCCGGGGCGGGTGGCTGACGCTGTCCAGTGACTGACTGCAACAAACTGAACGTCGTTCAATTATTTTGTAGCACACAATTGAACAGCGTTCAATACTTCGCTACACTGGCCTCCAACATTCAGCGACCAGGCAGCACCGACATGGCACGACGCAGCGACCACAGCCGGGAGGAGATCCGCCAGATGGCCCTTAACGCCGCCGAAACCATCGTCGTGGCCGAAGGCTATAAAGGCCTGTCCGCCCGCAAGGTGGCCGGTGCCATCGACTACACCGTGGGCACTCTCTATCTGGTGTTCGATAACCTGGACGACTTGGTGCTGCAGGTGAACGGCCGCACTCTCGACGCACTGTACGAGTGGCTCCGCGCCCGCCGCGCCCCCGATGCCGACGCCCGCGCCAGCCTGCTGGCCCTGGCCGATGCCTACATCGCCTACGCCGAGACCGAGACGCCGCGCTGGAACATGCTGTTCGAATACATCACCGACAAGGGCAATGCCCTGCCCGACTGGTATCAGATGAAACTGAGCAAGGTGTTCGGCCTGGCCGAGGTGGCGTTGAAGCCGCTGGCGGATCACCGCAGCGAGCAGGAAATCCAGCAGGCGGCACGCGTGCTGTGGGCCAGCGTGCACGGCATCTGCACCCTGAGGATCCGCCACCGCATGGATCTGGCCGGCGGCCAGAGCACCGGCGAGATGGCGCACATGCTGGTCGACAATTTTTTACAGGGCTTCGAGGCATAAGCCCCACGGGCGACAAACAACCGTAGGGTGGATAAGCGCAGCGCATCCACCAAACCGAAGCACATCGGAACCACTAAGCGAAGCCGCCCCCTCCCGGCCTCCCCCGAAACGGGGAGGAGAATCAGGACAACAGGAAACAAAAAGGAGAAAACGATGGAACTGTTCAAACGCGCGTTGCGCTGGCTGCTCAAGGCGCTGTACCAGGTGGAAGTCAAAGGACTGGAGAATCTCGATACGGCGGGCAAGCGCGTGCTCATCGTCGCCAACCACACCTCCTTCCTCGATGCGGTGTTGCTGGTGGCCTTTCTCCCCGGCCCGCTCACCTTCGCCGTGAACACCTTTGTCGCGCAGAACAGACTGCTCAAGCCCTTCCTGGCGCTGGCAAAGATCTTCCCCATGGACCCGACCAACCCGCTGTCGGCCAAATCGCTGATCCGCTACCTGCAACAGGACAACCGCGCGGTGATCTTCCCCGAGGGCCGCATCACCGTCACCGGTTCGCTGATGAAGATCTACGACGGCACCGGCCTGGTCGCCGACAAGTCGGAGGCCATGGTGGTGCCGGTGCGCATCGACGGCGCCCAGTACACGCCGTTCTCGCGCCTGCGCGGCCGCGTGCGCCTGCGCTGGCTCCCCAGGATTACCCTCACCGTGCTGGAACCGCGCCGCATTGCGCCGCCCGCCGAGGTTCGCGGCCGCGCCCGCCGCAAGGCAGCCGGCCGCGCCCTGGCCGAGATCATGACCGAGATGATGTTCGCCACCAGCAACTACCGCCGCACCCTGTTCCAGGCACTGCTCGATGCGCGCCGGATGCACGGCGGCAGCCACGTCATCGTCGAGGACATCCAGCGCCGGCCGCTGAGTTACACCAAGCTCATCGCCGCCGCCTTCGTGCTGGGCGACGTCATGGCGCAGAAAACCAGGCACGGCGAATACGTCGGCCTGCTGCTGCCCAGCATGACCAGCACCGTCGTCGCCTTCCTCGGCCTGCACGCCCATGGCCGCGTCCCGGCCATGCTCAACTACACCATCGGTGCCAACGGCATGCTCTCCGCCTGTGAGACGGCGCAGATCAAGACCGTGATCACCTCGCGCCGCTTCATCGAGGCGGCCAAGCTCACCGAAGCGGCACGCCAGCTGGAGGAACAGGTCAACCTGGTCTACCTGGAAGACCAGGCCAAACACATCACGCCGCTGGACAAGCTCAACGGTTTCGCGCTGGCCCACCTGGCCTCCTGGGCCTATCGCCGCAACGGCGGCGCCACCGATCCGGACACACCGGCGGTGGTGCTGTTCACCTCCGGTTCGGAAGGCGCGCCCAAGGGCGTGGTGCTGTCCCACGCCAACCTGCTCGCCAACCGCGAACAGCTTGCCGCGCGTGTCGACTTCTCGGCACAGGACATCATTCTCAACGCCCTGCCGCTGTTCCACTCCTTCGGCCTCACCGCCGGCACGCTGCTGCCGCTGTTCTCCGGCATGAAGACCTTCTTCTATCCCTCGCCGCTGCACTACCGCATCGTGCCGGAGATCGCCTACGACGTGAACGCCACCGTGCTGTTCGGCACCAACACCTTCCTCGGCGGTTACGCGCGCTTCGCCCATCCCTACGATTTCTACTCGGTGCGCTACGTGTTCGCCGGCGCCGAAAAGCTGCAGGAGGAGACGCGCCGCGTGTGGGCGGAGAAGTTCGGCGTGCGCATCTTCGAAGGCTACGGTGCCACCGAGACCGCACCGGTACTTTCCGCCAACACGCCGATGGATCACGCCGTCGGCAGCGTCGGCCGCCTGATGCCCGGCATCCGGTATCAGTTGCAGCCGGTGCCCGGCGTCGCCGAGGGCGGCCGCCTGTTCGTGCACGGTCCCAATGTGATGCTCGGCTACCTGCTGCACGCCAACCCCGGCGTGCTGGTACCGGCGGAATGCGAACTGGGCCAGGGCTGGTACGACACCGGTGACATCGTCACCATCGACGGCGACGGCTTCATCCGCATCCAGGGACGCGCCAAGCGCTTTGCCAAGATCGGCGGCGAAATGGTGTCGCTCACCGCAGTGGAAGAGCTGGTGGCCAGGACCTGGCCGGATCACGCCCATGCGGTGGTCGCGCTGCCGGACAAGAGCAAGGGCGAACAACTGATCCTGCTCACCGAACGACCGGACGCCGAGCGCGGCGCCTTGCTCGCCGCCGCCAAGGCCGCGGGCATCGCCGAGATCAACGTGCCGAAGAAGATCATGGGCGTGCGCCAGCTGCCGCTGCTCGGCACCGGCAAGATCGACTACCCGGCGGTGAAGACCATGGCCGAGGAGGCCTACACCGAGCAGGAGGACGTGGCATGAACCGCGCCATCTATACCCTGCTGTTTGCGCAATTCCTCACCGCCTTCGCCGACAACGCCATCCTGTTCGCCGCCTTCGCGATGATCATGCAGGGCGGCGGCTACGGCGACTGGTACCGGCCCGCCCTGCAGGCCTCGTTCCTCGTCGCCTTCGTGGTGCTGGCACCGTGGGTGGGCCGCTTCGCCGATCAGCACGCCAAGGGCCGCGTGCTCACCTGGGGCAACGCGCTCAAGGCGGCCGGCGCGCTGTTGTTGCTGGCCGGCATCGACCCGCTGCTCGCCTACGCGGTGGTGGGCATCGGCGCCGCCGTGTACGGCCCGGCCAAGTACGGCATCCTGCCCGACCTGGTCGGTCACGATAAGCTGGTCAAGGCCAACGGCTGGGTGGAAGGTTCCACCATCGTCGCCATCGTGTTCGGCGCGGTGATCGGTGCCGGCGTGGCGGATCACAGCATCGGCTGGGCGCTGGCGCTGGTCATCGGCTCCTACGTTGTGTCGCTGCTCGCCACCCTGTTCATCCCCAAGACCGCAGTGAAGCCGCGTGACGAACGGCCGGCGGTGCGCCACTTCTTCGCCATGATGGGCGGCTTCTTCACCACCTCGCGCGCGCGCTTCTCCATGCTTGGTGCCGCGATCTTCTGGGCCGCCGCCGTCGTGCTGCGCGTGATGATGACGGCCTGGGCGCCGGCCGTGCTGATGACGCACAACACCTCCGACATCGCCAACCTCACCGTCTTCATCGCCATCGGCATCGCGCTGGGTGCGGTGGTGGTGCCCTGGCTGGTGCCCATCGAACGGCTGCGCCGCGCCCGCCTCGCCGCCTACCTGATGGGCTTCTGCATCCTCATCCTCGGCGTCACCTCCGACCCGCTGTGGGCCAAGGTCGTACTGCTGTTGATCGGCGTGACCGGCGGCATCTTCGTGGTGCCCATCAATGCCGCATTGCAGGACATCGGCCACCGCACCATCGGCGCCGGCGGCGCCGTGGCGATCCAGAACTTCTTCGAGAACCTGGCGATGCTGGCCGGCACCGGCCTCTACACCCTGGCCCTGACGGGGCACATCGACCCGGTAGCTGCCGTGCTCAGCCTCGGCGTACTGGTGGTGATCGCCACGACGATAGTTGCCTGGCACCTGCCCAAGGAACCGGAGCCGCTGCCGCCCGCGCTGACGGAACAGGCGTAGGGTACGTGCCACGCACCTCAACAAACTCTACCGGCAAGGACTTCACATGCTCCGCCCACTTCGCAACGCCTTGCGCCGCCGCGGCCTCTGGCCCGAGGCCGGGCTCACCAATCCCTGCCTTGGCGAACTGCCGTTTGAGGTTCTGCGCGACGAACGCATGCAGGCGATCTGGGAGGGGCTTGATCCGGAATACGTGTGGGACAGCCACGCCCACCTGGTCGGCGTCGGCGACGGCAACAGCGGCATCCGCGTCCACCGCGACCTGACCAATCCCCTCAAACCCTTGAGTTACCTGCAACAGAAGTTCTTTCTCAATGCCAGTTGCAGCAACGGGAAGGGGTGCGTGGACGAACGCTTCGTGGAACGCCTGCTGGCGCTGCACGATCCCATGCCGCGCGGCTACAAGACCCTGCTGCTCGCCTTCGATGACTGCTACGACGAACACGGCCGCTGCAACCATCACCTCAGCGCCTTCGTCACGCCGAACCGCTACGCCGGCCGCCTCGCCGCCGACTACCCGCAGCGCCTGGAATGGGCCGCCTCCATCCATCCCTACCGCGAGGACTGCGTCGAGGAACTGGACAAGGCCGTGCTCCACGGCGCCCGCGCCATCAAATGGCTGCCGCCTGCCCAGGGCATGGACCCGGCCTCGCCACGTTGCGATCGCTTTTACGACGCCCTCGCCCGCCACGGCCTGCCGCTGCTCAGCCATGCGGGCGGCGAACGCGCCGTGCACGGGGCCAACCGTCCCGACTACGGCAACCCGCTGCGCCTGCGCCGCGCCCTCGACCGCGGCGTGCGCGTCATCGTAGCCCACTGCGCCTCGCTGGGCAGCTACACCGATATCGATCGAGGCATCAAGGGACCGACGCGCAGCTCCTTCGAACTGTTCACCCGTCTGATGGACGAACCGGGGTACGCCCGACAGCTGCACGCCGACATTTCCGCCATCACCCAAATGAATCGTGCCGGCACGCCGCTGCGCACCGTGCTGGAACGGGACGACTGGCACCCACGCCTGCTCAACGGCACCGACTATCCCTTGCCTGGCGTGATGCCGCTGTTCTCCCTGCACAAACTGGCGGCGGACGGATTGTTGAATGAAGGGGATATTCCGCTGCTCAACATGCTGCGGCGCCACAACCCGCTGCTGTTTGATTTTGCACTGAAGCGCCACATCAACTATCAGGGGCGCCGGCTCAGTAACGGCATATTTGAATCACGCCGCTTGTTGGGTGCGACGAGCCCATAAGCACACCGGGCCGCAGACTTATGCTGCAACCGACGCAGCGAAGGCCTGGCGGAACTGGTGCACCAGTTCGGTCCTGTGGTCCTGCAACAACGATACATCCACCTGCATTGCCCGGATGAACTGTTCGGTAATTTCTGTGGCAGCGGCCACTGTCGGCACGCCGAAAAGTTCCCAAGTGGCGCAATAGGCGTCCTGTTTGGTGACGTGTCCCTCCTGCAAAGGATGATGCACGTTAAGCCGCGGCAGGCCATAGGCCATGGCCACGATGCGGCCGTGCAGGCTGCTGCCGCAGTAGCCGCGACTGTGCGCGATCAGGGCGCAGATATCCCACAGATGCAGCGACGTGAACAACCATACCGCCGGGGCGTGCATCTTCTTGGCGAGACGGCGGTAGCAGTCGAGGTCATCGTGCCAGGGGGCGGCGCCGGCGCGGAACAGGACGATGGCCAGATCGGCGGCGTGGGCTGCGGCATCGAGTTGTGCGGCGATGATGCCCAGGGTTTGGTCGTCGCCGAAGTCGGCACTCAGTTGCACGGCAAGATAACCCTGCGGAAATGCGGCGCGCACCCGGGCCACCTCACCACGGTGGGCGTGACGTTTTATTTCTTCGCCGCACAACGCCTCAACCATCACCGCCGGGTCGGGCTGAAGCGTGGCCTTGATGGCCGCGGCGAGATGTCCCTGCGTTACTTCGTCGCGCACGCTTACCATGTCGGCCGAGCGCAGTTTTGCCAGCACCTCGCTGCGCATGGCCGGGGAACGCCCGGCCAGTTCTACACCGCCCACCGCACAGTAGACCACCCGGTTCGCCCGGGGAAACAGTTCGCGTCCCACGCAGTAGGGTGCCTGTGCCTGTACGCCCAACATCGCCTGCGCCCACGCCATGCGCGCATCGGACAGTTGGTCGTATTGGTCGACGATGTGCCGCGCCTGTTCCGGCGCTTGCAGCATTATCGCCGCCTGCCAGGTGTCGCAGGTGAGGAGTTCGCCGCCGACGTGGACGATGTTGAGCGGCTGGTCGCGCAGTTCGGTGGCCAGTTCGGCGATGGCGCGGACCTGGTGACCGCCGTAGGGACGCAGGTCGCGTGTCGCAAGGCCTGCGTGAATCAGTTGGCGGCCCGGCAGCAGGGCGGCGACGACGTGGGGAAACAGCAGGTCGCCGAAGTTGTGGCGGTCGAAGGCGCCGAACAGCACGGTGGGGATGTCGTCTGCCATGGCCTAACTATAACTCTCCCGTTCCCCTGCGCACGGTGGCGGAGGGCGAAGGAATATCGGCTATCATGCGCTCCCCATGCGTATCGAACACATCCGCCAACGCCTGCGCGCCCACGGCGCCAGAACCTGCCATGAGGAGCGCTTTCTGCGCGCCTGGCTGCAGGCCATTGCCATCGACACCCGCCGCCGCGCCGCCGAGGACTTTCTGCCCCTCAGCGTGCGCAACGCCCTGCCCGCCATTGATGCCGAGCTGCACGCCCTTGCCCACCTCCGCTCCACCCATCCCGCCGACGATGGCTCCTCCCGCCTGCTGGTGGAACTGGCCGACGGCCAGACGGTGGAAAGCGTGCTGCTGCCGCGCGACGGCCTGTGCGTCTCCACCCAGGTGGGCTGCGCCGTCGGCTGCGTGTTCTGCATGACCGGTCGCGACGGCCTGCTGCGCCAGCTCGGCAGCGCGGAGATCGTGGCGCAGGTGGCATTGGCGCGGCGGCTGCGGCCGGTGAAGAAGGTGGTGTTCATGGGCATGGGTGAACCGGCCCACAACCTGGACAACGTGCTCGACGCCATCGAGACACTGGGTACGTTGGGCGCGGTCGGCCACAAGAATCTGGTGTTTTCCACCGTGGGCGACAGGCGCGTTTTTGCGCGGCTGCCGCAGTGCAGGGTGAAACCGGCGCTGGCCCTGTCGCTGCATACCACCCTGCCGGATGTGCGCGTGCGCCTGCTGCCGCAGGCACCGCGCATCGACCCGGAAGAACTGGTGGCCCTGGGCGAGGAGTACGCCCGCGCCACGGGCTATCCGATCCAGTATCAGTGGACGCTGCTGGAAGGGGTCAATGACAGCGACGAGGAGCTGGAGGGCATCGTCAGGCTGCTCACCGGCAAGTACGCGATCATGAATCTGATCCCCTACAACACGGTGGAGGAATTCGGTTTCCGCCGACCGGCGATGGCGCAGGCGGAGGAGTTGATCCGGCGCCTGCACCGGCGCGGCATCCTGGCCAAGCTGCGCAATTCGGCCGGCCAGGAGATCGATGGGGGCTGCGGCCAGTTGCGGGCGCGGCAAATCATCGCCCGGGACGGCGTGTGACTTGATCCTCTAACGCGGAAACATCCGGCCCAGAGTCCTGGACAGCCACCCCTGGTCCTCGCCGCTCTGGAGATGGGCCTTGACCACGGCCGAATAGTCGCGGTCCTCGTTCTTGATGTGATTGGTCAGCCAGATGCGCAGATCGGACAGCAGCTTCTTGCTCACGTCCTCGCCCTGCTCCATCCGTGCCTGGTATTGCCTTACCCGCTCGGCAAACACCCGATGCACTTCCGTGTGGGATGCAAGGTGGCGGTATCCCGCCCGCGCTATCATCTGCTCCTCGAAGGCGAAATGCGTCAGGGTATAGTCGACCACCTGGTCGAGTACCTCCCGCACGGACGCCCGGTCGTTTTCGGCAATGGCATCGTGCAGCCGGTTGATGTAATCGACGATTTGGCGGTGCTGGACGTCGATGGCCTCGATCCCGGTTTCGAGACTGGAATCCCAGGTGAAGTAAGACATTCCGTACTCCTTGAATAGTCTCTGGCCGGCCGCTCGCGGGCGGGAATATCGTTATATCGCAAATTCCGGCGCCATGGACCACCCTTCGGCCGCGCCTTCGGCCTGCAGCGATGATTTACCGCCCGCCCCCGGCCCCTCCTTGATACGGATCAAGGAGCTGGAGTTATACCAAGTCCAATATGCCGCGCTAAATCCGCATAAGCCAAATCCGTATCGTCGGCAGGCCGCCGCGGGCGCATTTCGTGCCCGGCAAGAAGAGGTCATGGCGGCACTATGACAGGGAGTTGTTGCATGTTCATACCCAGGCCCGTCAATCTTCTGGACTTTGTGGTCTCCATCGCCAGCGCCATCGATCACATCGACGCCCGCATCGCCAACCACCACAAGCGGGTCGCCTATATCGCCAATCAAATCGCGCGCGAGCTGGGGGCGCCGCAGAAGACGCAATACGACCTGGTCATTGCCGGCCTGCTGCATGACATCGGCGTGCTCTCTTTGCACGAGCGCAATCACCTGCTGGAATTCGATGACTCCTCCGACAACAACCGCCACTGTGAAGCCAGCTACCAGCTGCTGAACAAGTTCCGCTATTTCTCCGACGTATCGACCATCATCCGCCATCACCATACGGAGCATCATCACCGTTGCGGCATGGAACCCCCGGTCCCCATGGAGTCCGTGCTGCTGTTCCTGGCGGACCGTATCGACGTGCTGATCGACAAGGATCAGCCGATCCTGGAACAGGTGGACCGCATCGTCGCAGCCGTGGCACGCAACTCCGGCAGCAAATTCGATCCCGACCAGGTCGATGCCTTTACCGAACTGGCCTGGCGTGAGAGCTTCTGGCTCGACGTCATGTCGCCCACACTGGAACAGATACTGGTATCCAACTGCCGCAATTATTCGGTGGAACTCGACAACGACGACCTGCTCGATTTCGCCGAGCTGCTGGCTCACGTCATCGACTTTCGCTGCCACTTCACCGCCACCCACTCCAGCGGCGTGGCCACCGCGGCATCGGTACTGGCGAACCTCATGGGTTTTTCCGAAACGGAATGCCAGAAGGTGAAGGTAGCCGGTTATCTGCACGACGTCGGCAAGCTGGCCATTCCCATCGAGATACTGGAAAAGAATGCCGGCCTGAACAGCGCCGAGTTTCGCGTGATCAAATCGCACGCCTATTACACCTACCGGATACTCGAACCGTTGCAGGGCCTGGAGGAGATCCGGACCTGGGCGGCGATGCACCATGAGCGACTGGACGGCAACGGCTACCCCGGCCGCTGCACGGCACTCACCATTCCTCTCGGCGCGCGCATCATCGCCGCCGCCGACGTGTTCACCGCGCTGCTGGAAACGCGGCCCTACCGGGCGGCGCTGGGCAAGGCCGAGGTGCGGAGCAAGCTCGCCGACATGGCGCACCGCAACATACTGGATCGCAAGGTGGTGGCGGTGCTGCTGTCGAATTTCGACAGCATCGACGCCTATCGCATACACGCCCAGCACGCGGCGCACCGCGAGTATGTACTGTTCCGCGTCTCCATCGGCCTGCCCATCCCCGGCCAGCAAGCACGCCCAACGAAACCTTTCGGCCTCAGTCTGCAACCGGCATGGTAGGCCGAAACCGTATACCCGCTTGATTTGCACGGGCACCGTCTATACTTGATATGAACACTTGGGTTTAAAGAGTCCCGGAACGACGGGAGGTTTGCGATGACTACCGAACATGAACTGAAGCGCAATGTACGCCCCGGCATGGAGTGCGACAGCGGGCGTTGGACCGAGCAAATGGCGGAGAACCTGGCGGAAGCCGACGGGCTGGGCCGTCTGGGCGAGGAGCACTGGCGCGTGATTCGCTACCTGCGGGAGCATTTCGTGCAGTACGGTGCGGCGCCGCCGATGCATCTGGCCTGCGTCCACAGCAGCCTCGATTCGCACTGCGTGGAGCGGCTGTTCAACGGCGCCCGCGAAGCCTGGCGCATTGCCGGCCTGCCCGACCCGGGCGCGGAAGCCAAGACCTACATGGATTGAACCATCGACCGGACTACAGCAGTCCGCTGATGCGCAACAGGCCGTAGACGATGGATGCGGCCATCAACAGATAGCCCACCACGGGCAACGCCCGGCTGAGAAAGGTGAAGAGGCGCGGCATGCGATCAAGCTTGCCGCGCACGCTGCGAGGAAAGTACCAGGCAAAATAGGCGCCGACCGCGATATTGATCAGCACCGACAACGCTTCGCCTCCGTCCATCAGAACGCCTCTCCATCCATACGCTCGACGCGATGTATGCGATCGAGGCGGATGCTTCTGTCTTCGTGGTGTTCCGTCAGGGCAAGGAGATACTCGGCGCCGGCCCGCGTTTGCAGATCTTTCGGCCGCAGCATTTCCACGTGATCCGCACCCTGCTCGTCACGCCAATGCACGCGCAACTTGCCGTGCCGCAGGATCGCCTCTTCGTAGCGGGAATGCAGGCCGCAATCGATCGGTTGATAGTCGCTGGATTCATTCATGATCGGGCAAGAACATCTGTAATAAGTCGTTGAGGAAATCGTACCCCCGCTCAGTGGGGCACACCCGTTGCGGCGTCCACTCAATCAGGCCGCGTCGTTCCGCGTCCTCCAGCGGTCGGGTCACCGCCGTCAACGCCAGCCCGGTTCGCTGGGTGAACAGCTCGGTGGCAAAACCCTCACGCAGGCGCAACGCATTCATCATGAACTCGAAACCGACTTCGCTCCGCGCCACGACGCTGCGGCTGTGGACACGCTCCGTGCCCGCAAGATAGTCGCGCGGATGACGCATCTTCGCATAACGTTCGATGCGTCCGGCAACGGCGTCAGTCACCTTGCCATGGGCACCGGCACCGATGCCGAGATAATCGCCGTACTGCCAGTAATTCAGATTGTGGCTGCATTGCCGTCCCGCACGCGCATAAGCGGACACTTCGTACTGAGCATAGCCGATGGCGGCGAGCTGTGCCTGTCCCGCCTGATGCATCTGGATGATCAGCTCCTCGTCCGGCAGCACGGGCGGGCGATAGCCGAAGGCGGTATTGGGCTCCAGCGTGAGCTGGTAATAGGAAACGTGGGCCGGCTCCAGCGCGATGGCCGTGGCCACATCCTCGCGGCCCTGCGCCAGGGACTGGCCCGGCAGGCCGAACATAAGATCGAGATTGAAATTGTCGAAGCCAGCACCGTGCGCCGCCTCGGCCGCGCGTATCGCCTCGCGCCGGCCATGAATGCGACCCAGCCCTTGCAGCAAATCGTCGTCAAAACTCTGCACGCCGATGGAAAGCCGATTGATGCCGGCGGCACGAAACTCGCTGAAGCGGCCCGTCTCCACCGTGCCCGGGTTGGCCTCCAGCGTGATCTCGGCATCGGGCGGCAGGCGCAGCCGCGCGCGCACCCCCGACAGCAGGCGGTCCACCGCTTCCGGCGACAACAGGCTGGGCGTGCCGCCGCCGATGAATACGCTGACCAGCGGCCGGCCCCACACCGCCGGCAGCTCCTGCTCCAGATCGGCAAGCAGCGCATCGATATACGCCGCCTCGGGAATGTCCCCTTTCATCTCGTGTGAATTGAAGTCGCAATAGGGGCACTTGCGCACGCACCAGGGCACGTGGATATACAGGGCGAGGGGCGGCGGAACGGAAAACTGGAACATGGTGATCATCCCGTCCTTGCCACGACTGACTTGCGGGCCGGTATCTGTATACTGGTAAGAAATGTCCGTAAATAGACCATGCGTACGTTCTCAATCCTACTGCTCGTCACCGCGCTGATCGGGCTCGCCGCCTTGCCGGCCTGTACGCCGGCACCGACGCTGCGCATCGGCAGCAACCCCTGGCCGGGTTACCTGGGGCTGTACCACGCCCGCGACCTTGGATTATTCGAAGGGCAGCCCATCCAACTGGTGGACTTCGACAATACCGAGGACGTGTTGCGCGCCTTCCGCAACCGCGCCATCGACGCCGCGGCGATCACGCTGGACGAGGCGCTTCACCTCGCGGATAGCGGCCAGGCGCTGCGTATCATACTGGTTTTCTCCCTCTCCAACGGCGCCGACGTGGTGTTGGCCCGCACCGGCATCGATACGCCGCAACAATTGCGCGGGCGCCGCCTGGGCGTGGAAACCGGCGCCCTCGGCGCCTATATGCTGACCCGCCTGCTGGAACGGGGCGGCCTCTCCGCCCACGATCTCACCCTGGTTCATCTGTCCTTGCAGGAACATGAGGCTGCGTATCGCGGCGGGCGTATCGACGCAGTGATCACCTTCGATCCGCAACGCAGCCGCCTGCTCGCCGCAGGCGCGCACGAAATATTCTCCAGCCGGGACATCCCGGGCGAAATCGTCGATGTGCTGGTGGTGCGGGAGGATGTGCGGCACAGCCACGCCGCCGGGCTCCGGACCCTGACCGCAGCCTACTTCAGCGCCCTGGAACATCTGCAACGCGATCCGGCGGCAGCGGCGCCCGCCCTCGCCCGCCGCATGGATATCGATGCCGCAGACCTACTGGACACCTGGCGCCTGCTGGAACTGACCGACGCCGGCGCCAACCGCACCCTGCTCGGCAACGGCGCATCCGGCCTGCGCGCCACTCTCGAACGCCTGCAGGAGATCATGCTGGGCGCCGGCCTGCTGTCACGCCCGGCAGCAGCGGAACTCCGGCTCGAC
Organism: Gammaproteobacteria bacterium HGW-Gammaproteobacteria-1; assembly: GCA_002840095.1. GTDB lineage: Bacteria > Pseudomonadota > Gammaproteobacteria > Thiohalomonadales > Thiohalomonadaceae > Sulfurivermis. The sequence continues at coordinate 93,630 of PGZL01000006.1, read as the reverse complement.
GCCGGCCTGCTGGGCGAGGTGCAGCCATGAACTGGCTCTATCCCCTGCGCCGCATCCTGCCTCTCGCCTTGCTGGTCAGCAGCCTGCCTTTGCTGGTGGTGATCCATCTGCTGGAACTGCGCCAAGCCGATCAGGACATCCGCCACCAGCTCAGCCAGCGGGCGGCACACAGCGGTAGCCAGATGTCCGTTCTGCTGCGCGACGCCCTCAGTGCCGACGACTGGGAAGCGGCACGACGCGCCCTGCAAAGCGTGGTCACCCAGCCCAATCTGCGCTGGGCGGCGCTGCTGGACGAATCCGACACCGTCCTGCTCAGCACCGACTACCGCCTGCGGCAGCGGCAGCTTGCCGACCTGCCCGACGCCCCCGGCAAGGCGATGCTGGATGCCGCCCGCGCCACGCTGGCCGGCCAGAGCGCCTATACCGCCGACGGCACGGTACTGCGCGCGGTCTATCCGCTGCGCCTGCCGCTGCTGCCGGGCGAACTGCGCGCCAACCGAATCGGCGTCCTGGTATTCAGCTACGACCACGGCGCACTGTATGCGGATGCGCGCCATGAGGCAGTGCAACACGCCGCCGCCACCTTTGCCGGCGCGGCCCTGATCGCCGGCATGTTCTGGCTGTATCTGCACTTCTTCCTGGTGCGGCGGATCGAGCACCTTACCGGCGCCCTCGAGCACTGGCGCAGCGGCGAAGGCGAGTTGCCGCAGATCGGCGGTCGTGACGAGATCGCGCGCCTGTCCCATCACTTCAGCCGCCTCACCCGGTCACTGACGGAACGCAACCGCGAGCTGCAGCAGGCCGAGTTGCGCAGCCGCCGTCTCAGTGCCTTTTACGCCACCCTGAGCCATACCAACACCGCCATCGTGCGCAGCGCCACGCTGGCCGAGCTGCTGCCGCGCATATGCGCCATCGCCGTGGAAAACAGCGGACTGAAGGGGGCGTGGATAGGCTTTGTGGATCCGGCAACCCAACTGATCCGGCCTTTGGCCGACAACGGCATGCCGGCGGCCTACCTCGCCGATCTGCACATCTCTCTGGATCCATCGGTACCGCAGGGGCAGGGCCCGACCGCCACCGCGATACGACAGGGCGATCATTACCTGTGCAACGATTTTCTCAATAACCCCCAGACCGTCGCCTGGCACGAACGGGCCCGCGCCGCCGGCTTTCTCGCCTCCGCCGCCTTCCCCCTGCGACAGCAGGGACAGGTAGTCGGCGCCCTGAACCTGTATGCCGGAGAGAAGAACCTGTTCAGTGACGATCTGGTCCGGCTGCTCGACGAAATGGCGCTCGACATTTCCTTCGCCCTGGACAATTTCCTGCGCGAGGAGCAGCGGCGGCAGGCCGAGGAAACGCTGGCCAGGCGCAGTCATGAACTTCGCGAACGGGTCAAGGAATTGCGTTGCCTGCTGGATGCGTCGGAAGTGATGGCACGACACGAACTGACCGAGGACGAAATGCTGCGGCACATCGCTGCACACATTCCGCCGGCGCTGCAATACCCGGATATGGCGTGGGCGCGCATCGAGCTTGAGGGCAGCGAATACACATCTGTCGGCGATCCGTCCGGCACATCCATCAGCGCGCCGATCATGCAGCAGGACCGCCGCATCGGCACGGTCGAGGCCGGCTACCGCACGCCCTCGACCAGCGTGCGTACGGATATTTTCCTGCCGGAGGAACAAACCCTGCTTGCCATGCTGGCCGATCAGATCGGGCATGTGCATGCGCGCAGACAGGCCGACGAGCAGCTGCGCATGGCCGCCCTGGTATTCGACAACAGCCGCGAGTTGATCGTGATCACCGACGCCGACGCGCATATCGTCAGCGTCAACCGGGCCTTCACCAAGGTTACCGGCTACGGCGCCGACGAAGTGATCGGCCAACACATCCGCGCCATCAAGTCCGGGCGCCAGGAACAGCCGTTTTATGAGGAGTTGTGGCGCAGCGTCACGGAGACCGGGTACTGGCAGGGGGAGCTGTGGAACCGACGCAAGAGCGGCGAGCTGTACCCGGCCCTGGCCTCCATCTCAGCGGTGCACGATGCCCAGGGCAAGGTCTCCTGCTACATATCCGTTTCCACCGACATCACCGAATACAAGCAGGCCGAGGATCGCATCCGCTACCTCGCCTACTACGATCCGCTGACCGAACTGCCCAACCGCACCCTGCTGCGCGACCGCGCCGAGCAGGCACTGAACCAGGCCGAACGGGCGCGCGCCGAGGCGGCATTGCTGTTTCTCGATCTCGATCATTTCAAGACCATCAATGACTCCCTGGGCCATCTCAGCGGCGATGCCCTGCTGCAGGAAGTCACCCAGCGCATCCACGCCGCGCTGCGCCACACCGATACCGTGGGCCGCCTCGGCGGCGATGAATTTCTCATCGTGCTAAGCGGCAGTAACGCGGCCAGTGCCGCGCTCGTCGCGCACAACCTGATCAGCCGCATCAGCCAGCCCATCGTCACCGGCGGCCACACCCTCACGGTCACCGCCAGTATCGGCATCGCGCTCTATCCCACCGACGGCCGCGACTTCGACGAACTGCACAAGAACGCCGACATTGCCATGTACAAGGCCAAGGAGTTGGGCCGCAACCGCTACCATTTCTTCACGCCGGAACTGAACAACGCGGCGATGGAACGGCTGACGCTGGAAAACGCCCTGCGCAGGGCGCTGGACAACGATCAGTTCACCCTGCACTACCAGCCGCAGATCGATCTGGCCAGCGGCCAGGTCATCGGCGTCGAGGCCTTGCTGCGCTGGACCCATCCGCAACTCGGCGCGGTGTCACCCGCCCGCTTCATACCTGTTGCCGAGGAAAGCGGACTGATCGGGCGGATCGGCGACTGGGTGTTGCACGAGGCCTGCCGCCAGAACAAGGCCTGGCAGGACGAGGGGCTGCCGCCCATGGTGGTGGCGGTCAACGTCTCCGCCCGCCAGTTCTCCCTGGGCGACATCCGCACGCTGGTGCAGCAGGCGCTGGACGGCAGCGGCCTGGAGGCGGGTTATCTGGAAGTGGAAATCACTGAAAGCCTGCTGGCGCAGGACATGGAGAACACCCTCGCCGTGCTCAATCACATCCGCACGCTGGGCGTGCAGATTGCGGTGGACGACTTCGGCACCGGCTATTCCAGCCTCGCCTACCTGAAGCGCTTCCCGCTGCACAAGCTCAAGCTGGATCAGTCCTTCGTGCGCGATTTGGTGCAGGATGCCGATGATCGCGCCATTGCCTCCGGCGTGGTCAATCTGGGGCACAGCCTGGGACTGGTGGTAATTGCGGAAGGCGTCGAAAGCGAAGCCCAGTTCGACATACTGCGCCGCCTGGGCTGCGACGAGGTGCAGGGTTACCTGTTCAGCCGGCCGCTGCCGGCGGCGGACCTCGCCGCCTGGCTGCGGCGGCGTTCAACCCGCGGCTGAGTTGCCGTCGGTATGCCGTACCGGCATGCGGGTGCCGTTGGGCAGCAAATCGGCGGCGACGGGCTGGCCGGCGCGTATCAACTGCAGGCGTGCACAGCGTTCGCGCCGCGGCCCCTTGCAGTAATTGTTGATCCAGACAGCCCTGACATGGGATTGAAAGTTACCCCAGACGGGACAGTGGTGCAGAACATCACAATCGCTCACTTACGACTCCTTCGCGTACAACATCCGCTGCTTGGAATGTGTTGCACAACTGTATCCGGCAAATGTGACAGACAGATGCCGGCGCGGAAAAATTTCCGTTGTTATTCCTGGCGCAAGGCGGCGAGCAGCTTGCGCAGCGCCTGCCCGCGGTGGCTCAGGTCGTGCTTCAGCCCGGACGGCAGCTCGGCCACGGTGGCGTTGTGGGCGGGGACGAAGAACACCGGGTCATAGCCGAAGCCGCCGGCGCCGTGGGGCTCGAAGGCGATGACGCCCTCCCAGCTGCCCTGGCAGATGACGGGGGTCGGGTCGAATTCATGCTCCATGTACACCAGCACGCACTGGAACCGGGCCGTGCGCCCGGCGGCGGCCACGTCCTGCATGTCGGCCAGCAGTTTTTGCAGGTTGGCCTGGTCACCGGCGCCGACGCCGGCGTAGCGCGCCGAGTAGATGCCGGGCGCGCCCTTGAGCGCGTCCACCTCCAGCCCGGAGTCGTCGGCGATGGCGGGCAGGCCGGTATGGTGCGCCGCGTTGCGCGCCTTGAGGATGGCATTCTCCACGAAGGTCAGCCCGGTCTCGTCGGCCTCGGGCACGCCCAGCTCGTTCTGCGGCACGATGGCGATGTCGGCCCCGGCCAGGATCTCGCCGAACTCCCGCACCTTGCCCTTGTTGCCGCTGGCCAATACGACCTTTTTCATTTCGGAAACCTCAAAATCTAACGCAGAGACGCAGAGACGCAGAGGACGCAAAGAAAGCTGTTGCTACGGCCAACATCGTTCCGTGGGAGCCATTCATCAGCTTGTAGTGCTTCCACCAATAGCTGAGCTTCTACGAACGAAATAAACCTCTGCGTCTCTGCGCCTTTGCGTTGGATGTTCAGTCTTTCAGCGCCTCGCGCTGCTTTTCCAGCAGTTGGCGGATGCCGCCGTCGGCCAGGGCCAGCATGGCGTCCAGCTCTTCGCGGCGGAAGGCGTGGCCTTCGGCGGTGCCCTGCACCTCGATGAAGGCGCCGCCGTCGTTCATCACCACGTTCATGTCGGTCTCGGCGCCGGAGTCCTCGGCATAGTCGAGGTCGACGATGGGCTCGCCCTGGAAGATGCCCACGGAGACCGAGGCCACCTGGCCGTGCAGCGGGTCCTTCTTGATCAGCTTTTTCTCGCGCAGGTGACGGATGGCATCGGCCAGGGCCACATAGCCGCCGGTGATGGAGGCGGTGCGGGTGCCGCCGTCGGCCTGGATCACGTCGCAATCGATGGTGATGGTGCGCTCGCCCAGGGCGGCGGTGTCGACCACGGCGCGCAGCGAGCGGCCGATGAGGCGCTGGATCTCCATGGTGCGGCCGCCCTGCTTGCCCTGCGCCGCCTCGCGGTTCATGCGCGAGCCGGTGGAGCGCGGCAGCATGCCGTATTCGGCCGTCACCCAGCCCTCGCCCTTGCCCTTGAGAAAGCGCGGCACGCCCTCGTTGACGCTGGCGGTGCAGATGACCTTGGTGTCACCGAACTCCACCAGCACCGAACCTTCGGCATGCTTGGTGTAATTGCGGGTAAGTTTGATGGCGCGCAGTTCAGCGGGCGCTCGTCCACTCGGGCGCATAAGGAATTCCTTCTTCGGATGATGGGATATTGGTAGGCCCGCGCATTGTACCGGGCATCGGTGGCGAGGCGAACCCCACTGCCGTTTATAAATCTCAGCGCTTCAGCTCGTCCTTGTAGGTGCGCAGGGCCTGTTCGATCTGCTCGATGGCGTCTTTCAGCTTGTCGTCATCCACATGGGGCGTTTCCGGCTCGGGCGCCGGTTCCGGCTTTGGCGCGGGCGCCGGCTTGGGCTTCGGCTTGGGAGCCACCGGTGCCAGCGAGGTCAGGCGCAGGGCTACCACGCTGATGTTGTCGCTGTGGGGATAGCTGATCTGTTCGGCGCGCATGGCCATGCGCTCCAGCACCTCGTCCAGGCTGCCTTCCTGCTGCAGCATCAGGCCCAGCTGTGCGTCGTCCAGCGCGCCCCACAGGCCATCGGAGCAGAGCAGCACGATGTCGTCCACCCGCAGCCCCTTGCCCTTGCCCAGTTCCACTTCGGGCGCCTGCGGCATGGCGCCGATGCACTGGGTGATGTGATTGCGGCGCGGGTGGCTGTCCTGCTCGGAGCGGCTGATCATGCCCTGACGGTACAGCTGCTCCACATAGGAATGATCGGTGGTGCGGAACACCGGCAGGCCGTCGCGGAACAGGTACAGGCGCGAGTCGCCGACGTGGGCCCAGTCCATGTGGCCGCGCTGGATCAGGCACAGCACGGCGGTGGTGCCGGGGATGTTGCCCAGGTTCTGCTCGGCGGCGTAGCTCACCAGGGCGTCGTGGGTGGCGAGGACGATTTCGGTGAGGAAGCGGCCGGGCTGGGCCACCGGGCGCGTGCCGTTGAGATAGCGGTCGCGGGCGATGTCCACCAGCGCCTGCGCCGCCACGTCGCCGCCGGCATGGCCGCCCATGCCGTCGGCCAGCACCAGCAGCACGCCTTCGTCGCTCTCCACCACATCGAAGCGATCCTGGTTGCTGTTGCGGTTACCCAGATGATTGGCGACGCCGGTTTCGTACAGCATGCGCAATCACCCCTTGGACCAGGGCAGGGTGATGTCGCGGGTGAGCAGGTCCAGGAAGGCGTCGCCGCGCGACATGGGTTCCTCCGGCGGCTCCTCGCGGTTCATGGCTTCCAGCAGCTGATCCACGCTCTGCGGCCGCAGCAGCGCATCCACCTCCATGGCCCAGTCGATGGCGCCGAGCAGGGCATTGGAATAGCGCTTCTTGAACGCCACCGCCGCCGGCTTCATGACGTCCTTCATGCGCCGCTCGTCCGCCGGCGGCGGGGTGGCGCCGTCGATGCAGGCGCGCATGGAGGCGCCGATGGCGTAAAGGTCGCTCCACGGCCCGACGTAGCCACCGGGCGTCAGCTGTTCATAGGGGGCGAAGCCGGGGGTGACCACCTGGGTCGGCTGGTACTTGCGGCTGTTCTGCATCTGGTGCACCGCGCCGAAGTCCAGCAGGATGGGATTGCCGCCGGGGCGCAGGAAGATGTTGCCGGGCTTGATGTCGAGATGCAGCAGGCCCATGCCGTGGATGGCCTTGAGGCCGTCCAGCAGCGGCGGGAACACGGTGCGGATGAATTTCTCGCTCAGGTTGCCGCCGTGGCGCCGGATGTAGTCCTGCAGATTGATCCCCTTCTCGTAGGCCATGACCATGTACACCGTGCCGTTGGCACGGAAGAAGTTGATCACGTTGACGATGTTGGGATGCTTGACGGTGGCCAGCGTGCTGGCCTCCTGGAAGAACATGCGGCGGCCGTGGGCGAAATTGTCGCCGGTCTCGGAGTCGGGCATGGTGTGCACCGACACGCCGTCCTCGCCGCGGAAGGCCAGCTTGCGCGGCATGTACTCCTTGATCGCCACCTGGGTGCCGTCGACGGCATCATGGGCCAGATAGACGATGCTGAAGCCGCCGCCGCCGATGGCGCGGTCGATGACGTAGCTGTCCAGCGATGAGCCGGCCTGCAGGCAGTAGTTGTCGCGTGCGTCGTTCATCCGTATCCGTATGAAGAGAAAGCCTTTTTCCTCTGCTGTTCCGTGGCACGGCCAGTCGGGGTACCATGACCCACCATGCCGCATCGTTAGCCTGAGGAGTGTACATGATTCACAGCATGACGGCATTCGCCCGCCGCGAGTCCCAGGGTGACTGGGGCACCTTCACCATCGAGCTGCGCTCGGTCAATCACCGCTACCTGGAACTGGCGCTGCGCCTGCCGGAAGAGGTGCGCCTGCTGGAGCCGCGCATCCGCGAAAAGCTCAACCAGGGCCTGGGCCGCGGCAAGGTGGACTGCAACATCCGCTACCAGGCGCCGGCGGAATACGCCACCCTGGAGATCAATCGCGAGCTGGTGACCCAGCTGGCCCATGTCACCCGCGAGATCGACGGCATCATCTATAACGCCGCCCCGGTGAACTCCTTCGACGTGCTGCGCTGGCCCGGTGTGCTGCAGCAGCCCACCCCCGAACCGGAACAGGTGCACGCCGCGGCCATGGGCCTGCTCGACGCCGCACTGGGCGAGCTGATCGAAACCCGCCGCCGCGAAGGTGACAAACTCAAGGAACTGATCAGCCAGCGCTGCGCCGCCATGACGGAGATCGTCGGCCAAGTGAACGCCCGCCGGCCCGACGTCCTGGCCCGGGCGCGCGAGCGCCTCGACGCCCGCCTGGCCGAGCTCAAGGGCGAACTGGACCAGGCCCGGCTGGAGCAGGAACTGGTGCTGCTGGCCCAGCGCCTGGACGTGGAAGAGGAACTGGACCGTCTGGGCGCGCACCTGGACGAGGTGCGCCGGGTGCTGGAACAGAAGGAACCGGTGGGCCGCCGCCTGGACTTCCTGATGCAGGAGCTGAACCGCGAGGCCAACACCCTCTCCTCCAAGTCCCAGGACGTGGACACCACCCGCTACGCCGTGGACCTCAAGGTCCTCATCGAGCAGATGCGCGAGCAGGTGCAGAATATCGAATAGCCCCTTGCCTGATGTATAGCCTGACTATACACTTCTCCCATGATCAGAAGTTTCCGCCACAAAGGGATTGAGCGGTTCTTCACCACCGGTTCAAAGGCGGGGATTCAGGCCGCCCACGCGCCGAAACTGGCTCGCCAACTGGAGCGCCTGAACCACGCCCGGACGGCAGAGGATATGAACCTGCCGGGCTGGAAGCTGCACCCCCTCAGCCATGAGCTGGCCGGCCATTGGTCAGTGTGGGTCAGCGGCAACTGGCGACTTACCTTCATGTTCGAGGGTGAAGACGCCATATTGGTGGACTATCAGGATTACCACTGAGGAACTGGCCATGAACGCGATGTTCAACCCACCGCATCCGGGGGAAACCCTGCGTGATGACGTATTGCCCGCCCTCGGCCTGTCGGTGACGGAAGCCGCACGGCAGCTGGGCGTGACGCGGGCGGCACTGTCCCGCATATTGAACGGCCACGCCGCGATATCGACGGACATGGCACTGCGCATCGAGGCCTGGCTGGGACCGGAACGTGGCGGCCGCGCCGAATTGTGGCTGGGCCAGCAGGTGGATTATGACCTCTGGCAGGCACGGCATAATCCCGCCGCAAACCACGCAGAACACTAGCTGCAGGAACAGGACCCCATGGAACAACAGCACGAACAAGGCACCCTCTACATCATTTCCGCCCCCTCCGGGGCGGGCAAGACCAGCCTGGTCAAGGCCCTGCTGCAGAACACCGGCAAGCTGCAGGTGTCGGTGTCGCACACTACCCGCGCCATGCGCCCGGGGGAGGTGGACGGCAAGGATTACCACTTCGTCAACGTGGAAACCTTCCGCACCATGGTGACCGACAACGCCTTCCTGGAGCACGCCCAGGTATTCGACAACCACTACGGCACCTCCCGCTCCGCCGCCCTGGACCTGCTCAAGCGCGGGGTGGACGTGATCCTGGAGATCGACTGGCAGGGCGCCCGCCAGGTACGGCAGATGATGCCGGGCACGGTGTCCATCTTCGTCCTGCCCCCCTCGCGCGAGGCCCTGGAGCAGCGCCTGCGCGGCCGCGGCCAGGACAGTGACGAAATCATCGCCCGGCGCATGCGCGATGCGGTGAGCGAAATGAGCCACTGCTTCGAGTTCGACTACCTGGTCATCAACGACGACTTCGACACCGCCCTGGGCGAACTGGCCGCCGTCATCGCCGCCAACCGCCTGCGCGAACCGCGCCAGGCCGCCGCCCACGGCGCCCTGATCAAGGCCCTACTGGCTTAAACGGCGGTTTTTTAATAGAATTCATCCCCTTTTCGCCATCCCCGCCGGGGCTGGCCTGGATCCGGAGAGTAAACATGGCCCGCGTCACCGTCGAAGACTGCCTGGACAACGTAGACAACCGCTTCCAGCTGGTGCTGGTTGCCACCAAGCGCGCCCGTCAGCTGGAAAAGGGCAAGGACTCCTATCTGCCCTGGGAACAGGACAAGCCCACCGTGCTGGCCCTGCGCGAAATCGCCGCCGGCCTGGTCGGCCGCGAAGTGCTGGACGCCGTCGAACACGAGGTTGAGGAAGAGATCGAGGAAGAGGTTGCCGCCCCGGTGGTGATCTCCATGGAGAACGACTGATAGCGAACGGGGAGACGCACAGTGTTTCTCATCAGCGACCTGTGCGCCATACTCGAGGGCTATCTTGAACCCGATCAGGTAGCCGAAGTCTACCGGGCCTACCTGTTCGGCGCCGAGGCGCACGAAGGACAGAAGCGCCTCTCCGGCGAACCCTACATCTATCATCCCCTGGCCGTGGCGCGCATCCTCGCCGAGATGCGCATGGACGCCCCGAGCCTCGTCGCCGCGATCCTGCACGACGTCATCGAAGACACCCCCACCGCCAAGGAACAGATCGCCGAGAAATTCGGCGCCGAAGTGGCCGAGCTGGTGGACGGCGTCTCCAAGCTCACCAACATCCAGTTCGAGAGCAAGGCCGAGGCCCAGGCGGAAAACTTCCGCAAGATGATGCTGGCCATGGCGCGCGACCTGCGCGTCATCATCATCAAGCTGGCCGACCGCCTGCACAACATGCGCACGCTGGAAGCCATGCGCCCGGACAAGCGCCGCCGCATCGCGCGCGAAACCCTCGACATCTACACCCCCATCGCCTCCCGCCTCGGCATGAACAGCCTGCGCCTGGAACTGGAGGATCTGGGTTTCGCCGCCTACCACCCGATGCGCGCCCGCGTGCTGGCCGAGGCGGTGAAGAAGGCGCGCGGCAACCGCCGCGAGATCATCACCAAGATCGAAATCGCCCTGCAGGAACGCCTGCGCCAGGAAGGGCTGGAAGGCCGCGTCATCGGCCGCGAGAAGCACCTGCTGTCGCTGTACAAGAAGATGCGCAGCAAACACCTGCCCTTCAACGAAGTGATGGACGTCTACGCCTTCCGCGTCATCGTCGACAAGGTGGACACCTGCTACCGCGTGCTCGGCGCCGTGCACAACCTGTACAAGCCGGTGCCGGGCCGCTTCAAGGACTACATCGCCATCCCCAAGGCCAACGGCTACCAGTCGCTGCACACCGCCCTGTTCGGCCCCTACGGCGTGCCCATCGAGGTGCAGATCCGCACCGAGGAGATGGACAAGGTAGCCGAGGCCGGCATCGCCGCCCACTGGCTGTACAAGACCGGCGAAGGCGGCGGCGTCAGCGCCCAGGCGCGCGCACGCGAATGGCTGCGCAACCTGCTGGAGATGCAGCAGAGCGCGGGCAACTCACTGGAGTTCCTGGAAAACGTCAAGGTCGACCTGTTCCCCGACGAGGTCTACGTGTTCACGCCCAAGGGCGAGATCATGGAACTGCCGCGCGGCGCCACCGCCGTGGACTTCGCCTACGACGTGCACACCGACGTGGGCAACTCCTGCGTGGCGGTGAAAATCGATCGCCGCCTGATGCCGCTGGCCACGCGCCTCGGCAACGGCCAGACCGTGGAAGTGATCACCGCGCCGAGCGCGCGTCCCAATCCCACCTGGCTCAACTTCGTGGTCACCGCCAAGGCGCGCGCCAACATCCGCAACTACCTCAAGAACCTGCAGCGCGACGAGGCCATCGGTCTCGGCCGCCGCCTGCTGGAACAGGCCCTGACCGACCTGGAGGAAACCCTGCTGATGGTGTCCCACGAGCGCGTCGAATTCGCGCTCAAGGAAATGAACCTCGCCACCTTCGACGATCTTCTGGAGCAGATCGGCCTGGGCAACCGCATGGCGCCGCTCGCCGCGCGCCTGCTGGTACCGCAGGAAACCCAGACCCCGGAACAGGAAGCGGCCAACCGCCCGCTCTACATCAAGGGCACCGAGGGCGCCGTGGTGTCCTTCGCCAAGTGTTGCCGCCCGATCCCCGGCGACGCCATCATGGGCTTTCTCTCCACCGGCCGCGGCATCATCATCCACACCCAGCACTGCAAGAACATCGCCGATTACCGCAAGCAGCCGGAGAAATGGATCACCGTGCAGTGGGCCGACCTGCTCGACACCACCTTCCCGGTGGACCTGCGCGTGGAAGTCACCAACCAGCGCGGCGTGCTCGCCACGGTGGCGGCGGTCATCGCCGACGCCGACGCCAACATCGACAACGTCAGCCTGGAAGATCGCGACGGCATCCACTCCGCCATCAACCTCACCGTCGCCGTGCGCGACCGCATCCATCTCGCCCGCATCATGCGCAGCATCCGCGTCCTCGACAAGGTGGTGAAGATCGGCCGCGGCCGCGGCTGATCCCTCCCCCGCCTCGGCGGGAACGCTATTCGAACGCCAGCGGCGTCAGCAGCAGCGGCGAATACTCCGGCTCGTAGGTTCCGCCCCCGGCAAACGGCAGCCCGGCATCGATGAGCGTCGCGCCGACGCCGATTCCGTAGGTGAAACTCGTGGGCTCCGTATCGATGGGCCGATCGCTGATCACCTCACCGGACTGGTAGGTGTTGCCGTCCTGGTGCGCGAAGGCCTGCCCGGCGTCACGATAGTAGCGATAGGTGAACGGTGTGGCGTCGAACACGTCCTTGCCGAGGTCGTAGCGCTGCGTCGCCACCACTTGGCGATAGCGCGCGGCCCCGGCGCGGGCGCCGTCGCGCGGCGGATAGAGCAGCGCGCCGTGTAGGCTGCCGTCGGCGTCGAGGTGTTCCTTGCGGGCGGTCAGTTCGCGCATCAGGATCTGGCGCTGCCGCTGGGCGGCGGCGAGGGTGGCGGGCGCGGCAGTGTCGAGCGCGGGCCAGTTCGCGCTGTAGCCACGCGCCGTGGTGATGCGCTGGGCGAGGAACGCCTCCACCGGCGCCGGCATGTCGCCGTAGAGGCTGGCGCCGACCACGTGTTCGAGGAAGAAGCGGAACTCGCCCACGCCGTACTTGCGATTGATGGGGTCGCCCAGGCCGGCGCGCCCCGGCGTGGCATCGGCGGCCGCGCCGGCATCGGCAACGTAGCCCAGGTAATCCATCTCACGCCAGCCGGCATCGCCGGCAAACTTGCGCGGGAAGGCCCAGGTGCTGTCGATGGTGTTGCCGGTGCCCGAGTTGAACTGGGCGTAGCCGGTCTCCGGCTGCAGCACGTTGCCGCTGTGGCAGCCGACGCACTGCACCAGTTCCGCCGGCGTCTGCGGCCGCAGCGTCCCGGCGGCATTCTCGATGTAGCCCGCCAGATACCAGCCCGCCCCGTTGTCGGCCCAGCCCTGAGTGGCGCTGGCGTGCAGCGGTGCGCCTTCCTCCTTGTTCCCGGGCGCAATGGCCCAGGGATTGAACGCCTTGTATTTGTACATGTAGCGCATCTCCTTCACCCGCCGCGCGCGCGTGCCGGGGAAGGGACTCACGGCAGCGTCGCTGCCGTCGGCGGCGACGTCCACGTAATGCAGGGGATGGGCGAATTCGGTGCCCAGCGGATAGAGGCCGCGCTGCACGGCAATGGTCGCGGCGACGCCGTGATATTGCGCCGGGTCGCCGGGCAGCAGGCGATCCTGGATCGCCCGCTCCAGCAGATCGAGGTTGTCGCGATAGGTGGCGAGATCGAAATCGCCGGCGCTGTTGCGCATGAACGCCTCCGGCAGCCGGAGGTAGATGCCGGAGACGCTGCCGGTATGCGGGGTGAAGATGCCGTAGGGCATGAAGTTCACGGCACGCCAGCCAGTGATCCGGCCCTGCGCGTCGTTAAAGAATCCGTTGGCCGTTTGTTCACTACGCACGAAGCCGTCGGCGTCGGCGGGCAGATCGGCGGGATCAAGGCCCGGGAACAGGCGGAACGGCACGTTGATCTTCGGGTCCCATTCCAGCGGGCTGCCCGGACGCTGCGCGTAGGCGTCGCGCCAGTTGTCCTGGCGGACATAGCTTTCCATGTCCCAGTCGGCCGGATCGACGCCCAGGGCCGCCACCGCCGCCTGCAGGCGTTCGGGATGGAGCGTGTTTTCCCACGGCATCACGCTGCCGTTCTGCACGAACGGATGGCGCAATGCGACGAAGGCGTACTCTTGCTGCAGATCGCCCACCAGCGGCTCATAGCCGGCCTGCGGGTTGTTATTGCCCAGTCCCTGCAAATACACGCCGTTGGTATGGCAGAACAGGCAGGCATTCTGCGTGCCGCCGGACGTTTCCACGTAGCACTGGGCAGGTATGTGGCCGTAGGGATTGCGAAAGGTGGTGCGGTCGAGATACTCGCCCACCAGCGCCGCTTTGACAGCGGAAGGCACGGCGCCGACAGTGTCCGGCGTATCGCCGTCGCCGCCGCAGGACGCGAGCAGAAGGGCAAGGGGCAACAGCACTGCGACGGCAGCGATGCCGCGACGTATCACTGACATGGTCAGTTCCTCCATAACAAAAATGCCGGAGGACTGGCAGCCTGTCGGACTTAGGATGCTCCTACTGCGCCGGTGGGAGAGCGGCCCAAATTTCCCCGATTTCTCGTTGCGTAGAACAACTATGCGCCTCGAAATCGTGAAAATTTGGCCTCGCTCTCCCCCCTTGCTCGCTACGGGCACCTAAATCCGACAGGCTGCTTGCGTCCTCCGGCACGGGTTGCAGCATGGTCAACTGCGGTATGGCATTACAGGCCGGGCATACCGCCGATGTAGCCGACGTTGGCTTCCAGGTAGTAGTTGAGCGTGCCATAAGAGTTGACGCCGTCACGGGCCGTCACCTCGGCGATCAGGGCGTCCCTGACCGCGGTGGGCATGCTGCTCAGCCACTCTCCCTGGTGCTGGTTGTTGGCGCCGATGTAGGCATGACCGTTCATGTTCTCCTGCACCACAAGACCGGTCGCCTCGGCCCCCGACGGCTGGCTCAGGATGCGGCTCAGCTTGCCGGTGTCCACGTTGTACGCCCAGATGAAGTTGTTGACGTGGGTGCCCGAGTCTTCGCCGATGAACAGGGTGCGCATCTTGTCGGAGAAGAACAGGTTGTCGGGATTGGCCACCTTGGCGGGGTTGGAGGTATTGCCGAGGGCGTCGACCGTGATGTCCTCGCCGAGCAGCGCGGCGGGTACCGACATGGCGGTGGCGACCCAGGCGCTGTCGATGGGGTTGGTGTCGGTGTCGTTCTGGCCGGAGGACAGGGTCAGAGCGTAGGTGGCGCCGGCGTTGATCTTGGCCAGCTGGATGTCATCCACCGGACCGGTCGCGTCCAGCTTCATGCCCTTGTCGATGTAGGACATGGCCAGGTAGACGACCTTGTCCTCGGCATTCACCGCCACGCCTTCCATCTTGTTGAACTCGGTGGTGGCACCGAGATAGGCCGCATAACGACGGCTCTCCAGGAAGGCCGCCGCCTGCTCCATGCCGGTCTTCAGGCGCACGTACTCGGTGGACGACTGGCCGGCGCGGATCGCCTTGTAGCCCTGGGCTGCCCAGTCGGGCGTGAGGACGGTGGTGGTGATGTCGAAGATATCGGTGAACACGGTGCCGGCGTCGATGAGCGCCTTCACCTCGGCATCGGTGGCGTGGCCCAGCTTCACCCAGGTCAGGGTGGCGGCGCCGCCGTTGTCGGCGCTGGTCTGGGTCCACTTGGCGGCGTAGAGGGTGCCGGCGGAAAGATCGGCGGCAGTGTCGGCCACATACATGAACAGGCCGACGTTGGTACCGTCGTCGCCGAAGTAGGCGGTGCGGTTGTCGGGCATCACGCGGGTCAGTTCCCAGGTGCCGCGGCCCATGCTGTAGTGCTTGACCACGCTGGAGCTGCCGTCGGCGGCGACGGTGACTTCGGGGATATAGCCATAGTCGTAGGGATTGGCGGTCGTGGCACTGTTGAAATACTTCTGCGTCATCGCCGTCAGGCCGGCGGAGGCGGTGGTGCCGGGGGTACCGTCGGAGTTCACGTAGTACAGGTCGTAGTCCTCCTCGGAACCGAGGTGGGTGTTCCACGGGCTGGGACCGCCGGCGCAGGGAATCCACAGGCCGGCGACGCCGGAGAAGTCCACCGGGGACTGGGCGACGGCGGTGAGGGCACCGCTGGTCGCGTTCTGCGACAGCTCGGTGACGGTCATGCTCATGGGCATGCGGCTCGGGCTGCCGCTGTTGTCGGCGAGCTTCCAGTCATATTCGTAGTGGGTAACCAGAAAATGCTTGCCGCCCACGGTGAGGAAGGTGTTCGCGTCCGGCGTCTCGGCCACCACCGGATCGCCGTTGGCGTCCAGCAGCGCGTTGCCGCTGACGTCGTACAGGCGTGCCGCTTCGTTGGCGCTGAGGCCGACGGTGTCGGTGTTCTTGTACAGCACGTTGTAGGACAGCGGATACTCCACGGAACTGCCGTCCGAGTAATGGTAGATCGCCGACGACGTGGTAGTGGCGCTCACCATGTCGGCATTGGTGGACGGGGCCGGGGTATCGGTAAACTCGACGCCGGTGAGGGTCTTGCCGGTGGTGGTGGTGGAATCGCAGGCGCTGAGCGCCGCGGCGACCGCGAAAGCGACCGCGCTGAATGCGAAAAACTTCCTGCTGCTGAAGATGCGGCTGTTCATACGAGAAATCTCCCTGGGGTATAAGTGAAAAGCCGGGGTAGATTCGATCTAAATCATGAACAGCACGTGACACGCAGATTGCAGTTCGCGGTCATGACGCATCGGCAATGGATTATTTCAGTGTCATGGGGCGGACTGCGCCTGCCGCAACTCCGCTATTCCCCTGTTAAACAACGGACTCTCGCCAAGACGCCAAGTACGCAAAGCAAGATGAACCAAGTGGTGTCCTGACGAGAGTTTCCCGAATAAGGCGTAGGCCGGACTGAGCGTAGCGGTGTCCG
>PGZL01000006.1:0-77212 GCA_002840095.1 Gammaproteobacteria bacterium HGW-Gammaproteobacteria-1 | reverse complement strand
TGTCCTGACGAGAGTTTCCCGAATAAGGCGTAGGCCGGACTGAGCGTAGCGGTGTCCGGCAACCCTGCCCGATACCGCTGCGCTACATCGGGCCTACGGCACTGAATCGTGGCCAGCCATAGGGCGCCCTAGGCATCGCTATCCGCCGGCCCGACCCAGAAGAACGGATTGTGTGCCACCTCCCACAGATGGCCGTCGGGGTCCTTGAAGTAGCCGCTGTAACCGCCCCAGAACACCTTCTGCGGTTTCTTCACCAGCGTTGCGCCGGCGGCCACGGCCTGAACCATCACCTCGTCCACCTCCGCCTCGGAGGGGACGTTGTGCGCCAGTGCAAACGCCTCGAAGCCCTCGCCCGCCGCCGGCACCGTGGCATCCTCCGCCAGCGCCTCGCGCCCGTACAAACCCAGCCAGGTGCCGTTGAGGGTGAAGAAGGCCACCTCGGGCGGCGACTCCATGCGGGGAAAGCCGAGCCCTTGTTCGTAGAATTTCACGGCGGCCGCCATGTCGCGGACACCCAGCGTGATCATGCTGATGCGGGGTTTCATGTGCATTCCTCCCTGAGGAGCCGGGTTATGCAGGCAAGCATAGCGGTCAAAGACCGGACATGTGTGTCAGGTGTTCAGCAGTGCGGCCTAAGCCCCGCCGAACACAGCGCGCTGCATCACCCCGCCATAGGGCGTGAGCAGCCACACACAGACAGCGCAGTTCAGCACCACGGTCAGCCAGAACACCGCGCGAAAGGGCTGCTTCCTCGACTTGTGGCGCAACAGTCGTTGCGCGATCAACGCGCCGGGCCATCCACCCGCCAACGCCAGCAGATGCAAGGTGCGCTCGCGCACGCGCCGCCCGCCCTTGCGGGCAGCCGACTTGTCCACGGCATACACGATGAGCGTGAGCAGGCTGATCAGCGCATAGCCCGCGAGGATCAGGATCGCGGCTACGGTCATCGCAGAAAATCCCGCAGACAATCACGGAAGCCGTGAACGACCACGGACAAATGTCCTTCTTCAGGATAGTCATGCAAACGACCGCCCGGTATGCGTTCGGCCAGATACCGCCCCATGGCCGGGGGCACATTGCGATCGGCGCCGCTCTGGTAGATATGCACCGGCAGGGTGATGCCTTCCAGCGCGAAGTCCAGTCCGCGCCCGATGAGGTGGGCCTCGCGCATGGCGCCCCTTATGCCCTGATGATAGGCCTCGGCCAGGCTGGCGCCGAACTCGGCGGCGCCCTGCGGGTCGGAGGCCAGCAGCTGCTGATCCGGCGCGGTGAGCATGGCGGCCAGGGCGCGCACCGCACGTTCCGGACTGGCGCGGAACATCACGTAGTCCAGCAGCAGCAAGGGAGCGATCAGCAGCGGATTGATGCGTGCCGCGGCAAACATCAGCCGCAGCAGCGGAAGCTGCCCTTGCCTGATCGACGGCACGTTCATCGGCCCGATCCCCGCCAGCAGGCCGACGTACTCCAGGCGCGACGGCATGGCGCTGGCGCAGGCCAGCGCATACGGCCCGCCGCAGGAAACGCCCAGCACACCGAAGCGTTCATGCCCCAGATGATCGGCCAGCTGCGCCACGTCGGCGGACCAGCCCGAAATCGTGCGCTGCGGGTCCGGCGTCGAGCGCCCGAAGCCGGGCCGATCCGGCGCCACGAGGCATACGCCCGCAGCCAGCGCCTGTTCGTGCAACAGCGCGGCCTGCAGCCGGGAACCGGGGAAACCATGGAAGAAATACAGCGGGCGGCCATCCACCTGCCCGTAACACTGATAGGCCAGCAGGCGGCCGTCGCTCAATGCGCAGCTCTGGAAGGAAAGCGGTTCGACAGGGGTCATGCGTATCTTCCGGCCAGGAGTGGAAGCATCAAGCCGGCACGTCCGCCATGAATATCACGGAGGCCGGTTTACCCGTGGAGGGATGCAGCGGCTCGCGCACTTCGCGCAGCCGCAACCCGCTCGCGGCAAACAACTCTATCCAACTTTCCAGGGTCCGGAAATACCACGGCGCCGGATCGGAGAACTCCGGACCAAACCCCGCCCAGCTGCCCTCGCGCCAGCCGTCCCGGTACGGCAAGCCGCCGCAGGCGACGACCGGATGCAGGGTCTGCACGACAAACACGCCCTGGGGATTGAGCAGAGAAGGAACGGCGCGGAACAGGCCGTCGACCGACTCCTTGCCGAGCAGGGAAAAATTGCATACCACCACATCGACGAACAGCGCGAGGCGCCCGGCGGCGATCGCCGCATAGGACATCGCATGAAACTCGCCGCCCCCGGCCTCCCGCGCCGCGGCAACCAGTCCCTCGACCACATCAATACCGGTCACGGCGATTTGCCGCGCGGCCAGTTCACGGGCCAGCCATCCCTCGCCACAGCCGATATCGAGCACGGAACGCGGCGCACAGCCCAGCACCGCATCAACGACGGCCTGATCGGTCACCTGCCTGCGGCTGGCGATTTGACCTTCACGCACCGCGGCTGTCCAAGGCCGCACATTGCGGCCCCAGGACTCCACAATGCATTCATCGCTGAGTGGCCCCATACCCTGTGCTCTCCCAATCACAACAGCCCCTAGGGCCACAACCGTAGGGTGCGCACCGCGCACCGGACCATGGCACGGACACCCCTCTTGGAGGATACCTGGGGTCAAATGAACAAAACACCTCGGGCAAACACGTGCTCTGGCAGGTTTTCATCTGACTCTAAATGTGCAACCTCATCCCGTAGGATGGGTAGAGCGCAGCGAAACCCATCGAATGATCGCTGCGATGCAGGATCAACCAGTGGCAAATCAGGGCTCCCAACACACCGATTAACGTCTAACCGCTGTCCGTCCAAGATTGTTTTTTTTGCCACCGTCATTCGACGACCCGGTATCCAGCCGACTTCAGAGATGGCTTCGTGTATATAAAAATCATCTCCACCGGCTCTTCAAACGGGTTGTAAAACCAGTGAACGGCACCTCGTGGGACAAACATGGTGTCGCCTTGATTCATCTCTATCTCCGAGTCCACAAGCCCGCTGATGCCACGACCTTTAAGAATATAGATGACTTCTTCGGCATCCTTGTGGACATGCGAAGAAACATTGGCCATAACACGGAGATGGCGTTTAGCCGCAGCTCACGCTGAATGACATCAATTGTTCATACTCCTAACTCCAACTCATTCATTTTCCACTTCATGTGAAAATCGTTCCACGACATGAACATATGTGGTGATGTGCTTTAGCTTCCAGTGCTGTTCTCTTCTCACAAAATGGAAGCCGTGTAACGTCGCGGCGTCGCCGTCTATTTCCGGCTTATCAATTGGCTTAATCATGAGGTCGCGGTACGTGGATGTCACCAACTCGTCATTAATGATTAGGTAGACCTCGTCTTGGAGAAATTCACCAATGAGATTTACGAAGCGCGTTCTGTCCATTTCGACAGAACCGTCATCGTCAAGTTCGCCACGGATGGTGAGAGGAAAGTCGGTTATATCAGCCAGTCCCTCCAAATTATTGGTTTTAACCAGGGTCGAGAGTTCAGAAAGGAAGGCCCCAAATGTTTGATTTTTTTGGTCGGCGCTAGCCGCCGTTGGCGTGCTATTAACCTGAGAGAGCAATATTGATAGGTCACCGGATTGTTGGTCATCATTCTTCGCACAACCAGCAGTGCTCCAAAGAACGTTTACCAAGACAATTGCCACTAAGCGATTAACTATGGATGGAGTCATGACATCATTGACGGAGCGGGTGGGGCGGACTTTT
The DNA here is from genome assembly GCA_002840095.1 of Gammaproteobacteria bacterium HGW-Gammaproteobacteria-1. Taxonomy (GTDB): domain Bacteria; phylum Pseudomonadota; class Gammaproteobacteria; order Thiohalomonadales; family Thiohalomonadaceae; genus Sulfurivermis. Next base: position 73,470 of record PGZL01000006.1, on the reverse strand, counting down.
CCGGGCCACATGCTCGGCCAGTGCTGATTTCTCTGCCAGCCACGACTGAGGTGTTTCCGAATGGAAAGGACATGGACAAGTTCCTTTTGTGGTTGGACGCTCCCTGCGCCACCGAGGGGAAGTTTAAAGGGTTTGTGCCGTGGGGTTCAAACCGACCACAGCGAGCGAGCCTGAAACACCCTATTCAGGTTTTACCTCGCCCAGCGCTTCGTCGTCCGGTCCGCTGAAACGCTCATCCTCGGCCACGAAGAAGCGGCTGTCGCTGTAGACGACCATGCGTGCCTGTCCCTCGGCCGTGCCGGCGAGGATTACGCTGATGGGGCCGTCGACGAACAGCTCACCGATGGGCGTTGCGGGATCGAGATCTGCGTCCGGGACAATGCGAATGGCCTGCCCCACCTTCCTGGTCAGGATCACCATACGAACTCCTTTTCGTCATCGGGCGATCTGGTAGCCGCTCTTGCCTGCACGCTTGGCACGATACATGGCGGCGTCGGCGATTTCGATCATCTCCGCCACCCCGGCCGCGTGATCGGGAAACAGTGCGACGCCCACACTGAGGCTCACCACATGTTCCCTGCCGTCGATCAGGAAGGGGCCGGAGAATACGGCGCTCACCTTGGCGGCGATGTCGACGGCATCGTCTGCGGACCCAATCTCGCCGAGCAGCACGGCGAATTCATCGCCGCCGTAGCGGGCCACGGTGTCCTCCGCCCGCACCACGGCGCGCAGCCGGTCGGCGGCGGCCTGGAGCAGGGTGTCGCCGAGGGCATGGCCGTGGCCGTCGTTGACTGCCTTGAAGCCGTCGAGATCGACGAACAGCAACGCCGCCTTCCGGTGGCGGCGGCCGGCCCGCACCAGGGCCTGGCCCAGTCGGTCCATGAGCAACGCGCGGTTGGGCAGGCCGGTCAGGGGATCGTAAAAGGCCAGCCGTGTCAGCGTCTCCACTTGTTGCCGGTGTGCGGTTGAGTCGTCAAACACCGCCGCGTAGCCGCCGCCGGGAAGAGGCGTAACGCTGGTCTGTTGCGGATAGCGGGTTCCGTCCTTGCGGCAGCACCACAACTCGCCTTCCCAATGGCCGGCACGTTGCACGATGCATCGAATGTGATGAACGACCTGCGCCCCGCAGCGCACGCCGTCGAATAGCTCCGGCGTGCGCCCCAGCAGCTCGGCCTCACGATAGCCGGTAAGGCGCTGTGCGGCGACGTTGGCTGCGATGATGCGGCACTGGGCATCGGCGAGGATCATCCCCTGGCGCGCCGCGTAGAAAAAGTAGGATGTGAGGCCGGGCAGATCGTAGGCGGCAGTTTCCGCCTGTTCGGTTTTGACAAGTTCCATGTCAGTCCTTCTCCTTGGCTATTTCGCTCGATATCGTGCGCAGCAACTGCTCCCCCAGCGCCACAGGGTCCTGCTCGCGCAACAAGTCCGGCACGAGTATCCCGAAGGCCCGCGCCAGCCGCTCCAGGCAATCCAGGCTGACGTTGCGCCGGGCGCGCTCAATGTCGCCCAGATAAGAACGGTCCAGCTCCGCCGCCTCGGCCAGCGTCTCCTGTGACCAACCCCGCATCAGCCGCAGAACACGGACGTTCTGCGCCAATAGCTTCCGTGCCATTCCCTCAGCCATGGCAGTAGTTAACCTCTTGGGCGGCGGGTGATCTACAGGCGCCAAGCCCCGTGCGGTCAGCCCGGGATGGTGGAAAATGGGATGGCGGCTGGGTTTTGCGGACTGTGGGCCACAGGCGATAGCCCCGGGTATGCCCCTGTCCCTTGGTGTATTCCCTCTCCCCGCTATATCCCCTCTCCCCTAGGGAGAGGGTTAGGGTGAGGGGATCAAAAGTAATACGTCCACTACGATCGGCGGTCCCGTCCATAAGCCCTCCTGGCTCATTAGGGGGCCGTAAACGAAAACGGCCCCGATTACGGGGCCGCTCGACGAGCCGCGATCCGGTTAGGGCCGGACCCGGTGATATACTCTCGCGCAGCCCCAAGGTCTGGTTCTCTCAGTCTTGGGGTTAGCCGCCCGGATGGTGTTGGCGCACCGCCGGGTGGCGCTTTTCCTTAATGGCTTAAGGTGTATGAATAGACAGTGAATGTCAAGCGGGTTTTTTGGTGCCCGGAATCCCGCACTTACTTACCAATAATCGCTCGAACGTCAAATCACTCATGGACGTGTCCTCCTGCCAACTCCATGCGGTCGGGTGTATTTGCTCAACAATGGCCAGAAGACGCATACCGCAAATATTAGGCGGCTATCGAGTACTCACGATCTTGCCGTCGTAGTAGTAGTGATTTACATCCCGAGCTTCCGACTTGGTGGCATCATCATATCGAGTCACTTCAAAGGTATCGATATCAGCCTGTTCCAGTTTTACCACATTCGCATATCGTTCGATTGCGAAAATATGATTTCTGTCGCGTGCATAGCCTCGTTCAAGTACTTCAAAACTACCAGGGTCCGCATCCTGCACGACAACTGGCGGCCTTGTTCCCAGGTAGTACACTTGGTTGTCATCCTTACCAAAATCGTGATCGCTCATTAACTCAAAGCTGGCTGCATCAGCCTGCGTCAATACGACTGTGTGTCCATTGAAAATCTGCTTCTTGTCTGTGGCAAAGAAATCATTCAGTGGTGCGAATGCGTCCCTTTCTACCGTCGGCAGAAGGACGCCGTTGTAATACACATTGAATTTGCCGTCATTATTCAAATAGGCCCAGTTGGTGTATCTATCGAATACCGCGAACTTATCAGCGACTGCACCCTGCAGAACCATATCTCTATAGATAACTTGCTGACTGTTGCGAAAGTAATCGCTACCGCCGATCCCTACTTCAACAATATCTTCGGCCAATGCATCCTCGACGATCTTGCCGTCATAATAAAGATGGTTCTTATCCGAAGCATAATGGTTAAGCGAACTATATCTTCTGCTATCGAGAACCTTGAATGTCTTGCCATCAGCGCCTTCGATCGGCTTTCCATCGTTGTAAGCTGTATCTCCAACCACGGAGTAGCCCGAATTTGCAATACCTCTAAGAGCATTGGATAAAAGGCCAAAATAGCCAAACAAGGAAAAGGCTATCAATATGATAGCCGCGCTGATAAGAGCAAGCTTAAAGCTGTTTACTCCAAAGTAGTTTACGCCGAGCATTCCCAATACAAGAAACAGACCAATCGGGTAACACAGGATCAGCATCATCCCGACAATATTACTTTTGTTATTGTCCGAGCCTGGCGCATCAAATGCCATGGGAGACATCATGAACATGATGGGCCAGAACGTGAGGAAAAAAGTAACGACGATATGTATAAGTATGTTCACAGAGGATAGTCCAGTGCTGGTTCAAGAAAATATCGAATCAACTCACTCATGAACATGGCCTCCTGCCGGTCTTCCGTTGTGTTCTTCATGGTATTTCAAGCGGTTCGTAACTAGCGATGGTGTCACCGTTCCAATATAGGTAAGTATCAATACCGGCTTCTGTAGGGATACCCAGCAAGTCACCTTTGGCCTTTTTGTTCAGATCGGCAAGGCCGTTCTCAGCGATTTCGCTTCCTTTAACTACGAACAACTCTTGAGCGGCATCTGTATCGAGTATCGATATGGGATTGGCATCATGAATTACGTAGCTGGCGCTTGTTCCTGATAGAACGATATAGAAATTGGTTTTTGAACCGGCTGCAAGGTCTCCTATATTGGCCGCATTCTTGTCGTGTTCCCAGGGGTGGACCAGTGTTATGGTTTTCGTCAACTCAATCGCTGACCCTCTTAACCCAGTTACGACGATCTTGTCAGCAACTCCATCGCCATCAAAATCGACCTGGACATTTTTCGGAGAGAGTTCATGTGAGTTTGCAAGGAATTTTCTTAACGCTTCCTGTGACTGTGCGCAGACAGTTACTGACATGAGTGACAACAGTACACATATATTTAGGAGATGTTGTTTCACACTATTGCGCCATGTCGAGGAAAGCTGTCGAATCAATTAGGGACATTTTTTGTCAGCGTCTGAGGGATATTACCCCAGATATGTTTAATCGCCAGCGAGCGAGAAGTGCATGAAGTCCTTCTGAAGACCCTCAAGTTCCCCGCCCCAACGGAAGCCGATGCGCTTCATCCCAACCACCACCGGATGTTGGGCCGTCATGCTCAAGGGATTGCCCCGAGGATCCCACTCTCCGCCCATCCTCAGGCGGCAACCCGGGCCAACGGTGTAGCAGGACTCATACAGGCCGTTGGCAGAGGCGTTGATATCGAGCGCGATGCCGAATGAGTGATTGCTGAACTTGGTCCGGTTGCCTTCGGAATCCACGTCGCCCCGCGTCAGGCCGACCCGATAGCCGGTCAACGAACGAATCGCCACCCCATGGGATTGCAGCTCCCACAACAGCGCCTCGACTTTCGGCGCCACCTTGCGGCAAAGGCGAAATGGCACGATTCCCTCCAGCCGGATCTCGGCTTGGTCTTCAACGCACACTGAGCAACCGCTCGCTGCATCAAGCTCCTCCGGACCCAGTTGCGAATAGGGCTTCTCAACGCGCTCACGCGCGGTTGCACTTCGTTGGTTAACGTTCCACCGGTAAGTGTCGTAGGTGCAGGTCGAAGGAGTGGCCCAGGGCTCTTCGTGACCCTCGCCTATGGCATGAGCGGGAGCTGCAAGAACGGCAGCTAACCCCACTATAGCAATGAGCATGCGAGCCCGCCCGCGCTGAATCTCGCGGGAAAAGCTCTCGTTAGAGTCATTGGCACCACTCGTGATGTGCATCACCACTCCAATTTAACGGAGACAGGCCCTTCTTCTCGGAATTGGGGTGTAGCGCAGGAAAGCAAAAAGCAAGACCTGACCCTATGTTCACTGTGACCACTGTGATCAGTGCGTTACCTAGAGCCTATGACTAAGCACCGTCTAGCAAGAAGGGAAAATCGAACTCATATGCCATCTTGACCCGTTGAAGGATATATTCGTCGCCTTCGCTATGCGCCGCAAGCGTTAGGTAGTAGTTCCTGTTCTTGTGTTGCCGGAACACAATCCACTCTCCCGTTAGGGATTTCTTTACTCGCTCTTCGTACGCACTAACAGTGGTTTCGTGTGCGATGAAGTCAATGAAATCTTCGTCCACATAGCCTGATGTGTTTCTCGCGAAAGCTTCTCGAATGATCTCATCCAGGCGTGCTGTTCTTCCACTCTCATAACCGAGATATATTCCGATATTCTTCAAGATATGACGTGCGCCAGAGAAATGCTTCTTATGAAGCCCGGAGAGAAAAGGCCCCTTAAATGGGCGCGCCTCGCCGGTGAGAGTGGACTTCTTGAGACCTTCAAGATGCTTGATTTCATCAAGAATCTCGTATGCGCTAAAGACACCCAAGTGTTCAAATCTATAAATCTGTGCGATGAGGATAGAACTTATACGGTTGAGATCCAGTCTGCAGAACGCAAGATTTCCCCTCGCGTATTCCTTCAATTCATCTTTTGACATGGACACTATTGCCATACGAAAGACGCCTAATGCCAAGCTCAACCGAGGAAATAATCAGGGACGTGCCAAAGTTTCCGTCTACCTATCCTGAGAAACGGGTTTTAACCGTGGTCATAGTTGGAAGGCCAAAGGCAAGATCTTCCCTGCAATCTGCTGCGATCTGTGGTATTTGCCCTCAAATCATTGGCATGTTTTACCATTATTTGCTTTTAGCAAAATTGATCCCAAACTACCTCGCGAGATCTTTCTATCGAGCTCTCCATTTTTCCCGTGGATGCCGTACATATGGTTTAATTTTCGGCGCACGGAAACCGCTTGTTGCTCTACCTTATCACTTATTATTTGTTTTATTACTTCGTAGCCTATACCAACAACCCCATCACCTCCACACACGAACGCAATGACACATTGACCATATACCTGAACCGCATCACTGCATTTTTGCATATGTTCGTAACGCAAATTGAAAGTCCAAGGTCCACGCCTTTTCGACGTGTATTTTATATATAGTGGTGTTGTTTTATTAATCAAGAAAAAACCAGACACGCCATCAAAAAGTTTTTCAAAATGAATTCCGCCACTGTTTTCGTCCAGTAGCTGAACCAATACGGCGCCGTAGAATCTAGATGAATCGCTGATCATTTCTTATTCTGAATAAAGCTTATTGCCTTACCATTAATTTTGTAAAACAACCTCGCCTTACCATGGGAATTAAAGAATATTTTTAAGTGGTGCTTAGCGTCTGGCCGTGGGCCACGCTTAAACTCATTAGTAGAAAATATGCCTTTCGTTCTTCGAACCGAAGCTATCTCGTGCGCCGTATAATTTGATCGATCGGTACCGAAAATAGACGGCCCATGGAAACAAAAATCTCCATCTTCTTTCCATTGGGATAAAAGAAAATTATAGACATAATCAGGAAAGCATGTTGGCCCTAGATGTTCTCTAAGATGCTTTAAACGCATTTTGTCATCAAGCGATGTCTCTCCCATATAATCGGCAGTCTTATTGAAGGTAAATAGTCCCCAAGACATTTCACCGTTTTCGAATTCGACAGATGATCGATCTATTGAAGCTAAAGCAGTTGGCGTGGACTTATGGTCAGATAACCACACTGGAGCTCCCATCCCACTGCGAGCTCCTTCGATCGCCAACTGGTGGAACGCAAAGCACTTTGTCCAATTTTCCATCAACGACTTTGGTATCCATAACTGGAAACTTTCTTTGTATCTACTCCGATTACCAAACATTCTAGCCCGCTGTATGTAAGTGTCTTGCGAAAACTTACCTTTCACAGTGCGCGTAAAATACATCGACAAGAGATTTTCGAATGTAACACCCCTGGAAATAATATTTCCGCCAACACCAAATGAGAATAGACTCTTTGGGGCCGCAATATCACCAACACCATTTCGTCGTGTTGAGTTAATTTCGACGATCTGATTCTTTCGAATATTCCGCAATACAAACTCAACTATTGAGTCAGGATTCTTGTTGTTATAAATGGTCGATATTTTTATAAGCACCTTCTCGAGCTGACTATATCCTTTTTGGTTCGGATCGGACAACGTACCTATTGTCTCCTCCACAATCGCGAAGTCCTCTCCATGCTCTATTGTTTTACCGCTTGTATGGACAAGCATAGTAAAGTTTTCCTCGAGCCCCAACTGATGCTGTTCCGCTACTCCACACAGAAAGTGTATCACCGCATTCCGTAACTCTACCCGCTCATTTCCCTCGTCTGCTTCGAACCTGTGCAACCGGTAGTTAATTTCGCCATTTTGCGGAAAAAAGAACTCCTGGCCAACGTAACTTGCGTGAGGTGAAAAATCGACCCATCGCTCAGTGTTATTGTCAAAAGTGTTATTCAAATCCAGTCGCGCTGGGGTCGCAGTCACACCTATGTATTGCCCGCGCCGATTGAGTAGTTGATGAATCAATTTGTTAATGCGAGTACGTTCTTTCTCTTTGCTATTAATTTTCGAATTCGGCGACGCATAATCAGCCTCGTCATCAATAATGACTACGGTATCTACAAAACGCAGTGATTCAATGAGTTTTTCCAAATCCCGCGCGTTCTTCTTCGCGAATATTATCCATTGCTTACCTCTAATCGTCTTTGGATCAGATGGCAGCTCCGAGAATTGCTTAGGAGACGGACTAAGCGCAGCAGTTCTAAATCGAGCTAAACTTTGCTGAAGCAAATCAACACTATCAGTTAATAAGTTAATAATTACATCACATCCTTCGTCCAACAACTTTGCATTAAGTGCAATCATCATCTCGGTTTTACCACTTTGTGGTTCGCCGAATATTACAAATGATTCGTTGTCTCCGTAGTTAAGCGCATTTACTGTTGCGGAAATAGTTCGCTCAATTTCCACCGTGTCTATCTTATTAGTTCGCAGAACCTCAAGCCGCTTATTGTACTGATTGCGACCGACATCACCTACGACCGAGGCCCACTTTGAATTTACAACCATAACTACCACCCTCTCTCTAAGTTGCCTTAACGAAGGTCAACACAGATTCTGTTCTCATCCGCTTAGCGAGAGCACCATCACCGGATGGCATTGGGAGATACCTACTCCCTGCAGGCAATTCACGCTCGGAATCATCTAGAAGTCTAAAACCATTAACCGTTGCCGCCTTTATCACCGCTCTTGAGTTGTAAATAAAATTACCTCGTAAACATGAATTCCCGACTACGTAAACAGCCTTACCACCTGATTTGAGCACCCTGGCGCTTTCCCTCAGTTGGTCGAATAAATCGTGCGCATATCGAGTGATCATCGCTCGATCTCTGTTGGAGTGCCTCTCAAGCTCACCAGTCGCCTTCGCAATTTCGGCTACTCTGGCATCTGCTGTTGAAAGCCCACGCTCACTACCTATACTTTGGGTTCTAATCTTGCGTAGTTCTTCAAGAGAATGCCCCAACCATACAAGTGATAGTCGATGACCTCTTAAATAGTCAATCGCATTAAGATACGGCGGCGATGTAATGATCGCATCCACGTAACAATCGGCAACTTTGTCCATCCGGCGCGCATCCCCATGGTGTACTGTGACCGTGCCCTTCAGCTCATTCTGCTCAACGAGCTGCGCTAATTGCGCAAGTGATTTACGGAACCCGTCAAATACGTTGAAGCCATTCTCCGTTGCAACCTTGTGTGGACGGCTATGTGAGGTGTCTCTTGCTAGAGACGCCTTCATTTCCTTTGTCACAATTAATCTGCTTAGCGCGAGCTGGGCAAGACGCGCACGTTTCCCGCAGCGCTCTGCTGCAATTACATACGATAATTTTCGTAACGCACGGCGCTGTTCATCAGCGAACCAATATTTCACAAACGCCTTTGTTTCTTTACTGGAGTCGATCCATGGTAATCGGAGTGACCGACCATCAGTCTTCATTGCGACACTGATAAGGAACTCCCCATAATCAGTAAGTGATTCCGCGTTGCTATAGGCCGAAGTGGCGACCCTTGACATTAGTACAGCTAACGGGTCTACATCGAACCCAATTGAATGATAGGCCTGATATGACGCTTGCCTTAAAACCGTGCCTGAGCCTGCCATCGGATCAAGTATTATCGACGTCGGCCGAAGTGATTCAAACGCCTTCAGTGCAAGCTCCGGCGCCATTCGTGCTGGAAATGGATGAAAACTACGCATATGCGAACCGCCAGCTCTAAAGGGTAGGGTATTCATTTGTCGTTGATTCAATTGCCTGCAATATTTGGTCGGGCGGGACCTCCAACTCAACCGAGTCTTCTCCTGCTGAAATAAATGGCGTCATACCCTGTATCATTTTGCAAAATTCCCTAATTTTAGTATCTCTCATTTGTATGTCGTGATGGCGCAACGCCACTCTTATTACAGGATAGAGGACGCGCGTATTCGGCTCTTCCTTCTGCTCCCGCCAAATCGCGTCTAGAACCTCTCTGTATGGCGGTCGTTCCACTTTCTCGTTACAAATCTTTTCTATCCACTGTGCCGTCTCTTCCGGCAACAGACAATCCTTAAACATATCTCTTAGACGGCTTGGCCCAATCGCCCTAATTGGCGCCAGTCGTACAAGCTTGGCCAAATCATCAATCCTAATAAGTGTAATCGTCTTGCCTGTTGCCCGATCCTCTTTAAGTTCCCTTGCCAACGCAGAGACCTCTCCTCTCGTTGTAGGGAAGTCCGGCCCCACGACTACCGCATGCGGGCATCCACGTTCGTTGCGCTGGCGCGCGATTGTCGAAACACCTACCGTCTTCGCAGCAACCTTATCGCCATCACGCTGCTTGCTTTTTGCTTCCAAAGACACGCAGTATTTCTTTAGACTACCATCCTGTCCGGCGCCAAGATGGGCAATCGCAATTCCATCTGCATTGTTTGAGCCTCCGATATGGCTTGCCTCGAACCCAAGTGACGAAAAACTTGCAACCAACTCCTCTTCAAGCCTATTCCGGTCGTTTCGTGCGTCCGCAAGCGCCTGCGCGATCTGAAATGCCGTCCTCCTTCCCACGCCGGACGCCAATGATCGCAAGAGCCCATCCCGTTCTCCCAACACGTCCTTTATTTTTTTCGGCTCGAACCCTTCCTGATACAACTGCGCCTCCAACAAAACTTCGGCCATTGATAGCAACTCCAACGGCACCCTCATCCGCTGGTTATAAAATGTGTCGGCGAACGCTCCAACGAACGGGTGCAGGGCATTTACCTTCAGAGCATTCTCGCTTACGTCGTATAGCGCGACAGGGTCAGTAGATGCAAGATCTTCGGCAAGTTCTACGGAAGCAATAAACTCCGATGGTGTCTCAACTTTTTCGGCGAGAGATTCTATGAATGCGCCTTGCTCCGTCTTGGGTATAGCCGGCACACGTGTTAGCTGTGGTGTGTACATGCCATCGAAAGTCGCTTGCGTAAGTTTAACTATTGGTTTTCTCGATAGACTTCCAGGACTTCCGGCAAGATAGGCTGCCACCCTTGACGCGGGATCCTCGGTTGATAGAAATTCCTGTATTCTCGGACGAACCCAGTTAAACACCGCCTGCAACACTGCTTGAGATGCTTTGGCCTTTGCGCCATCGCGAATTCCCTCTCGACTTGATTGCAGTTCAGAATCCAGCGAATCGATATGGACGACTGCTCGAAAGCGAGAAAATGCGCCGTGCTGGAGCGAATTCGAACTGATACCGAAGTACGCGTCATCTGTATTTATTAGTCGTCCGTATACATACACGAAAAACCCATGACTACGCCCATTTTCGGATGACTTACCGGTTGTCAGCGGAAGCTTATACGCCTCAGCATAGCCGCGGACCGTACCTACGGATTCGTGGTAAAAACCAATATCCCCTCCACTCGACGAGTTTGTCTTCCTATTCGAGAGCCACGTTATTCCCTTTGGGGCAGGCTTCGATAACGAGGTTATTTCTTTTCCTAGCGTCCATTTGTTTATTTTTTCGGCATTCAGTTTTGACGGTGGAATCTGTTTTCGTCCCAGAAAAACCTTGAAGTCGTCCCGCAGCGGGAGAGCGGTACTTAGTATCCATTTGAGCCGACCAATTTCAAGAGAGTGCGCTTTTTCCTTTAGCGACGATAGAATCGCGCAAGTCCATTTTTCCACCCCGCCTTTCCCGAAGAGCAAGAGTCCTGTATCTGCAAATTCACTTGCCCAGGGTGACATGATGCCTTTCGCTTCATCGACGGTGAGTTCACGAACATCTACAAGTAGCGGTGAACTATCCTTTCTCTCCTCACCATGGAGACGCACATAATCCATAGTGACGGCATAATACTTTCGATTTGTGCGACATATGTACGTTAACTCATTCGCCAAAACATAAGTTGCTAGCTTTCCAATTCCAAACTTTCCAATCGGCTGCCTGCCACGGGAGGTTGCCTGTTCACGTTTTCCGCTATTACCAATTTTCCATAGCGCCTCCAACCCCTGTAGGTCCATGCTTTCGCCATCGTCAAGTACAGCGATTGCCGCGTCAGGAACTGTTCTGTCATCGGGAATTGATATATTTACTCGACATGCACCAGCATCGAATGCATTTGTAACTAGTTCTTCAAAGGCTTTGTTTGCACTTGTGTATAGTCCTTCGGAAAATAGTTCAACAATCTTGTAGTCGAGGCCGACTTCTATTCGTTTTGCCAACGTACCAGAATTAAGATGGTTAGGAACCGGCTTTCCAGTAGACGTCTTCTTTGCTTTTCTCGGAATTCCTGCCATACCCCCCCCATTTACCATGCCCAAACCCGAGCGACAACTCCGATAGCGACCCCGCCTGCGCCGAAACCGAACAGTACAAGTTGCCACCAGAACAATCGCCACGACAATTGGCCCAACACCTTCGTCTCTAGACGCTCGTCAAAAGAGACTGGATCTTTCTTGTAACGTGACCGCGCAATCTGTGCCGTGGCTCGAAAATCTCTAAGGCGGTTCATAGCGCACCAAACCGCTAGCCCAACAGAGGCTGCAAGAAGGAACATCGATACTGTATCAACGACGAGTAAGCACTTGTTTGTCGGTTTAGTGTAAACAATGCCGGAAACCCAAAATGCCAACAGACCTGTAGCGAGACCAAGAACAAGATTTGATACCGACGAAAAATGCTCGCGCGTGACCGACTGCCAGCGGATAAAACTATCTCGATCATCAGGTGACATTCGTTCCCCCAATATCCTCTGACGTAGCGCCCCACTGGAGCACCGTGTTATGCGTGCTCCTTTCCGACTGGCGGGGAAGTGGCGGCAGACCGCCACTGATAGTATCAAACACCATCAACGCAGCCCCAATAGTTTCGCCCGGCGCCTGGCAATCATGACAACCTGCCAGCTACCCCAGGCCATGATCGCACCGCCCACGGCGAACATCGCCGCGAGGACTGTGTCATTGTTGAGCAGGGGATGAAAGGCATTGCCGTTGGCGCCGAACTTGCCGTACAGGGCGAGTCCGACGAGTATGGCGCCGGGGGTGTCGATGATGGTGACCCACAGCAGCTTGCGCTCCAGGTCTTTGGCTTCCTTTTCCCGGTCGGTGTGCACGCGGAATCCTCCCTTTCCTTCCGTTGAGTCATGTCTGTGCCCGGCGTGAACTTGGGCCGCCCCGGCCTGGCAGCCGGACGCTTACGCATTAACGCGTAAAATCTCACCGAGTTCAAGTTACCCTGAAGCGTCTATATAAGTGTTCCGAAATACTGACCATATCACCCCTCATCCCAGCCTTCTCCCTGAGGGAGAAGGAGATACCGGTGGACAGCATTTCGGAGCGCCTATTTCGGCATGGCACCGCATCGGCTTGCCGGGGAGCCGGCCCTGGCGGCGGCCCAACCCGCCCTGCGGTATGATCCGCCATCGACAACCCAACAAGGAGTTCCCCGTGGCGAAGCAGATCATCCATACCGACAAGGCACCCAAGGCTATCGGTACCTATTCCCAGGCCGTGAAGGTCGGCAGCACTGTGTATCTCTCCGGGCAGATCCCGCTGGTGCCGGAGACCATGGAGCTCGCTCAGGGCGACATGAAAGTGCAGGTGCGCCGCGTGTTCGATAACCTGAAGGCGGTGGCCGAGGCGGCGGGCGGTTCGTTGGCCGACGTGGTCAAGCTCAATGTGTTCCTCACCGACCTGGCCCACTTTCCGCTGGTCAACGAGGTCATGGCCGAGTACTTCGCCCAGCCCTATCCGGCCCGTGCCGCGGTGCAGGTCGCGGCGCTGCCCAAGGGCGTGGCGGTGGAGATGGACGGCGTGATGGAGTTGGAGTAAATATTTGTTCTGTATAAGGAGGAGGTCACATGCGTCCATCTGTTGCACTGGAACGACATCGCATCGCCATCCGGCAGGCGGTCACGCGGCATCGAGCGGCCAACGCCCGTGTATTCGGCTCGGTACTTACCGGGCAGGACAACGACGACAGCGACCTGGACCTGCTGGTGGACCCCCTCCCCGGCTTGACCCTGTTTGACCTGGGCGGGCTGCAAATCGAGTTGGAAGAGATGACGGGGGTTCCCGTCGAGGTGCTGACCCCAGGCGATTTGCCGGCCAAATTCCGCAACCAGGTTCTGGCCGAAGCCCAGCCGATATGAAGGTCAACCGGCTGGAAGACTATATAGAACACATGCTTGAGGCATCGCGCTTGGCGCTTTCCTATGTCGCAGACCTCGATAGGAAAAGTTTTCTGGCCGACAAGCGTACCCAACAGGCCGTTATTCTGAATATCGTCGTCATTGGTGAGGCAGCCACCAAAATCAGCAATGAGTACCCGGACTTTGTCGCCCGACATTCTGCCATTCCGTGGAAGAACATGAAGGGCATGCGCAACCGTATTGCCCATGGCTACTTCGACATCGATCTGGATATCACAGCCCTTCCGCCGCTCGTCGAGCAACTTACGGCCCTGCGCACATCCACACCATCAGGCGACTGACTGCCGTCATGTCTGCATGGCGCGCCATTTCGACCAATCCGCTCATCCTGGCGGCACTGCTGTTGCTCGCCGTCGAATATGGCGGCGCCGGCATCCTTGCCACCCTGGAATCCCGCTACGGCGATCTGCTGCTGCGGCTTAACGCGCAGCAGCAGGAACCTGACCCGGACATCGTCATCGTCGACATCGACGAGCACAGCCTGGATCGGATGGCGCCGCTGGCGGGCCGTTATCCCTGGCCGCGCGCGGTGTTCGCAGAACTGCTGGAGGGTATCGAACGGCAGCAGCCCGCAGCGGTAGCCTTCGACATCCTGTTCACCGACCCGGACGTCAACGCCCCGGAGGGCGATGCCTGGCTGGCGGAGGTGGCAGGACAGCAGGACAACGTCTATTTCCCGCTGCTGCGCCTGGAGGGCAATGACGCCAACGGCCTGCCACTGGCGCAGTACGGCGCGGCCCTCGGCATCGGCCGCGGCCCGCAGGCGCGGGACGATGCACGCGTCGCCCTGCTGCTGCCGCTGCCTGAGCTGGCGCAGACCGGCCGCCTCGGCGCCATCAATTACACAGAAGATTCGGACGGCGTCGGCCGCCGTTATCACCTGTATCTCGATGCCTACGGCTGGCGCATCCCCTCGCTGCCGGCGCGCGTCGCCGCCGATCTGGGTTACGCGCTGCCGGACAGGCCCGACCTGCTGCTCAACTGGCGCGGCCCTGCGCTCAGCTACACCCGCATACCCTTCGCCGACATCTATGACGACCTGGGCCGCAGCGAGCCGCAGCGCCCGCGCGACGAGTTCACCGGCAAGATCGTCATCATCGGCTCCACCGCCGCCGGTCTGCACGATTTGCGCAGCACGGCCATGGGCAGTCTTTTTCCGGCGGTGGAGATCGTCGCCACCGCGCTGGACAACCTGAAGCACGGCGATGCGCTGCGCGCGTTGCCGCGCGCCGTGCCGGCGGTGATCGCGCTGCTGCTGCTGGGCGCGCTGCTGCTGGCCTTCCGCCGCCAGAACCCGCTGCGCATCGGCCTCGGCCTGCTGCTCATCACGCCGCTGTTCGCCGCCCTGCAATACGGTGCTCTGCAACTGCGCTGGGTGTTGCCGCTGTTCACGCCGCTGGTGTTCGGCTGGCTGTATTACGTCGCCGCCGCGCTGCACGCCTGGCTGCGCGAGAAGCGCGAGCGCGAACGCTCGGTGCAGATCTTCAGCCGCTTTCTCGATCCGCGCGTGGTGCAGAACCTGGTGGCACAGGGCGAATCGGCATTGACGCTGAAAAGCCAGAGCCGTCAGCTCACCGTGCTGTTTTCCGACATCCGCGGCTTCACCACCCTGTCGGAACAGCACACGGCGGAGGAGATCGTCGATCTGCTCAACGATTATTTCTCGCGCCAGGTGAAGGTGATCTTCAAGCACGGCGGCACCATGGACAAATTCATCGGCGACGCCATCATGGCCTTCTGGGGCGCGCCGGTGGACGATTCCGAACAGGCCCTGCACACCGTCAGCGCCGCGCTGGACATGTGCGACACGCTGGAGGAATTCCGCCGCCACCTCGGCCCCTCCGGCGAACACTTCGATGTCGGCATCGGCATTCACACCGGACCGGCGGTGGTGGGCTTCATCGGCTCGGACAACCGCCTCGACTACACCGCCATCGGCGACACGGTGAATCTCGCCAGCCGCATCGAGGGCCAGACCAAGGGCGTGGCGCGCGTGCTGGTTTCCGCCGATACCCGCGCCCTGTGCGGCGACGCGTTTGACTTTATCGATCACGGTTCCTATAAGGTGAAAGGGCGTAGCCAGGAAGTCCGGCTGTATGAACCATGCCGCAAGGCAGAGTCAAGTGACGAGATACAAGTTACAAGGGAATGAACTCGCTGCGCTCGTGTTGATTTGAATTCATATAACCGTGTGCGCAGCGCACTCCGCCCCTTGTATCTTTGCGCTTGTATCTGCGTTCAGAAGGTGGATGCGCTACGCTTATCCACCCTATGTACTGAAAAGACGTACCCGGGAAGTGCGTTTGTACGAACCACGCAGGAAGCAGAACATGCCTTTATCATCGTAGGCCCGATATAGCGCAGCGGTATCGGGCATCACCGCCGGACACCGCTACGCTATGTCCGGCCTACGAAAGATGTTGCTGAGAGGTTTGCCATGAAACGACCGCTTCTTACGCTCCTGCTCTGCGGCCTGAGCCTCGCCGCCCAGGCCGATCCCGCCCATGTGATCCGCGCCACCGAACTGAAGGCCAAGCCGTTCAGCGATGCGGCCACGCTGGCGCCGCTGGCGGTGAAAAGCGTGGTGGACGTGCAGGCCCGCGAAGGCGGCTGGTACAAGGTGAAGGCGGGCGGCAAGCAGGGCTGGGTGCGCATGACCACCCTGCGCCTGGGCGACGGCAGCGCCAAGCCCGGCGACTCCGGCGTCGGTTCGGCGCTGCAGTTCCTCAATACCGGGCGGTCCGGTTCCAGCGGCGTCACCGTCGCCACCGGCGTGCGCGGCCTCGACGCCGCCGACATCACCAACGCCGTGCCCGATCCCAAGGCGGTGGCGAAGCTCGATACGCTGGCCGCGCCGGCCGACGACGCGCGCCGCTATGCCGCCGAGCAGAAGCTGAAGGCGCAGAAGATCGCCTACCTGCCCGATCCCGCACAGGCACAGGAAAAGCCCAAGCCGCAGACGACCACCCCCAGTCCTTTCCCCTGGGAGAACAACTGACATGGCCGCCTCATTCAAACCCCTGTTTCTCGCGGCGGCGCTCGCCGTCAGCGCCGCCGCCGTGGCCGGCCCCTTCGACAAAATGTTCGGCGGCGACGGCGGCAGCGAGATCGATTTGGGCAGCCTGCTGAAATCCGCCAAGGACGCCTTCGGCGAGGTGCAGCCGGAACAGGAGCGCACCATCGGCCGCGAGGCCGCCGCCGTGCTGCTCGGCGCGGTGCCGCTGGTGAAGGACGAGGCATTGCAGCGCTACGTCAACCGCGTCGGCCGCTGGGTGGCGCTGCAAACGGAGCGGCCCGACATCGACTGGCGTTTCGGCCTGCTCGACTCCATGGACGTGAACGCCTTTGCCGCACCCGGCGGCTACGTCTTCGTCACCAAGGGCCTGCTGCTGCGCATGGGCTCCGAAGCGGAACTGGCCGGCGTGCTGGCCCATGAATGTTCCCACGTGGTGAAGAAACATCATTTGCAGGCGGTGCAGAAAGGCGCCCGCCTCGATCTCGCCGTCGGCATTGCCGGCAGCCGCATGGGCGGCGAGGACCGCGCCAAGCTGGACAAGATCGCCGGCGGCTTCAAGGAGCTGTACGCCCGCGGCCTGGACAAGAAGGACGAATACGAGGCCGACCGCATGGGCCTGGTCGTCGCCACCCGCGCCGGCTACGACCCCTACGGCCTGCCCGCCACCCTGCAAACCCTGGGCGCCATGAATCCCAAGGACGGCTCCCTCGCCTTTCTGTTCAAGACCCACCCGGCCCCCGGCCAGCGCCTCGACCTCATCGACGCGGCCTTCGCCCCGCTGGACGCCTATGCCGGGCAACCCTCGGTGAAGGATCGCTTCCTGCGCGAGGTGGCCGCGGCGCAGAAACGCGGCGCCCTCGAAGGCCCCGGCTTCACGCTGAATGCCGCCGTCTCGCCGGCCGCGGCGCGGCACCTGCACCATCACGACTGAATCGGGTCCGCAAATGGACGCAAATCAAGATGAACCTGAACACATCAGTTGAATCTCGCCAAGGCGCCAAGCACGCCAAGAAAACCGCAGGCAAGGCAGAGGGGGTAGAGTGGATAAGCGCAGCGCATCCACCGATCGCGCTGGAAGCAACGGTATTTTCTTGGCGTACTTGGCGTCTTGGCGAGAGTGAAAGTCTTTAAACTTGCGTCCATTCGCGTTCATTGGCGGACTGATGATTTTTCGATTAAACGGATTTTGGCCAGGACCCGGTGAGCCGGGCGCTCACTGAACTCATGGAAACCAACGACTCCCCATCCGTCACCGCCCTCAAGGGCGTGGGTCCGCGCCTTGCCGCGCGGCTGGAGCATCTTGGCATCCACACGGTGGAGGATCTGCTGTTCCACCTGCCGCTGCGCTACCAGGACCGCACCCGCGTGGTGCCCATCGGCACCCTGCGCCCCGGCGACGAGGCGGTGATCGAGGGCGAGGTGCTGCTCACTGAAATCAAGTTCGGCAAGCGGCGCATGCTGCTGTCGCGCATCAGCGACGGCAGCGGCTCGCTCACCCTGCGCTTCTTCCACTTCAGCGCCGCCATGCAGCAGTCCCTGGCCCGCGGCAGCCGCGTGCGCTGCTACGGCGAGGCGCGCCCCGGCACCGTGGGCATGGAAATGATCCACCCGGAATTCCGCCGCGTGAACGGCGACGGCCCGGCCGAGGTGGAGGAACACCTCACCCCCTTCTATCCCGCCACCGAAGGCGTGCAGCAACTCACCCTGCGCGGCCTCACCGACCAGGCGCTTGCCTGGCTGCACGACGGCCGCCTGCCCCTGGCCGATCACCTGCCGCCGGAGCTGCTGCACGGCCTCGGCTTCCCGACCTTGCAGGAGGCCGTCGATTACCTGCACCGGCCACCGCCCGATGCGCCGCTGTCGCTGCTGGCGGAAGGCGCGCACCCGACGCAACGCCGCCTCGCCTTCGAGGAACTGCTGGCCCACACCCTGAGCCTGCGCCGCCTGCGCGCCCAGGCGCAGCGGCACAAGGCGCCGCCGCTGGCCGGCGACGGCGCGTTGCGGAAGCAATTTCTCGCCGCCCTGCCCTTCCCGCTCACCGGCGCGCAGCAGAAGGTCGGTGCCGAGATCGCCCACGATTTGCAGCAGCCCCATCCCATGCAGCGCCTGGTGCAGGGCGACGTGGGCTCGGGCAAGACGGTGGTGGCGGCGCTGGCCGCCTTGCAGGCGGTGGAGGCCGGCTACCAGGCGGCGGTGATGGCGCCCACCGAGCTGCTGGCCGAGCAGCACTTCCACAATTTCAGCCGCTGGCTGGCGCCGCTGGGCATCGAGGTGGCCTGGCTGGCCGGCAAGCTCAAGACCAAGGCGCGGCGGGAGATGCTGGCGGGGCTGGCCGACGGCACCGCGCGCGTGGCGGTGGGTACCCATGCGCTGTTCCAGGAGGGCGTGGAGTTTCACGACCTGGGCCTGGTCATCGTCGACGAGCAGCACCGCTTCGGCGTCCACCAGCGCCTGGCCCTGCGCGAGAAGGGCAAGAGCGGCGGACGCTACCCGCACCAGCTGATCATGACCGCGACGCCGATCCCGCGCACCCTGGCCATGACCGCCTACGCCGATCTGGACTGCTCCGTCATCGACGAGCTGCCGCCGGGACGGACGCCGGTGGAGACGGTGGTGCTCCCCGACAGCCGCCGCGACGAGGTGGTGCAGCGGGTGCACACCGCCTGCCGCGCCGGACGCCAGGCCTACTGGGTGTGCACCCTCATCGAGGAATCGGAAACCCTCGCCGCCCAGGCGGCGCAGGACACCGCCGCCCTGCTGGCCGAGGCCCTGCCCGATCTGCGCATCGGCCTGGTGCACGGCCGCCTCAAGCAGGACGAAAAGGAACAGGTGATGGCCGCCTTCAAGGACGGCAGCCTCGACCTGCTGGTGGCCACCACCGTCATCGAGGTGGGCGTCGACGTGCCCAATGCCTCCCTGATGATCATCGAAAACGCCGAACGCCTGGGCCTGGCACAGCTGCACCAGCTGCGCGGCCGCGTCGGCCGCGGCAGCGCCGAGAGCCATTGCGTATTGATGTACCACGGCCCGCTGTCGCTCCAGGGCAAGGAACGGCTGGCGGTGATGCGGCAAACCTCGGACGGCTTCGAGATCGCCCGCAAGGACCTGGAGCTGCGCGGTCCCGGCGAGGTACTGGGCACCCGCCAGACCGGCCTGTTGCAGCTGCGCATCGCCGACCTGCAAAGGGATCAGTCGCTGCTGGCCGAGGCCAACCGCAGCGCCGACCTGCTGCTGAAACGCTGGCCGCAGCAGGCGGCGCTGCTCATCCGCCGCTGGGTCGGTGCGGCAACCCGCTACGGCGAAGTTTGAAATCGGCATGGTAGGGTGTGCACCGCGCACCGGAACATGGTTTGGCGGTGCATGGTGCGCAATGCGCACCCTACGAATACGGTCGGTGCGGCGACCCGCTACGGCGAGGTATGATTTGCCCCTTGGGGCAAATCAGTTGCGAGTTTCGAGTTGCCAGTTTCGAAACAGCACAACCCCATATTCCCGAAACCCGAAACTCGAAACTTGTATTTTGGATAACTACGGCAAACACAGCAGCGAACCCGTCTGGCACGCGCCGCGCCGCCTGCGGCGCAGCGCCGTGCCGGCCGCCATCTGGCCCTGGCTGCTCGATCCCTCCTCGCTCACCCGGCGCCTGCAACAGGCCTGCGGCGGCGGCTTCGGGGTACAGGTGGTGCGCCAGCACTGGGAGCTGCCGCTGCTGAGCGAGGCACGGGTGCTGGGCATCAAGGCGGGACGTCACGTGCTGGTGCGCGAGGTACGGCTGATGTGCGGCACGCAACCGTGGGTATTCGCCCGCACGGTCATTCCCGCGACCACCCTCACCGGCCCGCAACGCCGCCTCGGCCATCTCGGCGAGCGCCCCCTGGGCGGGCTGCTGTTCAGCGACCCCAGCATGCGCCGCGGCGAGCTGGAGGTGGCGCGCATCGTGCGCGGCCAGCCGCTGTTCACCCTGGCCACCGCGGCGCAGCCGCTGGCCGACCACGCCATCTGGGGACGGCGCTCGCTGTTCTACCTGCGCGACAAACCCCTGCTGGTGTGCGAGATGTTTCTGCCGGGAGTGACGGCGCCATGAGTACCCCGTCCTGGAACGAACGCCTGCTGCCCTGGCTGCGCCTGGCCCGGCTGCACCGGCCCACCGACTTGGGCCTGCTGTGGCTGCTCGCGCTGTGGGGACTCTGGCTGGGCGCCGACGGCAAGCCGTCGCCGCTCACGGTGATCCTGCTGCTGCTGGCGCTGCTCACCGTGCGCGCCGCCGCCTGGCTGGTCCACGACCTCGCCACCGCCCTGCTCGCCCGTCCGCAGCACACCCTCGCCGCCGTGCTGCGCGCCCTGCCCAAGCCCCTGCGCCTGTTGGCAGCCATCGAGCTGGCGCTGTCCCTGCTGTTGCTGCTGCTGCTCGGCTGGCAGACCCTGCTGGTGACCCTGGCCGCCGCCGTGCTCGGCATCGTCTTTCTCGTCCTGCGCCGGCGCACCTTTCTCGGCGAACTGCTGCTGGCACTGGCCTTTGCCGGCGCCGCCCTGGCCGGCGTCACCGCCACCGGCGCCCTGCCCGGCAAGACCGCCTGGCTGATCTACACCGCCGCGGTGCTGTGGATCAGTGCCGGGCTGACCCAGTACGCCGCGCTGCACCTGCAACAGCACGCGCGCCTCGGCATCAAAAGCATCACCATGCTGTTCGGCACTGCCGATCGCTGGCTGGTGGCCCTGCTGCAACTGTTCGCCCTCGCCGCCCTCTGGCTCGCCGGCCAGCAGGAAAAGCTCGGCATCTTCATGACCCTGGGACTCATGGCCGCCGCCGCCCTCGGTGTTTACCAGCAATACCTCATGGCCGCCGCCAGCGATCAGGGTTATCGCCGTGCCTATGTGAACAACCTCTGGTTCGGCATCGCCGTCTTCTGTGGAATTACCTTTGATTTCCTGTGTAAACTGCAAGCCCATTGCTGAGCCGCCCACACCGGCCCGGCAGACAGGCGGAACAGGAACCCCCCTCCCCTGGTCATAACTATCCCCGACGCAGGGACCGCGCTAGAGTTTTTACTATGTCTGGCCAGGGCTTCCCGCGATGAACGCACGCAGCAGCGCCCTCAAGATCAGCCTGGTTTACGTTGCCGCCGGCGCAGCATGGATCGGCTTGAGCGATCTCGTCGCCATCGCACTGTCCCCCGACCCCGGCGTGCTCGGCGTCATCCAGATGACCAAGGGCTGGGGCTTTGTCGTCCTTACCGGCCTGCTGCTCTACCATGTGATCGATCGCACCCTGCGGCAGCTGCAACAGCGCAACGACGAAGCGGCGGCGGCGCAACGGCACCTGGAAGCCCTGTTCAATGCCCTCCCCAGCGGCGTACAGGAGGTCGATACGGCCGGGGCCATCACCTATGTCAATCCCGCCTACTGCCGCATGACCGGGCGCGACGCCGCCGAACTGCTCGGGCGTCCGGTGTGGGACATGCTGCCGCAGCAGACACAGCGGGATGAATTGCAGGCCTATCTGGGCGAGCTGGTGGCCCGGCAGCCCGAACCCACGGTGTATTTCGGCCAGACCCTGCGCAGCGACGGGGCCGTGCTGCAGGTGCAGGTGAACTGGGACTACCGGCGCGACGCCCACGGCAAGCTGCTCGGTTTCATCGCCATCATCACCGACGTCACTGTCCAGCGCGAAACCGAACAGCAAATCCGCCAACTCACGCAATTCCAGCAAAGCGTCATCGAAAATGCCGACATCTGGATCAACACCCTGGATGCCGATGCCAACGTCACCCTGTGGAACGAAGCCGCGGAACGCATCAGCGGCTACGGCCGTGACGAGGTGCTGGGCAATGCGCACATCTGGGAATGGCTCTATCCCGATGCCGGATACCGCGCCGGCGTGGCGACAAAGGCCGCCGCCATCCTCCAGCACGGTGAACAGGTCACCAACTTCCGCACCACCATCCGCTGCAAGGACGGCAGCGAAAAGATCATTTCCTGGAACTCTCGCACGCTCACCAACGACAGCGATCACACCATCGGCTCCCTAGCCATCGGCCGCGACGTCACCGGCGAGGTGACGACCGAGCAGGCGCTGCGCGAGAGCGAAAACCGCTTCCGCCAGCTGTTCGCCATGAACAAGGCGGTGGAGCTGCTGATCGATCCGCACGACGGCCACATCATCGACGCCAACCTGGCGGCGCAGAAATTCTACGGCTACAGCGCCGAGCAGTTTCTCCAGTTGCACATCTACGACATCAACATTCTGTCGCCGGAGGAAACCAACAAGGAAATGGCGCGCGCCCGCAGCGAACGCCGCGATCACTTCTATTTCCGCCACCGCCTGGCCTCCGGCGAAATACGCGACGTGGAGGTCCACTCCGGTCCCATCGAAATCGGTGCCCAGACCATTCTTTATTCCATCGTCCACGACATCACCGAACGACGCCGTGCCGAGGCGGCGCTGGCGGAGAGTGAACGGCGCTTCCGCCACCTGTTCGAGCGCGCACCGCTGGCCTACCAGTCACTGGACAGCGAAGGCCGCCTGATCGAGATCAACCAGGCCTGGCTCGACCAGTTTCGCATTCCGCGCGACGATGCCATCGGCCAGCCGTTCGGAAAATTCCTGAGCCCGCTGTCCCGTGTGGATTTTCTGAAAGCTTACGCGGACTTCAAGAGCCGCGGCGAGGCGCAGGACATCATCTTCGAAATGCTGCCGCAGGACGGCGAGCCGACACTCATCTCCTTCAGCGGCCGTGCAGCCTACGACGGCGAAGGAAGGTTTCAACAGGCCCATTGCATACTTGCCGACATCAACGAACGGGAGCACAGCCGCCGCCGGCTGGAGCGCACCAACCGTTCTCTGCGCACGCTCAGCCAGTGCAACGAGGCGCTGGTTCACGCCGGCAGCGAACACGAGTTGCTGCACCACATCACCCGCCTGCTCATCGACACCGGCGGCCACACCGCCACCTGGGTCGGCTTCGGTGATCAGCACCACCTTGAGCTGGCCGCCGTCGCTGCCCAAGAAGCGGCCGCGGCACAGCGTCTGCAACAGGACTTTTCCGGGCGCCTGCTGGAGTGCTCCCTGGTGGGGCGCACCCTGGAGCTGGGACAGTCGCAAAGGGCCCATTCCGAATTCGGCGCCGAGCTGTGCGACTGCTGGGAAGGTGTACTCAGCGGCGACGCACCCTACGCGCTGGCCATGCTGCCGCTCAAGGCGGGCGGCACGTCGCTCGGCGTACTGTGCGTGTTTGCCGATGAGCCCGCCGCCTTTGACGACGAACAGATGGACCTGTTGCAGGAGCTGGCCAACGACCTTGCCTACGGCGTCCACATGCAGCGCACCCGCGCCGAGCGCGACTCCATGCGCGGTGCGCTGTCGGAAACCCTGTTGCAGACCGTGCGCGCACTGGCGCTGACGGTGGAGAAGCGCGACCCCTACACCGCCGGCCACCAGGAACGCGTAGCGCTGCTGGCCGGCGCCATCGCCGCCGAGATGGGCATGCCGCCGGAACAGGTTGAGGGGATCCGTCTCGGCGGCATCATTCACGACATCGGCAAGATCTACATTCCGGCCGAAATTCTCAACCGGCCCGGACGTCTCACCGTCACCGAGTACGCCATCATCAAGAGCCATCCCGAAGTCGGCCACGACATCATGAAGGACGTGAACTTTCCCTGGCCGGTGCAGGAGATGATCCTGCAACATCATGAACGGCTCGACGGCAGCGGCTATCCGCGCGGACTGAAGGACGGCGAGATCCTGCTGGAGGCACGCATCATCGCCGTCGCCGACGTGGTCGAGGCGATATCCTCGCACCGTCCCTACCGGCCCTCGCTGGGCATCGACGCCGCGGTGGAAGAGATGTCACGGGGCAGGGGCACGCTGTACGACCCGGAAGTGGTCGATGTCTGCCTCAAGCTGATTCACGAAAAACATTTCCGCTGGGATGACTGAGGCAGATACAAGATACAAGTGACAAGATACAAGGGGAGGCGTGCGCTGCGCGCACAGCTGTTTTTATTAAAACAGCACGAGTGCAACGAGTTCATTCACTTGCATCTTGTCACTTGTCACTTGTATCTGCTGTGCACCCACCACAGCCGCAGGCGCAGACCGAGCTCCGTGGTGTAGCCGCGGGTGACGAAGCGAATCTCTCCGTCACCGTCCAGCACGAACACCGCCGGCACGCCGCTCACGCCCCACTGCCGTGCGATGCCGCCAGACTCATCCGCCACCGTCGTCCAACGCAGGCCGCGTGCGGCAAGATAGGCGTTCACGTCGCCGGGCGTACCCGACTGCATGGCCACCGTGAGCAACGGCACGTCTTGCGCCAAGCCGTCGATGGCACCCTGTTCGGCACGACACACCGGACACCAGGTGCCCCAGAAGTACACCAGCGCCGGCGCGCCGCGCAGCTGCGCCAGCTCGAACGCGCGGCCGTCGCTCAGCGTCGCCGCCAACTCGGGCGCCGGACCACGCGCGGCATCGCGGGTGAGATAGGCCTCGACGGCGAGCAAAAAGATCAGCAGCAACAGCAGCTCGCCGCCCAGCCGTAACAGGCGACGCGGCGTGAGCCAGGTACGCAGGCGTATGAGCAACTGTTTCATTTATCCTTGTAGGTCGGGTTAGCGCAGCGTAACCCGACAACGCTGTTTCATCTATCCATGTAGGTCGGGTTAGCGCAGCGTAACCCGACAATCGCATACCACCGCACGCTGTCGTCACTCATGCCCCACACCTTCCAACTCCACCACACCCTGCCCCCAGTCCGGCGGATACAGGCCAGCATCCACATAACGGCTCAGGCTCGAATATGGCCACGCCAAAGGCGTAGCTGCCAAGCCATGCTTCACCGGATTGAAATGAATGTACTCGACGTGATGTACGAGGTCCTGTTCGTCCTGCAACTGGTGCTCCCAATAGCGGTGCTGCCATACGGCCTGCGCTCCTTTGCTGCGCCGCGCCGCATTGGCCACTCCACACAAGGCGGGATCACAGTGCTTGGTGAACCATGTTTTTACCAGCCGCCAACGCGTCGCGAAATCCGCATCGCCCGGCGGCAACGTCCAAATGCAGTGCAGATGATCCGGCAACACAACCATGGCCTCGATCACGAACGGACGTCGCGCACGCACCGTGCGCAGCGCCTCCCTCAGCACGGCTACCGCGTCGGCCGGGGCCAGGATCGGGCGCCTCCCCTCCGTTACCACCGTGAAGAAGAATGAACCGCCTGGGGTAAACGCGCGCCTGTATTTCATCGACTCTCCTTGTCTAGCCTGGTGCTGCCGTCCTGGCAGTGTGTGCAAACATTTGTCGGGTTACGCTGCGCTAACCCGACCTACATAGGATTGAGGTTCGTGCAACCCGTAGGTCGGGTTAGCGCAGCGTAACCCGACGTTATGACGAAACCATCACTCCCGCCGCGGGAACACCGCCAGATGGTCGAAGTCGGGACGCAAACCGACGCGTTCGCCGATGGCGTGATCGTGGTGGCTGGGTGCCTGGCACAGCACGGTGGCGCCGCCGGGCAGGCGCAGGGTATAGAGAAACACCGCGCCGCGGAAGGCCTTGTCCACCACCTCGGCCTGCAAGGCGCTGCCCGGATCGAGCATCAGGTCGTCGGGACGGATCAGCACGTCCACCGCGCAGCCCTTGCGACAGCCTTCCGGCACCCGGCCACCGATGGGGCCGAGCGGCGTCTCCACCATGGTCTCGCCCACCACCATGCCGGCCAGCAGTACGCCCTGGCCGATGAAATCGGCGACCTGACGATCGGCGGGCTGGTGGTAGAGGTTGTAGGCGGTATCCCATTGCAGGATGCGGCCGGCGTGCATCACGGCGATGCGGTCGGCGATGGCGAAGGCCTCGAACTGATCGTGGGTCACCATCAGGCCGGTGATGCCCTCGTGCTTGAGGATGGTGCGCACCTCGCGCGCCAGGGTCTCGCGCAGTTCCACGTCCATGCTGGAGAACGGTTCGTCCAGCAGCAGCAGGCGCGGTTTGGGCGCCAAGGCGCGGGCCAGGGCCACGCGCTGCTGCTGGCCGCCGGACAGGGCGTGGGGATAGTTCCGGCCGTATTGCGGCAGGCCCACCAGTTGCAACAGCTCGTCGACGCGCGCCTGGCGTTTGGCGGCGGGCCAGCGGCGGATGCCGAAGGCGACGTTGTCGGCGACGCTGAGGTGGGGGAACAGGGCGAAGTCCTGAAACACCATGCCCACCTGGCGTTTTTCCGGCGGCAGGGTCCAGCCGGGCCGGCTCACTTCCTCATCGGCCAGCAGGATGCGGCCGCGCTGCACCGGCTCGAAACCGGCGACGGCGCGCAGCAGGGTGGTCTTGCCGCAACCGCTTGGGCCGAGCAGGCAGCCGATGGCGCCCTTTTTCAGGTGCAGCGAGGCATCGAATACCACGGTGTGATCACCGTAGCCGACGTCGATGTTCTGGACTTCCAGCAGCTTGGTCATGAGCCAATATTTATGTTGTATACGCCGCCCCGGTAGGCTCAGCGCCGTAGGGTGCGCACCGCGCACCGTTCGCTCCCGAGTCAGACAAATGGTGCGCAGTGCGCACCCTACGAACCCTCAGCCGCACCCGGCCGCGAGCGGCCGATGGTGCGCGACAGCAGGATCACCGGCACGATGCCCGCCAGCACGATGGCTAGCGCGGCGCTGGCGGAATCGGCCAGGCGCTCGTCGGAGGCCAGCTCGAAGGTGCGCACCGCCAGGGTGTTGAAATTGAATGGTCGCAGTATCAGGGTTGCCGGCAGCTCCTTCAACACGTCGACGAATACCAGCAGCAGCGCGGTGAGCAGGCTGCCGCGCATGATCGGCATGTGCACTTCGCGCAGCACGCGGCGCGGCGGCAGGCCGAGACAGCGCGCCGCATCGTCCATGGAGGGTTTGATCTTGCCGAGGCCCGCCTCGACGGTGTTGAGCGACACGGCGAGGAAACGCACGCAATAGGCGAACACCAGCGCCGCCAACGTGCCGGACAATATCAGCCCGGTGGAAACATCGAACTGCGCGCGCATGAAGGCATCGAGGGTGTTGTCCAGCCAGGCGAAGGGCAGGATCACGCCGACGGCGATGACGGTGCCCGGCACCGCATAGCCCATGCTCGCCACGCGCACCGCGAGACCCACCGGCTTCGACGGCCGCAGGCGGCGGCCATAGGCCATGAGCAGGGCCAGCGCCACGGCGGTCGCCGCGGTCAGCGCCGCCAGCATCAGGCTGTTGCCCACCAGGATAAAGAAATCACTCTTCAGCCACGCATCCATGGTGTCGAGCGCCCAGGCACCCAGCTGCACCGCCGGCAGCAGGAAGCCGAACAGCACCGGGATGGAACAGCCGACGATGGCACCGGCACGGCGCCAGCCGCGCAGCTGATAGCGCGGCAGGTGGGAATAGCGCGTGCTGGTGTGGTGAAAACGCGCACGACGGCGCGACCAGCGCTCCAGCAGGATCAAAACGAACACGAAACTCATCAGCACCGCCGACAGCTGCGCGGCCGCCGCCGGATCGCCGAGGCCGAACCAGGTGCGGAAGATGCCGGTGGTGAAGGTGGCGAGGCCGAAATACTGCACCGTACCGTAATCGGCCAGCGTCTCCATCAGGGCCAGCGACAGGCCGGTGATGATTGCCGGGCGCGCCAGGGGCAGGGCGACGCGGGCAAAACCGGCCCAGGGCCCGGTGCCGAGGGTGCGCGACACCTCCAGCACGCAGATCGACTGTTCCAGAAACGCCGCGCGCGACAGCAGATACACATAGGGATACAGCACCAGCGACAGCATCAGCACCGCGCCGGGCAGGGAGCGGATGTCGGGGAACCAGTAGTCGCCGTAGCCCCAACCGAACCAGTCGCGCAGCTGCGTCTGCACCGGCCCGGCGAAATCCAGCATGCCGGTGTAGGTGTAGGCGATGATGTAGGCCGGCATCGCCATGGGCAGCAGCAGGCCCCATTCGAACCAGCGCCGGCCGGGAAACTCGCACAGGCTCACCATCCACGCCGCGGGGATGCCGATGGCAAGCACGCCGATGCCGACGCCGAACAGCAGGACCAGCGAGTTGGTGATGTACTCCTGCAGCACCGTCTGCTTCAGGTGCAGCCACACCTCGCCCGCCGGCACGAACACAAAGCTGAACACCACGATCACCGGCAGCGCCAGCAGCAGCGCGGCCAGCACCACGCCGCTGCGCCAGGGGTCAGGGCGCGGCAGTGCCTTGATGGCGGGGAGTGGAGTGACGGCAGCAGAAGTCATAGACACTCAAGAATACAGGCGGGGCGAACAAGAAACGAGGTGATATGTGCCCCGCACCCTTGGCCCCTCATTCCTTGTCACTTGCATCTTGGAACTTGTATCTGCCTTACCGCCAGCCCGCACGATCCATCAGTCGCACGGCGGCGGCATTGAACTCGCCCAGCTTCGCCATGTTCACGTTGTCGGCGCGGAACTCGCCGAAGCCGCGCAGGGTCGCGCTCAGGGCAATGCCGTCGCGCACCGGGTATTCCTGATTGGTTTCCGCATACCACTGCTGCGCCTCCGCGCCGGCGAGAAACTCCAGCAGACGCACGGCGTTATCGCGGTTGGACGCGGCGGCGGTGACGCCGGCACCACTGATGTTGACGTGCACGCCGCGCTCGGCCTGGTTGGGCCAGAACACGGCGATCTTCTCCGCCACGGCCTTTTCGTCCGCCTTGCCCGATTCCAGCATCTGCGCCAGGTAGTAGGTGTTGGCGATGGCGATGTCGCATTGGCCGGCCACCGCCGCCTTGAGCTGATCGCGGTCGCCGCCCTGCGGTTTGCGGGCGAAGTTGGCGACGAAGCCGCGGACCCAGGTTTCCGTCGCCGCCTCGCCGCGGGTGGCGATCATCGCGCCGACCAGCGACTGGTTGTAGACGTTGTCGGAGGAGCGGATGCAGATGCGGCCCTTCCACTTGGGCTCGGCCAGCGCCTCGTAGGTGGACAGCTCCGCCGGGTCGACCCTGCCCTTCACGTACATGACCGGGCGGGCGCGCAGGGACAGGCCGAACCAGTGGCCGGCGGGGTCGCGGTAGGTGGCGGGAATGGTTTCCTCCAGCACGCGGGAACGCACGGGCTGCAACACGCCCGCCGCCTGCGCCGCATGCAGGTTGCCGGCATCCACGGTGAGCAGCACGTCGGCCGGACTGTTGCGGCTCTCGCTCTTGAGGCGCTGCAACAGGGCGTCAGCCTTGGCCGACACCAGATTGACCTTGATGCCGGTCGCCGCGCTGAACCGGTCCAGCAGCGGCTTGATCAGCGCCTCCTGGCGCGCGGAATACAGGTTGACCTCGCCGGCGGCCAGGGCCTGCCCCCCCAGGAAGAAGACACCTGCCAGGGCGGCGGCACTCAGAAAACAGCGGCGGGATAAAAACATGGCCATGTACTCCTGTGGTTGATGGGTGGGCTGCGCCTGGAAGGTCACGCACGCCAATGCTATTGAGAAGGATTCTCATTAACTAACGGAGACATGTCAAGCCCTGCGCAACATCCCCCCGCTTCAGTCCGCGATCGCCGCCACCCTCTTGTCATCACCATGACGGGCGCGCTATAACCACACTGTCTGTGCTGTATTTTTATATTTATCAATTTATCGGCCCATCCGCCCCAAGCGGCGCCTGCCCCGGCCGCTGATGCCGGGCAGGCCGTGAAAAATAAATAAGCGAGGAAAAAATAATGACCAACAACCGCTCTATCCGCCACCTGGCCGCACTTCTGGCCCTTGCGCTTTCCATCTTCGCCGGCAGCAGTCTGGCCGCAGCCTATGTCTCCCCGGAGACCATCCCGGGAACAACCTATGTCGATGCCGCCCAGGCCCATGCGATGTTTGAACGCGGCGTGATGTTTGTGGACGTGCGCATCGCCAGTGACTATGAAGTGGGCCGCATCCCCGGCGCCATCAATCTCACCATTCAGAAGAACGAGGCGGAAAGCCCCTTCACCGAAGCCAGCCTGCTCAAGCTCCTCGGCGGCAAGGATGTGGAAGCCGTCTTCTACTGCAACAGCACCAGTTGCTGGCGCACCGCCGCCGCTGCGGAACGTGCCGTGAAATGGGGTTTCACCAAGATTCATTACTACCGTCTTGGCTTCCCCGACTGGAAGGCCACCGGCTACCCGGTGGAATAGGCCTGGCACCGGCCCGGACCCGTTGTTCGCGGGTCCGGGCACCCTCAGTACCTGGCGCAACGGGGCACAACCCCGGTGACTCCCCGTGCCCATGCCAACCCTTGAAATTCCACCTCCGGTCGTCACAGGAGCCGCTTCATGACTCTCAGGTTTCGCATTACCGCTGTGGCCGTCCTGGCCATTCTTCTGGTAACCACCGTTCTCATGATCACGGCCAGTTTGTCCCAGGATCGCGTCGAAGAACGCTTCCAGGCCGCCACCATCAACGGCAAGGCCGCTCTATGGCAGAAAATCGTGGCTGCGCAGCTCGCTCAAATGCAGTCCGGCATGGGCGGACTCGCCCGCGACCGCGATACCATCGAAGGCCTGCGCCAAAATGATCGGCAGGCGCTGGCGGCCAGTGTGCGCCCGACCTTCAACCGTCTCAGCGCCTCGGCGATATTGACGGGGATGTATCTCGTCAGCCTCGACCTGGACATTGTTTTTGCCGCGCCGGATGAAGGTAGCGGCAGGCTGTCTTCAGCCCTCGCCCAGGCCGCGCTGCGGGAACGGAAAACCATGCGTGGACTGGAACGGGATCAGAACAATCAACTGCGGCTGGTGGTGGCCTTCCCCCTCTACGTTCGCGGCCAGCCGATCGGGGCCGGTGTTTTTACCCAAGACCTCTCCGCCGCCCTCGGTGATTTCAAAGACAACGATCAGGCCGAAGCCTTCATCCTCGCGACCAACGGCGCGGTGGAATACGCCACCGACGATGCCATGCGCCAGTCCCTGCCGCTGCAGTTGCCCTCTGCCGCCCCTCACTCCATGAGTATGGTGCGACAGGGCGACGCCTATTATTCGCTGGTGGTGCAACCGCTCAAGGGGGCCGACGGTGAAACCATCGCCTGGCTGGCCAGCGCCAAGGATTACAACGATAGCTACCGGGCCCAGCAGTTCATCGATCGCACCGCCTATCTCATCACCTTCGTGGTCGTGGCGCTCAGCCTGCTGGGACTGTACTGGTATACCCGGCGCGCCTTCCGCCCGCTGCACGATGCCATCGGCGTCATGCACGGCATCGCCGAAGGCGATCTCACCGCCAATATTCAGGTAAGCGGCCGGGATGAAACCAGCCAGCTGCTCGGCGCCATGCGCGAAATGGTAAACAAGCTGCACGACATGATAGGCCAGATGACCGGTTCCACCGGCCGTCTCGCAACCGCAGCGGAACAACTCTCTGCGGTTACCGTACAGGCCAGCACGGGGGCGCAGCGCCAGCAATCGGAAACCGATCAGGTGGCGACCGCAATGAATCAGATGGCCGCCACCGTGCAGGAGGTCGCGCGCAGCGCCAACAATGCCGCCGAAGCGGCTCACAACGCCAATCAGGAGGCGCTCACCGGCCGGCAGGTTGTCAGTCAGGCGGAACACGTGATCGCCGATCTGGCCGCCGAGGTCGAGCAGGCTGCCGTGGTCATTGATCGCCTGAAAGACGACGCCAACGGCATAGGCGTGGTGCTGGATGTGATACGCGGCATCGCCGAACAAACCAATCTGCTCGCCCTCAATGCAGCCATCGAGGCCGCCCGGGCCGGGGAGGCGGGGCGCGGCTTCGCCGTGGTGGCCGACGAGGTACGAACCCTCGCCAACCGCACGCAGCAGTCCACGCAGGAAATTCAGGAAATCATTGGACGCCTGCAAGAGGCCGCCGGAAATGCCGTAAACGTGATGGACGCCGGGCGCAGCAAGGCCCAGCAAAGCGTCGACTACGCCGCCAATGCCGGACACGCGCTGCAAAGCATCAGTCAGGCGGTCGGAACCATATCCGACATGAACGCCCAGATCGCCAGCGCCGCCGAAGAGCAAAACGCCGTGGCCGAAGAGATTAACCGCAACATCGTCAACATCAGCCAGATCGCCGATCAGTCGGCTGCCGGCGCCACCCAGACGGAGGCGGCTAGCGACGAGCTGGCCCACCTCGCCAACGAACTGCAGGGGCTGATGCAGCGTTTCCGTCTCTGAATCCGCCCCGGCCCGTCGCAACCACGGCCGCCCCCCTCACCCGGCAACAAGGATGTCGCCGGGTTCACCGCCAAAGCCCGCCACTCAGCTCCGCCCCGCCCGCGCCACCGCCCACACCTCGACGCGCTCCGCCCCGGCGCGGCGCAGCAACCGCGCCAGCTCGCCCACGGTGGAGCCGGTGGCGATGACGTCATCGACGATGGCCACATGCCGCGCGCGCAGGGGGCCGGCCAGCTCGAAGGCGCCGCGCACGTTGCGGCGCCGCTCCTCGGCGGGAAGCAGGGACTGGGTGGCGGTGGCGCGGATACGCCGTGCCAGTCCGGCCGCCAGGGGTATATCGAGAGCCCGCGCCAGGGGACGCGCCAGTTCCAGCGCCTGGTTGTAGCCGCGCTCGCGCAGGCGGGCCGGATGCAGGGGCACCGGCAGGATCAGGTCGGGCAGGGTATCGACGTGGCGCAGCAGGTGGCGTCGCAGCAGCTCCGCCAGCACGCGCCCGGGCGGCAGGCGCCGATTGAACTTGTAACCCTGCAACAGCCAGTCCAGGGGCGGCCGGTAGAGCAGCGGCGTCAGGGCGGCATCAAAGGATGGCGGGCGCTTCAGGCACTGGCCGCAAAGGCCCGCTGCGGGCAGCGGCGCGGCGCAACGGACGCAGCACGCGGTATTCCAGGGCAGGGATCGCAGGCAACCGGGACAGAGATCGAGGCCGTCCGCGCCGGGCGCCCCGCACAGCAGGCAGGTGGGGGGATAGAGCAGTGACTGTACATAATTTATACAATCGTCAACCAGATGAATCCGTTTCATTTGACAACCCGTCCATGGGTGGGAATACTGCCGGGCCTCATTGTACGCGCCGTTTCCGGAGAATGAACATGCCCCAGGCCGCCCAACGCCAAGCCCAGCCCACCCTGCGCCACGACTGGAAAGTCGCCGAGGTGGAGACGCTGTTCAACACCCCGTTCGTGGAACTCATGTGGCAGGCCCAGCAGGTGCACCGCCAGCACTTCGACCCCTCGGTGATCCAGGCCTCCAGCCTGCTCAACATCAAGACCGGCGGCTGTGCCGAGAACTGCGGCTATTGCTCGCAGAGCGCCCACCACGAAAAGAAGGTGAAGCTGGAGCGCGACACCCTGATGGAAGTGGACCTGGTGGTGGCCGAGGCGAAAAAGGCCAAGGACGGCGGCGCCACCCGCTTCTGCATGGGCGCCGCCTGGCGCAACCCGCGCGACGAGCAGCTCGACGCCGTGCTGGAGATGATCCGCCAGGTGAAGGACATGGGCCTGGAAACCTGCGTCACCCTGGGCATGCTCACCACCGAACAGGTGAGCAAGCTGAAGGACGCCGGCCTCGACTACTACAACCACAACCTCGACACCTCGCGCGAGTATTACGACAAGGTGGTTACCACCCGCACCTACGACGAACGCCTCGACACCCTGGCCGAGGTGCGCAAGGCGGGCATCAACGTCTGCGCCGGCGGCATCATGGGCATGGGCGAATCGCGCACCGATCGCGCCGCCCTGCTGGCGGAACTGGCCAACCTGCCGGAGCATCCGCAGAGCGTGCCTATCAACCTGCTGGTGAAGGTGCCGGGCACGCCCCTGGCCGACAGCCCCGACCTCGACATCTTCGAATTCATCCGCACCATCGCCGTGGCGCGCATCCTGATGCCGACGTCCTTCGTGCGCCTGTCCGCCGGGCGCCAGAACATGCACGACGAGGCCCAGGCGCTGTGCTTCCTCGCCGGCGCCAATTCCATCTTCTACGGCGATCGCCTGCTCACCACCGACAACGCGACGCTTAATCACGACCGCGAACTGTTCCGGCGGCTGGATTTGACGCCGGCGGCTTGAACATCTCTGTCGCAGAGACGCAGAGGCGCGGAGAAAAACTGTGAACTGTAATTTCAATGTCATCGCGCGCTGCCGTCGCTGATTTCGATTCACTGACATGAATAACTTCCGTTCTCTGCGTCTCTGCGCCTCCGCGGCAGGTTTTTCATGATCGACCTGGAAAAAGAACTGCAACGGCGCCAGGCGGAGCATCTGTACCGCCGCCGCCGCGTCGTCGACTCGGCGCAGGGGGCGGAGATCGTCGTCGACGGCCGACGCCTGCTGTCCTTCTGTTCCAATGACTATCTCGGCCTGGCCAATCATCCCGAGGTGATCGCCGCCATGCAGCGCGGCGCGGCGCAGTACGGCGCCGGTTCCGGCGCGGCGCACCTGGTCACCGGTCACATGACGCCGCACCACGCGCTGGAAGAGGAACTGGCCGCCTTCACCGGCTATGCGCGCGCCCTGTTGTTCTCCACCGGCTACATGGCCAACCTCGGCGCCGTGAGCGCGCTGTGCGGTGCGGGCGATGCGGTGTTCGAGGATCGCCTCAATCACGCCTCGCTGCTCGATGCCGGCCTGCTGTCGCGGGCACGCCTGCAACGCTTTCCCCACGGCGATGTCTCCGTGCTCGGCGAACGCCTGGCTGAAAGCAAAGCGCAGCGCAAACTGATCGTCACCGACGGCGTGTTCAGCATGGACGGCGACATCGCGCCGCTGCGCGCACTGGCCGACGCGGCGCAACAACACGACGCCTGGCTGATGATGGACGACGCCCATGGCCTCGGCGTCATCGGCGAACACGGCCGCGGCTCGATGGAAGTGTGCGGCATCACGCCGCGCGAGCTGCCGCTGCTGGTCGGCACCCTGGGCAAGGGCTTCGGCAGCTTCGGCGCCTTCGTCGCCGCCGATGAAGTGATGATCGAAACCCTGATCCAGCAGGCGCGTCCCTACATCTACACCACCGCCCTGCCGCCGGCGGTGGCGGAAGCCACGCGCGCCAGCCTGCGCGTCATCCAATCGGACGAAGGGGCCGCACGCCGCGCCCATCTCGCTGCGCTGGTGCAACGCTTCCGTGACGGCGCGCAGCAGCTCGGACTCAAGCTGATGGAATCACCCACCGCCATTCAGCCTCTGCTGGTGGGCGACTCCGCAACGGCGGTCAGATTGTCGGAGGCGCTGCTGGCAGAAGGCATACTGATCAGCGCCATCCGTCCGCCCACCGTGCCCGACGGCACCGCGCGCCTGCGCATCACCCTCTCCGCCGCGCACACCACGGCGCAGGTCGATCGCCTGCTCGATGCGCTACAAGAGATTACGCAATGAAAAATCCAACGCAGAGGCGCAGAGGCGCAGCGAATGCAGAGGTTTTTGTGTGGACGGCTCGCCGTCTGCGTCATGCGCAAACAAAGCGATACTCATCACAATCCAGCCTTTCTTTCTCCGCGCCCTCCGCGCCTCTGCGTCTCTGCGTTAAGGATTGGGATTTCTTTGCGTCTTTGCGCCTTTGCGTTGGATTTGGTCTTTTATGAGCGCGGCAATGCTGCATGTCGAGCACATCGGCAACGGCCCCGACCTGGTGCTGCTGCACGGCTGGGGCCTGCACGGCGGCATCTTCCGCAGCGTCACACCGGCACTGGCACAACGGTGTCGCCTGCACATCGTCGATCTGCCCGGCCACGGCCGCAGCGCGCCGCTGCCCGGTGATTACACGCTGGAGAACGTGGCTCATGCGGTCGCGGCAGTGGTGCCGGAACACGCCAGCTGGCTGGGCTGGTCGCTGGGCGGGCGCATTGCACTCGCTGCCGCGTCACAAGGCGAGGCCATCGACCGCCTGGTGCTGGTGGGCACCAACCCCTGCTTCACGCAACGCCCCGACTGGCCGCACGCCATGCCCGAGGGCGAGTTCGAGCAATTCGCCGCCTCGGTGCGCGACAATTGGGAAACCACGCTGCAACGCTTTCTCGCCATCCAGGCGCGCGGCTCGGAACGGGCGCGCGAAGAATTGCGCGCCCTGCGCCAGGAACTGTTTTCCCACGGCCAGCCGCAGCCCGCGGCACTGGCCGGCGCACTGGAGATTCTGCGCCAGGCCGACCTGCGC
Organism: Gammaproteobacteria bacterium HGW-Gammaproteobacteria-1; assembly: GCA_002840095.1. Lineage (GTDB taxonomy): Bacteria > Pseudomonadota > Gammaproteobacteria > Thiohalomonadales > Thiohalomonadaceae > Sulfurivermis. The sequence continues at coordinate 36,773 of PGZL01000006.1, read as the reverse complement.
GCGGCACTGCCGGACATCACGCAACCGACGCTGGTACTGCATGGCGCACGCGATACCCTGGCGCCGCTCGCCGCGGCGGAATACACCGCGAGTCAGCTGCCGCGGGGCCGGCTGCGCGCCATCGCCGGCGCCGGCCACGCCCCCTTCCTCTCGCACCCCGACGAGTTCCTCGCCGCGCTGGAGGCATTTTTGCAGTGATCAGAAGACCTCTTTCAACGCAGAGACGCAGAGGCGCAGAGAACACTAAGGTTGCGCATAGCCCTTCTCTGCGCCCTCCGCGCCTCTGCGCCTCTGCGTTGGGTTTGGGATCAGCCTGCCTTGCGTCGCTGCGCCCTTGCGTTGGATTTTTTTCGTCATGACCCTGCCCCTGCCCGACAAGCGCCTGGTGCGCGCCGCCTTCGAGAAGGCGGCGATGCGCTACGACGAGGCGGCGGTGTTGCAGCGCGAGGTCGGCACGCGCCTGCTGGAACGGCTGGAGCTGATGAAGATCGATCCGCAGCGCGTGCTGGAGGTGGGCAGCGGCACCGGCTTTTGCAGCACCCAGTTGGCGGCACGCTATCCGCAAACCCAATTCATCGCCCTCGATATCGCCCACGGCATGCTGCGCAGCGCGCGGCAGCGCTTCGGCTGGTGGCGGCGCCTGCGCCGCCGTCCCGGCTTCGTCTGCGCCGATGCGGAATCGCTGCCCCTGGCGGATGCCTCGGTGGACCTGCTGTTCTCCAACGTCACCCTGCAATGGTGCAACGATCCAGAGCGCACCTTTGCCGAGTTCATGCGCGTGCTCAAACCCGGCGGCCTGCTGCTGTTCTCCACCTTCGGCCCCGATACGCTGAAGGAATTGCGCGCCGCCTGGCGCGCCGTGGACGACGCCATGCACGTCAATGCCTTCATCGACATGCACGACCTGGGCGACGGACTGCTGCGCAACGGCTTTGCCGATCCGGTCATGGACCGCGAGGACATCGTGCTCACCTACGCCGATGCGCGCACGCTGATGGACGATCTCAAAACCATCGGCGCCCACAACGTCAACCGCGGACGGCGCACCGGGCTCACCGGCAAGAACAAGCTGCACGCCATGCTCGCCGCCTACGAACAGTTCCGCCGCGACGGCCGCCTCCCCGCCACCTATGAAGTCGTCTACGGTCATGCCTGGGTGCCGCTGACGCCGCGGCAACAGGCGCATGAAGGCGCCACCACGATTTCCTTTGCCCAGTTTCAGGCCGGTTTGAAGCAGGGGCGCTGACATGTCCGACGAGCGCACCACCGTACTCATGCCGGCGACCGCCCGTAGGGTGCGCACTGCGCACCTGGAGCCAGATACAAGAGCAAAGAGACAAGATACAAGCAGAGGTGTGCGCTACGCGCACGATTTCTGAATTCAAATACTACGAGCGCAGCGAGTTCATCCACTTGTATCTTGTACTTGAAACTTGTATCTCTGTTTTCAGCTGCCGGTGCGCAGTGCGCACCCTACGAGCAAATCTACCCGGAGCAAGATCATGACGCGCGGAATCTTCGTCACCGGCACCGACACAGGCGTGTCGGCCCTGACACGGGGGCGCGCAGCGGCCAGTCGCGGGAAGGGACGAAACCCACGCCGGCAAGGTGCCCCCGCCATCCGCCATGGGGAGGACGCATCATGAGCCGTGGAATCTTCGTCACCGGCACCGACACAGGCGTGTCGGCCCTGACACGGGGGCGCGCAGCGGCTAGTCGCGGGAAGGGACGAAACCCACGCCGGCAAGGTGCCCCCGCCATCCGCCATGGGGAGGACGCATCATGAGCCGCGGAATCTTCGTCACGGGCACCGACACCGGCGTGGGCAAAACCTGGATCAGCGCCGGCGTCATGGCCGCGCTGCAAGCGCAGGGTCTGACCGTCCTCGGTATGAAGCCGGTGGCTTCCGGTTGCGAGCAAACTCCTGAGGGACTGCGCAATGACGATGCCCTGCGCCTGCAACAGCAGGGCTCGCACCCTGTCGATTACGCGCTGCTCAATCCTTACGCCTACGCCCCGCCGGTGGCGCCCCATCTGGCGGCGGAAAAGGCCGGCGAACGCATTGCGCTGGAACGCATCGAGGGCAACTACCGGGCGCTGGCGGCACAAGCCGATGTGGTGGTGGTGGAAGGCGCCGGCGGCTGGCTGGTGCCCCTCAACGAGCGCGACACCATGGCGGATCTGGCAAGGCGGCTGGAACTGGAAGTGATCCTCGTCGTCGGCCTGCGCCTGGGCTGCATCAACCATGCGCTGCTCAGCGCCGAATCGATCCGCGCCCACGGCTGCACGCTCAAGGGCTGGGTGGCCAACACCCTCGACCTGCGCATGAGCAAGCTGCCGCAGAACATCCTCTCCATCCAGCAGCGCATCGGCGCGCCGCTGCTCGGCGTCGTCCCCTACCAGGACGGCTATTCCGCCGCGGCCGTTGCGGAATTGCTCCACCTCGGCGACTGAGCAAACTGGCGGTTCACAAATCGTGACCACCATAGGGCGCCCCCGTGGGAGCCGTACGTATATCCATGGATGGACGGTATATCGGCACACCAGGAGGAAGCGCGCCGAAGCGGCGGGCATGGCCCGCCCTATGGATTGCCCGGTGGGTTGAATAACTTCTTCTTGTTCCCCGTTGCGATCACCCCGCGTGTTCAGCGCAACAGCAACAGGGTCAGCGCCATCACCGCCATGCCCGCGATCAGGCCATACACGGCGTTGTGGCCGGTGTCGTATTTCTTCGCATTGGGTATCAGCTGATCCAGCGAGATGAACACCATGATCCCGGCCACGACGGCAAACACCAGGCCCAGCAGGCCGTTATCGAGATAGGGGCGCAGCAGCAGGTAGGCGAGAAAGGCTCCCACCGGCTCGGCCAGACCGGAGAGCAAGGATATCCAGAAGGCGCGGCGGCGGCTGCCACTGGCGTAATACACCGGCACCGCAATGGAGATGCCTTCGGGAATGTTGTGCAGGGCAATGGCAATGGCGATGGACACGCCGACCACCGGATCGGCCAGCACCGCCATGAAGGTGGCGATGCCTTCGGGAAAGTTGTGGATGCCGATGGCCAGGGCCGACAGCAGGCCGACCCGATGCAGCGGTTGCAGGCCGGCCCCGCCGTCACCGCCGTCTATGAATTGCACCTGATGGGGATTATGGTGGGCAGGGACCAGCAGATCGATCACCAGGATCAGCAGCACCCCGCCAAAAAATCCCGCCGCGGCCAGCCAGCCGCCCAGAGTCTCGCCGTAATTGCCCTGCAGCAGGGCCTGCCCGCCGGCCAGCAGTTCCACGAAGGAAACATAAATCATCACGCCGGCGGAAAAGCCGAGCGCGGCGGATAGCAAGGCGACGTTGCTGCGGCGGGCAAACAGCGCAAACAGACTGCCTATTCCGGTGGAAAGTCCGGCAAGCGTGGTCAGGCCGAGGGCCAGCAATACGGCGGCGTCCATGATGTAAACATGCTAGCCCGTACGCTGCATGAGTTCACTGCCGCGCGGCATTAACCGTAAATAGTGTGTGCCTATACACAGATATGACAGTTAGAAATTGGCAAAACACAATAATTCGTATAAACAATGTTCCTACCCGAACCCACATCCACGGAGAGGAATTATGCCTTGCCACCTGCGTACCCTGCTGCTGTCCGCCCTGATGCTGTTCACCGCCAACTGTTTCGCCGCCACCGCCTATCCCTCTGATCTCGCCCGCGAGGTGCCGCTGTTTCCCCAGGCCCAGCTCGATTCCGCCAGCCAGGACGCACAAGGCGCCAATGCCGTGCTCAATACCACCAGCCCCCTGGAGCAGGCCATCCGTTTCTACAGCGAAAAGCTGACCGGCAAGGGCTGGAAGCAGACCGCCGACATCGCCATGGGCGCAGCCCGTGCCCTGGAGTTCAAACGCGGCAAGAGCAGCATCTCCATCAGCATCGTACCCACCAGCGCCGGCACCACCATCGCGCTGACCCTGAACCGCTGACCGGCCCGCAGAAACGGCAACGGCCTCACAGGGAGGCCGTTGCCTTGTTGCCCGGTGAGAACGCCGAATCAGGCGGCAAGCATGTTGCGCAGCTTGTTCATGGCGTTCTTCTCCAGCTGGCGGATGCGCTCGGCGGAGACGTTGTACTTGTCCGCCAGGTCCTGCAGCGTGGTCTTGCCTTCGTCGGCCAGCCAGCGTGCGGCGACGATGTCGCGGCTGCGGTCGTCGAGGGTGGCCAGGGCGCTGTGCAGGCGCTGGTTGTTGTCCTCTTCCCAGTTGGAGGCCTCCAGCTGAGCCGCCGGCTCGAAGCGGCTGTCGGCCAGATAGGCGGCCGGGGCCGGGGCGACATCGTCGTCGTCATCGGCCTGGGCATCGAAGGCAACGTCCTGGCCGGCCAGGCGCGACTCCATCTCCAGCACGGTGGCCGCCGGCACGCCCAAATCCCTGGCCACGGCGTCCACCTCTTCCTTGGAGAACCAGCCCAGGCGCTTCTTGGACGAGCGCAGGTTGAAGAACAGCTTGCGCTGCGCCTTGGTGGTGGCGACCTTGACGATGCGCCAGTTGCGCAGGATGAATTCGTGGATCTCGGCACGGATCCAGTGCACCGCAAAGGACACCAGGCGCACGCCCTGTTCCGGGTCGAAACGCTTCACCGCCTTCATCAGGCCGATGTTGCCTTCCTGGATCAGGTCCGCCTGGGGCAGGCCGTAGCCGGAATAGCCGCGGGCGATGTGGGCCACGAAGCGCAGGTGGGCCATCACCAGGCGGCGGGCCGCTTCCAGGTCGCTGTCGTCGCGCAGGCGCACCGCCAGTTCGCGTTCTTCCTCGGCCGTCAGCATCGGAATGCGGTTAATGGCCTGGGTATAGGCCTCGATGCTCCCGAGCGGGCTATTCACTTGTAATTGCAGGGCTTTACTCATTGTTGCTCCCTATCTCGCGTTCATATGCCAGGGCGGCTGGCCCACTGATAACCAACCATAACACTCAACTATTGGCAACGCAATCCCCAGCAGTAAAGTTCTACTGTAGGGTATTTTTAGCACTCTCGGGGTGTGAGTGCCAAGAGGCAGGGAGAGTTCCCCACCGATTATCTGCGTCAGGTTATCAGGCGGCGGGGACGGTCACGGGGCTGATGCTGCCGTCTGCCAGGGTCCGGCAGACCTGATTGCGGCCGGCGGCCTTGGCGCCATAGAGGGCCTGATCGGCGATGCCGAGCAGGGCGTTGAGGTCGCGGCCGTGGTGATCGGCCACGGAGGCCAGGCCCAGGCTCAGGGTGACTTCCACGCCGGCGGGCTTGAGCCTTTCCACTTCGGCGCGCAGCGCCTCGGCCCGCGCCGGGACGTCGTCGCCGTGCAGCAGGACGACGAATTCCTCGCCGCCGAAGCGGGCGCAGAGGCCGTCGGGGAACAGGCGGTTCAGTGTGTCGCCCATGGCCATCAGAACCTTGTCGCCGACCAGATGGCCGAAGCCGTCGTTGATGCGCTTGAAGTGATCCAGGTCGACGATGAAGGCCCAGCCCTTGGGGGTGCGGCTGAGGAAGCCCTGCCCCTCGTCCACCAGGAAGCGGCGGTTGCGCACGCCGGTGAGGGCGTCGGTGGTGGCCAGGCGCTCCATGTCGGCGGCCTGGCGGCGGATGGCGTCGAACTGGTGCTTGATGAGCAGCAGGGAGCGCACGCGCGCCATCAGCACCTCTTCCACCAGCGGTTTGTTGACGAAGTCGTTGGCGCCGGCGCGGAACACTTCCACCTGGGTGGAGACGTCGTCGTTGCCGGTGATCACCAGCACCGGCAGTTCCTGCTGGGAATAGTGCTGGCGCGCGCGCAGCACGTAGAGCAGGTCGCCGCCGGTCATTTCGCCCTTGAGGAAGAAGTCGGTGATCACCAGGTCGAAACCCCGCTCGTCCGCCTGCCGCGCATGACCGAGCAGGTCCAGCGCATCTTCCACCGCCACGGTATGGGTCACCACCAGGCCGTGCTGCTCCAGCATGGCCTTGGTGACGGCGGCCACGGTACGGCTGTCCTCCACATACAGCACGCGGCCGTACAGGGCGGAATTGCGTTCGAGAAAGGCCTTGATGAACTGGCCGAAGGCCTGGAAGCCCAGGGATTTGTCGAAGTAGTCGGTCACGCCGGCGGCGTAGCCTTCGCGGATCAGCCGCTGGTCGGCGTCGGAGGAGATGATGATGACGGGAGTGTAGTGGTGCCGCTTGCTGTGGCGGATGTGCCGGCACAGTTCGAGGCCGTCGGCGTCGGGCAGCATCAGCGCGGTGGTGACCAGGGAAAAGCGCTCATCCTCCAGGCGCGCCAGCGCTTCCTTCTCGGTGCCGACGGCGGTGATGCGCGCGCCCGGCAGCGCCTCGTCGAGGCGGCGGGTGATCAGTTCGCGTGACAGGGTGGAGCCGTCCACCACCAGTATGCTGTTGCTCATCGGTCCCCTTGTTCCCGCGTGCCCGGGTCAATCACACATTAACAGTGCGTGTTTTATACCACAGGCAAAAACCGTTTCGCGTTCCGTGTGTCGGGCAGAGCAGACCCCTCATCGAAATTCGAAAATTCGGATTGGGGAACATCCTTACGTCGGTTCAATTTCCCGCAAATGCCGCCCCACCGCCAGCCAGGAGCCCAGCAACCCCAGCAGGCAACCACCGCCGAACAGCGCCAGGGCGGTGAGGGCATCGAGGCCGTGCAGGCGGAAATCGCTGCCGTACAGGCCGGCCAGGCCCGCCACGGGCTCGGCCAGCAGCCACAGCGACACCTGGATCATCAACAGGGCGATGGCGCCGCCGAACAGGCCGTACCAGAAGCCGGTGTAGAGGAACGGGCGGCGGATGAAGGCGTCGGTGCCGCCAATGAGCTTGATGATGACGATTTCGTCGCGCCGGTTCTGGATGGCGAGACGGATAGTGTTGCCCACCACCAGCAGCACCGCTAGGCCCAGCAGCGAACCCAGCACCCAGACGCCGCGACGCACGATGTCCATCATGGCGTAGATGCGCTTGACCCACTGCATGTCCAGTTGCGCCAGGTCCACCTCGGGGCGGGCGCGCAGCCGCTCCAGCAGCTGTTCCATCACCTCCGGTCCCTGCGCCTGCTCCACCTTGGGAAACACCACCAGCACCGAGGGCAGCGGATTGTCTTCCAGCACCTGCAAGGCGTCACCGAAACCGGACAGGCTCTTGAACTCCTCCAGCGCCTGCTCGCGCGAAATATAGCGCACCGAGCCGATGGCGGCCGTGTTCTCCAGTTCCCGCGCCAGGGCCTGGGCGCGCATCTCGCTCACGCCGCGCTTCAGGAACAGCGACACCTGGGTGGCGCCGTCCCAGCCGCGCGCCACCTGCTGCGCGTTGCCCAGCAGCACGTGCAGCCCCGCGGGCAGGGCCAGGGCGATGCCGATCACCGCAGCGGTGAGGAGGGCGTTGAAGGGGCGGCGCCAGATCTGGCCCAGGGTGTAGAAGAAGGTCTGCACGTGGCGCAGCAGCCAGGAGCGCAGCAGCCCGCCGGCGCCCATCTTCACCACGCGGGCGCCTTCCGGGGCGTTGGCATTGCGTTGTGTCTCGGCCATCAGCGCGCCCCTCCCGTGTCGCCGGCCAGGCGGCCGTGGTCCAGGCGCAGCACGCGGTGGCCGAGGCGGCGGATCAGCTCCAGGTCATGGGAGGCGATGAGCACGCTCACGCCGACGCGGTTGAACTCCTCGAACAGGCCCATGATCTCGCGCGACAGGTCCGGATCGAGGTTGCCGGTGGGTTCGTCCGCCAGCAGCAGCGGCGGCTTGTTGACCACGGCGCGGGCGATGCCCACGCGCTGCTGCTCACCGCCGGACAGGGTGATGGGATAGACCTTTTCCTTGCTCAGCAGGCCCACCTTGTCCAGGGCGGCACGCACGCGGCGGCCGATCTCCTGGTGGCCGTGGCCGGCGATGATCAGCGGCAGCGCCACGTTGTCGAACACCGTGCGGTCGAACAGCAGGCGGTGGTCCTGGAAGATGATGCCGATGTCGCGCCGCACGTGGGGAATGCGCCGCCGCCCCACCTTGGCGAAATTCTGGCCGTTGATGATCACCTGGCCGTTGGTGGGCCGCTCGATGAGGGCGATGAGCTTGAGCAGGGTGGACTTGCCGGCGCCGGAGTGACCGGTGAGAAAGGCCATCTCGCCCGGCGCCAGATGCAGCGACACATCGGACAGGGCCTCGAAGCCGCCGGGGTAACGCTTGCTGACGTTGGCGAAACGGATCATTTAAATTCAGATACAAGATACAAGTGACAAGATACAAGAAAACCCGGCCGCAGGCCGCACCACCCCTTGTATCTTTGCTCTTGCATCTTTCCTCTATTTTTCACTTAACAAGGCCTCGACAAACTCCCCGGCCTCGAACGCGCGCAGATCGTCGATGCCCTCGCCCACGCCGATGAAGCGGATGGGCAGGCCGAGGCGCTTGGCGATGGCGAAGATGATGCCGCCCTTGGCGGTGCCGTCCAGCTTGGTGAGGGCCAGGCCGGTGACGCCGATGGCCTGATGGAACTGCTGCGCCTGTTGCAGGGCGTTCTGGCCGGTGCCGGCGTCGAGCACCAGCAGCACCTCGTGCGGCGCCTGCTCGTCTATCTTGCCCAGCACCCGCTTCACCTTCTTCAGTTCTTCCATCAGGTTGGACTGGGTGTGCAGGCGGCCGGCGGTGTCGGCGATGAGCACGTCGATGCCGCGGCTCTTCGCCGCCTGCAAGGCATCGAAGATCACCGAGGCGGTGTCGGCGCCGCTGCCCTGGGCGATGACCGGGATGCCGTTGCGCTCACCCCACACCTGCAACTGCTCCACCGCCGCGGCGCGAAAGGTGTCGCCGGCGGCCAGCATCACGCTCTTGCCCTCGCCTTGCAGGCGCTTGGCCAGCTTGCCGATGGTGGTGGTCTTGCCGGCGCCGTTGATGCCGGCCATGAGGATCACGAAGGGTCTGTGCGTGCCGTCGATGAGCAGCGGCTTGCTGCTCGGCGCCAGGATGGCGGCCATGTCCTCGCGCAGGGCGGCGAACAGCGCCGTGCTGTCGTCCAGCTGCTTGCGCGAAATGCGTTTGGTGAGATCCTGGATGATGGCGGTGGTGGCCTCGACGCCGACGTCGGCCATGAGCAGGCGCGTTTCCAGCTCCTCCAGCAGCTCGTCGTCGATCTTGCGGCCGACGGGCACCAGGTCGCGGATATCGGTGTTGAGCAGCTGGCCGGTCTTGGCCAGGCCCTGGCGCAGGCGGGAGAGCAGGCCGGGCTTGTCCTGCTTTTCTTCCGGTTTATCGCCGGTCTTGTTCTTGCCGAATCCGAACATGGGGGATGGATGTCTGTAGGGAACCTGGGCGGATGGCTGCTGTCACTTTTTGCGCGCCGCCAAGATGGCAGGGCGGTGCTATCCTACCATCACACCACGGCACACCAAAGCAACAATAAGGCTGAACATGAGATCACTCACAGTTGTCCTGCTTTCCACCGCCCTGCTGGCCGGCTGCGCCGGTACGCTCACCGCACCGGGCACCGTCACCAGCGTCGGCCCGGTGCATGAAACCACCCTGGGCAACGGCCTCAAGGTCATCGTCAAGGAAGATCACCGGGCCCCGGTGGTGGTGTCCCAGGTCTGGTACAAGGTCGGCGGCAGCTACGAGCACGACGGGCTGACCGGCATCTCCCACGTGCTGGAACACATGATGTTCAAGGGCACGCCCGACCATCCGGCGGGCGAGTTCTCGCGCCTCATCGCCGAGCAGGGCGGCCGCGAAAATGCCTTCACCGCCCAGGACTACACCGCCTACTTCCAGCAGCTGGAGAAGAGCCGCCTGCCCATCGCCTTCGAGCTGGAGGCCGACCGCATGCGCCACCTCACCCTGGACCCGCAGGAGTTCGCCAAGGAGCTGAAGGTGGTGATGGAGGAGCGGCGCCTGCGCACCGACGACAACCCGCAAGCCCTCACCTGGGAACAGTTCAGCGCCGCCGCCTGGCAGATCAATCCCTACCGCCATCCCATCATCGGCTGGATGGACGACCTGGAAAACCTCACCGCCGACGACCTGCGCCGCTGGTACCAGACCTGGTACGCGCCCAACAACGCCGCCCTGGTGGTGGTGGGCGACGTGGAGCCGCAGGAGGTCTTCGCCCTGGCGGCGCGCCAGTACGGCCCGCTCAAGCCCAGCACCCTCACCCCGCCCAAACCGCGCGTCGAGCCGCCGCAGCTGGGCGAGCGGCGCATCGTGGTGAAAACCCCGGCGGAACTGCCCATGCTCATCATGGGCTACAAGGTGCCGAGCCTGAAGACGGCAGACGAAGGGTGGAAACCCTATGCGCTGGAGGTCATGGCCGCAGTGCTCGACGGCGGCGACAGCGCGCGCCTGCCGCGCGAGCTGATGCGCGGCAAACAGATCGCCGCCAGCGTCGACGCCGGCTACAGCCTCACCGCCCGCCTCGACGACCTGTTCACCTTCGGCGGCACGCCGGCCCAGGGCCACGACGTCGCCGCCCTGGAACAGGCGCTCAAGGCGCAGATCGAACGGCTCCAGAGCGAGCCGGTGAGCCAGGTGGAACTGGCCCGCATCAAGGCGCAGGTGACCGCGGCCAAGGTGTATGAGCTGGATTCGGTGTTCTATCAGGCCATGCAGATCGGCGTGATGGAAACCGTCGGCCTGGACTGGCGCCTGCTGGACGAATACCCGCAGCGCATCGCCGCGGTGACGCCGGAGCAGATCATGGCCGTGGCGCGCGAATTCTTCGTCGACGACAACCTCACCGTCGCCGTGCTCGAACCGCAGCCGCTGGACGGCAGCGCGCCGCACGCCCCCGCAGGCGGCATGCTGCGCCATTGAACAACACTATTCGCCACAGAGACGCCGAGCGCGCAGAGGGTCAGATCAATATCCTCCGCGCACTCGGCGTCTCTGCGACAATGAGGTTTTAGACATGAAACTGTTTATGCAGAAGACCCTGATCGTCATCATGCTGTGCTGGTCCGGCCTCGCCGCCGCGCTGCCGCAGATCGAGCACTGGCAGACCACCAACGGCGCCCGCGTCTACTTCGTCGCCGCCCATGAGTTGCCGATGGTGGACATCCGGGTGGTATTCGACGCCGGCAGTGCGCGCGATACGGTGCCCGGCGTCGCCAGCCTCACCGCCGGCCTGCTGGCCGAAGGTGCCGGCAGCCTCGACGCCGACGCCATCGCCGAACGCTTCGACGCCCTCGGCGCCCGCTTCGGCGCCAATGCCAGCCGCGACAACATCAGCGTCAGCCTGCGCAGCCTTACCGACCCCGCCCTGCTGCAACCGGCGGTGGACACCCTGGCCCTGCTGCTGCGGGCGCCCAGCTTCCCGGCCGACGCCTTCGAGCGCGAGCGCAACCGCACCCTGGTGGCCCTGCGCGCGCAGGAACAAAGCCCCGGCGCCCTGGCCGACCGCGCCTTCCACCAGGCGCTGTACGGCGAGCACCCCTATGCCCGGCCGACCCTGGGCACCACCGCCAGCGTGACGGCCCTCACCCGCGACGACGTGCTCACCCATTACCGCCATTACTTCATGGGACGCAACGCCATCGTGGTCATCGTCGGCGACCTCAACCGCACGGCGGCGGAGATCCTGTCCGAAACCGTGGCAGGCCGGCTGCCCCCCGGCAGCGTACCGCCGCCGCTGCCGGAGGTGGCGCCCGCCCTGGGCGACACGGTGCACGTCGCGCATCCGTCCAGCCAGACCCACATCCTGCTCGGCCAGCCGGTGCTGAGCCGCGGCGATCCGGACTACTTCGCCCTCTACGTCGGCAACCACATCCTCGGCGGCTCCGGCCTGGTGTCGCGCATCTCCGACGAGGTGCGCGAAAAGCGCGGCCTGGCCTACAGCGCTTACAGCTACTTCCTGCCCCTGCGCCGGCCCGGACCGTTCCAGATCGGCGCGCAGACCAAGACCGCCTCGGTGACGGAAACCCTCGCCGTGCTGCGCGACACGCTGGAGCGCTATCTCGCCGTGGGCCCCACCCCGGACGAACTGGTGGCGGCGCAGAAAAACATCACCGGCGGCTTCCCGCTCAACATCGACAGCAACAGCGACATCGCCGGCTACCTGGCGATGATGGCCTTTTACGATCTGCCGCTGGATTATCTCGACCGCTTCATCGAGCGGGTGAACGCGGTCACCGTGGGACAGATCCACGACGCCTTCCGGCGCCGCGTCGATCCGACACGCCTGGTCACCGTCACCGTCGGCAACGGGCAATAATCCTGTTCACCCAAGGTGTACCAGGGCTGTAAAACATAACATCCAACGCAGAGACGCAAAGGCGCAGAGGCCGCAGAGAAAACAAATTCATGGTGTGGGAGCCCGATTTATCGGGCGGCCCAGGCTGTAGATCGGCATCGCCCGGGTGCCGCCGGACTCCCACAACTTCTAGTGAGGGCCCCGATTCGCAAACTCTGCGTTCTCTGCGCCTTTGCGTCTCTGCGTTGGATGTTGGAATTTTTTTGCGAGGAATCCCATGCCACGGCACGGACCCAACCAACTGCGCATCATCGGCGGCACCTGGCGCAGCCGCCGCGTCGCCTTTCCCGATGTGGAAGGGCTGCGCCCCAGCCCCGACCGGGTGCGTGAAACACTGTTCAACTGGCTGGCGCCGATCATCGAAGGCGCGCGTTGTCTCGACCTCTACGCCGGCAGCGGCGCGCTGGGGCTGGAGGCGCTGTCGCGCGGCGCCGGCGCGGTGGTGCTGGTGGACAGCGATCGGCGCGTGGTGACGCAGCTGGAGCAAAACCTGAAGCTCCTCGGCGCCGTTGGTGCCCAGGTGATCCAGGCCGACGCCATGAGCTACCTGCAACGCCCGCCGCAACCCTTCGACGTGGTGTTTCTCGATCCGCCCTTCCGCAAGGATCTGCTGCCCGCCTGTCTGACGGCCCTCGCCGCCGGCTGGCTCGCGCCGGGCGCGCGAGTCTATGTGGAAAACGAAAAGGAACTGGGCGAGCCGCCGCTGCCGCCCGGCTGGGAGCTGGCGCGCAGCAAGCAGGCCGGGCAGGTGCGCTACAGCCTGCTGCTGGCGCCGCCGGCCTGAGATTCAGCGGGGACGCCGCGCCGGGCTCAGTCGCAGCTGTAGCGGAAGGCGTCGTTCAGCCGTTTCGGCAGCACCAGGGTGCGGAAGTTGCGCGCCCGCGCGTCGGCGCAGAGGGTGGCGCGGTTGGCGGACGAGGTGACGTATTTCGACTGGTATTCGGCGTTGAACACCGGCTTGCCGCTGTCCACGAAGGGCGCCAGGGTCTGGCACTCGCGGTAGCGGTGGCAGGATTCGTTGATGGCGAAGTCGAAATGGGAATGCAGTTCACCGATCTGTTCCACGTCGTTTTTAAGCGCCACCGCCAGCCCGCGCTGGTGGGCCGCATCGGCCAGGGCGATGTTGAAGTCCAACTGGTCCTGCGCCATCAGGGGAAAGCTGGAGTCCTGCGTATAACCGTCGACATTGTCCGGCTCCACGCCGTCGCAACCCTTGGCCACCGCAAGGTCCATGCGCGCCCGCAGGATGGCGCGTACATTGGCGGAGCGGGTATCCACCCAGCGTTCATCGGCGTAGCCGTCCAGGGTATTGCCCAAATCGACGCCGGCATAGCGCCAGGCGTCGGGACGCCAGTGCTCGTAGGAGCCGGCGGAGAAATAGCAGATCACCCGCCGCCCCGCCCCGTGCAGCGCAGCGATCAGCGCCGGCGTATTGTCGAACAGGTCGATGACGTAGACGTCCACGTCGTGGGCGGTGTTCACCGTCCCGCTCAGCTGCCAGTGCCACGAGGCATGCACCGCAGGCCGGTACCATCCGGCCGGAACCGCCGCTTCGTCTCCACCGCCACTCGCCCGCAGCTCGCTGCATCCCGCCGCCAGCGCCAGCAGCACCAGTCCCCAACCCTTCCCTACGCGCATCGTCATCACTCCCTTGCCGACCCCATGCCTGGAGCCTCGCCCAGGGCGCTGCGAATAACCGCGGGCAGGCTCACACTGGCGCCGCCGGACACGGGCCTGTTTCGTGACGAAGCGCACACTTTATTGATATTCATCGCCGCTCCCCCTACAATTCGCGCCCATCCTCTCAGGACACATCCCGCCGCACGCTCAGGCACCTGGCGCTTGTGTGGGGAGGCTCCGGGACCAAGGAAAGATCCTCATGCATACGCTCATCACCGGCGGCGCCGGCTTCATCGGTTCACACACTGCACGCCTCCTGCTCGACCGCGGCCATCAGGTCACGGTGCTCGACAATCTCTCCGGCGGCAAGCGGGAAAATCTTCCGGATCATGCGCGCCTGCGCCTAGTGGTGGGTGACATCACCGACCCCGCCGCCGTCACCGACGCCCTGGACGGCACCGACCGCGTGTTGCACCTCGCCGCCCAGGTGTCGGTGGCAGCCTCGGTGGAGGACCCCATCCGTTCCTGCCGCGACAACCTGCTCGGCTTCATCAGCGTGCTGGACGCGGCACGGTGCGCCGGCGTCGGCCGTTTCGTCTATGCCTCCAGCGCCGCCGTGTACGGCCAGCCGGCGGAACTGCCGCTGCGCGAAACCTCGGCCACCGCGCCGGCCTCGCCCTACGGCCTGGAAAAGCTGGTCAACGATCAGTACGCCGCCCTGTACCGCGAGCTGCACGGCTTGTCCTCCCTGGGCATGCGCTACTTCAACGTCTACGGCCCGGGCCAGGATCCCAAATCGCCCTATTCCGGCGTCATCAGCGTGTTCGTCGATCGCCTGCGCAGCGGCAACCCGCTCACCGTCCACGGCGACGGCCAGCAGACCCGCGATTTCGTCTATGTCGGCGACGTGGCCGCCGCCAATCTCGCCGCGCTCACCGGCACGGCGCAGGGCGTGCTCAACGTCGGCACCGGTTCCAGCTGCACCCTGCTGGAACTGATCGCGGCCCTGGGCCGGGTGGCCGGGGTCACGCCGGTGGTCAACCACGCCCCGGCCCGCGACGGCGACATCCGCCACTCCGCCATGTCGGCCGCGCGCCTGGAGGGGGAGTTCGGCGCCAAGGCGACGACGCCGCTGGACCAGGGGCTGCGCGCCCTGTGGGAACACGGCCAGTGACAGCCAGAGTTATTCCCGCCCTCGC
This sequence comes from Gammaproteobacteria bacterium HGW-Gammaproteobacteria-1, assembly GCA_002840095.1. GTDB lineage: Bacteria > Pseudomonadota > Gammaproteobacteria > Thiohalomonadales > Thiohalomonadaceae > Sulfurivermis. The sequence goes on along the minus strand of PGZL01000006.1, from coordinate 21,722 downwards.
CCTGCTGTTCCTGCTCTGCTCCTCCGCCTGGGCCGGCACCCTGCCGGCCGTCGCCTTTTACTACGGTGCCGAGCCGCCCTGGGACGAGCTGGACGCCTTCGACTGGGTGGTGCTGGAACCCGAACACGCCACCGCCGCCGGACTGGAACGGCTGGCCGGCCGCCAGGTGTTCGCCTACGTCTCCGTGGGCGAGGCGGACCCCGGCCGCGCCTGGCTGAACCGGCTGCCGGCCGGCTCGATCCTGGGCAGCAACCCGGCCTGGGGCAGCCTGGTCATCGACCAGTCGCAGCCGCACTGGCCCGCCTACTTCGTCGACCATGTCATCGCCCCGCTGTGGCAGCAGGGCTTTCGCGGCTTCTTCCTCGACACCCTCGACTCCTACCAGCTGTACGCCACCGACGCCGATGCGCGCGCCCAGCAGGAGGCGGGACTGATCAACGTGATACGGGCCGTCAAGGCGCGTTATCCCGAGGCCCGGCTGTTCTTCAACCGCGGCTTCGAAGTCCTGCCCCAGGTGCACGAACTGGCGGCGGCGGTGGCCGCCGAATCGCTCTACGCCGGCCGCGACCCCGATACCGGCGGCTATCGCCCGGTGCCCAAGGCGGACCGCGCCTGGCTCGCCGGCCGCCTCGATCAGGTGCGCAAGGAGTACCAACTGCCGGTGGTGGTCATCGACTACCTGCCGCCGGAACGGCGGGCGGAGGCGCGCTCGGTGGCGGAAAAGATCCGCGCCCACGGCTACATCCCCTGGGTGGCCGATCACGACCACAGCCTGCTCGGCGTCGGCGCCGTCGAGGTCATGCCGCGCAAGGTGCTGATGCTGTACGGCGACGCCGAAAACGAAACCGAGCTGATGGAAAAGGAGAGCGTGGTGCTGTACGGCGCCATGCCGCTCAATTACTTCGGCTACAGCGCGGAATACCTCAGCGCCCGCGGCCCCCTGCCGGACCACGCGCTCACCGGCCGCTATGCCGGCGCGGTGATCTGGCTGCAGAACTCCCTGCCCGCGGCCAAGGGGCGGCGCCTGGCCGAGTGGATGGCGCGGCAGACCGCCGCCGGCCTGCCGGTGCTGGTGCTGGGCAACATGGAATTCCTGCGCCACCCCGGCGCCCTGGCGCAGCTGGGTCTGCAACGGGACGATCTGGCGCGTCCGGTGCGCAAGCTGGCCCTGGTGGAACACGCCGCCAGCATCGGCTTCGAGACCCGACCCCTGCCCGATCGCAGCAACTTCTTTCCCCTCGCCATCGGCGCCGGCACGCCCCTCGCCGTGGTGGCGGACGAGCAGGGACGGCGCCAGGTGGCGGCGGCCATCACCCCCTGGGGCGGCTACGCCCTCCATCCCTACGCCGTGGTGACCCAGCCCGGCGAAGCGGGCGACCGCTGGGCCATCGATCCCTTCTTCCTGATGCAAAAGGCCCTGCGCCTGCCGCCCATGCCGGTGCCCGACGTCAGTACCGAAAGCGGCCGCCGCATGCTGCTCATCCACATGGACGGCGACGGCTTCGCCAGCCGCGCCGAACTGCCCGGCAACCCCTATGCGGCGGAAGTGCTGCGCGATGAAATCCTGAAGAAACACCGCCTGCCGGTGGCCATCTCCATCATCGAGGGCGAGACCGGACCCACCGGGCTGTACCCGGAGCTGTCGCCGCAGCTGGAGGCCATCGCCCGCGACATCCTGGCGTTGCCCCACGTGGAGATCGCCAGCCACAGCTACTCCCATCCCTTCGACTGGGGCAAGGTGGCGGAAGGCGGCGACAGCGAGGGCTACAACCTGCCCCTGCCCGGCTACCAGTTCGACATGGGCCGCGAGATCGCCGGCTCCATCGCCTACATCGAATCGCGCCTGGCGCCGCCGGGCAAGAAGGTGCGCCTGTTCCACTGGACCGGCAACTGCAACCCCACCATCGAGGCCCTGGCGGAAACCGTGGGCGCCGGCGTGGGCAGCATCAACGGCGGCGACACCGTCATGACCCGCAGCCTGCCCACCTATACCTCGGTGGCGCCGCTGGGGGTGCAGAAGGGGGACTACTTCCAGGTCTACGCGCCGAACCAGAACGAAAACGTCTATACCAACGACTGGGAAGGACCGTTCTACGGCTACCGCCGCGTCATCGAAACCTTCGAAATGACCGACGCGCCGCGCCGCCTCAAGCCCATCAACATCTACTACCACACCTACGCCGCCAGCAAACCGTCCTCCCTCGCCGCCCTGGACGAGGTGCACCGCTGGGCCGTGGCGCAGCGGCCGGCGCCGGTGTACACCTCTGAATATGTGCGCAAGGTGCACGACTTCAACCGCGTCACCGTGGCGCGCAGCGCCGCGGGCTGGCGCATCCGCGGCCTGAACGATCTGCGCCAGCTGCGCATCCCCGCCGCCCTGGGCCGGCCCGACCTGGCGCGCAGCAACGGCCTCGCCGGCTACAACGAACACCTCGACCAGCGCTATCTCCACGCCGGCGCCGCCGAGGCCGAACTGGTGCTGGCCGCGGCGCCGTCCAAGACCCTGCGCCTGGTTTCGGCCAACGCGGCGCTGCGCGCCATGGAGCGCAGCGACCACGGCCTGCGCCTGGAGTTTGCCCCCCACGTGGCGCTGGAACTGGAAGTCGACAATGCCGCCCGCTGCACCTTCAGCGCCGCGGGCCAAGCCCTGACCGCGCGCAAGAGCGGCACCCGTCCCCATCTGCGCTACGCGCTGGACCACCATGCTGCCGCATCGATCGAAGCGCTTTGCGTTCAGTGACGCGCCGCTGCCGCGCCTGCCGCTGATCACCGGTCGCGAGCTGGTGGGGGTGGCCGTCGCGCTGCTGGTGCTGCTGGTGCTGATCTTTCCCAGCCGGCGCCTGCTCGAACAGCTGCTGGAACGGTCGGTGCCCGACGACCTCTCCATCGCCTACCTGGAAAACCTGCTGCGCTCCGACCGCAGCAACCTCGATCTGCGCCTGCTCCTCGCCAGCGCCAAGGCCGAGCGCGCCGACTACGACACCATCGAGGCCCTGCTGGCGGCGGTGGAGCTGGGCGGCACCGTGGCGCAGCAGCGGCAGGCCATGCACATCCGCCTGCGCGCCCTCATCGCCGCCTACCAGGCCGGGCGCCGTTCCCTGCCGCCGGGAGACATCGACGTGCTGCTGCACGCCCTGGCGGCGGAGCAAAGCGCCAGCGCCGATCTGGCCCTGCTGGCCGACAGCGCCCTGCTCCTCGGCCGCACCACCCTGGCGCGGGAACTCTACCTGCGCCTGATGCGGGAGGAGCCGCAGCGCTACCGCCGCTGGCTGGAACCGGCGGCCCATCGCAGCCTGGGCCAGGGCCACTACCAGCTGGCCGCCGAACTCTATTTTCTCTGCCGCCAGGGCGCAGCGCGGGCCGACGCCCGCCGCTACTACGCCAGCGGCGTGGGCGCCCTGATGGCCAGCAGCAGTTTCGGCGAGGCCATGAGCGCGGCGGATCGCCACCTGGGCGAACTGGCCGACGACGCCGACACCCTGCGCTTCCTGGTGCGCAGCGCCCGCGCCGCCAACGACAACCCGCGCGCCGCCCGTTACGCCCGTCTGCTGCTCGGCATCGAGGCTGCGGCCGCCGCGCCGGCGGCGGAGACCGGGCAGTGACCCTGCGCCGCACCCTGCTCTGCACCGCCCTGGGACTGGCGCTGCCGCTGGCGGCGGCGGCCGCCCCGGTGGAGGGGCTGAAGTTCGACGACTACCGCACCGGCTACGAGGCCCTGCTGGGCAACGGCGATGTGGAGGATGCCTACCGGCTGGCGCAGGAAGTGAACCGGCGCTATCCGAAGGATCGTGACTGGCAGCGCCGGCTGGCGCGGGTGGCGGTGTGGACCGAACGCCCGGCGGAGGCCTATGCGGCATGGAAGGGACTGTTCCAGTCCGGCGTGCGCGATCGCGAAGTCGTCAACGAGGTGTTCCGCCTCGCCACCCATTTCAACGACGCGCCCATCCTCATCGAGCTGTGGCATGCGCGGCGCGGGTCGCGTGACATGAGCGAGGCCGATGCCGAACACCTCGCCGCGCTGTACGAACGGGCCTACCGCCCGGTGGACGGCGCCCGCCATTTCGAGCAGCAATACGGCAGGCAGGGTCACCACTGGCTGGGTTTGCAGGCCGCCCGCCTCTACGCCCGCGCCGGCCGTGACGACGACGCCATCCGCGTCTACCGCACCCTGCTGGAGAGCGAGCCCGCCAACGGCGGCTGGCTGCTGACCGCCGCCCGGCTGGAGATCCGCCGCGACCGGCGCCGCGCCGCCCTGGACCTGCTCAAGGCGCACCAGTCCTACATGGACGACGATGCCTTCGAGTACTGGCAGATACTGGGCGACCTGGCCTGGCTGTTCCAGGACGACGTCACCGCCGCCGCCGCCTACCGCCGCGCCGCCATCGCCCCCGCCGCTACCCTGGTCGAACGCGACCGTCTCACCTACCTGCTGATGCAGGAAGACCCCCTGCTGGCCGCCGCCGCCGCCGTGCGCTTCCATGCCCAGGGCGCCGGCGCCACCTGGCTGCTGCGGGCGCTGGAAATCCAGGTGGCCCACGAGGCCTGGCCCGAGGCACGCGCCACCCTGGGCCGCGCCCGCGGCAAGGACCTCAACACCCTGCTGGAAAATCCCCGCTTTCCGCTGCTGCGCGCCCACATCATGCAGCACTTCGGCGACACCCCCGCCGCCGTCGCCAGCATGCGCCAGGCCCTGGCCCTGGCCCCGGACGACGACACCATCCAGCTCAGCGCACTGTGGCTGTTCGTCGCCGCCAATGAGCAGGACGCCCTGGCGGCGATGATCGCCGCCAGTGACGCCGACGCCGCCGATCCGCGCTACTGGCAGGCGCTGGCTGCGGCCACCCAAACCCTCGGCCGCCATGCCGAGGCCCGGGGCTATTACCGCCTGCTGCTGCAACAAAGCCCGAACGATCCCCTCCTGCTGCTCAACTACGCCGACCTGATGCAGGCCACCGGCCAGGCCGGCCTGGCGGCGCGGCTGCGGCAGCAGGCCTGGCAAATGCTGCAACGGGCCAGACGCGGCGACGACGAGAGCTACCTGGCGCACGTCCGCCTCGAACTGGACGCCCAGCCGGGCGACGGCGCCGCGCTGCGCGTGCGCCGCCTGCGCGCCCAGAGCCGGGACATGACCGTCACGCGGGTGCGCCAGCTGGACGAGGTGCTGCTGGCCTGGGCCCTGGAAACCGCCCAGATGGACAGCGCCCTGGCCTGGAGCCGCCAGCGCTACGACGCCCGGCGCCCGCTGCCGCTATGGGCGCGGCTGCAACTGGCCCTGGAGAGCGAGGATCTGGAAACCCTCCAGGCCCTGCTCGATGCCGGCGCCGACCGCCTGCCCGCCAGCAGCGCCCACGATGCCGCCCTGCTCGCCGGACACTGGCCGCAGGCCCGGCAACTCGCCTTCGACGGCGCCCTGCGCACGCCGGAGGACGACGAACTGCACCAGCGCCTGGTGGACAGCAATGCCCGCTACGGCGATTTCGTCGAGGCCGGCTGGCAGCAGGCAAGCTACAGCGACGTGGACAGCAGCGCCTGGCGCCTGCGCGCCGAGAAGGCGGTGAGCGGCAACTGGCGCCTCGCCGCCGAAGGCTACGAGGGGCGACAGACCCTCACCACCACGGCGCCCCTGGCCGCCATCCCCGGCCACACCCGCGGCAGCGCCCTGGAGGCCGTGTGGAGCCAGCCGCAGCAGGCCTGGCACCTGGGCCTGGACAGCCGCCACGCGCTGACCGGCTGGCAGGGCTGGCGCCTGGGCTACACGCGGGAACTGGATACGCGCCTGCAACTGGAACTGCTGCTAGCCGCCCGCCAGCCCAGCGAACACTCCTCGACCTTGCAGGTGGCGGGCCACGCCGACCGTGCCTTGATCGGCGCCGGCTGGGCCGCGGACCGTCGTCTCTATCTGCACGCCCAACTGGGCAGCGAGCGCTACCACACCCAGCACGGTGCCTACCTGGGTTCCGGCACCCAGCTGACCTGGGAGGCCGCCTGGCATCTGCACGGCGATTACCCGGATTGGAATATTCGCGCCTACGGCAACCACTATCGCTTCCGTGCCGACGGCATGCCGGACGCCGCCACTCTGGGGCTGTTCACCGCCGCCACCCTGGCGGAGACGCCGGACGCGCAGCGCGCCGGCCTGTTCGTCCCCGGCGACAACGACTACTACGCCCTCTGCGGCGGCGCCGGCCAGTATCTGCGCGACGGCTATTCCCGCGCCTTCCGCCCGTTGGCGGACGCATGCGCGATCCACAACCGCGAGGGCGGCGACGGCTACAGCCTGGTCGCCGGCGTGGTCGGCTCGCTGGACGGCGAGGACCGGCTGTCCCTGATCTGGGAAACCAGCAACACCAGCGCACAGGCCGGGGGACGCGACGTACGCGTCCTCAGTTTGAGTTACCGACGTTATTTCTGATGGAATGTTTCAGGGAGAAAGCACCATGAACAAATCACTGCGTTTGCTGTTTCTGGGCCTGGCCGCGCTGCTGGCGGCCTGCTCGTCGACCATGGACGTGACCCGCCACGACGCGGCGCTGGCGCCGGACGCGCGCTGGGCCTTGCTGCCCATCGTCAACCACACCGCCGAGCCCCAGGCCGGCCTGCGCGCCGAGGCCATCGCCGACAGCCTGCTGCGGGTGCGCGGCATCGGCGGCCTGCTGCGCTACCCGGCCGATCTCAATGCCGACTCGGTATTCGCCCCGGCGGAACGCAAGCTGGTCACCGAGGCCCAGGCCTGGGCACGCAAGGAGCGGGTCCGCTACGGCGTGACCGGCGCGGTGGACGAGTGGCGCTACAAGGTGGGCGTGGACGGCGAACCCGCCGTCGGCCTCACCCTGCAGGTCATCGACCTGCAGAACGGCCAGGTGGTGTGGTCGGCGGCGGCGGCCAAGAGCGGCTGGAGCCGCCAGGCGGTCAGCGCCGTGGCGCAGGACCTGATGCGCGACATGCTGGCGCAGCTGCCGCTGCAATCCGGCGCCGGAAACTGATCCGCCCGCCCCATGCACTCCCTGCTGCAACGTTTGCGCACCGGCCCGGGCCCCGTCAACGCCGGCGACCTGCTGGCGCCCGAGCTGTACCGCTTCGGCCCCTGGGTCGAGACGGCGGTGATCACGCTCATCGCCTGTGCCCTGGGCTGGTGGGCCGCGCCCGACGACCCGCTGCTGTCGCAGAGCGGCTTTCCCTGGCTGTGGCTGGCGCCGGTGCTGGTGGCCCTGCGCTACGGCGTGATGCCCGGCATCTTCAGCGCCATCGGCCTGCTCGGCGACTGGGGACTGGTCATGGCCCTGAGCGAACACACTCCCGACCTGCCCCGCGCCTACTTCGTCGGCGGCGTGCTGCTGACCCTGATCTGCGGCGAGTTCCACGCCGTATGGAGTAACCGCGTCGAGCGCCGCAACGAAGCCAACGCCTATCTCGACGAGCGCCTCAACCGTCTCACCCGCCGCTACCTGCTGCTGCGCCTGTCGCACGATCGCATCGAGCAGGAACTGCTGGTCAAGCCGGGCTCCCTGCGCGACGCACTGCTGCGCCTGCGCGAGATCAACCCCGGCAGCGGGGCGGATACGCCGCTGCCGGAGATCGATGAACTGCTGGCGCTGATGGCCCAGTACTGCCAGCTGGAGGCCGCCGCCGTATATCCGGCGCCGCAGGCCGACGGCGAAAATTTCACCGTGCTGCCGCCCCTGGCGGTGATCGGCAAGCCGCCGCAGCTGGAGGCCGACGATCCCATGCTGCTGCGGGCGCTGGAGCGGCACAGCCTGGTGCACATCGCCGAACAGGCCGACGCCTCCCAGCTGGTGGTCGCCCCGATCCTCACCTCCGACGCCCGGCTGCTGGGCGTGCTCGCCGTCAGCCACATGCCCTTCTTCGCCCTCAACCGCGAAAACCTGCAACTGCTGGACCTGCTGCTGGGCTATTACGCCGACGTGGTGCAGGGCGGCGGCGAGGCGCAGGAACTGCGCCGCGAACTGCCCGGCTGTCCCTGGCCCTTCGTCGAGGAACTGGTGCGGGTGCAGCGCATCCAGCAGCGCATCGGCATGTCCAGCCATGCCGTGGTATTCCGTTTCAGCGGCGACCAGGCCTACGAGATCGCCGGCGACGTGGAACGCATGCGCCGCGGCCTGGACGTGATCTGGTCGGTGGATGCGGGGACGCAGCCGGCCCTCGCCGTGCTGCTGCCGCTGTCGTCGTCCGCCGCCAGCGAAGGCTACATCCTGCGCATCGAGCACTGGCTGAAGGATCGCTACGGCATCGACAGCGACACGCCGGGCTACGGCGTGGTCGACATCGATCTGGGACGCGGCGACGCGCTGCAACGCCTGCGCCTGGCGCTGCTGATGGACGCCGCCGCATGAGCGAATTCGCCGCCTACTACCAGACCCTGCAGGCCAGCAGCGACCTGACTCTGCTGGGCGCGCTGCTGCTGGTCAACAGCATCGTCAGCGCGCTGGTGGCGGCGGAAGCCATCCGTCACCTGCCCTACCGCGAGCCGCGCCAGCGGCGGCGGCTGTGGCTGCTGATCTTTCTGTGCGGCCTGTTCGTGCCCCTGCTCGGCAGCCTCGGCGCCGCGCTCGCCATGCTCGGCGGCATGCGCTGGCAGACCGCCGCGGGCAGGGAACCGTTCCGCCAGCTGAGCGTGCCCGAATTCGACCCCTTCGGCCGCCGCGAGGGCAGCCGCTTCGATCGCGGCGGCCTGCGCGCCCGCGTGGTGCACAGCAACGTGCCGGCGGAACAGCGCCTGCAATCCATCGCCGCGCTGCAACACCTGCCGCCCATGGCCGCCAGTCCGGTGCTGCGCACCCTGCTCGACGACTCGGTGGAAGACATCCGCCTGGTGGCCTTCGGCATGCTCGACAAGGAAGAGAAGAAGATCGCCGAGCGCATCCACGATCTCATGCAGCAGCCCGCGCCCGCCAGCGAACGGCAGCGCTACCAGCGCGAAAAGCAGCTGGCCGAACTGTACTGGGAACTGGCCTATTCGGGACTGGTGCAGGGCGACCTGCGCCGCTACGCCCTCACCCACGCCCTGTCCCATGCCGAGACGGCGCTGGATATCCAGGGCGAATCCGCCGGCCTGCGCTTTCTCGCCGCGCGCATCCTCGACGCCCTGGAGCGCAACGACGAAGCGGAACGCAACATGCTGCTCGCCACCACCCTCGGCATTCCGCAGCAGCGCACCCTGCCCTACCTGGCGGAATTCGCCTTCGAACGCGGCGATTACCGCCTGGCGCGGCAGTTGCTCGAAGCCATGCGCGACGCCCCGGTCACGCCGCGGCTGCGTCCGGTGATGGACTACTGGACCACCCCGGAGTCCGCATGATCGAAATGCTGAAACACATGTTCGGCGCCGCGCGCCCGGCGACTCCGGCCGAGCCGGTGGCCGACGTCACCCTGCTGCTGGAAGGCACCTTCCCCTATGTGGCCGGCGGCGTCTCCAGCTGGGTCAACCAGATCATTCGCGGCTTTCCCGAACTGAGCTTCGCCGTGGTGTTCATCGGCAGCCGCCCGGAAGACTACGGCGACATGAAGTACAAGGTGCCGGACAACGTGGTGGCGCTGGAAACCCACTACCTGTTCGGCGACAGCGAGCCGCCGCCGGTGCGCCCGGTGCGCGCCGACGCCAAGACCATGGACGGCGTGCGCCGCATGCACGAGCGCTTCCGCGCCGGCGCCGACGACCCGCAGAACTGGCTGGCCCAGGTCGCCGAGGAATGCCGCCCCGGCGGCGCCCTGGAGCAGGACGTGTTCCTGCACAGCCGCGATGCCTGGGACTACATCACCGAGATGTTCCGCGCCCATTGCTCCGATCCGTCGTTCACCGATTATTTCTGGACCACGCGCACCATCCACGCGCCCATCTGGCAGCTGGTACGCATCGCCATGAACTGCCCGCCGGGCCGCGTCTACCACGCCGTCTCCACCGGCTATGCCGGCTTTCTCGGCGCCCTGCTCAAACTGCTGCGCAACCGGCCGCTGCTTTTGTCGGAACACGGCATCTACACCAAGGAGCGACGCATCGATCTGTACCAGGCGCAATGGATCGTCGACAACCGCAACACCTTCGAGCGCGAGCTGGGCGAGATCAGCCATTTCCGCCGCATGTGGATCCGTTTCTTCGAAGCCCTGGGCCGCGTCACCTACAGCATGTCCGACGACATCGTCGCCCTGTACGAGGCCAACCGCCTGCGCCAAATCAGCGACGGCGCGCCGGCGGAGCGCACCTGCAACATCGCCAACGGCATCGACGTCGATCGCTTCGCGCCGCTGCGCACGCAGCGCCCGGAGGCGGTGCCGCCGGTGTTCTGCCTCATCGGCCGCGTGGTGCCCATCAAGGACATCAAGACCTTCATCCGCGCCGCCCGCGTAGTGATCTCGCGCCAGCCCGAGGCGGAGGCGTGGATCGCCGGACCGGAAGATGAAGACCCGGCCTATGCCGACGAGTGCCGCCAGCTGACCCACAGTCTCGGCCTCGACGGCAAGGTGCGCTTTCTCGGCTTCCAGCAGCTCACCGAGCTGCTGCCCAAGGTGGGCGTGGTGGTGCTCAGTTCCATCAGCGAGGCCCTGCCCCTGGTGCTGCTGGAGGGCTATGCCGCCGGCGTGCCCGCGGTCACCACCGACGTCGGCTCCTGCCGCCAGCTGATCTACGGCCTGACGCCGGAAGATCAGGCCCTGGGCGCTTCCGGTCATGTGGTGGGCATCGCCGATCCGCAGGCCCTCGCCGAGGGCGTGCATCACCTGCTCACCGACAGCGCGGCCTGGCGGCAGGCCAGCGCCGCCGCCGTCGCCCGCGTGGAAACCTATTACACCCAGCCGATCATGTTCGGCCGCTACCGCTCCCTCTACCAGAAACTGCTTACATGGCCGGCATCGGATTCGAACTGAGAAAACTGCTGCGGCGGCAGAGCTACAGCGGCCTGCTGCAGGCCTACGCCTACGCCGGCATCATCAGCGCCGGGCCGTGGATCCTGTCCATCATCGGCATCCTGCTCATCGGTATCCTCAGCATCGGGGTGGTGACGCCGCGCGGACTGATCGTGCAGTTCCAGGTGTCGGTCACCTACGTGATGGCCGGCTCGCTGATCCTCACCGGCGTGGTGCAGCTGGCCTTCACCCGCTTCATCGCCGACCGCCTGTTCGAGAAAAAGGACGACTGGGTACTGCCCAATTTCAACGGCCTGCTGCTGGTCACGGTGGCGGTCAGCGGCGTGGTCGGCCTGGGCATCATCGTCACGCTGTTCGCGCAGGAGTCGGTGATCTACCGCCTGCTGCTGCTGGCGGCCTTCGTGATCATGTGCGCCACCTGGGTGGCCGCCGTGTTCCTGTCCGGAATGAAGCGCTACAAGGAAATCGTCGCGCTGTTCTTCCTCGGCTATATCGTGGTGATCGGCGCCGCCCTGCTGCTGCGACCCTTCGGCCTGGAAGGCCTGATGACCGGCTTCGTCTGCGGCCACTTCCTGCTGCTCACCGGCATGATGACGCTGATCTACCGCAGCTTCCGTTCCGGCCGCGGCGTCGGTTTCGATCTGTTCCGCCCCGGCGCCATGTTCGGCTCCCTGGCGCTCACCGGGCTGTTCTACAACGCCGCCATCTGGGCCGACAAGTTCATCTTCTGGTTCACGCCGGAGACCAGCCAGCACGTCATCGGTCCGCTGCGCGCCTCGGTGATTTACGACCTGCCCATCTTCCTCGCCTACCTCGCCATCATTCCGGGCATGGCGGTGTTCCTGGTGCGCATCGAAACCGACTTCGTGGAGTACTACGACAAGTTCTACGACGCCGTGCGCGACGGCGCGCCGCTGGCCACCATCGAGCGCACCCGCAACAACCTGGTGTACTCGGCGCGCCAGGGCCTGTTCGATATCGCCAAGATCCAGGCGGTGACCGTGCTCATCGTACTGGCCCTGGGCGAGCGGCTGCTGCAATGGATCGGCATCTCGCCGCTGTACCTGCCGCTGCTGTCCGTGGACGTGGTCGCCACTTCGTTGCAGGTGATCCTGCTCGGCATCCTCAACATCCTCTTCTACCTGGACAAGCGCCGCATGGTGACCCTGCTCACCGCGCTGTTCCTGGTGAGCAACACCCTGTTCAGCTGGCTCAGCATCCAGATGGGCGCCTCGTTCTTCGGCTACGGCTTCGCCCTCAGCCTGCTGCTCACGGTGCTGGTGGGGCTGTGGTGGCTGGACCGGCGCTTCGACGCCCTGGAATACGAGACCTTCATGCTGCAATAAACGGGCTACAGGCGGCATGCTATGATTCGGCATCACCCGCACTTCCGGATCCGCGATGCACATCACCGCCCTCTATCCCGGCACCTTCGACCCCATCACCAACGGCCACAGCGACATCATCGAGCGCGCGGCACGGCTGTTCGACAAGGTCGTGGTGGCCATTGCCGCCAACACCAAGAAGCAGCCGGCCTTCACCCTGGACGAGCGGGTGGCCATGGCGCGCGAGGCGCTGGCCGGTTTCGGCAACGTGGAGGTGTGCGGCTTCGACAGCCTGCTGGCGGACTACGTGCAGAAACGCGGCGCCCAGGTGATCCTGCGCGGCCTGCGCGCGGTGTCCGACTTCGAATATGAATTCCAGCTGGCGGGCATGAACCGGCGCCTGGCGCCCAAGGTCGAAACCATGTTCCTCACCCCGGCGGAGAACTATGCCTTCATCTCCTCCAGCCTGGTGAAGGAAGTGGCCGCTCTGGGCGGCGACGTGTCGGCCTTCGTCCACCCCAAGGTGCTGGCTGCACTTGAAAACAGATTGCGCTAATATAGAGCACATTGTATCCATAGGGCGCCCCGGCGCCCGTCAGCAGGAGGTTAGAAGTCCATGGCACTGATGATCACCGACGAGTGCATCAATTGTGATGTTTGCGAGCCCGAGTGCCCCAACGGCGCCATCTCGCAGGGCGACGACATTTACATCATCGACCCCAATCTGTGCACGGAATGCGTCGGCCACTACGACACCCCGCAGTGCGTGGAAGTCTGCCCGGTGGATTGCATTCCCCACGACCCCAACCACGTGGAAACCCCCGAGCAGCTGCAGGCCAAGTACGAAAAGCTGCAAAAGGGTTGATAAACCCGCGTTACTGTAGTGAAAAAGGCTCCGTCGGGAGCCTTTTTCATTTGCGAGGTACTGCCGTGCATGCCCGTGCCCTGTTGCTCCTGCTGGTCCTTTGGCTGCCCGCCCAGGCGGTGGAACGCCCGCCCGCGGCGGCGATAGCGAGCGCCCACCCCCTCGCCACCGCCGCCGGCCACGAAATCCTGGCCGCCGGCGGCAACGCCTTCGATGCCGCCGTGGCGGTGAGCGCGGCCCTGGCCGTGGTCGAGCCCTACAGCTCGGGCCTGGGCGGCGGCGGCTTCTGGCTGCTGCGCCGGGCCGCCGACGGCCGCGAGGTAATGGTGGACGGGCGCGAGACCGCGCCGCTGGCGGCGCGGCACGACCTGTACCTGGACGCCCAGGGCGGGGTGATCCCCGGCCGTTCCATCGACGGCGCCCTCGCCGCCGCCATCCCCGGCGAGCCGGCGGCCCTGGCGCACATCGCCGCCCGCTACGGCCGCCTGCCCCTGGCGCGCAGCCTCGCCCCTGCCATCCGCTACGCCCGCGAAGGTTTTGAAGTAAGCGAGCACTATCGGCGCATGGCCTCTTTTCGCCTGGACGCGCTGCGCGCCTCGCCGGCGGCGGCGCGCACCTTCCTCAGGGACGGAGCGGTACCGCCCCTGGGCCACCGCATCCGCCAGCCGGATCTGGCCCGCACCCTGGAACGCCTGGGACGGGAGGGAGAAAAAGGCTTTTACGCCGGCGCGACGGCCAAGGCGCTGCTGAACGGGGTCGGCGCCGCCGGCGGCATCTGGAGCGGGGAAGATCTGCGCGCCTACCGCGTGGTGGAGCGGGCCCCCCTGCGCGGCAGCTACCGCGGTTTCCGCATCACCACTGCCGCGCCGCCCTCGTCCGGCGGCGTCGCCCTGCTGCAAATGCTCAACATCCTGTCCGGCTACGACTGGGAGGCCCTGGCAGAAACCGACCGCGTTCACCTCGCCACCGAGGCCATGCGCCGCGCCTATCGCGACCGGGCCGAGTTCCTCGGCGATCCGGGTTTCGTCGCCGTGCCCGTGCAACGCCTCACCGACCCGGCCTATGCGGCACAGCTGCGCGCGGGCATCGACCCGCAACAGGCGACGCCGAGCAGCGCGCTGACGGCGGCGGCCGCCGCGCCGGGCGGCAACCACACCACCCACCTGTCCGTCCTCGACCGCGAGGGCAACCGGGTCGCCGCCACCCTGAGCATCAACTATCCCTTCGGCTCCGGCTTCATGCCCGAAGGCAGCGGCGTCCTGCTCAACGATGAAATGGACGATTTTTCCGCCAAGCCCGGCGTCCCCAACGCCTACGGCCTGGTGGGCGCCGCGGCCAACGCCATCGCCCCGGGCAAGCGGCCGCTGTCCAGCATGACGCCGACCTTCGTCGACGGCCCCGGCGGCACGGCGATCCTCGGCACGCCGGGGGGCAGCCGCATCATCACCATGGTGCTGCTGGGCGTACTGGAATTTGCCGCCGGCAGAGAGCCGGCCGCCTGGGTGGCGCGACCGCGCTATCACCACCAGTACCTGCCGGACGTGCTGCAGTTCGAACCGGGGGCGCTGGCCGACGCCGTGCAGGACGAGCTGGTTCTGCGCGGCCACACCCTGCAACAGGCCGAGCAGCCCTGGGGCAACATGCAGGCGGTATGGTGGGACAGGGAGGGCGGCCGCGTGCTGGCGGCCAGCGATCCGCGCGGCGAGGGCCGGGCGGAAGTACGTCAGGGAGCTGCCGATTAGTTTCCGGCGCAGGCGCAGGCCACCGCCGCCGGCACGGCCAGTTGCAGCTGCTCCGGCTCGGCGCTGTACCAGCGATAGCTGTTCTTGCCGTCACGCTTGGCCTGATACATGGCGCTGTCGGCCCGTGCCAGCGCCTGGTCCACGTCGCAACCGGGATCCATGGCCACCAGGCCGATGCTGCATCCCAGCACAAAGGCATGCTCGCCGGAAATGATGGGGCGGGCAAAGGACGCCAGCACCTTGTCCGCCACCGCCTCGGCCTCCGGCGCGGCGGCCAGCTCCTCCAGCACCAGCACGAATTCATCGCCGCTCACCCGCGCCACGGTGTCGCTGCGGCGCACGCATCCGCGCAGGCGCAGCGCCACCTCGCGCAGCACCTGATCGCCGGCGTGGTGGCCGTAGTTGTCGTTGACCGGCTTGAAGTTGTCCAGGTCCAGGTACATCAGGGCAATGCGCCGGCCCGAGCGCGCCGCCGTGGTGCAGGCCTGCTGCACCCGATCCTGCAACAGGCGGCGGTTGGGCAGGCCGGTCAGGCAGTCGTGCAGGGCCAGGCGCCGGGTGTGCAGCTGTTCGCGGCGCAGCAACCAGGTCAGCACGCCGGCGAGCAGGGCACACACGGCGCCCAGCCACACCTGCCAGGGCGTGGCATGCACCGGCGGCCGGGCGCGGCCGGCCAGGGTCCAGCTGCCCTCGGGCAGCATCACCGCCAGTTCCGCCTGGGCGTCGGCAAACAGTTCCGGGGTTCCGGCGAGGATCCGGCCATCCTCGTTGCGCAGCACCAACAGCAGCCGCTCCGACGCCGCCGGCAACCCCGCGTGGGTCAGCAGCGCCGGCTGGTCTAGGCCTATTTCGACCAGGGCCTGATGCGTCGGTCCGCCCGCCCGGCCAGACAAGGCCAGAGGCAGGTGCAGGTGCAGCCGCAAGGTTTCGCCGCCCGCCGGCGGCGGTACCGCGGCATAGACGTAGCTGGGCACGCTGTCGCCGGCCAGGCTGGCGCTGCGCAACAGGGCGTCGCCCTGCGCCAGGTGCTGAATCAGCGCGGCAAATTCGTCGGGGGAGACATCGGGATGGGTGGCGACGTAAGCGCCCAGGCCTGCGGCCAGATACAGATACTTGTCGAGCAGCCCTTCGATGCGGGCACGGAGCACGCGCAGCTCCTGCGCCACCTCGGCCTGCTGCCGCGCCTCAAGCCGGCGCTGATCGTAATGGTTCAGGGAAACAACCAGCAGCAGTATGGCCACCGCCACCGTCATGCCTGACCAAAGAGGGGAGAGTCTCATCCGTGAACGCCGTACCTGGCAACCAAGCGACCGGCCGAGTATAGCGCTGTTGCCGGGAAAATGTAGCCGTCTGCCCCGATCGGGGTACGCGAAGCCTGCCGGCCCAGCGGCGCCGCTCAGCCTGCCGGGACGGCTACCGGTGCCGGGGCGGCGGCATCCGCCGCCGCGTCCTGCAGCCAGTGCATGCTTTCCTCTGCCCAGCGTATCAGCCGCAACTCGCCCTGGCGGGTTTCCACCAGCGCGCTGCAATGCTCCACCCAGTCTCCGGTATTGGCGTAGCTCAGACCATCCTCGTGCAGCAGTTCCGGCTTGTGGATGTGGCCGCAGACCAGGCCGTCGACGCGGTGGCGCGCCGCTTCGTGCAAGGCCGCCTGTTCGAAGCGCTGCACGTATTCCACCGCATTTTTCACCCGCCCCTTGATCCACGCCGACAGTGACCAGTAGGGAAAGCCGAGACGGCGGCGCACGCGATTGTAGGCCCGGTTGAGAAACAGCAGGACGTCGTAGAAGCCGCTGCCCACGTGACTGAGCAGGCGGTTGCAGCGCACGGCGCTGTCGAACTCGTCGCCGTGCAGCAGCAGCAGACGCTGGCCGGCAAGGGTTTCGTGCACCAGGCCGAGACGCACCTCGATGCCGTTGTATTCCGCACCGGCGTAATCGCGCAACCATTCGTCGTGATTGCCCGGCACATAGATGACCCGGGTGCCGCGCCGCGCCTTTTCCATCACCGCCTGCACCACCTCGGTGTGCAGCCGCGGCCAGTACCAGCCGCTCTGCGCCTTCCAGAAATCGATGACGTCGCCCAGCAGATAGAGATAGTCGCTGTCGGTATGGCGCAGGAAATCCAGCAGGTGTTCGGCCTGCGCATCGCGCGTGCCGAGATGGACATCGGAGATGAAGATGGCGCGTAACTGCAGGCTGCTCATGGCGGCACTCCTCCGTCGCTGCGATGCGCGCACTGTGACCGCCGAATGTTGCGCCGAGACTACGGGAGGATGAAGAAAACGTTTCGGGTTCGAAACTCGAAACTCGAAACTCGAAACTCGAAACTCGAAACTCGAAACTGAAGCATTCCCGTCATCCGCCAGTCACACAACCTCACTAACGTTCCACCATTACCCTTATTCCCAGTGGAGGAACGTCATGACCGCGTGTGAACGCGCCCACCCCTTCCGTCTCAACGGCAGCCTGCGCATTACCCGCCACGGCGGATTGAACCGCCTGCTCGAAAGCACGGTGGAGCAGGCGTTTTCCCTGGCGCGGCTCGACCGCATGTACCAGGCGCTACCGCCGGTGGCGGACTGTGACGCCTTCCTGCAACAGGCCCTGGACACCTTCAACATCGGCGTGCACTGCACCGATGAGGCACTGCAACGCATCCCGGCCAGCGGACCGCTGGTGGTGGTCGCCAACCATCCCTTCGGCGCGCTGGAAGGCGTGATCCTGGCGCAGCAGCTGCGCCGCGTCCGTCCCGACGTGAAGATACTCGCCAATTTTATTCTGGAACGCATACCGGAGTTGCGCGAACTGTTCATCAGCGTCGACCCCTTCGGCGGCGACGGTGCCGCCGGCCGCAATCTGCGCCCGCTCAAGCAGGCGCTGACCCATCTGCAGCAGGGCGGCCTGCTGGTGATCTTTCCCGCCGGCGAGGTATCGCATCTGCACCTGCGCGGCGGCACCATTGATCCGCCGTGGAACAACACCGTGGCGCGCCTGGTGCGCCGCACCGGGGCCCCGGTGCTGCC
The DNA here is from genome assembly GCA_002840095.1 of Gammaproteobacteria bacterium HGW-Gammaproteobacteria-1. Classification (GTDB taxonomy): domain Bacteria; phylum Pseudomonadota; class Gammaproteobacteria; order Thiohalomonadales; family Thiohalomonadaceae; genus Sulfurivermis. The sequence goes on along the minus strand of PGZL01000006.1, from coordinate 3,887 downwards.
GATGTATTTCCCCGGCAGCAACAGCCTCATGTTCCAGCTCGCCGGCCTGCTGCATCCGCGCCTGCGCACCGCCCTGCTGCCGCGCGAACTGCTCAACAAGCGCAACCGCACCATCGCCGTGCACGTTGGCACGCCGCTTCCGTTTGCGCGGCTCAAGACGCTTGATGACGACGCCATGACCGCACAATTGCGCCTGCGCTGTTACGCCCTCGCCGCCCACGATGCCTGCCCGGCGCAGCCCGCGTGTCTCCCCGGCCGTGCGCAGGAGGACATCGCCGCCGCGGTGGCGGCGCCGCTGCTGTGCGCCGAGGTGGAGGCGCTGCCGCAGGAGCAGCTGCTGGATCAAAGCGGGGAGTTTCAGGTGTGGTATGCCCGCGCCGGCCAGATGCCGTGGCTGTTGCAGGAAATCGGCCGCCTGCGCGAGATCACTTTCCGCGCGGCCGGCGAGGGCACCGGCAGCAGTCGCGACATCGATCTGTACGATGCCTACTATCTGCATCTGTTCATCTGGGATAAGGAGCAGCGCAGGGTGGTGGGGGCCTACCGTCTCGGGCTGGCCGATGAAATTGCCCGTCGCTTCGGCGTCAAAGGACTGTATACCCACTCCCTGTTCCGTTACCGCCGCCACCTGCTGCAACAGCTCGGCCCCGCCATCGAGCTGGGACGCTCCTTCGTGCGCCCCGAATACCAGCGCAGCTATTCGCCGCTGCTGCTGCTGTGGAAAGGCATCGGCCAGTTTGTGGCGCGCCATCCCCATTACCGCACGCTGTTCGGCCCGGTGAGCATCAGCGGCGACTACGCCACGCAGTCGCAACAGCTGCTGGTGCAGTTTCTGCGCGCCAACAACTACCTGCCGCAACTGGCGCGCCTGGTGCGGCCGCGCCGGCCGTTCCGCGCGCCGCTGGGGCCGGTATGGCTGCGGCACAATGCGCCGGGCGATCTGGAGCAGCTGTCGGAGCTGGTGTCGGCCATGGAGCGCGATCAGAAAGGCGTGCCGGTGCTGCTGCGCCAGTACCTGAAACTGGGCGGACACATCCTCGGCTTCAACGTCGACGAGGCCTTCAACAACGCCCTCGACGGCCTGATCATGGTCGACCTGCGCCAGACCGATCCCAAGGTGCTGGCCAAATACATGGGCAGGGAACAGGCCGCGCACTTCCGCGTCCTGCACGGCGCAGCGCCGGAAGCGGCCGGGGACGACGTCGCGGTGCGCTAGGCCCGCCGCCTTGCACGGCAGGCAATAAAAAAGGCCGGGTTTCCCCGGCCTTTTTTACGACAGCGGGTCGGGCACTTACTTGGCCTTGGACACCATGAACTCCACCGCCGCCTTCAGCTCGTCGTCGGAGCAGGTGCCGCAGGTGCCGCGCGGCGGCATCACGCCGGTCTTGCCCTGGAAGCCGGCGATGGCGTGCTGGACCAGGGTGTCCATGCCCTGGGCAATGCGATCACCCCAGGCCGCCTTGTCGCCCAGCTTGGGAGCGCCGGCGGCGCCGGTGCCGTGGCAGGCCACGCAGGAGGCGTTGTACACGGCATCGCCGGAACGGGCAGCAGCGGGGGCGGCGGCGGCCGGTGCCGGAGCGGCGGCCACGGCGATGGGGGCACCGGTGTTCAGCTTGCCCACCGGCGCGATGCGGGCCTCCACCGCGGCCGCGCTCATGTCAGCCGACGCGGCGTCGCCGCCGCCGACCAGGCCCGACATCAGGTTCAGTATCAGCGCGATGAGCGCGCCGACCACAACAAGTACCGCCACGGAAGTACCGAAATAAGTGCTGGTTTTCTGGCTCACCGCCGTCTCCCTCTCTCTGAAGTTTTTGCGCCGGATCGGCGCCCATTACCGGACAATTCGGTTATGCGGCCATCGGGCCGCTGACAGGCCGCGTAGTATAACCGCATGGGGCGGGGGCCGGAACCCTGAAGCGTCGCCGGGCGTGGACGCGCCCCGACGCGCCATGTAAGCTATGCCGTCCTACGCGCCCGTAGTTCAGCTGGATAGAATATCGGTCTCCGACACCGAAGGTCACAGGTTCGAATCCTGTCGGGCGCGCCATATTCCCAACCCGCCCCATGGCGGGTTTCTGCTTTTCGCCCCCCGGATTGACCACGCCCCATGGCGGCGCTACGGTGAGCTTTTATCCCATTCAAGGAGCCCGTCATGGCAAGGACATCCCTGCTGCTCATTCCCCTGCTGTTCCTGTCGCTGCCCGCCGCGGCCCGCGACATCACGCAGTCCGCCGGCAGCATAGAAGCCGTGACGGTGTATCCCGATCGGGCCCAGGTGACGCGGCGGGTGAGCGTCGAGCTGCCCGCGGGCAGCCATACGCTGCTCGTCGCCAACCTGCCGGCGCGGCTGTCCGAGCCGTCGCTCCAGGTACGCGGCCAGGGCGGCGGCAGGCTGCTCATCGGTGCGGTGGAGGCCCGCCGCGTGTTCAGCGCGCAGCTGGCGCAGGAAAGGGAACAAAAGCTGGCGGCGGCGCTGCGCACCCTGCTCGACGACAAGGCGCTGCTGGACGGGCGCCGCCAGGCGCTGGACACCCAGGCGGCCTTCATCGAAAAGCTGGCGCAGCTGCCCGGCGCACAGGGCGAGGACAGCGGCGGCACTTTCGCCCCGGAAAAATGGCCGGCGGCCTGGCAGGCCATCGGCAACGGCATGGCCGATACCAACAAGGCCCGCGTCGCGCTGCAAAAGGAGTCGCGCAGTCTCGACGAACAGATCAAGAAGGCGGAGCAGGAGCTGAACCAGATCCGCAGCGGGCGGCGCGACAGCATCACTGCCGCCATCCACGTCGAGGCCGCCCAGGCCGGGCCGGCGACCTTCGAGCTGACCTATCAGGTTCCAGGCGCATCGTGGTCGCCGGTATACGACGCGCGTCTGGCCACCGAACAGCGCCGGCTGCACCTGACCCAGGCGGCCTGGGTGCGCCAGGCCAGCGGCGAGGACTGGAGCGAGGTCGCCCTCACCCTCTCCACCGCGCGCCCCGCCGCCGGAGCGGCCATGCCGGAACTGCATCCCTGGTGGATCGACTTCCCGCGCCCCATGCCGATGGAGGCGCGCGCCAAGCGTGAAATGAAGGCTGATGAAATGCTGGCCGGCGTGATGGCCTCCGCGCCGATGATGGAGGCCGAGGAACAGGTGGCCGAAACCGTGGCGAGCGATTTCGCGGTCAGTTACCGCGTGCCGGGCAAGGTGTCGGTGGCGGCGGACAATGCGCGCCTGCGCTTTGTGCTGGCGAAACAGGAGTTCGCCGTGCAGCTGGCAGCACGCAGCGTGCCGCGCCTGGACAGCCGCGCCTTCCTCTATGCCGAGTTCGAGCTGACGGGCGACGCGTCGCTATTGCCCGGCAGCTGGCGCCTCACGCGCGACGACACCTATGTCGGCGAAGTGACGCAGGAGACGCTGCGCCCCGGCGCCAAACCTGCCCTCGCCTTCGGCAGCGACGACGCCGTGGAAGTGCAGTATCACGTGGTGCAGGACGAGCGCAGCGAAAAGGGCGTGTTCAGCAAGGACAACCGCGTCGAGCGGCGCTACCGCATCGAGGTGCACAACCGCCATCGCATCGCGCTGCCGGTGAGCATCTATGATCAGATCCCCGTGGCGCGCGATCAGCAGATCAAGGTGGCGCTCAGCGACGACACTACGCCGCCCGCCGAACGCGACGTGGACGGCAATGTCGGCGTGCTGCTGTGGAAACAGGAACTGAAGCCGCAGGAAAAACAGACCATCCGCTTCGGCTACGACGTGAGCTATCCGCAGGGCCGCGACGTGCCGGGGTTCTGAGCGGCATCAATCAATGTAGATACTGTTATCCAGGTCAAGCACACGCGAGCCCATGAAGTGCCGGATTGAATGGCATTCCTGACTTGAGTACGCCGTAGGCGACGTGGACAAG